>NZ_WNIJ01000002.1 GCF_009725755.1 Bombella sp. ESL0385
ATCCCTTCCAGTCTCTACTTATTAACCAATATTCAATTCTCAATGACCACCCAAACAACCCCAGAACTCCCGCCCCAGCGCCGCCGGTAGAGCGCCTTATACCCACACCACAAAACCCACGCAACCCCAAAAAATAGGAAAACTACAAAAAAATTAAAAATCAGGTGTGGAAGGGAGCAGTTCACCGCCATGACGGAAGGGACAAACCCTGATAGCAAGGCCGGTTTGGTCGTCCGTTTCAACCATTAATCCGGCAACTGTGGCTTTGCCAGTGGCTGGTTGAAAGCGGTCTGTTGGGACTTTCTTCAACATTTTACGGATGGCATTTTCTTTTTCCATCCCGATGACGCTGTCATAATCCCCGCACATGCCTGCATCAGTTTGATAGGCCGTGCCACCTTTTAAAATACGATGATCGGCGGTGGGAATATGTGTGTGCGTTCCTACTATCAAGGAGAATCGGCCATCATAATGGTGACCAAAGACCATCTTCTCGCTTGTTGTTTCGGCATGAACATCCAAAATGGCAGCATGAACGGTTCCGCCAAGGCGATGACGTGCGAGAATCGCATCTACAGCGCGGAAGGGATCATCCAGCGCATCCATAAAAATGCGCCCCATTACGTTAATGACCAAAACCTTCCGTCCACATGGCAGAGTTAACACGCAACCACCCTGCCCCGGTGTACCCTCTGGATAATTTGCAGGGCGCACAACTGTGGGAAGCTGGTCTAATTGACCGATTAAATCCTTACGGTCCCACGCATGATTGCCTAATGTGATGACATCAACGCCGCCATCCAGAAGGTCACGCGCAATTTGGGGGGATAGCCCAAAGCCGTGGGAGGCATTTTCAGCATTCGCAATCACGGCATCAAGAGATAGCTGCTCTCGCCAATCCTTCAAACCAGCTAGGACAGCATCACGCCCACTACGACCAACAATATCGCCTAAAAATAAAAGTCTCAAAACATGTCCTTCATGCTGGCTGTCTGGATGATTTCAGAGTCTGTTACGATCATGGGAAGGGGCTGATCATGCTCATCCATCGGAATGTGCGCTTGCTCTTGTTGAGAAAGACCGTACCCTATCAAGCGCGCTTGCGGGTAGAGCGGTAGGGTGCGGTCATAATAACCGCCGCCATAACCAAGCCGCCCCCCTGCTCTATCAAAAGCGACAAGCGGAACGAGTATGACATCCGGCTTACATCGCCGCCCTGTGGGAAAGGACGTGCCAAAACGGCCTCGCCTCATGCGCGTTGTTTCTGTCCAACAGCGGAATATAAGAGGCTGCCCTTTAGGAGGGGTGTGTGGGAGGGCGACCTGATACCCCGCGCGCGCAAGCTGTTTACAAAGGGGGCGCAAATCCACCTCCCCGGGTAAGGGCCATACGGTAGCCACTATGTTTGGTTTTATAGACTGCAAAAGCACTGCAAGACGCGCGATAAGCTGACGATTTTGCCGTGGTGTGACAAATGGTCTATCGGCAAGACAGGCCTGCCGAATACGCTGTTTTTGTGCGGAAGATGTAATGCTATCGGGCATAAGCTTGTTCCGTGAAGCCACCTTAGCCGTTGGTCTCATCAGCCCTCCCGGACCTGCTAGGGCAGGTGGGCACCGGTAATAACGTGACCACAGCCACGACAGAGCCAGTTCCCTTGGAAGTGCTTATCGGCCCAGAGGTTGATCGTGCCTGACGCGCTAGGCAGCTTCGTCCCCCATATTGCACTCCTGAGCCGAGATAACAAGGGCGCACCTTAGCTGTGAGGATTAGCCGTTGTTGTAGCAGCAGTTATGCTCTCTTGTGAGGATGTTTTAAGATGCCCCTCTACCCGTTGGAGCAAATTACTTGCTGTAGCGGCAGCATCGGCCAATCGGTCTGACATATGCCGATGAGCTGCTTCTAACTGCTGGCTGCGCGCAAGAGCAGCTTTTTCCTCCGCGGTCATGCGCTTACCTTGTGCCTCATAAAGCTCATCTGCCAGTAATAAAGAAACGAGAAAAAGGGCTTCCTTATCCCCACGCGGTGCCAAGGTCTTACGCACATCCTCCAACCGTTGGCTGATTGATGCGGCGAGGGTTTTAAGATGGCCCTCCTCCCCATCCTGACAGCCAACGATATAGCTTACACCCCCTACTGAAAGTGTTACTTGGGCCATAATGTTACTCCTTCTCTTGCGCACCCATAGGATGAGGGAGGTTATCAGCTGCGAGGACTGCACGCAGTTGGGCTTCCAGACGCTCAATCCGCTTTAATAGCATGCCGCATTTCTCCTCCTGCCGTGTGCGTTCTGCCTCGGCTTGGATTTCCTGCTGTTCCAAGGCGAAGCCAAGCTGAACTAACGCCATCTCCAGCTGTTCAAGGTCAGGATTTTTCTGCATAATGGCTGGTAAAGTCTCCTCTGACACTGATACGCTCCCCCTTGTAAGTACGGCTTTTAAAGATATAATCGCCTTCCATGTAAGAATAACATGACTGATCCTCACAGCACGTCAAGCATCTTTGCTGCTTTTCCACGTCCCTTTCTCACAATCGGCACGCGTCCTCTCTTGCTAGAGATATGCCATCAACGTGGTTCGCGCCCTTTTACCATCCTCTCCCCAGCCTATGCCGGGGCGAGTTTGGGATTGCCTTGGTGGTTGCAGCTTATCACCGACATAGAACACCCCTCCATCTTAGATTGTGGAGCCAACGCCGCCTTGGCCTTAGAGGCCTTACATCGCGGCATAGATGGCGTTATCTGCCGGGACTTTCGCGCCACTATCCCCAAAGCAATGGAAGGACGGCTTGCCTCTATCCGGCCATCTGTAATGCAGCACTGGCAAAATACGCTATAATCTGTCACATCTAATCTATTATGACCGCACCTGACCTCTACCCCATATTGCCCTCGCTCCAACTATTGACGGAGCTTCAAGACCGGCTGCCTCCTATTTTAGAAATGGAGAGCGTAACGGCTTTGCGTTTATGTTTTGATAGAACCTTAAAACACAGCCTGTTAGACTCCCTTCGTCAAATGGTGTGGAGCTATAATGTAGCTCTCATCCTTGCACCATCTGACCTTGGATTACTTTGCGATATTCCCCTTACAGAGATTGATGGGCTGCATCTCTCCCGTCCTGCAGAGGTAAAGACCCTTATTAATCGCAAGGATAAACCCAAAAACTTGCAATTAGGATGTTCATGCCTCACATTAGATGATGCAATGAGTGCTGGGGAGCAAGGTGCAGATTATATCAGCCTCCCCGCTACGGCCCTAACAGCCATTACGCAATGGAGCCTCTTTGCGGAACTCCCCATTGTAGCAGAGCATATTACAGCCGTGGAGGACGGGGCAGCAGCGGCCAAAGCAGGAGCGGATTTTCTAGCAATTCCACTGCATAATGCAGAGGACATCACCACCCGTTTTGTCGAGATAAAAGAGGCTCTCTCTTAAAAAGAGCCTCCCACCTCCCTCACCGATGCGGCAATACTGAATCAATCACAAGCAACATGCCGTTCGCTTGCTTATATTCGCTCCCCTTCAACATCGCAGAACCATTACGCCCGATGACTTGAATACGCCCATCAGGCAAGGGCTTAAAGAGCAGGTCATAATCCGGGCCCGAGAGGGTTTTAACGCGCACTGTTCCATCCTGTGATCGAGCAGCCCGGCGGCGGATTTTCTTGACATCCCACGACCCTTTAATGATTGTCTGGCCAATCAGCTCGCGGACATAAGTATGGCGTGGACCCTCTGCAAGAGGAGCGACTTGAACGCGGTAATAGGCCTCAAACGGCTTATTAGGGATAGCAAGAACCGTATAATTATCCTCTCCCTCCAAATACTGCCAATAACCTGCCCGCTGTGTTACAACTGCATAATCGGCAAGCTCAATCGCGCTGGCTATATTATCGCTCAATGGGCGATCCTCATACGACATGACTGGCGGGACATGATACGCACTAACTGGGTTAGGTGGCTCATCAGGGCCAGCAGGTTTATATCGCTCATGGATGCTCTCCGCCTCTGGCAGGAAGGTCCCATGTGTAGAGGCTGAGACATCCAACGGGTCTTGGCGGTCGGGCTTATCGCTACAGCCTGCTACAGCGCATAATGCTACAAAAGAGCCAATCAATAACGGTGTTTTACACCGTAGAATCCGGCGCATGCTCAACATCCACCCCCATGCATTTTCCACCCCACAACCTGATCAGACACAAGCTCGAAGGTGGTCTGGCAACTGCTGCTATAATAGCTGGGGGGGATTTCCACACCACCCCAGCCGCCATAGCCGTACCCATAGCCGCCACCCCAGCCCCAATCCCAACCGCCTGTACCGGGGGAATATTGGGTTGTTGTCTCGATATAAGATAAGAAATTATGGCCCTGTGTTTGGTAGCCACGGCTTGGCACGCCAAAACGGCGAATCACATCAACCGAGCTTTGCCCAATCATAGCATTCAACACTTTTGGCCGCTGAATCTCAGGGGTACTACAGGCGGCCAATAAAAGCCCTGCCCCTAAAACAACCAACATCCCCCTATAAAGCTTCATAATGCCCCCTACCCATCACATAATCATCATCACATAACATGCATTACTTAACAGCTTAGCCAAAGAATCGCCTCAAGACGAGGGGCCCCGGTTGCCAACATCACGAGCCGGTCAAACCCTAAGGCGATGCCTGATGTCGGCGGCATATCAGCAAGGGCCGCAAGGAAAGCCTCATCTAACGGCCAATCTTGCTCTGGCGTAAGGGCTAAACGCCGCGTGCGGTCGGCTTCAAAACGCGCTCGTTGTTCGTGAGGGTCGGTTAATTCCTCAAACGCATTGGCTAATTCCATCCCACCAGCATAAAGCTCAAAGCGCAAAGCCACGCGTGGGTCTGCCACGTCCCGCTTAGCAAGGGCGGCTTGTGCGATAGGCCAATGGGTTAGGAAGGTAGGCCGCTCCCGCCCAATAACAGGCTCGATTCTTTCTAACAAAAGGCGGAAGAAAAGATCCTCCCACGTTTCACCCTCTCGTAACGTCACGCCAGCATCATGCGCTAAATGGGCAGCATCATCAGCCGTGGCTAACACATCCACCCCCACATAACGGGCAAAAGCCTCCTGCATGGTGAGACGCTCAAAAGGCTGGGTGAGGTCTAACACCCCATCTTTATAGGGAAGATGGGGCGGCAAAACTGCACGTAAGAGCTGCTCCGTTTCATCCATCAAAGCCGATAAGCCCGCCCCGGGATGATACCATTCTAGCATGGTAAATTCCGGCATATGCGTGGCACTGCGCTCCCCATTGCGCCACACACGCGCAAGCTGAAACAAAGGCTGCCCCGTGGCAGCGACAAGGCGTTTCATCGCGAATTCGGGACTCGTGTGAAGGTAGCGTGGCTCCGCTGTGCTATCTGGATGCTCCAACAAGCTGCGGAAACAGCGTAGATGCACCTCCTCCCCCGGCGTTGGGACAAGGTAAGGGGTTTCCACCTCCCAATAGCCACGTCCCTCAAAAAAGGCACGAACAGCACGAACCATCTGGGACCGCCGCTGTAAAAAGGGCAGACGCTCTCTAATCTGGGCAGTGCTTTGCCCCATGATACCCCCTCTTATTATGAGATGATTGCCTTGCTCCCATCTTGCCGGAATCCATCCGCCTTCGCTAGAGCAACATTATGCCTGACCCTACCACCCCCTCAGATAAAACACTCCGCAGCCCACATGCTTTGCTAGAAGCAGGCTTAATTACAGCTGCCCAAAAAGAGGGGCTGGAAGCTGTGGCGCATCATTATGCAACAGCGATTCCTCCTGCATTCCAACAGCTCATCCAAGGCCCTGATGACCCGATTGCTCGGCAAGTCATCCCCGATAAGCGGGAATTGCAAACCCAGCCTCATGAGCAAGCTGACCCGATTGGGGATGATGCCCTCTCCCCCGTGCCGGGTATTGTGCACCGTTATGAGGACCGAGCGTTGCTCAAGCCTTTGCTCATTTGCCCTCTTTATTGTCGCTTCTGCTTCCGGCGAGAGCATGTTGGCCCCGATGGTGGGTTGTTAAGCGATTCCGAGTTAGAAGCGGCGTTCCGCTGGATTGAGGAACATCCTGCCATTCGTGAAATCATCCTCACCGGGGGGGACCCGCTCATGCTCTCCCCGCGCCGGATGACGCATATTATTCAGCGGCTTTCTAACATCAAGCATATAGAGATTATACGGCTCCATAGCCGTGTTCCCGTGGCCGCGCCGGAGCGTATTACCCCCGCTTTGTTGGATGCGTTAGAGACAGACCGCGCCTTATGGGTAGTCATCCATGCTAATCATGAACGTGAGATAACAAAGCAGGCTCGCCACGCTATTCGGCACATATTAGGGCGGGCCATCCCTGTACTATCCCAATCGGTTTTGCTGCGTGGGGTGAATGATACTGAAGAGGCTTTAGAAGGATTGCTCCGGGCCTTAATTGCTGCGCGTGTAAAGCCTTATTATCTGCATCATCTCGATTCTGCCCCCGGTACGGCCCATTTCCATGTCCCTGTTGAGGAAGGACGCGCTTTGCTTGAACGACTCAGGGGCCGCGTCTCTGGGTTAGTATGGCCGACTTATGTGGTGGATATTCCCGGAGGAAAAGGGAAGGTTCCCTTAGGGCCGGATTACCTCATCCCCACTGCCCCAGACCATCACCCTCATGCACGTGGGGTGGATGGAAAACAATATCCCTTCACCTAAAACCCTTGCCCCGCCCCATCGGCACGGCTAGAAGTCATCACGACACGACTTGATCTTTTGCATGCACATCAGGAGCTGACATGAAACAGCAAGCCAACCTCATCCGGGCCGGGCAGGTCATTGAACATAATGGCCGCCGTTGGACCGTCCTTAAACAGCAGATTCTAACACCGGGTAAAGGTGGTGCCTTTATTCAGGTTGAGATGCGCGACCTTGCCAGTGGCAATAAGAGCAACGAGCGTTGGCGCACCGCTGATACAGTCGAGCGTCTGATTACAGAAGATAACGACTACATCTATTCCTACATGGATGGCGATAACATCGTCCTGATGGACCCAGAGACCTTTGAGCAAACCATGCTGCCAAAGGATATTTTGGGTGACCAGCTTCCCTTCTTGCAAGATAACATGACCATCAGCGTCAAGCTGGTAGAAGGCGACCCGGTGGCTGTAACACTTCCGCCGCAAGTCACGTTGGAAATTGCCGAGGCTGACCCTGTTGTAAAAGGCCAGACGGCAAGCTCCTCCTACAAGCCGGCTATGCTCTCCAACGGTGTGAAGGTCATGGTTCCGCCTTTCATCGAAGCGGGTGAGCGCATTGTTGTGCGTACAGAAGATGCCACTTACGTTGAGCGTGCCAAGGACTAATCATGCGCCTCTCTCCCCATATGGCCGTCATGCAGAATGCTGCACAAAAGGCTGCGCGTTCTCTCCTGCGTGACTTCACCGAGGTTGAACAACTTCAGGTTAGCATTAAAGGGCCGGGGGACTTTGTCTCCCAAGCCGATATGCGCGCTGAAAAGACCATCCGTGAAGAGCTGGCCCGCGCTCGCCCCGGCTATGCCTTCCTCATGGAAGAAAGCGGGGCCTCAGGTGGTGAGAACTGGACATGGCGTTGGATTGTTGACCCGTTAGATGGGACAACAAACTTCCTCCACGGGATTCCGCATTGGGCGATTTCCATCGCACTGCAACGCCGCCATCCCAATGGGGAGGTCGAGCTTGTGGCTGCTGTGGTCTATAACCCGGCCTCTCATGAGATGTTCTGGGCGGAAAAAGGCATTGGGGCGTATCTCAATGAGCGGCGCATCCGTGTCTCTGCGCGGCGCAAACTGGCTGAGGCTGTGTTCGCTACGGGGATTCCCTTTGCCAAAGTCCCTGCTCATCATCGGTTGCCTTTTGGCCGTGTTCTGAGCAGCCTTATGCCAAAGGTAGCGGGCATCCGCCGTTGTGGAGCCGCGGCGTTGGACCTCGCTTGGCTCGCCGCAGGCCGCTATGAGGGCTATTGGGAGTTGGGACTAAAGCCATGGGACTGCGCGGCGGGGCTTTTACTCGTCCGTGAAGCGGGTGGCCACGCAACTGATGACCAAGGGCGTGACCTCGGTGCACTTGATGATGATGTGAATGTTGTGGCAGGGAACCAACACTTCCACGCACCCCTGCGGGAATTGGTCCATAACGCTATTACACAATCCTAACCCGCTCGTGCTGTATATAGGAGCGCGTATTCTGCTTCTGCATCTCTATAAAGATTGCAGGATGCCGCTCCCCCGCATAAGATGGCGTTGATATGATAAATAGGCTGGCTTTCCTTCCCATTCTCTTATGCGCACTCCTCCTTTTAGGAAGGGGCTTCCCTATGGCGTGGGCGCAAGTTTCGACCAATATGGACGCTTTGCCCTCAGCAGCGGTGTCCTCATCTCATCATGCACCGGTTGGCCATAAACAACGCAAAGTGGCGCATGCTCAAAACACAACCAGTTCCCAGCCGCCTGCAAAAGCAAAAGCAACGCCAGCCCCTACACCAGCGGGCTATTCTCGTAAATTAGACATCCCCGCTAAAGCTCCAACACCTACAGTTATCACGCCACCCCCCTTCCCAGTTGCACTCCATCCGCCTGTTCCTGCGGCAACGGTCGTGCCTGCTGCCACAAGCCATAGCCATACAGAGCCTTTGCAGGGTGGGGCCTTGCGCGTGTTATTCGACCCTAATAGCGCAGATTTAAATGAGGAAACGATTGAAGCTGTCCGTCATTATGCCCAGAGCATGGCTCCCAAAACTGAGGTACGGTTTATCCTGCATAGCTATGCCAATGTGCCGGGCAACGATATTTCCATGCCACGCCGGTTGGCTCTCTCCCGCGCTTTAGCGATTCGTGGATTGCTTGTGCAGAATGGCATCGCAACAACGCGAATCTACCCTATTGCTCAAGGTCGCCCTACGGCAGATGATACAGCCCCAACCGAGCGGCTTGATATACGCCCTGAGAGCAACCCTCCTCCGGTAGAGACCCCTCTATCAGCCGACCAGCCCTCTAATGAGAAAACTCCAAAACCATGACGCATCCTACCCGCTATCTTGTTCGCATTTGTGTCTTTCTCCTCGTCATTATCGCTGTGGTCTTCGCCCTGCGCGATATATTGATTCATGCTTTTATGGTGAATCCGGGGCTAAACGGGGTCATTATCGCCATTCTCCTTTTAGGCATCGCTTGGAACCTCCATCTCACCTTGCGCCTTATCCCGGAGGTTCGCTGGGTTACAATTCTCCAACAGCCTCGTGAGGGGCTGCGTGTGCCAGAACCACCACTGCTTCTAGCCCCTATGGCACGCTTGCTCCGCGCACGGCGGGAGGAAAACCCCAAGCTGACCCTCTCTACCCACACAACCCGCGCTATGTTGGAGAGCCTTGAGGCCCGCATGGATGAAGGGCGCGATATCTCCCGCTATATTACGCAGCTTCTTGTATTTCTGGGGCTTTTAGGGACGTTCTATGGCTTAATCCTCACGGTGCGTTCTGTAGCGGATGTGATTAGTGCTATGCCCTCTGGCGGGGCAGACCTTGCAGGTATGTTCGATCATATCAAGATGGGCCTAACCAAGCCTCTCATGGGGATGTCCACCGCCTTTTCAGCATCGATGTTCGGATTAGCGGGATCGTTAATTCTCGGCTTTTTGGATCTTACCTCCGGCCAAGCGCAAAACCGTTTTGCTAATGAGATTGAGGAATGGTTGGCTGACCTGACATTTCTGGACACACCAGCCGAAAATACACCCAATGCCACGCAGAAAGACCCACAAACGGAGGACGCTATCCGTGCTGGTAATGTGGCTATCCTCCGTAAGCTGGATGAGCTAAACGCCACGCTACGCCATCTGCGCGAGCCAACACGCCAGCCTCTCGCCCCCTTAGAGGAGATGCTCTACGAGCTTGATGAGAATAATCAGGCGACTTTGCACATATTGCAAAACTTAAACAACAACATCAAACAACATCATGCAGAAGACCCCTCTATGACACATCTTGTCCAAGAGATGGGGCAGAAACTAACCAGCCTGCGCAGCGATATTGCTCATTTATTCCAGCGGGATCATAAAACGCGCTCCACCCAGCGTAGGGAAGATTAAGCCATGGCCCGCCGCAGACGTCACCTTGGTGCCATCAACGCATGGCCGGGCTATGTGGATGCTCTGTCCTCGTTATTGATGGTCGTCACATTTGTTTTGCTCGTCTTTATTTTGGGGCAAGAGTTCCTCTCCGCCACGATTGCTCAAAAAGAGCGTAGTTTGGATAGCCTCCGCCAAGACCTTACTAAATTGAGCCAGATGCTCTCTCTTAGTGAAGGGAAAGTCCAAACCCTCAATAAAACGAGCCAAGAGCAAAAGCAGCTCATCGCAACACTCAATACCACATTGGATGAAAAACAACGTGCGCTGACTGCGATGGAGGAACATTCTCATGTTGTAGAAGGAGCACAGCTTGGCAGTATTGCCGCTCTTTCCTCCCAAGTGGCAGAGTTGACACATCAACTCCAAGCGATTGCGGCAGCGTTGGAAATAGAGAAAAAGAACGAGGCGGATAAAGATGCCCAACTTGCCGCTTTAGGACAGAAGCTCAATATTGCGTTGGCGAATAAGGTCAACCAATTACAACGCTATCGGTCAGTCTTTTTTGGGCGGTTGCGTGATCTTCTTAAAAACCAACCGGGCATTGAGATTGTGGGGGACCGTTTTGTCTTTCGCTCTGAAGTCCTCTTTCCTAGTGGCAGTGCTGAGCTGACACCAGCAGGGCGGCGGGAGATTCTGACCCTTGCCCATACATTCCGCGAGGTCGCCGCAACCATTCCTGCTGATATACCGTGGATTCTGCGCGTGGATGGCCATGCTGACCGCCAGCCAATTCATTCTACCTCTACCAGTAATTGGGAGCTTTCTGCCGCACGGGCTATTACGGTGGTGAAAACCTTAATCCTCAACGGAGTGGACGCACACCATATCGCAGCAACGGCTTTCTCTAACTATCAACCGTTGGACCATGGGAACAGTGCTGAAGCTCTAGCCCGTAATCGCCGGATTGAGTTCCGCCTCACAGACCGCTAACCCCTCCCTTTAATGCTGACAGAAGCCTCCAAATCACCTAATTAGGGCGTCATGACCGACACACCGCTTTCTCTCATTCGTAATTTTTCCATCATCGCGCATATCGACCACGGTAAATCTACCTTGGCGGACCGGCTTATTGAGGCATGTGGGGCTCTTACCGCACGCGAGATGAAGGGCCAAGTTCTTGATTCTATGGAGCTAGAGCAAGAGCGTGGCATTACCATCAAGGCCCAGACCGTCCGGCTGACATACCCGGCAAAGGATGGCAATGTTTACGTCCTCAACCTCATGGACACACCCGGCCATGTGGATTTTGCTTATGAGGTCAGCCGCTCTTTAGCGGCATGTGAAGGCTCGCTTTTGGTGGTTGATGCCTCCCAAGGGGTGGAGGCACAAACACTCGCCAATGTGTATCAAGCCATTGATGCTAACCATGAGATTGTCCCCGTCCTCAATAAGATTGACCTCCCCGCGGCGGAGCCAGAGCGTGTGCGCGCCCAGATTGAAGAAGTTGTCGGCATCCCCGCTGATGATGCTGTGGAGATTAGTGCCAAAACAGGCTTGAATATTGAGGGCGTTTTGGAGGCCCTCGTCCAACGTCTGCCTGCCCCTAAAGGCGATGCAGAAGCCCCTTTACAAGGGCTATTGGTGGATAGTTGGTATGATAGCTATCTCGGTGTGATTATCCTCGTGCGGATTAAGGAAGGGCGGCTGAAACGCGGCGATAAAATCCGCATGATGCAAACGGGGGCCACCTATCATGTGGACCAGGTTGGTGTGTTCCTCCCCAAAATGAAGCCTGTGGACTCCTTAGGGCCGGGGGAGATGGGCTACATCAATGCCGCGATTAAGACTGTGGCAGATTGTAATGTCGGCGATACCATCACGCTCGATAACCGCCCAGCAGAAAAAGCCCTCCCCGGCTTTAAGCCCTCCATCCCCGTTGTATGGTGTGGACTCTTCCCTGTCGATGCGGATGATTTTGATAAGCTACGCACAAGCTTGGGTAAGTTGCGCCTTAATGATGCGTCCTTCCATTTTGAGGCAGAGACTTCGGCCGCTTTGGGGTTTGGCTTCCGTTGCGGGTTCCTCGGTTTGCTGCATTTGGAGATTATCCAAGAACGTCTCTCGCGTGAGTTTAATCTCGACCTCATCGCAACAGCCCCCTCTGTTGTTTATAAAATGCACATGAATGATGGCTCTGTCGAAGAGCTGCATAACCCCGCTGATATGCCGGAAATCAGCAAGATTGATTATATTGAGGAACCGTGGATTAAGGCCTCTATTCTCGTTCGTGATGAATATTTAGGCTCTGTCCTCACCCTCTGTACCGAGCGGCGCGGTGTGCAAATAGACCTCACCTATGTGGGGGACCGAGCAATGGCGGTGTATCGTCTACCGCTCAATGAGGTAGTGTTTGATTTTTATGACCGGTTGAAGTCCCTCACACGCGGTTATGCCTCTTTTGAATATCAAATGGATGGGTATGAGGAGAGCGACCTCGTCCGCATTTCCATCCTTGTTAATCATGAGCCCGTTGATGCGCTCTCCTTCATCGCCCATCGCACAGTGGCGGAATCCCGTGGCCGCGCTATTTGTGCGAAATTGAAGGACCTCATCCCCCGCCAACTCTTTAAAATCGCCATCCAAGCCTCTATTGGCTCTAAGGTTATTGCGCGTGAGACTTTGGGGGCATTGTCTAAAGACGTAACGGCTAAATGTTATGGCGGTGATATTTCCCGTAAGCGCAAATTATTAGAGAAGCAAAAGGAAGGGAAAAAACGTATGCGGCAATTCGGGAAGGTCGAAATCCCACAAAGTGCCTTCCTCGCTGCTTTGAAGATGGATTAGCCCATGCCCCGCACAGCCGCTCTCCTTTGCATCCATAATGAAGCGCATAGACTTCCTTGGTGGATGGCACATCACCTCGCATTAGGCTTTTCTGCCCTTTTAGTGTGTGATGACCATTCCACCGACGGTAGCCGAGAACTGCTCACACAAGCCGCACGCCATTATGATATCCGCATTATAGAGACAGACGCGCAGGATACTGACGCGCTACACCGCCGTGAGGCAGGGCTCAACAGCCTTATTCAACGCGAGCATGAACATTTTGATTGGATGCTCCCCCTCGCGATTGATGAATATTTCCTACCAACTCAAAGCACCCTCTCCGCCTTTTTTGCTGATATAGAACAGCATATGGGGGCGGAGGCGTTTCTCCAAACCGCATCCATCCCTATAAATTGGTGCATTATGGGACTTGGGAAATGGCATAACCAATCCTTAACAGGCCCTATTCCACATCCTCGTGCGCTCTTTACTACCCATGCGGCGGAGAATTTTACTGACCATCGTGTTACACGGGATTTTTTCCGCCCCACGGCTAATCAAACGCTCCCTAATCCTTTTGCACGGTTACAAACCCCACCGAATTGGTCCAAAGCGCGCATCCTCCATGATGCCGCAGCCAATAGCCACACCCCTCAGACCCGCCGTTATTTTGACCGCAACGAACATAGTTTCCCTCAAGGGCAACAACATCTCTCACAAAGTCTGACAATCGCAGCGCGCCTTATACAGGGTCTTATTGCGGGAGAGTGTTACGCCCTCCAAAACCAAGACGGGCTAAAAGCCTCTCACAACCCTTCGTCTAAAACTAAAACGCCACCTATGTTGGCCCGCTTTCAACTATGCTGTGGAGAGGCTGTGCTAGCCCTCCATACAAAGCAGCATGTTATTCGGCTCTATAACAAAGAAGAACTCCTTACCGAGACTGACCTCATACCGCTACAACTGCTTCAAAATCTAGATACCCCAAATATCGCATGGCTTTATGCAGATGCGCTCTCACCTCTGCCTTACATACCTGTTGCTGCACCGCATGCCCTTCATCCCTCCTCATTGCTGGCGTGCATAGCCTTAGAGCTAACACCACAAGGCGAAAATATGAGGCTGCGACTCCGCTCTACCGGGCAGGCATTATTGGGGGATTCCTCTCAGCACTTTACCTTAAAACCACTGCCTCAACCGCCCATGCCAGATAAGGTAGACTCCGCCTTCCAACATTTCCTTGCTTATGGGATGAGTGCCGCTGGGCTAAAAGCGGCCATTTATCATAGCCGCTGGCTCTCGCCTTCTGTCATTGGGGCGATTTATGCTCAACTTCCCGCGCAAGAGGCACGCAGCCTGTTCTCGCCATTAATGTATCGGCTTTTCCATAACGGGACACGCTCGTAACCTGACCCTACTGCGCTGGAGTGATGCCTGTGTTACGATCCCATCTTGATCGCTTTTTCCACATCACGCAGCGACACTCTACCATCTCGCGGGAGGTTATAGCCGGGCTAACTATTTTTGGCTCTATGGCGTATATTATGGCCGTCAATCCGGCTGTTCTCGCCGCGGCGGGGCTCGCCCGCCATGATATGGTCATGACAACCATTGCGGGGGCTGTGGCAGGGACGCTCATCATGGCTCTATGGGCACGACTTCCCTTAGCCCTCGCTCCGGCTATGAGCAGTAATGTCCTCTTTGCGCAAGTTATTGTTCAACAAGCGCATGTTAATCCTGCTACAGCCTTTACCATTGTTCTCTTTAGTGGGCTGTGCTTTACGCTCTTATCCATCACAAAATTACGCCTGACGATTATACATAGTTTTCCAACCAGTATTATATTGGGGATTCAAGTCGCTATTGGAGCTTTTATTGCACGAATTGGCTTAATTGAGGCCGGTATAGCCATTCCTTCCCCCAGCGGGCTTAGCTTTGCCTCACTTGCTCATCCTTCCGTCATCCTCGCTTTAATGGGGATTTTACTCTGCCTCCTCCTCCAATTATTACGCATTCCGGCGGGGTTACTCCTCACTATGGCGGGCCTTACCCTAATAGGGATGGTCGTCCCCGGTATGGATGGGCGCACATTGACCCACTTACCGCCCCATATATTAGACTGGCCCCATTACCCACGTCATCTTCTCTTTCCTTTTGATTTTAAAGATTTTTTCCAGCATTTAGGGTTGGTTCTACCCATTACACTATATGTCCTCCTGAGTGATTTCTTTGATGCTACAGGCACAATGCTCACTGTCACCCGTCATGCCGGGTTATCCGGCACAAAAGAACATCCAGATCTTGACCCACGCGCCTTTACTGCTGATGGAGCGGCAAGCGTTATAGGGGCCTTGTTAGGGACCTGCACCGTCTCTGCTTATTTGGAAAGCTTAACAGGGGCTGAGGCTGGCGGACGCACAGGTCTAAGTGCGCTCATTGTGGCTATTCTATTTGCTGCTTCTTGCGTATTCTGGCCACTCCTAACCGCTATCCCTGCCATAGCCACAGCCCCTGTACTTGTTTTTGTCGGCATCATGATGTTGAGCCATTTAAGAGACCTTCCCTCCGCCATGGAGGACGCATTTCCACCACTTTGTATGCTGCTTATCACCGTTGTAACGGGTAATTTTATGCTCTCTTTAGCCTGTGGGATGCTGCTTTACACCGCAACGGCCCTTATAAAAGGGAAGGCTCGTACGTTACCACCTATCATCTGGGGGCTGGATGGCGCGTTCTTGTGCTATATGGTTTTGCAAAGTCGTTTTTAACCTATCGTAAAATAAAACGCTCTTAAGTCTTGCCAAAGCCCCCCCATCACGCATTATCATGCCCGCATATATCAAACAGTCTGTGATCTTGCTAAACAACGAGGAACAGGGGTGGAAAAAATCTCCATATCCCTGTAATGGCCTGTAAGTTTCATGCTCTGAACCCTACTTGGATAGTCGTGCCCCGCTTTATGACATCTGCTAAACAAAACACTACACCGCTCCGTCAACTCTCCTTTGAGGCGGCCCTTGCCGAGCTTGAGCAGATTGTACGTGGGTTAGAAACAGGGCAGATGAAGTTGGAAGATGCCATCTCTGCTTATGAACGCGGTGCCGCCCTACGCCGCCATTGTGAAGAACGGCTTGCCGAGGCAGAAATGCGCGTTAAGGCCATCGTCCAGAAAGCGGATGGTTCCCTCTCTGAGGACAGTTTTGACCCTACAGAAAAACCAGCCGCCGCCCCTCGTAAGAAAAAGGCTGCCGCCCCCTCTCCTACATCACGGGATGACCATTGGGACTCTAAGGCTGGCCCAGATGATGAGATTCCCTTCTAATGATGCAGCCTATCTATACCACCATGCCCCACATCAAGGAGACCCCCCAATGACCGATAGCCACGCCCTCCCTCTCAAGGATGCTTTACGCTTGGCCTGTCGGGATATTGAGGCCAGCATTGATGCGCTCCTCCCTCCTGTGCCGGGTGATGAATCCTTGCTCATTGAGGCCATGCGCTATGCGGCCCTTAATGGGGGGAAACGCCTGAGGGGCTTCTTAGTATTAGAAACAGCCGCCCTTTTTGGGGCATCGCGTGAGGCAGCCTTGCGCGTTGCGGCCTCTGTAGAGTTCCTCCATGCTTATTCCCTCGTCCATGACGACCTCCCCGCCATGGATGATGATGACCTTCGCCGGGGCCAACCTTCTACACATAAAAAGTTTAATGAGGCGTTCGCGATCCTCGCTGGCGATGCTTTGCAGACTAGCGCGTTTGAGGTTCTTTTAGAGCCTGCTACCAGCCCAGACCCTGCCATCCGCGCTGACCTTGCCCTCGCCCTTGCGCGTGCCTCTGGCAGTGCTGGGATGGTTGGGGGCCAGGTCATTGATATTCGTGGGGAAGGCAAGGCCCTCCCGCTAGAGCAGGTCCAACGCCTCCATGCTATGAAGACCGGTGCACTCATCCGCTATTCTGCTGAGGCGGGAGCGATTTTAGCCGGTCTTGCTGCTAATGACCCACAGCGTAAGGCCATCATCCGCTATGGGGCGGATTTAGGGACAGCCTTCCAAGTCGCTGATGATATTCTTGATACCACCGCCAGCACGGAAGAACTTGGCAAAACCGCTGGCAAGGATGAAGATGCCTGCAAATCCAACTATGTGGCTTTGCTCGGCATTGAAGGGGCGCGTAAAGAAGCCCACCGCCTGAGCGAACAGGCCCGCCAGGCTCTCTCCTCCTTTGGCCCGCAAGCTGATACGCTCCGCGCCCTTGCCGCCTATTTTATCGAACGCAGGAATTAATCGTCCATGAGCATGTCTTCCTCCATCCCGACCATGGGCCGTTATCCTCTTTTGGACCGGGTAAACACACCGGCGGACATGAAGAATCTCTCCACCGAGCAGCTCCGCACATTAGCTGAGGAGTTACGGTCGGAGACGATTAACGCCGTCTCCACCACAGGGGGGCATTTAGGGGCCTCCCTTGGTGTGGTTGAGCTGACTGTGGCTCTCCATGCTGTGTTTAACACACCCGATGACCGCATTATCTGGGATGTTGGCCACCAAGCTTATCCGCATAAAATTCTCACAGGGCGGCGGCCGCAAATCCGCACTCTGCGCCAGCCGGGTGGTTTGTCCGGCTTTACCCGCCGCTCCGAAAGCCTTTACGATCCCTTTGGTGCAGCACATTCCTCCACCTCCATCTCCGCAGGGCTAGGGATGGCTGTGGCTCATCATCTTTATGCAGAGGATCATCCCGCTTATCGGGAGCGGAATGTTATTTCCATCATCGGGGATGGCTCTATCTCCGCCGGGATGGCTTATGAGGCCATGAATAATGCCGGGGCTATGGGGGGCAAAGGGGCAGAGCGTCTCATTGTCATCCTCAATGATAATGAGATGTCCATTGCGCCTCCTGTTGGGGCAATGTCCAATTATCTGACCCGGCTCATGTCCTCCCGCCGCTTCCTCACCTTGCGGGATTTAGCCGGTAAGCTTGCCAAACGCCTCCCCTCCAGCATTGAGCGGACCGCGAAACGTGCGGAAGAATATGCCCGTGGTATGATTACGGGCGGCACGCTGTTTGAGGAGCTTGGTTTTTATTATGTCGGCCCTGTTGATGGCCATGACATGAACCAACTTGTCCCGATTTTACGCAATCTTCGCGATGCCGAGAATAAAGGGCCGGTCCTCCTTCATGTCATCACAGAAAAGGGGCGTGGGTATAAGCCTGCCGAGTCCGCTGGTGATAAATATCATGCGGTTTCCCGCTTTAATGTCGAGACAGGTGAGCAGAAAAAAGGCCCTGCTGGCCCGCCATCTTATACCAATATCTTCTCCCGCGAGTTGCTGCACCGTGCCAAGCAGGATGAGAAGGTTGTAGCCATTACAGCGGCTATGCCCTCTGGCACGGGGCTCGACAAAATGGCCCAGCATTATCCAGAGCGTTATTTTGATGTCGGCATTGCAGAGCAACACGCTGTCACATTTGCTGCGGGTATGGCTAGCGAGGGGATGCGGCCTTTCTGTGCCATTTATTCCACCTTCCTCCAACGTGCTTATGACCAAGTCATGCATGATGTCGCCTTGCAGAATCTTCCAGTCCGTTTTGCGGTGGACCGTGCTGGGCTAGTCGGTGCGGATGGGGCAACCCATGCCGGGTCTTTCGACCTCAATTACCTCTGTTGCCTGCCTAATATGACTGTCATGGCCCCCTCTGATGAGGTGGAGCTTTTGCATATGACAGCCACCGCATGGGCGCATGATAGCGGACCGATTGCCCTACGCTACCCGCGTGGCTCCGGCTTAGGGCTAGACCTCCCAGAGGAAGGCCAGATTTTAGACATCGGCAAGGGGCGCATTGTTCGTGCCTCTGAGGGGGAAGGTGTGGCCATTCTCTCCCTCGGCACACGTTTGCAAGAGGCTCTTAAAGCCGCTGATACACTCGCTGCGGAAGGGATTGCGGTTACCGTAGCGGATGCTCGTTTTGCTAAGCCCGTTGATGGTGCCTTAATTGAGGCCCTCGCCCGCCAACATAAAGTATTCCTCACATTAGAGGAGGGCGCGCCCGGTGGCTTCAGTACGCAGGTGGTGGAACATCTCGCCGCAACGGGGTTGCTAGACCATGTACGCTTCCGCCCTATGGCGTTGCCTGATACATGGATCGACCACAACACGCCTGAGGCCCAATATGAAGAAGCTGGTCTTACAGCTCATCATATTGCTGAGCTGGCACGCCACGCTCTCGCTGGGAAGGCCAAAGCTTAATGGCCAAACGCCGTGCCGACCAGCTCCTTGTTGAGCGAGGATTGGTTGAAACACGCAGCCGCGCGCAAGCCTTCATCATGGCCGGGTTGGTCTATGCAGGGCCACACGGGGATAAGCCTGTCAAAAAAGCGGGAGACCAACTCCCCGAAGATATGGCTTTAACCCTTAAAGGGCAGGACCATCCATGGGTCTCGCGCGGGGGGCTGAAATTAGCACACGCCTTGGAGCATTTCCCCCTCTCCACAGAGGGGAAAATCGCCGTTGATGTAGGGGCCTCAACGGGTGGATTTACTGATGTTCTGCTCCAAAATGGGGCGGCGCGTGTTTATGCTGTCGATGTAGGCCATGGCCAACTCGCTTGGAAAATCCGCTCTGATGAGCGTGTTGTAGTGTTGGAGAAAACCAATGCCCGTCATCTCAGCAAAGAGCATATCCCAGAGGCCCCGGATATTATCGTTTGCGATGCCAGCTTTATTAGCCTCAAAACCGTGCTTGCCCCAGCCTTAGAGATGGCCAAACCCGGCGCATGGGCTGTTGCGCTCATCAAACCGCAATTTGAGGCCGGGCGTGCGGATGTTGGCCCTAAAGGGGTTGTGCGAGACCCGGCGGTGCATGAGCGCGTGTGCCAAGAGATTCACACTTGGTTTGCTGCCCTCCCCGGTTGGACGATTCTAGGCCTTGTCCCAAGCCCCATCACTGGGCCGGAGGGGAATAAAGAGTTCCTCATCGCTGCCCGTAAAAAGGCAGGCTAAACCGCCCGACTCCCCGTCAATTATCTGGCCCTTTCCGGCCCCTCCATGTTATGAGCCACCACCATGACTCACCCGGCCCCCTCCTCCCCGCTTGCCTCTGATGCTGTCGCTGCCCTCAATGAGAGTGAGCGCAAACGCATCGAGGCCAAATCCGCTCTCTTTGCCCCGCCTACCCCCATCACAGAAGATGGCCGCCGCGAGCTTGTTGGCCTCTCACGGGAGGAGCTGGCAGACGTGCTGGTCGAGATTGGGGAGAAACCCTTCCGCGCTAAACAGCTTTGGCATTGGATATATCATCAAGGTGTGACGGATTTCTCCCGCATGTCCACCATTGCCAAGCCCCTGCAAGCGAAGTTGGAGCAGCATTTCATCGTCGGTCGCCCCAGCGTGACGACTCAGCAGACCTCCAAGGACGATACGCGTAAGTTTCTCTTTCGCTTCCGTGATGGGCAAGAGGCCGAGACGGTTTACATCCCCGACCGGCGCGAGGACCGTGGTGCGGTGTGTATTTCCTCCCAAGTGGGATGCACGCTCTCTTGCAGCTTTTGCCATACAGGGACGCAAAAGCTCGTCCGTAATTTAGGAGCGGCGGAAATTGTCGGGCAATTTATGGCCGCACGGGATAGTTATGGGGAATGGCCCAGCCCCAAAGGTGACACGCCGCGTCTGCTCTCCACCATTGTGCTGATGGGTATGGGCGAGCCTCTTTATAATTATGAGAATGTTGCCAAAGCGATGAAAATCATCATGGATGGGGAAGGCATCGCCCTCTCCCGCCGGCGCATTACGCTCTCAACCTCTGGTGTGGTGCCGATGATGGATCGCTGTGGGGATGAGCTGGGGATTAACCTTGCCATCTCCCTTCATGCTGTCCGCAATGACCTTCGCGATCAACTTGTCCCGTTGAACCGAAGATACCCGATTGAGGAGCTTATCGCGGCATGCCATCGTTATCCTGCAGCCTCGAACTCCCGCCGCATCACCTTTGAATATATCATGATCCGCGATGTCAATGATAGCGATGCCGAAGCGCGGGAGTTAGTACGGCTCATCCGTGGGTTGCCCGCCAAGGTGAATCTCATCCCCTTTAACCCTTGGCCGGGGTCGGAGTTCCGCCCCTCTACGAGGGAGCGTTTGGCTAGTTTTGCCCAAATTGTAATGGATGCAGGCTATGCAGCCCCCATCCGTATGCCGCGCGGGAAGGATATTCTCGCCGCTTGTGGGCAGCTTAAAACCCAAAGTGAGCGGCAAAGACAGGCCCGGGCCACGCCTTAAAAGGCTAGCCTCTGGCCCAACGGCCTGACACCTGTTACAAGAGCGTTATCGCGTAACGACAGTTGGTTTCTGTTTTTTCAGCAGAGGATATAGAGCAATCATGGGCAAAGCCTCAGGCATTAAGAAAGTTGTTCTGGCTTATTCTGGCGGGTTGGATACATCAGTTATCCTCCGCTGGCTGCAAGAGCATTATGGCTGCGAGGTCGTCACCTTCACAGCGGACCTTGGCCAAGGTGAGGAGCTAGAGCCAGCTCGCCGTAAGGCTGAATCCCTCGGCGTAAAAGAGATTTTTGTTGAGGATTTGCGGGAGACCTTCGTTAAGGATTACGTCTTCCCCATGTTCCGCGCTAATACGGTGTATGAGGGGCAATATTTGCTCGGCACCTCCATTGCCCGTCCCCTCATCTCTAAACGGCAGATTGAGATTGCCGAGGCTGTGGGGGCTGATGCCGTAGCCCATGGGGCCACCGGCAAGGGGAATGACCAAGTCCGCTTCGAACTAGCTTATTACGCTCTTAAACCTGATGTAAAAGTCATCGCTCCTTGGCGGGAATGGGACCTAACCTCCCGCACGAAGCTGCTCGACTTCGCCGAGAAGAATCAAATCCCCGTCACAAAAGATAAGCGCGGTGAAGCTCCGTTCTCTGTCGATGCGAACCTGCTGCACTCCTCCTCTGAAGGGAAGATTCTGGAGGACCCCTCCCTCCCGCCTGATGAGATTGTCTTCCAACGCACAATCTCTCCAGAAGCTGCACCGGATAAAGCAACAGAAATCACCATCGACTTCAAACATGGTGACCCAGTCGCTATTAATGGTGAGGCCCTCTCCCCGGCTAACTTGCTGGCCCGCCTCAATGAGCTTGGCAAAGCTAACGGTATTGGTCGCCTTGATATTGTGGAAAACCGCTTTGTTGGCATGAAGTCCCGTGGGATTTACGAGACACCCGGTGGAACGATTCTGCTCCAAGCTCATCGCTCTATAGAATCCATCACGCTGGATCGTGAAGCTGCGCATCTCAAAGATAGCATCATGCCGCGCTATGCAGAGCTGATTTATAACGGCCTGTGGTTCTCCCCAGAGCGTCACATGCTCCAAGCCCTGATTGATAGCAGCCAGAAATCCGTTAATGGGCGCGTCCGGCTGAAGCTTTATAAAGGGAATGTCATCTGCGTGGGTCGGGAAAGCCCCGATAGCCTTTATGATGCCCGTGTTGTTACCTTTGAGGATGATGAAGGTGCCTATAATCAGGTCGATGCACAAGGCTTTATCCGCCTCAATGCGCTACGCTTGCGCTTGGGTGCGAATAAAGGGCGGCGCGGCGGCACCCCCTAAGCCATGTCCTTGTTGGTCGTCTTCATAGAGAGGCATTTTATGTCCCATTCCCTGCGTTCTTTCTTCCGTTATTTGCCAATATGTATCCTCGCGGGCCTTATTGGGCTGGCGGGCTGTGCAGGCAAACCAAAACAGGAATTAAGCCCTCAGCAGTTTATGGATCAGGTCTATAAACAACCCGGTGTGCATAAGCAGCCTGATGGTCTGGCCTATAAAATCCTAAAATCTGGCCCTAAAGATTCCCCTCACCCCCAAAAGGGGGGCACGATGATGATCATCTATGAAGGCCGCTTACCTGACGGTGGCATTTTTGATTCCTCAGAGATGCACACAGGGGCCGCTTATATGGAAATGCCCCTTGATGGTGTGATTGAGGGATGGATGGAGGGCCTCCCCCTTATGCGTGTTGGCGATGTGTGGGAGCTCTATGTACCGCCTAAATTAGGCTATGGTAAACGCTCCATGGGGGTTATCCCCCCCAATAGCCCGCTCATCTTCAAAATCCAGCTTCTCGGTGTTGAGGATGATGCAGGCTTACAATAATAAAGCCTATCCTTTATCAGCACCATAATGAGAGCTTTTGCCGCCCCCTTCCATACCAAGCGGGGCGGCTTTTATCGTCTCCTCCCCCTTTTTTAATTCAGGACCATGCTCATGCAGCGCGTTTTCTCAGGGATTCAACCGACAGGTATCCCCCATCTTGGTAATTATCTTGGGGCCATTCGTAACTGGGTTACCTTGCAAAAGGACCATGATTGCCTCTTTTGCCTCGTGGATATGCACTCCCTCACCATGCCATGGTCACCAGAAGCTTTGCGGGAGCAGACCTTAGCCTCCACCGCCTGCTTACTCGCCTCTGGCATCGACCCAACCCGCCTTTACAATCAATCTGCCGTTAGTGCCCATGCACGGCTAGGCTGGATTTTTAACTGCGTCTCCCGCCTTGGTTGGCTAAACCGCATGACGCAATTTAAGGATAAAGCGGGAAAGAATCGCGAGAATCACTCCGCAGGGCTTTATGTCTATCCCAACCTTATGGCGGCCGATATTCTCGCCTTCCATGCTACGCGCGTGCCTGTAGGGGACGACCA
Source organism: Bombella sp. ESL0385 (assembly GCF_009725755.1). Lineage (GTDB taxonomy): Bacteria > Pseudomonadota > Alphaproteobacteria > Acetobacterales > Acetobacteraceae > Bombella > Bombella pollinis. The sequence continues at coordinate 23,613 of NZ_WNIJ01000002.1, forward strand.
ACGCCAACATCTGGAATTAGCTAACGATATTGGCCAAAAGTTTAATCATGACATGGGCGTTGAGTTCTTCCCACAAATTGAGCCTCTCATCCCCCCCCATGCTGCCCGTGTGATGAGCTTACGCGATGGCAGTAAGAAGATGTCCAAGTCCGACCCATCGGCCCAAAGCCGCATTGTGCTGAATGACACAGCGGACGAAATTGCGCAGAAAATCCGCAAAGCCCGTACCGATGCAGAGCCTTTACCAAGCGAGGAAGCGGGGCTAGAGGGCCGCGCAGAAGCCCGTAATTTGCTGACCATCTATGCTGCTATGTCCAACACATCCTTAGCGGATGTCCTAAACCAATTTGCAGGCCAAGGCTTTGGGACCTTTAAGCAAGCCTTAGCGGACCTGTTGGTAGAGACACTAGCCCCCGTTGCGGAGGAAACGCGCCGCCTGATGGATGATAAGGGCCATCTTCTCAATGTATTGCGCCAAGGGGCAGACCGGGCCCGCGCCGTGTCTGAACCGATTGTCAGTGAGGCGGAAAAACTCGTAGGCTTCCTACGTTAAGACCGCCGCTTACTCATGAGCACGTAGCTCATCTAGTGGGGTCTCCATCAAAGCTAGAACCTGCTTTGCCGCTGCCATAGCGGGGAGATCCCCTTCGGGGGCCTGTAACATAGCCAGCACGGTACCAAAGGCCTCTTGCTGAGCCTTACGCTTGGCCTCATCTGTGAGCAGGGCCGTTACTTCCTCGGCTAATTTCTGCGGTGTGCAATTATGTTGCACTAACTCCGGCACGATCTCCCGCCCGGCAAGAATATTCACAATCGAGATATATGGCACTTTGAGCAAGAACCGCCCCAACACAGCAGAGAGCGGATTGACCTTATACGTCACCGCCATCGGCACGCCTCCAATGGCGAGCTCCAAAGTCGAGGTGCCAGATTTTGTTAAAGCACAATCTGCCGCGCGGAAGGCGTCATGCTTATCCTCCGTATCCGTCACAATAGAGGGATGAACAGCCCAATGCCGCACCATCTTCCGCACGAGGGGGGCCATGCCTGATGTCGCTGGGATAACCGGCTGGAGGTCTGGAAATTGCTTATATAAAAGCTCTAACGTCTTTTCAAAAACAGGCAGTAATTTCGGCACCTCGGAGGCACGACTACCCGGCATAAGCAGCAAAACCGGGCTCTCTGGCCTAAGGTCATGGCGTTTATAAAAACGCTCTGGCCGACCATGTGGCACGCCCGATTGCAAAATGGGATGCCCTACAAAATGAGCATGAAAGCCCCGCTCAGCAAACCATGTTGGCTCAAAGGGGAAGAGGCAAAGCAAACTATCCCATAGCCCACGATAATGCTTCACCCGCTTTTCCTGCCATGCCCAGACTTGAGGGGCAACGTAATGCAATCGCCGCACCTTCAGCCGCCTCACGCGGCGCAGGAGACGGAACGCAAAACCGGGACTATCAATCGTAATGACAATATCAGGGCGGCGGAGTTCAATATCCTGCTCTGCCTCCACCAAGCGTTGCGAAAGCAAACGCAACCGCGGGAGGACCTCCATAAACCCCATCACTGTGAGGTCTTCCATCGGGAAAAGGCTGCGGAGGCCACGCGCCTCCATCCGCCCTCCCCCTACGCCTGCGAAAACCAACATCGGGTCTATCCGATGCAGAGCCTGCATCAAACGTGCCCCGATGCTATCGCCACTCGGCTCCCCCGCGAGAATCCAGATGACACGGCCATGCTGGTAAAGGGGGACATCACCTTCTACAGGAGGGCCCGCATCTACCATAATTTCCGCTCCCTTCGTCTCGTGTGACGCTGTGGCTTAGCGGCGCAATGTCGCGCCAGTCGCTTTATGGACGGCCGCCTCCACCGCAGCCATAACACCCTCAAGCTGTGCGTCTGTCAGGCTCTCTTTTTGTGGTTGAAGAACAACCTCCACCCCCAAAGAGCGTTGACCTTTAGGCACGGTTCCACCTTCAAAAATATCAAAAAGCCGAACATCAGTAATCAATTTACGATCCGCCATACGTACGGCTTTAAGCACATCTTGAATCTGCACCGCCTTATCAGCAAGGAAGGCAAAATCCCGCCGTACAGGCTGCAAAGCCGATAAGGCTGGCGCGGCTTTGCGCTTCATCTTCGGCAGGGGCACCGCTGCGACATTTAGCTCAAACAGAGCCACGGTCCCACTCAAGCCGAAATGACGTGCCACACGGGGATGCAGCTCCCCAAAACGACCAAGAACAAGCTTCGGCCCCTGCCGCACCACACCGGAGCGTCCCGGATGATAATAGTCTGGTGCATCGGCTGTGCAGCTTAAAGACGCCTCTGCCATGCCAAGAGTGAGTAGAGCCGACCATAAATCAGCCTTGGCCTCCATCCATGAGGGCTCCTCAGCCACATGGCCGGGGGCGCGTGCGCTCACCCCACCACGCACACCAGCAAGGATAAGGCGGTCCCCCTCCTGCCCGAAGCACGGCCCAAGCTCGAAGAAGGCAGCATCGCCCGCAAAGCCCTGCCCATGAGCAATATTACGCCCTAGCGCCCGCAGCAGATTAATAACCGGCGTGGGACGAAGCTGGTTGAGGTCCGTTGCAATCGGGTTTAGCAAGCGGTCTTGCTCCCGCCCCTCCTCAAACAAAGCGGCATCTTGGTCTGACACAAAGGAGAAGCCAACAGTCTCCATCAAGCCCCGGCCTGCACAAAGGCGGCGTAAGAGTGCAGCGCGGCTTTGCTCTGCCGTCACCGCAGCGGGGGGGACCATATGAGGTTGTGGCAGGGGCTGAGCGGGGACCTCATCCAACCCTCTGATGCGCAAGACTTCCTCAACAAGGTCTGCTTCCGCTTCCATCTGCGTAACATGGGCAGCAGCACGTTCTGCAACGCTTTTATCCAGACTATGCGCCTGTGCAAGGACCCGACCAGAGGCCACATCATTGCGCCATGATGGAACGGAAAAGACAGCCTGGCCCTCCCCCCGCTCTTTCACCTCAAAGCCTAAAGCCTCAAGAATCATCACGGCCTTATCCGCATCAATCTCCAACCCGCCAAGCGTCGCAAGCCGTGCAAAGCGCAGAGTAGCTGTACGCTGCCAGTCTGGCTCCGCTCCGGCTTCGGTCACCTCACTCGGTATGCCACCGCATAGCTCGACAATTAACGAAGTTGCAGCCTCTAGCCCTGTGCGTACCAAAGCGGGGTCCACCCCACGCTCAAAACGATAGCGAGCATCAGTCTGCACCCCAAGGCGACGGCCTGTCAGGGCAATGCGTACGGGGTCGAACAAAGCGGATTCAACAAAAACATCCGTTGTGTCATCCGTAACCGCGCTGGTCTCACCGCCAATAATACCGGCAAGGGACTGCACCCCGGCTTCATCAGCAATCACAAGGTCATGCGTACCAAGGACATAATCCTGCCCATCTAGCGCACGAAACTGCTCCCGCGTGGCAGAGGTGAGCAGTAATCTGTTCCCTTTTAAACGGTTCGCATCAAAGACATGCAGCGGGCGGCCCACATGCATCATCAAATAATTTGTAATATCAACTAACGCTGATTGGGAGCGTAGCCCGACGCTCTCTAACCGCTGCTTGAGCCAAGCCGGACTTGGGCCATTCCTCACACCGCGAATCAAACGCCCTGTAACATATGGGCAAGCGGGATGGTCCAACACCCACTGGATAGGGCTCGCCCCCTCGCTCTCCACCGTAGGGACAAGCCATGGCTTAAAATGCCCTAGCCCCGCCGCTGCGAGGTCCCGCGCGATACCGCGTACACTCAACGCATCCCCCCGGTTGGGAGTAATGCCAATCTCTATTACCGGGTCGTCCAGCTTGGCATGACGGACATAATCCACCCCAAGAGGCGTACCCTCTGGCAATTCGGCAATGCCATCAGAGTCCTCACCAATGCCAAGCTCTCGTAAGGAGCAGAGCATCCCATTGCTGAGCTGCCCCCGAATCTTGCCGGGTTTAATCGTGATATCACTACCGGGAATATAAGTGCCCGGTGGAGCAAAAATAACATGCAGCCCCGTACGCGCATTTGGCGCACCACAAACGACCTGAACCTCCTCATACCCCTCGCCTGCTGTCACGCGGCATAGCTGGAGGCGGTCGGCATCAGGATGGCGCGTGGCCTCCACAATCTTTGCCGTGCGGAAGCCTGATAAACGCTCTGTCGGGTCATCAACCGATTCAACCTCAAGGCCGATACGGTTTAATGTTGCGCAAATCTCCTCCAAAGAGGCTGTAAAATCGAGATGCTCCCGCAACCATGAGAGTGAAAACTTCATGTTACAAGCCCTCCGTCAAAGTCGCTGGGGATAAAGCTGAGAAGCCATAATGACGCAACCAGCGTAAATCGCTCTCATAAAAAGAGCGTAGGTCAGCAATGCCGTTCTTCAACATAGCGAGCCGCTCAATGCCCATACCAAAGGCAAAGCCTTGCCATTCTGCCGGGTCCAGCCCGCAATTGCTCAGCACACGGGCATGGACCATCCCCGCCCCCAAGACTTCCAGCCAATCCGCGCCTGCACCAATAGCCCCAGTCTCGCGCGACCACCCAATATCAATCTCCATAGAAGGCTCGGTAAAGGGGAAATACGAGGCCCGGAAGCGCACTGGCAAATCAGGCTGATTAAAAAAGGCCCGCAAGAACTCGGTCAGGCATCCTTTTAAATGGCCAAGGGTAATGCCCTTCTCAATCACCAAACCTTCACATTGATGGAACATCGGGGAATGGGTGGCATCATGGTCGGCACGGTAAGTCCGCCCCGGGGCAATGATGCGGATAGGTGGTTTTTCCTGCAACATGGTACGCACCTGCACGCCAGAGGTCTGCGTCCTTAAAACACGCAGCTCCTCCTCACCCTCTAGGGCAGGAAGGTAGAATGTATCTTGCTCCGTCCGCGCGGGGTGGTGCTTTGGCGTATTCAGGGCTGAGAAATTATGCCACTGGCTCTCAACATCCGGCCCTTCTGCTAGATGAAAGCCCATAGCCCCAAAAATGGTTGTAATTTCCTCAATCGTACGGCTGATGGGATGAATCAACCCTACCGGGGCCGTAGGGGTAGGTTGCGTAATATCCACCGTCTCCTCAGCTAAACGCTGCTGGAGAGCCAAAGCCTCAATCTCTCGTCCGCGTTGCTCAATAAGATGTGTCAACTCATCCCGCAGACGGTTAAGAGCCTGCCCGCGCTCTTTACGCTCCTCATGCGAGAAGGAACCAAGCTGACGCAACAGACCAGTTAGCGTCCCAGACCGCCCCAATGTACCCACCCGCACAGCATCCCACTCACTATGTGTGCTGGCACGCTGCAAGGCTGCGATTGTGTCATTCTTTAGATTTTCAAGGTCGTTGGCCATAGCCTGTCCTTCACCCTCTACGAGCTGTTTCAAAGAGTTTTCCCGTCCCTGTTGGGGCAAAAAATCTCTGAAGCAGCTTGTAAGAAAAACGGGCTGCCCCGACTTAATCAGAGCAGCCCGCTAATCATTACGTTCCCGCCCCTCCCTCGCATGTAAGGGGCTAGCGGGACGGCTCTTAATTAGAGAGCCGCCTGAGCTTTGCGCACAATCTCAGCAAAAGCAGCTGCATCATCATAGGCGATTGCTGCAAGGACCTTACGGTCAATCTCAATCCCAGCCTTATTAAGGCCATTGATGAAGCGGCTATAGGTCAACCCATGCTCACGCACGGCTGCGCTGATGCGCTGAATCCACAAAGAACGGAACTCACGCTTTTTATTGCGGCGGTCACGATAAGCGTAACGCAGGGCCTTCTCGACCCGCTCCAACGCGATGCGGTAATTGGTGGAAGAACGCCCGCGATAGCCTTTAGCGAGGTCAAGAACCTTTTTATGACGGGCGTGGGTGGTCGTACCCCGTTTAACACGTGCCATGGTCGTTTATCTCCTTATGACAGCCCGTAGGGTGCCCACTGTTTGATGGTGCGTGCATCCATATCCGTCATAACCTGCGGACCACGGTTGCTACGTTTCATCTTCTGCGGACGGTTAATCAGGCCATGGCGTTTGTTACCCGGACCACACGTTACCTTACCGGTCGCGGTGATCTTGAACCGCTTTTTGACCGAAGACTTCGTCTTCATTTTGGGCATTTTTATCTCCTTACAATTCAGCCGCTCTCTCTGTCATTTACATGGTCAAAGAGAACTTACACGGCCAGGCATGCCTCATCATCGGCCCGGACGCGTGTACAACCTCCCGCGCTTATAGGGGCAACTGCGCCCCTCCTCAAGGGGAAAATATGTTTTTCTCACCCCTGCACACGAAACCCTCCAAAAAATGTGAAGATTATGACAAAGCTGCCTACAACCGCTCATTTTATTGCACTTAGATGCTTGACCCCGAACCCCTTCCCTGTGCTTTAAGACAAATGAAGGATGGCCCATGCAGACAAACCGCAAGGGCCATATTATATAGGTCACCTAAACCTTAACCTTTTTTTGAGGCTTGTCCATGTCCTCCACACCCCATACGGGGGGAATCTGGACCCGTTTGGTTGCCATTGCGATGGCACTTGTTGGTCTGCTGCTCATTGTAGGAGGGATTTATTCCCTCTGCGTAGGCGGCCCCCTTTATTATCTCCTAAGCGGGTTGGGTATTTTACTCAGCGCGTTTTATCTCTTTAAGCGACACCCCATTGCCCTTGCCATTTATGCCATTGTGCTATTTGGCACTATCATTTGGGCTCTTTGTGTCGTTGGGCTTGATTTCTGGAGCTTAGTACCCCGCCTTGATGTCGTACTCATCATCGGTGTTGTGCTGCTTCTGCCCTTTGTTCGGCGTCCTTTAGCGGCCAATCATCTCGCAACGGGGCCGCTTGGCCTTGGCGTTGTATTGGCGGCTTTGGCGTTGATTGTCTCCGCCTTTATGGACCCGCATAACATCAACGGCTCCTTACCGACCGAGCATGTTAATGCCAGCCCAGCAAACCCGGAGAATGTTCCCGATAATGACTGGCCTGCTTATGCGCGTACGCAGGATGGTAACCATTGGTCTCCGCTAGACCAAATCAATACCCAGAACGTCAATAAGCTCAAAGTCGCATGGATTATGCGTACAGGGGATGTGCTGGATAAATCCCGCGACCCCGGTGAAGCCACGAATGAGGCCACGCCGCTTGAGTTCGATAACACGCTCTACTTCTGCTCGCTGCATCAAAAGGTCTTCGCGGTTGATGCTGTAACAGGGAAGACGAAATGGGTGTTTGACCCCAAAATTAACGTCAACCCAACCTTCCAGCATTTAACATGCCGTGGGGTGAGTGCGCATACAACACCCGCTAATGCTCTTGATAGTGATGGCCAGCCTGTTGCAACGACCGATTGTGCAAAACGCATTATCGCCATGGTTAATGATGGCCGTATTGTCGAGATTGATGCCCAAACGGGGCAAGTGTGCCACGGCTTTGGGAAAGATGGGCAAGTAGACCTTCGCTTCTCCCACCAACCTTACACAACTATTGGTGAATATGCGCCAACCTCCCCGCCAGTCGTTACCGATAAGCTGATTATCGTTAATAGTGCAGTACGGGATAATGGTTCCGTTCAGCAGCCTTCTGGCGCGACACGCGCTTATGATGTCTATACAGGCAAACTTGTTTGGGTGTTTGATGCCGCAAACCCAGACCCCAACGAAATGCCTAGCGAGGAGCATCCGCACTTCCATCCCAACTCCCCCAACTCTTGGTCCGTATCCTCTTACGACAAGGCGTTGAACATCGTATACATCCCCATGGGTGTTGGCACGCCTGACCAATGGGGTGGATATCGTGATAAAGATGCCGAGCGTTATCCGCCGGGGATTATTGCCCTTAATGCTGATACGGGGAAATTAGTTTGGTCCTACCAGACCGTCCATCATGACCTTTGGGATATGGATGTTTCTGCCCAGCCTAATTTGGTTGACATCACGCAGAAAGATGGAAGCCTTGTGCCAGCCATCTATGTTCCTACTAAGAGTGGCGATATTTTTGTGCTGGACCGCCGTACGGGTACGCCTATCGTCCCTGTGGCTGAAAAGCCCGCCCCCGGTGGTGCTGCGACTGGCGATTATACAAGCCCCACTCAGCCTCATTCCGAGCTGAACCTACGGCCTAAGAATCCTCTCTCTGACCGTGATATGTGGGGGGCTACCATCCTAGACCAAATGGTATGTAGCATTTACTTCCATAGTCTGCGTTATGAGGGCCCCTACACGCCACCATCTACCCAAGGGACATTGGTCTTCCCCGGGGACCTCGGTATGTTCGAGTGGGGTGGCCTTGCTGTGGACCCACGGCGTGAGGTGGCCTTTACAAACCCCATCTCCATCCCGTTTGTCTCAACGCTCGTTCCGCGTGGGCCGGGTAACCCCCGTTGGCCAGACCCGAACCAAAAGAAAGCCGGTAGTGGTGGTGAGACCGGGATTCAGCCTAATTATGGGATTCCCTACGCCATTAACCTCCATCCCTTCCTAGACCCACTCTTACTGAAGATTGGTTTGCCGGTCCCTTGCCGCATGCCGCCTTGGGGTGAAATTGCAGGGATTGATATGCGGACAAACAAGGTTGTTTGGCGGCACCGTAATGGGACATTGCGGGACTCCTTGCATGGCTCTGCTCTGCCCATACCGCTACCGCCTATCAAAATCGGCGTGCCAAGCTTGGGTGGGCCACTTGCTACGGCAGGGAATCTGGCCTTCCTTACCTCCGCGCAGGACTATTATATCCGCGCTTATGACATGACGACTGGCCATGTCATTTGGAAGGACCGTCTCCCTGCTGGGGCGCAATCCTCCCCTATGACGTACCGCATTAATGGGCGGCAATATATTGTCACCTATGCTGGTGGTCATGGCTCTTTTCTGAGCAAAATGGGTGATTACCTTATCGCCTATGCTTTGCCAGAAGACGACAATAAAAAATAATGGTCTGATATAGGCTATTATTACATATAAGAAGGGAAGCTCCTTAGCGGGGGCTTCCCTTTTTTATAAACATCATTCACTTCTTAAAGAAGAATACTAACAGATAGTAATATCCTTGGGTAATTATTAAAAAATGACATAGAGGTCACTATCACCCTCTTACAGTTTTGTATAAAGTACGGATAGTCAGTTCCATCCTCTTTTAAAAGGAAACACTCTCATGACCTTTCGCCGTATGGCCGCCTTTACTCTTATCGCTGGTGCCCTAACAAGCCAAGTGGCTCTTGCTGCTACCCCTGCCCCCCATGGAAAGACTCATCCTTGCCGTAATGAAAAAGGGCAGTTTGCAAAATGCGAGAAGCCAAAAGCAAAGCCTTGCCGTAATGAGAAAGGTCAATTTGCAAAATGTAACGGTAAAAAAGCAGCAAAACCTGCCGTTACCGACGCTGCAAAAGACAACGTAAATCCGATGAAATCTGACATGCCTGCACCAAATGCGGCTGAGCCTGCAGCCCCAGCCGCGCAATAAGCAGAAGCTCCTGTAATCTCTGACCTAAAAAAGGGCCCTCTGGTACATCTGCCAGAGGGCCCTTTTCCATTATAACGTCAATGACCGTATATTATGCTAAAGCTCTTTGGCGAATAGAGTGCGCCATAGCCTCCACCCCATTACCACGATTAGCCGATAGAGCCTTTACCAAGCCAAGGTCATGCAAAAAGGAGGACGGAGTGGCTAAAATCTCCTCCCGTGTACGACCAGAATAGACGTGTAATAATAAAGCCACTAGCCCTTGCACAATCGCAGCATCGGAGGCCCCTGCAAAAAATAAACGACCATCGCGCTCCTCTGCCTCTAACCATACTTGGCTTTGGCAACCCGGTATCCGATGAGCATCATCTTGCCACTCTTGCGGGAAGGCTGGGATTTTGCGCCCTAATTCGATGATATATTGGTAACGCTCCATCCAGTCATCAAAGAGAGCTAACTCATCCCCAATCGCTGCAATGGCATCCGCAGCGGTCTCTCCCTGCGCTTGGACAAAGCAGGATGTGTGATGAACCATGCTTTTACCCCCCTCTAAGGCCCATAGACCGCATCATCATAACCTGCTCTGTTAAAATGAAAACCTCTATGCTTTTAAAAGAGGAAGCAAGAGCTGCATCTCCGTCCCCTCTCCGGGAGCTGTTGCGACCTGAACATCACCATGATGAGCGAGAACGAAACTATATATCCCTGCAAGCCCTAGCCCCGTCCCTTTACCGGCTTCCTTCGTGGTGAAGAAAGGCTCAAAAATATGGCGTTGGACTTCCTCACTCATACCGCTTCCCTCATCCCGCACGGCTAAAAGGAGCGCATACTCTGTCTCACAATCAGCCGAAACAGCCGGCAAAGCATAAGCGATACGGCGCGCACTTAATGTTACAATACCACCTTGCGGCATCGCATCCCGCGCATTAACGCATAGATTGAGCAAAGCCATCTCACATTGCTCTGGACAGGTAAGGACAGGTGGGAGTGGCTCAGCTGGGAGGTCCAACACAAAGCGAATCGCTGGGGTCGCCCCATGAAAACTCTGGCGGAACAAGCTTGCTCGCTCTTTTAAAAACGCTGTTATATCCAATGGCCTAACAGCGCGCTCACTCTTACCTGCGCGTGCAAATTGCACCAAACGCCGTGTAAGGCTTTGCCCGCGCCCTATAGTCTCATGCGCTTGGCCTAACCATTTCTGCTGAATGGCTTTTACAGTATCGTCTGGAGATGCCTCTCCGTCCATCATATCCAAACAACTAGAGAGAATTGTCAGAAGATTGTTAAAATCATGCGCGACACCGGCAGCTAAGCGGCCTAACGCCTCTAAACGCTCCCCCTGATTAAGCCGTGCTTCCATCAACACACGATTCGTCACATCTCGATCCATGCTGACTTGCCAAGCCTCGGCTCTTTCAGCTCCATCTGGCCAGTTTAGGGCAATACGCGCTACTTCATGCCAGACTGTTTGGCCCTCATCCGTACCAACCTCCAACAATTCTTCCGCCTGCCCTTCCCGACGTACAGCCTCACGCATACGCGCAATAATAGGGCGTAAGGCTGGCGTGTAATGCTCACTTTCCTCCAAACTGCTACAAGCTCGGTTACTGCGGATACATCGCCCAGCAGAATCGGAAAAAACAAGACCGAAGGGCAGACTCTCCATCAAACCGCGTAATAACGCTTGCTCCGTCCTCAATGCTCGTTGGGCCTGCCATGTTCTATGGGCTTCATAGACCAAGCTGCGTACATGGTCCCCTTCCCACGGCTTATGCACATAAGCGACAATATGCCCGTGATTCAACGCCGCGACTACGGCATCTAAATCCGCATAGCCGGTGAGTAAAATTGCCCGCGCATCCGAGAGGGCACGGGCCTGACGCAAAAATTGGTCCCCCGTCATCCCCGGCATGCGTTGGTCTGAAATGATAACGGAAATCTCTTTATGATCTTTTAACAATACCAACGCTTTGCATGGGTCCGTCACAGTGAGCAGCGTGCAGCTATCCTCCAATAAATCGCCTAAGGCGATGAGAATCTCCTCCTCATCATCCACCAGCAAAACACAAGGCTTACCCACATCATCCCAAGGCTTGCTCATACAGCCTCTTTACTCTTTTGCATATTCTCGTTCCTTTGGGTTCCGCACAGCCCAACCCTCTGCTGTTTCCTCCACGGGCAACTGTATGACAAAACACGCCCCGCGCCTGCCACCATTCTGGCTTGGTTTATAAGTATCCCGGACATCAATGCTCCCCCCATGAGCTTGCACAATGCCATGTACAATGGATAATCCTAGCCCCGTCCCCTCTCCTTGTGCCTTTGTGGTAAAGAACGGATCAAAAATCCACGGTCGAACGCTCTCCTCAATGCCAGGTCCATTATCGCTCACTATAATTTCATAAATATTATCATATAAATACGTTTCTAGCCGGATAAGCCCTTCCCCCTCTAACCGCCCCTCACGCTCTATCTCATGCAAAGCATCGGCGGCATTCGCAATCAAATTAATCACAGCTTGATGAAAGAGCGTCTCCTGACAAATCAATGTCAATGGAGCTTGGAGCTGACATTCAACATAAATGGCCTTCCCCAGCCTATGCCGCACAAGGGCTAGGCCTGTTTCTATTACTTCTGCCACATCGACCTTGCTCCAATGCCCTTCCTCCAAACGGGAAAAACGGCGCAAGCGCACCACAAGGTCGCGTATCCGCCCAAGGCCGGTCTTCATCGCCTCTAACCGCAGCAAAGCCCGCTCTATAGTCTTATAATCATCCCCCTGCACATGGCCTTCTAAGCGCGTTAAACAACGTTGGATTGTATCAGCATGGCCCAGAGTAAACGCCAGCGGATTGTTAATTTCATGGGCAATCCCCGCCACAAGCTCACCCAGCGATGCCATTTTCGCTGTCTGTACGAGCCGCGCTTGAGTTTGAACAAGCTCATTATTCATCTGAGCAAGTTCGCTATTCGCTTGAGCGAGGGCTTCCGCTAGGGCGGCTTGCTCTTGCGCAGCTTTTAACGCCAAGGCTGATTGTTGGCGTTCCATCTCCCGTTGGCGAAACGCCTCATTCTCCCGCCTCCGCCGTACCATAGCGCGAATACGCAATGCCAACACCATAGGGGGCATATCGCTTGGCACGAGGTCTTCCAACCCGGCCTCCAAAAATGCCACACATGATTCCCCACGGAACCGCTCTGCCTGAATAACCCCTAACATCCGAAAAGGAACGCTCCCTTGCGTCCGTAGGGTTTGGCGACGTTGCTCTAGCAAATGACAAAAAGCAAGGTCTGCCTCGCTATCGCGCATATCCTCTAAGACGATACAATCGGGCCCATCAGGGGCAGTGAGCCAACCTCCCTCTAAAAGCTCACTAGAGCGCGCTACCGTTGTAACGGTATGACCATCACGCCATAATAGCTCACCCAAACCGGGCGCATCAGCCTCCACATCACCTTCGCTCGCCCCACTGAACTCTGAGAAGGAGGGATCGTTCCAAAAATCTTGTAGCAATTCATCATCAGGGGGGCGCACAATCACCACACGCGCGCGCCGCATCTGCCAGTGGGGATGACGGTGCCGTTTTTCCTCCGCCAAATGTAAGAGCGTACGCACCCGTAATAACAGCAAAGCAGAATGAGCCGTGCTGGAGAGATAGGCATCCGCCCCACTCTCAAAACCATCAAGCTCTACCCGGGGAGAGACATCATCGGTCAACATTAAAACAGGTATATCTTGCATAGCCGGAATCGCCCGCACCCGGTACACAAACTGTCCAGCACTCATCCCCTCTTGCAGGGTGCAGCAAATAACCATATCCACCTGCCGCTCACGCTGTTGCGTCTCCACAATCTCCAGCATGGCTTCTGCCTCTTGTCGGCAGGTTACCTTCATCCCCTCCCCGCATAGCAATTTATAAACACGGCTATGAGCTGACCCGGCGGGGTCAAGCAATAAAATATGAGCCTCTTTCTCATCCATAGTAGGTAAGATTTGCATTACGCCTCTCTAGAAGCTAGGTGCAGACAGAGGATATAATATGAGACGGTTGCCACGCACCTATCCCACCTCTACTCTTTTTATCTCATGTTCTGCTTCATTGTCCTACAGGAAGGTCCCAAATATTCATGAATACATCACCCTCACCACTACACCCCCCACGCCATGACCGTCTTGCTGCTAATGCGCGTACCCCTCAGCGGGGCCTTCCTATCCTAGGGCGTGTTGTACTGACCGTGATCTGGGCAATCTTCCATTTCATCTTCAGTTTCCTCATTCAATTGGCAGAACTTTTTGCCCCTATCCTCCTCATCATTGGTGTGGGCTGGTCGCTCATCCCGCATCTCATTGCTCTCGCCAGTGCTAATCTCGGCTCCCTAACCGAGGACCCGCAGACCCACGATATCGTCAGCCATATTTCTCACACACTTCCCAACCAACTCATCATTGCTGGACATCTCTTCACACCACATAGCCTGATTATGGATGGTTTATTGCTTATGGCCCTTGCAGCGGCCTCCTCCACAGCAACGGCATGGTTAGCACGGCGTCTCTAAGGCTTTACATTATCATGCGGGTTATACAATCGCCCTCACTTCATGGGTGGGATAAGGTATGATTACACTCCATAACCTCTCCCTCCCCACAAGCCCGGCCCTCATACAAGGGGGACTGCAATCCCTCTCCCTTCAACTCCAACGAGGGGAGGCTTTATGGGTCGTTGGGCCAGCTGAATCCGGCAAGACAGCCTTGCTTGATACCTTAGCCCTACGCCGCCCTGTTGCTGGTTCTGCAACTATTTTAAATGAGCCACTAAGCCCGCACTTTCCCGCCCGCACGCGCCAACGCTTACGCCAGCGCATTGGCTATATTGATGCGAATCCCCTCTTTATGGACCGCCTCAGCCTTGCCGATAATATCGCCCTCCCCCTAGAGTTGGCCCATTTTCGACATGCTGAAATCCAACGCGAGACGGAGGCAATTCTGCAATGGTTCGGCCTACAAGACCATGCACAGGCCCTCCCAACCACACTGAGCCACACAACCCGCCTCCGCGCTGCATGCGCACGTGCCTTAATTACCCATCCTTCCTTGATTTTAGTCGATGAACCAGCGCTCACCCTATGCCCAGAGCTACAAGAGCATCTTTTATCCACCATAAAAGACCTCGTCCAAAACGGGGCAACGGCCCTTTTTGCAATGCGCACACGCCCGCCGGAAGTCTCCTTCCCAGAGGCCACCCTCACCTTGCCTTATAATCCCCCTGCCCCCACAGAAGACGAAAAAGAGGAGACACCTCCCTCTCTCTTTGCCCCGCTTACCCCCATGGCTCCTACCTATGAAGGACGCTTTTCATGACACGTCTTGCCCGTGCCCTCTCATGGCCAAGCAGTTGGTCACTCCTGATTGGTGTATGCCTTCTTACATGGCTTTTAGGCCTAAGCCTTGCTCTACCTTACGGGACAAGCCGTGCAACGCACCAGTGGGAAGAGCAAGCTACATCTTATGTCGTCATCGCCTTACCGCAACAAAATGACAAAATTGATGCGCTACAACATGCCGTGTCTGCCACATTCCCCGGCACAGAGGTAACGCGTCTTTCAGACCAAGAGGTTGCACAAACACTTGCTCATTGGTCCACACCATGGCCGGGCCCGCTCCCTACCCTCATCACTCTCCATTATCGGGGGGACATCGCCATGCTCACCACACTAGCGCAGCGTTATGAGCCTGATGCGATGGTCATCCCACCACCACATCAGCTTGAGAAGCTCGCGCCATTTTTAGCGAATATCCGCCAAGCAGCTTGCCATATTTCGCTCGCTATGGACGGTGCTATTGCCCTTATCGCCCCAGCCTTATTGTACCTCATGGCACGCACGACCGCCTTCGCTAATGCTCAACAACGCCTCTTGCTACTCTCATTAGGCGGTAACCCCACCACGCTGCATCATATATTTGCGCGGCGTCTTGCCCTCATCTCCGGTCTTGGGAGCCTCATAGGCATAGCCCTGCTCCTGCCGACCTTCATAGCCCTCACTAGGGCATTACGCCCTCTCCTGCGTCTGCCCCCCCTTACAGACCCACTCCATTTTACAACCCTGCTTCCCCCTATATTATGGGGAAGTCTAGCCCTTTTGCCGGTCCTTATAATGTGCCTTAGCGGGGGCCTCGTTTACCTGCTTTGCCGCATGCAGGACCGCACAACATCATGAAGCAAGCCCTCGCCATAATAGGGCGCGGCTGTTTTGCCGTGGCCACTATCGTAAGCTGGGTGTTGATTGGCGGGTTTGTCTATTTTTGTGCCGATGCACTCCGCCCCCCGCCGGACCTCCAAAACATCCCTGCAGATTGTGACGGGATTGTCGCCCTTACGGGAGGAAAGAACCGTATTGAAGCCGGGATTGCGCTGCTTAAACAACAACCACAACGCTTACTGCTTATCTCAGGCGTCTCACCGCATACGGAGCTAGGCCATATCCTCTCTGCCACAGGGACAGGACCACTCCCACCTACTTTAGCCCAGCATATCAGCTTAGGCCACCAAGCGGTAACCACCATTGGCAATGCGTGGGAGACAGCGCAATGGGCTGCGCAAAAGCATCTCCATCATCTCATCATCGTCACAGCGGGCTATCATATGCGTCGCTCTTTGTTGGAGTTCCACGATATTGCCCCACAATTACGCTTAACCCCTTACTGGGTGCAGCCCCCTGCGATGAGTCCGCCATTGCATTTCCATACGGTTCTCCTCATGATGAACCAATATAGCAAATTAATTGGGGCGTTGCTCCGCGTTATAATTTTACGCCAAACAGACTACGCCCAAGAAGGATTCCGCCCGCCCCCACCTTCATAATCTGCTCCTTACGTGATGAGGGATGCATATTTCCCTTGCTCTAAAGGGAGATTCTACGTCATGAACAAGAATCATGATGAGTTTCTTACGCGGCTTTTTGTTTAATCTCTATTTGTTGGTCCTCACCCTCCTTATGGGGGTTGTGGCCTTCCCTATCCGCCTGCTCAACCGGCGCGATGCGGCCCTTGCTTATGCAAAACTATGGTCGCGTGCCGTCTTATGGGGGTTAGAGCGGCTTTGCTCTATCCGCATTGTCATTACAGGGCAAGAGAATCTGCCTGATGGCCCGGCTTTAATTGCCTCCCAGCATCAATCCTTCTTTGATGGATTTGTGTGGATGAATCTCGTCCCCTTACCTGCTTATGTCATCAAAAAAGAACTCACCTCCATCCCCCTTGTTGGCCCTATGCTTGTGTTGAGCGGGATGATCCCCGTTAATCGCGCAGGTGGCTCCAAAGCTCTGCGTGGGATGATGGAGACTGTTGCCAAAGCCCAAACAGCAGGGCGGCAGATTATCATCTTCCCCCAGGGTACGCGCACCCAACCCGGCCAGACAGCTCCCCTCCAAAATGGTGTGGTCGCTCTTGCCCGCCAAGCAACAGCTCCTATCATCCCTGTTGTTACAAATTCGGGCCTATTTTGGCCTCGCTCCCCATGGCGGAAATATCCCGGCACGTTGAAGGTCATCATCGGCCCGCCTCTTTCCCCCACAATGGCAGGGCGCGCTTTAATACCAGCTATAACAGACGCATGGACGCACCTTTCCCAAGAGCATAACCTTCCCCTAAGCCCTGTGGAAAACTCTGTGGATGTGAAAAGCTCCCCTTCATAATCAGCGTCATAGATGAAGTAATGCCCCTTGCCAAAATAAAAGGGGCATCCTTACATAACATCATGAAATATAAACTTTTTTGTCAGATTCATGCCTCTCCTTCTCCTTTTCCACAGCAATCCACAACCAATAGATTGCTGTATAACCCCTGACAAAGAGGCTGGGGACAAATGAACACCCCACCTTATCTTCATCGCTATTTCAAGAAGCTCTACCCGATACGGCCTTCTTGGCAAGCGGTGCGTTTGCTCTGCTATGGTCTCATCGCGCTTCTACTATGCACTTGGGGGTTATATCACCGTACACAGACCATCCTCTCCCGCCAGCTTGACCAACTTGCTGTGCAATCCCTGCCCTCTGACGGGCCAAACCCTACGCTAAACATACGCCTCTCCCGTGCTAAGGGCTGGCCTTTTGGCGCGTGGCGGGAGCTCTCTGGCGTTTCCTTCCATACTCATCTTAATGGGGCGGATGTTGTAGGGGCGACCCCGACCCTCATCCTCGGAGGCAATTGGCTAGACTGGGCGCGAACCATCACCACGCAAACCAAACTCCCCCTCCGTATGCCACAAAGCACCATTCTACGCCTCGTGCGTAATGGAAATAGCCTGACGTTACGGCTTAACAAAACACGCTTGCTCATCAGTAAAAGCATGATGCCATGCCCTGCTTTAACGGCGCGCTGCCACAACCACACAATGCCCCTCTACCGCGCTTATTTTCATATAGCGCAATTAGAGATCGCCGCCTCGCATCTTCCTTATACCGTAACCCTATCGCGCCCTACAGGCAGTATTCGCTTCGCCCCGCAATCCCTCGTCAGGCCAGACCCTGCTTTACAAGATAGAGCCCTGCTCTCCGCCTCTATCACAGCAGAGCATTTATCCTACCCCGATACTATGCTCAAAGAGTTCGACATCACGCATTTACGCACTCAGTTTGCCCTTTTACCCAACCTATATTCTGCTGCGTCACACACACCCTCCCAAACAGCCCAACCCAATTTACTCCTCCGCTTACGCTTACATGAACTCAGCGCGACATTCCGCCCCCTCGCTGCTAGTGAACAAAACACCCCACCCCCGCATCTCTCCCTTGGGGGGACACTCTATGTTCCTTCATTCTCTGGGGTCATATCTGTCAGCCTAACAAATTGGCAAAGCCCGCTACATCTGCTCATACAAAGCCAATGGTTCCAACAAAATGTGCCGATGAGCTTACGCTCTCTATGCCACGAGCTGATGACAAACCCACGGATGGAAACCTTAGCCACCCGCCCGCTTACTGTGAGTATCCCGCTCGACCATGGCGTACCCCCTGGTTTATCATCCTCCTCTACGAGGCTACATTCCCTCGCAGAGCATTTACGCAAATTAGACCCGACCCCTTGATGACATACCAAACCCTCTGCCCGACTGACCTCATCACTGTTTTAATGACCCTCGGCCATGAAGCCCCTCATGTCGCATTATTACGGCATGACCAAAACACCCCCACTTTTGAAGAAAGCCATCACTCCCTCCAACAAAGCCTATGCCATTGGGCAGAAACCTTAACACACTGCCCGATTGGCTATATGGAGCAGCTTTATACCTTCAGCTCCTTTCCCATGCAGGGGGCGATACCGCATATTCACATTACTTATCTCGCCCTCAGCCCCAGCCATCCCCACGCCTGCCACGGCTCCCTCTATCAACATTTCCCGTGGGAGGACCGCCGGAGTGAAACGGGCAATGCTCAACTTGCGCAATTCATCACCGCTATTGAGCAATGGGCCACACACCACCCAGACCGCCAAAGCCGCATCGCCCCCGCCTTTGGGCTATATGACCTGCCCTGGGATGATACACGCGTCCTAGAACGCTACGAACTGCTGTGGGAATCCGGCCTTGTGCCACGCACACTCCCTACAGCACACACCACACCACACGGGGATGACCGCCGCCTCCTCGCTACGGCTCTTTCCCGCTTGCGCGCCCGCATCCGCTATAGCCCTGCAGTGTTTGAGCTCCTCCCTAAGGCCTTCACACTCTTACAACTCCAACAAGCGATAGAAACACTCTCTGGCCGGTTTATGCATAAGCCAAACTTCCGCCGCCTTGTGCTGCATCAAAACCTCGTGGAAGAAACCGGAGCTTATGAGCGTTTTACTGCCGGACGACCTGCCAAGCTCTACCAGTTTCGCCCTGCGGCAATGGCCTCTTGTTACCTGGGGTCGGCCTTCCTCCCCATAGAGGCAGCGCATTAATCACACCATAAAATCCTATAAAACACTTGCAAGGAAGCTATTGCGCCCCCTATTATGCTCATAGTGAGTATAAATCATATAAGGACCTCTCCATGATGCAGGCCGTTGCTACGTCTCCCTCTCGTGCGGCGTTATACAGCCCTGTGGCCTCTCTTATGGCGCGGCAGGACTGGGAACGGCTCTTTGCCGAGGATATTGAGGCGATCTTAGAGCTCAAACGCAAACATAATGCGGTCATTCTCGCTCATAATTATCAAACGCCGGAAATCTTTCACTGCGTGTCCAATATTCGTGGGGATAGCTTAGCCCTTGCTCGTGAAGCCCAAAATCTGGAGCAAGATGTCATCATCATGGCTGGTGTTCACTTCATGGCTGAGACGGTCAAGCTGTTGAACCCTACAAAAACCGTCCTCATCCCCGATGCTTTGGCGGGGTGCTCCTTAGCTGAAGGCATCACAGCAGAAAATGTCCGCACCTTGCGGGAGCGTCACCCCGGTGTGCCCGTTGTAACCTATGTAAATAGCTCCGCCGCAGTAAAGGCTGAGACGGATGTTTGCTGTACCTCTGGCAATGCGCGGCGTGTTGTGGAGAGCCTCGGCGTGCCAGAAGTCATCATGATTCCCGATGAGTTCCTCGCACGGAACATCGAGCGGGAGACGGGCATTAAGATGCATACATGGTCCGCCCGTTGTGAGGTGCATGAGCGTTTCACCCCGCAGGAAATCCGCCAATATCGGCGTATGCATGGCCCGCTCCATATCATCGCCCATCCAGAATGTTCCCCCGATGTTGTGGCTGAGGCCGATCATGCAGGCTCCACTGCCAGCATGATGGACTATATCGCCCAACATAAGCCCGAAAAGGTCATGCTCATCACCGAATGTTCGATGAGCGATAATCTCGCTGCGATGCACCCACAAACCAACTTCATCCGCCCCTGTAATCTCTGCCCGCATATGAAGCGCATCACGCTCAAAAATATTCGTCAGGCCCTAGAGACCATGAGCACAGAAGTCACCATCCCAGCCGACCTCCAAGCCCCGGCGCGCCGTTCAGTCGAGCGCATGTTGGCCATTAAGTGAGGGCACGTCCCATGCAGGGAGATAGCCTCTCCCGCTATGCTGGCTGGCCCATCATCATCGGGGCCGGTCTGGCGGGGCTTATGGCCGCGTTGGAGCTTGAGGAGCCATGCCTCATCCTCGCCCCCAGCTTCACAGGGGAAGGCACAGCCAGCACCCTTGCCCAAGGAGGCATGGCCGCCGCTATTGGCCCAGAGGATAGCCCCGCCCTCCATGCCGCAGATACACTCAAAGCCGGGGCAGGCTTATGTGACCCCGCCATGGTCCAGCGCATCACCGAGGCCGGGCCGCACGCTGTTGAAACGCTGCTCCGCCTTGATGTCCCCCTCGCACGTGATGAGGCAGGTCAACTCGCCCTGCATTTAGAGGCCGCCCATAGCCGTAAGCGAATTGTCTTTGCCGGGGGCGACCGTAGCGGGCACGTGATGTTGCATCACACACTCCAAGCCGCCCGCAAAAAAGAGACCATCCATTGGCTTGAAGGCACGCTAGAAGGGTTTTACGCACCTGATGGCAGCCTCCAAGGGGTATGGAGTTCCGCCGGGTTTATCCCAACAGGCCGGTGTATTTTAGCCAGCGGTGGTTGCGGCGGGTTGTATCAACATACCACCAGCCCATTAGCAAATCGTGGCATTACACTCGCACTTGCCGCACAGGCAGGGGCCGCATTACGGGATATGGAGTTTACGCAATTCCACCCCACCGCTCTTATCGCAGCAGAACCCACGCACCGCCTCGCCCTCATTAGCGAAGCCGCACGCGGGGCGGGAGCCGTACTGCGTTTGGAAGATGGTTCCCGCTTTACAGAAGAACTCGCCCCGCGCGATGTTGTTAGCCGTGCTATCGCTGCACAGCTCCAGCAAGGCCACCGCGTGTTTTTGGATGGCCGCACCCTACCGGGCGGGGCCTTTAGTGCGCACTTCCCCGCTATTACGCAGGCATGTCACGCCGCAGGATACGACCCTGATAACCAAATGCTGCCTGTTCAACCGGCCATGCATTATCACATGGGCGGGCTAAAGGTGGATCATAAAGGCCGGACCACGCTTCCCGGCCTCTGGGCCTGTGGGGAAGTGGCCTGCACGGGGCTACATGGGGCCAATAGGCTCGCCAGCAATTCATTGCTCGAGGCTCTCTTATGCGGGCAATGGGCAGGGCAGGATGTCAATGCGTGTGTAGCAGATGCGTCCCCTACCATCATGGCCGCACCACCCTGCCCTACCGCTTCAACGGATTGGCCTTTGCGGGTGGAGATGCAGCATCATCTTGGTATCCTCCGCACCCGTGCGGGGATAGAGCAACTCTTGGAGCGGACCCTCCCTCTTGCACGGCATAATCTATGTGCCCTTACAGCCTCTTTCATCGCGTGGGGGGCTTTGCACCGCCTAGAGCAACGCGGCGCGCATTGGCGTGATGATGTCCCCGGCCTCCAACCTGCCCGCCATTATGACTGGCACTTACACGACCTCCCCTTATAAAACGGATTTCCTCATGGCTCTTGAAACTCTCTTTCTGCCCGACCTCCTTTGGGAACCTGTCATTACCACCGCCCTACGGGAGGATTTCGGCACGGGGGGCGATGTAACGACCCAATCACTCCTTGCCGGACAACCATCCTTACGGGCCAGCTTTGTTGCTCGGCAAGCAGGACGATTAGCCGGTCTCCCCGGTGCCCGCTTGGCCTTCTCCTTGCTAGATAAGGACACACGCTTCACCCCGCTCAAGCAAGACGGTGACCACATTGCAAAAGGCGATGTCCTTGCCGAGGTAGAAGGCCCTGCTAGCGCCGTGCTAGGGGGTGAGCGCGTCGCCCTTAACCTCCTCTCTCACCTTAGTGGCATTGCAACCATGACAGGGCAGATTGTCGAAGCCGTTGAGGGTACAGGCGTGCGGGTATGCTGCACACGCAAAACACTCCCCGGCTTACGCGCTTTGCAAAAATATGCCGTCCGCGCTGGTGGGGGGAGCAATCACCGCCATAGGCTTGATGATGCGATTATGCTCAAAGATAATCACCTTGCCCTTTTTGGCAGCACCATTCCCGCAGCCCTAAAAGCAGCACGCCAACGGGCTGGGCATCTCATGAAGATTGAATTAGAGGTCGACTCCCTCGCTCAACTGGCCGAGGCCCTTGCATGCCCTTATGGGCCGGATGCGTATTTGCTGGATAATATGACACCGGACATGCTGCGCGAGGCTGTGCGTATGGTCCAAGGCCGCGCTATTACCGAGGCTTCCGGCGGGATTACACCAGCTACAGCCCGTAGCATGGCAGAAAGCGGGGTGGATTGTCTCTCCCTCGGCTGGTTGACCCATAGCGTCACCGCCCTTGATATTGGGCTCGACATCACCACCGCCTAACCCCTTTTGTTAGAATTGGTCCTTCTGCTGTCGTAACTGCGCTAAGGCCTCTACCGATGGAGCGGTAAGGAAAGGGTTTGTCTGCCGCTCTACCCCTAACGTTACTGGGACAGATGGCCGCCCAGCCTCGCGCAGACGGGCAACCTCCGCCACACGCGCCTG
The DNA here is from genome assembly GCF_009725755.1 of Bombella sp. ESL0385. Lineage (GTDB taxonomy): Bacteria > Pseudomonadota > Alphaproteobacteria > Acetobacterales > Acetobacteraceae > Bombella > Bombella pollinis. Next base: position 46,610 of record NZ_WNIJ01000002.1, read on the forward strand.
AAAGGCAGGGCTATCCTGCCCAAGAGAGGCGATGAACTTTAAATTACCCTGCGTATATTCATGACCGGGGCATAACATGGTCTCATCAGGAAGGGCATCAAACTGCCGAAAGCTTTTAAAAAGCTGCTCGGCTGTGCCCTCAAAGAGGCGACCACTCCCCCCGCTAAAGAGCGTATCCCCACTAAAAAGGGCAGGATGCTCCCCTTCTAGCTCATAACAAAGATGATCCAGCGTATGCCCCGGCGTTGCAAAAACATGGAAGCTCAGCCCCGCTAATGAGAGCTTCTCCCCACCCTTTAAGGGATGATCAATCTCGGCAATATCAGCAGGGCCATAAATGGGCGCATGATAACGCTCCCGCAATACCGCCACCCCACCGATATGATCATTATGATGATGCGTTAATAAAATGGCAGCGGGAGGCTGCTCTCCCAACAAGGTCATCACAGGGGCTGCCTCGCCGGGGTCAATCACCACCCAAGGCATGGTCGCACTCTGACGCACACACCACACATAATTATCTTTAAACGCGCAAAGCGGCTTAATCTCTACCGTCATAAGGCCCTTACCTCTCCAAAACCATCAGCCCTTAAAATGGATGTCGCCTCCCTAGGTGACAACACCCGCTCCACCATTGTTTTATGCAGCGTACCTCATAGAAAGACTTGACCCACCCGATAGGTGACGTATGAGTAATGATATGTCACTTATCAAATCATTCAAACTCGTTCTTGCGCCGCCCCACCGTGCGGCTACTCCATTCCTGACAGCGGGCCTGCTGACAGCCATTCTCGGGCGGCTGACACCGTGGCGTCTCACCCGCGCGGTAGGCACGGTCGGATTCGCCTTTACGGGATTCTGCCTCTATTTCTTCCGCAACCCACGCCGAACATCCCCACAGGGGGATAACCTCGTCCTCTCTAGTGCTGATGGTCGCGTAACGGGCGTTTCTCTTGTTGCGCCTCCAGCTGCTTTGGAGATGGGCAATACCCCCGTATGGCGGGTTTCTACCTTCCTCTCTGTCTTAGATGTCCATGTAAATCGTATGCCCGTTAGCGGGACTGTCTCTAAAATTGCCTATCATGCAGGCCGGTTCCTCAATGCCAGCTTAGATAAAGCCTCCGAGCATAATGAGCGGAACGAGCTGCGTATTACACTTGATGATGGCCGTCAGCTTGCCGTTGTCCAAATTGCTGGCCTCATCGCACGGCGTATCCTCTGTGATGTGCAAGAAGGTGAACGTGTAAAAGCGGGCGAGCTTTTCGGTCTCATCCGCTTTGGCTCCCGCACGGATATCTACCTTCCCCCCGGCATCACCCCTGAAGTCTTAGAAGGGCAGACGATGATTGGTGGTGAAACCATCATCGCACGGCTCTAACGAGTTCGCCATGCAAAAACCTACATCTGGTAAAATCATGGTCCGCCGTTACCGGCGCAAACGCCGCCGTGTTCATGGCCGTTCCTTCAATCGCCTAGTGCCGAACATCCTTACCATGCTCGGCCTCTGCGCGGGGCTAAGCGCGATTAAATTCTCCATGACGGGGCACTTCACCCACGCAGCAGCGGCTTTGCTCATCGCCGCTTGTATGGATGGGCTAGATGGCCGCATTGCCCGCCTCTTAAAAGGGACATCCCGTTTTGGGGCGGAGTTTGATAGCCTTTCGGACTTTGTGTGTTTTGGTGTCGTCCCGCCCTTTATCCTCATGCTATGGGCCTTACCTGCGACAGAGCGGCTCTCCTTCATCCCTTTCATTTTATTCACCGTGTGCATGGCCTTACGCCTTGCACGGTTTAATTCTGCTTTGGATGATGATACCGCGCCGGAATATGCCGCTAACTTCTTCTCCGGTGTGCCGGCTCCTGCCGGGGCGGGACTTGCACTTTTCCCCGTCTTTTTAGGGTTAGAAGCCCATCGCAATCACTTAGAGGGGGTTGCTCGTTTTGCTCACTCCCCGTGGTTGGCCGCTACCTGCTTGATTGTAACGGCGTTCCTCCTTGTCTCGACCTTGCCTATTTGGTCGTTTAAGAACTTTAAGGTCCCCTCCCGCTATATTCTACCTATGCTGGTCGGCACGGGTGCTTATGCGGCTATTCTGATTGCAGAGCCTTGGGGGGCCTTAGCCGCTGCGGGCATAATTTACCTTATTATGATCCCTCTCTCACGCCGTTCTTATTGGCGGCTACGCCGCGAGGCAGAGGATTCTTGGGAGACTGTAGAGGATGACCCGCCCTCTGCTAATTCCACCAAGGCGTGAAGAATAGCCTCTGGTGAAGGCGGGCAACCGGGGATAGTGCTATATACACGGCTAAGGGCAGCAATCCCACCTAGCGTTGTGTAGTTGCTTCCCCACAGCCCGCCATTATAAGCGCAATCCCCTATAGCAATCAGGCTGCGCCCGGGGGGCATAGCCTCCCACGCGCTGGCTAATCCCCCCGCGCTAGAGCGCGTCACTGCCCCTGTTACGAGCAACCAATCAGCATCTTGAGGATGTTGTACGCGCTCAAAGCCACTCCCCTCCAGCGGATAAGCACTCCCCCCCAGAGTGATCAGCTCCATCGCGCAGCCTTCACAACTGCCTGTCTCTAACGTAAAAAGACGAATATCTCGTCCGCCACGCCGCTTAGAGTGGGGCCGCCATTTTTGTACATCCAGAAAAGCAAGGAGCATTGTCAATGGTGCTGGTTGCATGATCTAGTCGTACTCCTTCAAAACAGCGTATAAGATTATCCTATACACCGAAAGGCCATCTCTCCCCAAAAGGAACTCTCTAGCCTTATGAACCCCTCATCTCGCCGCCATATTTTGCTTATCGCCAACCCTATTGCTGGCCATTACACAAAAGAGCGACTCACACATTTTGTCGAGCAGTTGGAGCAAACAGGCTGTGATGTACAGGTGGAACTCACCCGTGCCCAAGGCCATGCGGCGGATATTGTGCGAGCTTATTTAGAACGAGATGAACAAAACGTACCAGATATCATCATCGCTGGTGGCGGCGATGGCACCATTGCTGAAATTGCTCAAGCGATGATGAAGGCCTCTTGCACCCTTGCCCTTTGGCCTATCGGCTCGGCTAATGTCCTAGCACGCGAGCTTAATATCCCCTTTGATGATGCCGAGAATGTAACCCTCCTCGCCCGTGGCACGCGCTGTAGCGTCTGGCCGGGGCAAATAACAACAGCGGACAACACAACCCCGACCCTGTTCCTCCAAATGGCAGGGGTCGGCCTTGATGGATGGATTGTCCAGAATCTTTCACCCGTACTTAAAAAACGCATAGGGCGCACAGCCTATGTTCTTACAGCCTTACAGCTTGCTATCTCCAAACGGCTTCCCCCCTTCAAAACGCGTGTAGATGGCGTCTCTTACCGCACCGTTTTAAGCATTATCTCCAAAGGGCGGCTATATGGGGGGCCTTTTGCGCTTTTTCCTCACAAGCTCCATCGGCAGCCTGCTTTTTCCGTCCTACTGCTCCACCGGCTTAACCCGTTGCTCATCATCTGGCAGCTCATCATGATGCGCCTCAGACGGAAAACATATTCCAACACTGCTTTTACCATCCTCACAGGGGAGAAAATCACCTGCGACCATACCAGCCCTATCCCCGCCCAAAGTGATGGGGACTTCCGCGGCACCACGCCACTCCAAATTACTAGCGCACCAACCCTTTTAAAGATTATCGCTCCCCCCCAACCACGGGAGCCTTCCCTCTCAAAGCGCAATAGCGGCAGGCGATAAACCTAGGGATGCTAACATCATCCCTAGCTGCTCTGGCGATTGCCCCTCCAACACGAGGCCCAAAATAGCCAAAAGTGGCAAAGCCGGGTCGCGTATCTGTATCTTTGTAATACGCCCCGCTTCAAGCTGAAGATGATACCAAACATCCCCGCGCGCGCCCTCTGCGACCCCAAGCCCTTCATCCGTCCGCGGGATGACATTCCCGTCCCGCTCCTGCCCAAAGGACGCCATAATCTGCCCTATAATACGCAACGATTCCTCACATTCTGTCATGCGTTGACGATGGCGCGCCCAAGCATCACCCTCATGCCGTACCGCACCGCCTAAAGCCTGCACACGCATGCCTTCATCCATGAAGCGAAAATCCACATATCGCCCGCTAGCTCGACCAACCGCACCCCCTAAAGCGTAATCCCACGCCAAAGCTGTCGGAATAATAGCAATATTTTTCAGCCTATTATTAAACAGTCCCATAAGCTGTTTTATCTGTATAAGACGTGGCCGCAACATTGATGATAAAGCCTGCATGAAAGGCAAAATCTCTCCCCCCTCACTCTGCCCTTCTAGTGTGATGCTATTGGTCAAACGCCGAGAGAGGCCATAATCTGCGCATAGAGCCGCTAGAGCTTCCCGCGCATGCTCACATATGCTTCCAAGCAAACCCGCACCCACGTGTTGCGCTGTTTGGCTGAGGTCAAAAAGATGCACCCCGATGCGCTCTACCTCCAATAGAAGGAGCCGCCTATCCCGCTCATATGGGTTAGGGCGGCGGCCTTCAGCTTGCTCTATGGCCCGTATAAATGCCAAAGGATGCGCTACAAATCCGCTCGCTGTGATGCGGCTTATCAGCGGCAATGCCTCTTGGGGGGACAACCCCATCAAACGGGAAAGCACACCGCGATGCCCAGCGGCAATCTGCACCTCTATTTGCTGCATCGCACCTTCAGAGAGGGCATAATCAATCCCCAGCAAACCCGGCACTTGCGTCTGTGATGGCTCCATCCGGCAGGCAGGCAACGGCTGCCCCATACCATCAGCTACAGGCAACGGATGAGCCGCTAATGGTGTTATTAGAGACCAACTCCCATCATCAAGCGCAGGACTATCATCCCGAGCGGACCATGCTTCTACCCCCCATAAATCCCGCGCCATGCGCTCGCCCCATTGTGCTGCGGGAAAATAAGGCGACACAGCTTGATAATGTCCCTGCTCTATAGCCGTACTCACCAGCAAAGGTTGCTCCCCCGCACATAGGAACAAAGCTGTTGCCCAAGACTCATCGGCCCAAAAGGCCAATAAAGCCACTCTGCGCTCATTTTGTTGGAGGAAATGCAGCCAACCTGCCGAGGATACACGATAATGGAACAGCCCTACCCGTTCCCCTCCCTCTAAAATAGGGTCCTCCATCATCGTCCAACCCCTCTCACCATTTGAATGGCTGGCTCTGGCATAAGCCCCATAGCGAGCAGAGCAATCCCCAACAATGTTAAGGCCCCTAACAGCACCAATAACAGCCTTATAAGGGTATCATGCCATCGCCACACCGCTAAGAATGTTTGCGGCAAGCTCTCCAGCTCCAACCCGCGCAGCCCCATACAAAGGCAGATAAACAGCCCCACGCAAGCTGCCCTCCCTAATGATGCCGCTAGCACAATAGACACCATCATAAGGAGAGGGAGCATCATCTGCATGGGTAAAACCGCTAACCCTCCGGGGGGTAGTCTGATATAACCCGCCTCGCCTCTTATAACCGCCTCCCTCTCGCACACCACACGCAACGATGCGGCGAGTAAAACTGCGCTATAGAGCCATAAAAGCACCAGCCTTTGCCCCGTCCCCGCCGCAAGTACAGCAAAGCCAAGCACCCATGTTAATGACGGTACGCGCCCTTGCTTTCCTAAAACCACACTCCCGAGGGCTAAAAGCCCAGCAAGTACCATCAAAGACCGTGCCAGTGGGGTCACCATCACCAAAGGCAGCAAAAAAAGCGGGACAAATCGCAACCCGACATCCAACAATGCTAACTCTGCCCGGCTAGAAGCCCTATGGCCCAAGCCTGCCATCATGCACAACCCGGTTAAAGCGAACACCTGCCCGACCTGCAAAGCCGTGTCCGCCGTGGCAAAAACGCTCCCCCCGCGCATAACCATCAGCCCCACACTGGCAAGCACCACACCACTTAGCCGTAAGCGCACCACCTCCCATGCAGGCATAGCACGCCGCGTGGCACGCCCATCCCACCATGCAAGTAAGACCGTCCCGGCAGCATCAAAAAACAGCGCAGCTAAAGGCGGGCGCAATAATAACGCCATAAAAATACAACCCGTCACCAAGAGGGGGACATACTGCTCCATCCCCGCACGAAAAGACGCGCTATGTTGATCATTTAGAGAGTGCGCCTCGCCCTTACGCCCAGCCAAAATAATGACAGCTATGCAGGCTTCCAGCCCCAAACAAACCGCTTGCCCCCAGCTTATATGGGAGGAGCACCCTAGCAAAGCTAGCGTACTCAACCCCGCGCCAAGCCACGCCATGGCCCCAGCTTCCTCTGGTCGTTTTGCGGCCCAAAGCACCCACACCACCAGAAAAGGCCAACAAAATAACCCTAATAAAATAGGTGAGGCGAATAAGCCCGGCGCAAAGGCCGCAGCGGCGAAGGCCATTAATCATCCCCCACACGCCACCACGCTAAACGCGGCAGCAGGACCAGAGCCAAAAACACCAATACACCCCACAGGGCTAACCCCGTTACAAATACGCCCCAAGACGACAAAAGACTCGCCATAACCAACAGCCCATCCACCGCCATAGCAAGCCCGCAAAATTGGGACAGAGCTTCTCCACATACCGCTGCACATAACCCCGCTAGGACCAGCCCGATGCCAAATGTGGGGACCAAACCCAATCCTGCTCCAAAAAAGGCCAATACAAATTGCAATAATAGCGTCAGCACCACAGGCAAAATCTCACGCCCACCGTTAGAAACACGCCGCTGCCCAACAGTAAAATGCCATATCACGCCCCATAGCAATAGGTTCGCGACAGGTAAAACTATAACAGCTAACCCAGCGATCCATCCCGTCCCTGATGTTCCAGCAATCGCCGCACATACAACGCCATAAAGCGGCAACCAGCGACCATCCCGCCCTAGCGACATCAATAACAAGACCAAAGCGCATGCAAATCCCGCCATCATACGGCAAATCGTCCCGCCAAAGCCATTAAGCCGGCTAGGCCAAGTAATAACGCAACAAAATGACGGTATCGGCTCAGCCCCGTAGCCCGCCCTATGATGATAAGGGCTGCCCCGCCCATAAACCGCCCAATGAAACCGGCCACACTTCCCAGCCCTTCTAGCCCGAATAGCACCGGTAAAAGACTATCCCCCACAAGCAGCACCCACCCTAGACGATAAAGCTCTAAAATCCTCTGTTTTTGGTCACGCTCTGCACGGCTAGGCGGCCAAGCCTGCTCTATCATCTCAGCAGCCAGAACCTCACGGCGCGGCACAGGGGTGAGGAACGCCAATGCCACAGCACAGCATAAAGCTGTCCCTGCCAAACTAGAGCCGGGGGCGGCAATAAGGAGATGATGCACCCCCAAAAAACCCGTCACGCCCGGTGCAGCAAGGACGAGGAAAGATTCCATCAAGCACAGAACAAACCAACACCGCACCACTTGCCCAAAATAAGAAGGCGCAGCCCATAAAGCCCCCGTTAAAATAAGGCTCCCCACCAAAAGCGGGTCTGCAAGCCATGCCCCTACCAGCCCTAAGCAGGAGGGCATTATAAAAGACATCCCCGCCAAAATAAGAAGGGCTAACAGGGCAAGCGTCAGCATCAACCCGCTTTCTACATCAATACCGTACCGTAAAATCTCCCGCCCAAAATGCCCGAAACGCCGATAACGACTACCCAATGGGGCTACTGCGCGCCCTACCAAAAAGGCTGGAACATCCTCCATCACCCAAACCATAAGTGGCACTACTGCAAGCAATGCCACACTTTGGCACACAAGCTCTAACCCTAGGCGCACGCCATCTATAAAGTATGGCATAATAGCGTTCTTCACTGGGCAAGCCCCAACATAACCAAAACGCCACCCAAAAAGACCAGCCAAAAGACAGCACTAGAATCCCGCAGCGGGAGAGATGATAAAAGTGCGCGGCCAGATGATTGCACCACGCCTATATGCTGCTGCCCTCGCACGACCAAGCGTTTTATAGGCCATAAACGCAGCGGGGGAGCCTGCATACCTACCGCTAATACGTCCATCCTAATACGCGACTGCCACGTCTTAACATGCCCGCGTGAGAGGCCCCACCACACCACAAATACTACCAGCCAGAAAAGAGGGAGGGCTATCATGCTCCCATCTCCACCGGGGAGGCGATAAAACCACGCCCCTCTATGACCTGCTGCACCGGGCATCCATTGCGTCACAAACCCACATAGGGATGGTAAAAGAGCCGCTATGATAAGGCCTATCCCCCATTCCACCCGCTTACATGGTTGAATAGAGGCAGCCTCACGGAGGCTAACCATACCATCCCCTAATGATAAGCCCATCACCATAATGGCTAGAATACACCCTATCACTGCCCAGCCTTCGGTTCCTCCGCTCAAACCCAATGCGGTATGCAACCCCATCCACCCAACAACAAAGCCCGGCAAGGGTGGGGCGGGGATGCTCAAACACACAGCAAATGGCCAAATAGCCGCGATAGTTTGGCAAGTTACATCCAACAGCAAGGCGCAAAATGCTGTTTCTACCCCTATTGATAGGCCTTGCTGGCGGGAGATTTCCATAAGACCTAAAAGCATTAACGGCCGCAGCAAACGACAAGAGCGTAACAAAACCTCCCAATCGCGCCCTAATTCTACTAAAAGGCCTATCGCTACGAGGGCAACGCTCCCACCCAGCCATAATAATGGATGGGCTAATGCGCCCCCGTGACCCAACCCTATAAGCAGCACTATCGCTACAACCTGCCCTACCCGGCTCATCTGCGCTTGGCCTGCCGCCCAAAGGCACAAGGCCATCAACCCCAGTCCGCCTAGCCCGGTTGGAGAGAGACCATACCCTAATAACGCAGGTACCCCCCATATAGGGCGAAAAGCCGCCCCGCCGCCAAAAAAGAGCAGGGCTAGAGCCACCAAACACGCCGCAGCCCCCGCATGCCCAACCACCCCCAAAGCGGCAAAGGCCATGAGGAACCCCGCCATATGGCAGCCCCCTTGCCGCCATGTAACAACAGGAACAGACCGCCATAACCCACGGACAAACACGCGCACAGCCCCATCACCACAAAGCAATAGGGCTAATAATGCCAGCAAGCAGAGCAAAAAGGGATCATGAAACGGCATAGACTATTCTACCCCTTCTTCGCCCAACCTTTGGCCTGCTGCTGCCAATAGGTCATGCCGTAACCGGCTTGTTTCAGGCTTTTCCACCGCTGGCGTGCTTGCTGAACCGCTTGCTCATCACGACCATCAAAGAGGTCGAACACACGTTGAAAACCTACCAAATCGCCATCCCACGCCCCGTTGAGCCGAAAGAGGAACGTCCCTTCATTCGGTCGCTCGTCAGACTCTGTAAGCCAGATGGGTTGGCGATGTGCCTGGCCTGTTTTTGCATAACCATGCGGGAGCCACATCAAGGGAGGGACTTTCCACAACACTTCATCCAAGGCCTTAACCTGAGCGGCATCCTCACAGCGCACAACCGCCCGCGCCCCGCTCTCTAAGGTGCGTTCCAACAAAGCAGGTAAGGCTTCCTCCAAAGTGGTGCGGGTAAGGTGGTAGAACCCGACCATCGCACGCTCTGACGGTGCGCTCTCACCCATCCCCTCCGCCTGATGCTCCATAACGCGTCCCTTACCTTATGGCGCCATATCGCTATAAAGCTGAACAAAGCGGTCCAACAGACGCACCCCAAAGCCGCTCGCCCCCTTAGGGGTTAAGGCTGTTGCTTTTTCAGCCCATGCCGTACCGGCAATATCCAGATGCGCCCAAGGGGTCTCACCGACAAAGCGTTTGAGGAACTCTGCTGCCAAACTAGAGCTACCCGGCCGGCCACCGATATTCTTCATATCGGCAATGTCGGAATCAATACGCCGGTTATAAGCAGGCCCCATCGGCATACGCCATAAAGCCTCTCCTGTTTCATCCCCTGCTTTTGTTAAAGCCTGAGCAAGCTGGTCATTATTGCTAAATAAGCCGGCAATATCATTCCCCAACGCTACAACGATGGCCCCGGTTAGGGTCGCGAGATTCACCATCAGCGCAGGCTTATAAGTTTGGCGCGTATAAAAGAGGAGGTCTGCTAAAACAAGGCGGCCTTCTGCATCCGTATTCAGCACCTCAATGGTCTGGCCACTATGGCTTTTAACAATATCACCCGGACGTTGCGCCGCACCGGAGAGCATATTCTCCACCAGCCCAACAACCCCAATGGCATTCACTGCGGCCTTACGGCGGGCTAATGCGCTCATCACACCCACAACGGCAGCAGCCCCGCCCATATCCATCTTCATCTCATCCATCCCCGCTGCGGGCTTGATGGAAATACCGCCAGAATCAAATGTCACGCCCTTACCGATAAAAGCCAGCGGTGCCGTCTCTGCTTTAGCGGCCCCCTGATAGCGCATAATCACCGTAAAGGGCGGTTGCTCACTGCCTTGTGCTACACCCAGCAAAGCCCCAAAGCCGAGGGATTCCATCTGCGCGCGGTCCAACACTTCAATCTCCAAACCAAGGGCGGAGAGCTCCTGAATCCGGTCCTTAAACACGGCCGGCGTTAAACGATTTGCAGGCTCATTAACGAGGTCACGCGTAAGGAACACACTTTCCCCTAAGCCTTCCAGCTCGGCCCAACGTGCCTCAAGCTCCTTTATCGCCCCTGTGGAGGGCACAACGATGTGAAGTACCTTAAGGCTTTGCGGTTTTTGGCTCACTGTTTTGTAACGGTCGAACCGATACCCCCCCAAACGGGCACCTAAAGCAAGCTCCGCAGCAAGAGGGGCTTGCTCCGCCTCGACCAACAAGCTGGCCTTATCCGCTTTAATTTTACTATGGGCTAAAAGACGCAGCGCATTGCCGCCTGCCAACTGCATCGCCTGCGCTGTTGTTTGAGGCTCATCATCACACGGGGCACAACCGATGAGATGGAATTGCGCTATCGAGTCTTCTGGGGCGATGAGGCTAACACTCTCCCCCACCTTCCCCGCAAATGCCCGCAAAGAGGCCGCTCGCGCTAAAGCCCCGCCTAACATCTTATCATAATGCTGAAATAACGCGCCCTTGGTAAACTCTGCCCCATGGCACAATAACAACGCAGAAAGACCGGCTTTATCCTGCCCTTGTCGCTTTGTGGTGAAAGAAATAGTAAACATCATACCCCTACCTGAATCATTATCTCTCAAAACTGGCCCGCCTGCCCCCTATGAGACTAGGACGAAGACCCTTATTCCCCTCTTATATCAGAGAAGAGGAGAAGTGACGAATGAGCAATAATACGCTACTATCACCCACATGAACGCTTCCTCCGCCCCTGTCCCGCAAGATTATGACCTCTTAAACCTCGCCCTAGAGGTCATTGATGAAGCCGCCGCGATTGTGCGTGATGTCCGCGCACGTGGCTTTCAGACCGATATAAAAGAGGATTCCTCCCCTGTAACAGAGGCTGATAAAGCCTCCGAGGCGCATATTCTCAAACGGTTGCGGGATGCCTGCCCCACCATCCCCGCTATTGCTGAAGAAGAACATGCCGCAGGCATCCATATCCAACCAGGCAACAGCTATTGGTTGATAGACCCGCTAGATGGCACGCGCGGATTTGCCGCTGGGGGCCATGATTTTACCATCAATATCGGGTTGATTCGCGACCATCAGCCCATTCTTGGGGCGGTTGCCCTGCCTGCTCAATATGGGATTTACGGTGGGGGCAGAGGCTTAGGGGCTTTTCAACTTATTGGAAAGCAACGCCACCCCATCAGGACGGCCCCAGTGGGGAAAGAAGGCTTACGCGTTATGGCCTCCTCCCACCATACATCAGAAGACCTATTGCGGAAATGGTCGGATGGCCGTCACATTCATTGCATCACACGGTTAGGCTCTGCGGCAAAAATCATCCATATTGCCGAGGGGAAAGCGGATTTCTACCCCCGGTTTGGCCCTACGATGGAATGGGACACCGCTGCCCCGCACGCGATTTTAGAAGCTGCGGGCGGTCATTTATTGGATGAAACAGGCCAACCCCTCCGCTATGGGAAGAAAGGATGGTTGAACCCACCCTTCTTCTGTACAGGCTATACCCCACATTAATCCCCGCCCTTTCTTACATCTTGGTACCACATATTATGCCTATGCCTCACGCCCCCTCCCGCACGACAGAACGGCTCGACCATGATTATGACGGCATCCGCCGTGCTGCCCGCTTGTTACAACAAGGGGGGCTTGTCGCCTTCGGGACGGAGACCGTCTATGGGCTGGGTGGGCTTGCGACCTCCCCTCATACGGTAGAGCGCATCTTCCAAGCCAAGGGCAGGCCAAGCTCTAACCCGCTTATCTGCCATTTTGCCACTGCTGATGCCGCATTTGCAGAGATTGATGAGACAGCCCCTCTTTATGAAATGGCTCGCTCACTCGCCAAAGCCTTCTGGCCCGGCCCGCTAACCCTCATCCTCCCCCGCCATGCAGAAAGCCGCATCTGCCCTGCTGCCACAGCGGGCTTAAAGACTCTGGCCATTCGTGTTCCTAAAGGCCGTGCGGTGGAGGAGCTACTCCAGCATGTTGGGCAGCCTATCGCTGCACCCTCTGCCAATCGCTCTGGTAGAGTGAGCCCTTCCCAAGCATCGCATGTTTTGGAAGAGCTGGATGGCCGGATTGATGCTGTTTTGGATACTGGCCCTTGCGCTGTGGGGGTAGAAAGCACCGTGCTAGACCTTACCGGCACACAACCCATTCTCCGCCGCCCCGGTGGCATCACCTTAGAAGCTTTAGAGGGCCTTTGTGGCCCAATTAACGTAGCGGACCATATGAGCGCGCACAGCCAGCCCAACGCGCCGGGGCAAGCAGCGTCCCATTATGCCCCCTCTTTACCAGTCCGCCTAAATGCAACGCATCTCTCCCCGGGTGAGGCCTTTCTTACCTTTGGCGACTATATAGCCGAGGGAGCCGCCCCAGCTCTTAACGTCAATCTCAGCTTAGAAGGTAATGTGGAAGAAGCCGCTCACCGTCTCTTTGCAGCCTTACGGCAGATAGATCGTTCTGCTGCACGCCATAACCTCACGGCCATCGCTGTAGCTCCCCTGCCGCATGATGGGTTAGGCCGTGCTTTGCAGGATAGGCTTAAACGTGCTGCGGCCCCGCGCCCTGCCTAAAACATGGCCCTACAGCACACTCCACCCCCCCTATTTCGCCATGTTACATCCTTAGCGTTATTGGACCGCTACATCCTCCATCATCTCCTCATGGGGCTTATTGCCCTCACGGGCGGGGCCACAGCTTTAATCTGGCTAACACAATCGCTCCATTTTATCGGTATGGTGGTGCAACATGGGCTTTCCCTACTCGCCTTTTTGCATCTCACCCTCCTAATGGTGCCTTCCTTCATCAGTGTCATTCTCCCCGTCACGACATTTCTTATCACCTTATGGTTCTACCATCGGCTCGCAGGAGACCGGGAACTCACCGTCTTGCAGGCTATGGGCCTCTCCCCCCTCCGCCTCGCCCGGCCGGGACTAATTGGGGCGGGGCTGGCCTGCCTCACCGGGTACGGGCTTAGCCTTTGGGCCGCACCGCTCGCTTATCATCACTTCCACCGCTATGAGCTAGAAATCCGCAATCGCGCAGCAGCTTTCTTGCTGGAGGAAGGCGTCTTTACCCCCATAAGTAAGGGGATGACCGTATATATCCATGAACGCCGCAGCGATGATAGCTTTGACGGCATTATGATTGAGGATGACCGTAACCCCGCTTATCCCGTCACTATTCTCGCTGAAGATGGCCTGACCACACCACAAGGCGACCTTTTGCGCTTAGTCCTTCATAATGGGTCTCGCCATACGCTAAACCGCCATACAGGCCAGATCAGCACACTTTATTTCCAGCTCGAAACAGTCGATATTGGGTCTGCTCATCATCAAACCTTTGCCCCTGATGTCGCAGAGCTTCCCCTCTCGGCTCTCTTTTTCCCACAAGGTAATCTCTCCCGCCATAGCCGTAATAAATTGCTCATTGAGGGTTGGACGCGCCTGACAAACCCGCTCGCTTGCCTCTCTTATGCTATGATAGCCCTCCTCTGCGTCTTACAAAGCCGCTTCAGCCGTCATGCGACATTCCTTCGTCCCACGCTCGCTGTCCTCATTGTGATGTTATTGATGATTCTCTCCCTCATCCTAAAACATCTTGCAGAGGGAAATCCTGCTTTTGTGCCTCTTTTATGGGCTGAGGTTCTACTCCCTAGCCTCATGGGCGGGGGAAGCCTCTTATGGGCGAGTATGCGCCATAAAACCCCATCCACCTCCATGGCTAGGTAGGGCATTTTATGGTTCATACTGGCTTTTCCACCACATTAGCCCGTTATGTAGGGCGGGCATTTACCCTCACCACAATACTGACCCTATGCGCCCTCACCGGACTCATTTCCCTCTTTGATTTTATCGACCTCCTCCGCCGCGCCGCGGCCCACCCAGAGGCGGGCATACAACCTGTTCTACACATCGCCGCACTTCACATCCCTTATTACAGCCTCTACATCCTTCCCTTTGCCGTTTTATTGGGCGGGATGATCTGCTTCTCTCGCCTGGCGCGCTCCTCCGAGCTTGTGGTAACCCGTGCCGCTGGCCTCTCCGTATGGCAACTTCTCCTCAGCCCGAGCTTGTGTGCAGCCCTTTTAGGGGCCTTTATGAGTGCTGCTTTGTCGCCCCTATCCTCCGCAAGCTACCGCCATGCTGTCGCATTAGAGGCCCAGTGGCTACAAGGCCCTACCCCCCAGCCACGCACGCTCTTTACCGATTTATGGCTTCGCAGTAGCGATAATATTCCCGGCCTTGGGGGGGATATTATCTTCCATATCGGGACACTCCACCAACAAAATACTGTGTTGATAGCGCAACAGTTGACCATCTTCCGACTAGACCGCGCTATGAATCTTTTAGAACGGATTGAAGCCCCAGAAGGCACTCTCTCCCATGGGTATTGGAACATCCATAACGCGCTTACCCTCTCTAATACGCGCATGCCTCATACACCACATGACCTTACTTTACCGTCTGATTTTACACCAAAAATCCTCAATCGGCGGGCTATCCCTGCCGATACACTCTCACTTTGGGCCCTGCCTCATATCATTAAATTGTTGCATCATTCCGGTTTTTCTACGATACCCTATCAACTCCACTTTCAAGGGCTTTTAGCCCTTCCCATGCTTGCGGTTACTATGGTGCTCGTTGCGGCCGGTTTTTCCATTCGTCCGGCAGGGCGTGGTGGCATTGCGCGGATGCTCGGCATTGGTGTAACAGCAGGCTTTACTTTGTTCGCGGTCTCTAAAATCGCTGAGCAACTGGGAAAATCTGGTGCTTTACCCCCGTTGCCTGCTGCTTGGGCACCAGCAGGTATCGGGTTATGTCTCGCGGCGGCCTTGTTGTTGCATTTGGAGGATGGCTAATGCCACTGTCTGCTGACTTTCCGTTACGCGCTGGGCCATTACAGGCTAAGCCACACCGTGTTGGAAAGCCCTGGTCGCTGCTAAGCCAAGCCCTCGCCGGGAGTGCGCTAGGGGCCTTTTTGCAAATTGTTCCCGCCACAGCCGCTCCTACAACCATCCCCGCGCAGCAGCCCCCACAAGATACACAAAAGACTCCCTCTAACGCGCCAAAACCACCTGCTAATGCTCGCCCTCTCCCCGCAGGTACACCGCCCAACCTATCCTCCAATGGCGGCGTGTCAGACTCTGAGCCTGTTACTTACCTCGCCAACCATGAGAGCTATGATAAAACAGGCCTTCTTGTCTTAAAAGGCAATGTCCGTATTTGGCAGGGTGGCCAAGCTATGCGGGCTGATAAGGTTATTTACGACCGCGCTGCTGGTACAATCACAGCACTTCATCATGTCGCGCTCACCCAACCAGATGGCACAATTGCTTATACAGAGCGGGCCGAGTTCTCCCACGGAATGAAGGATGGTGTTAGCACGGCCTCTTATGCCCGTATGAAAAATAATGTCAAAATATCCAGCAGCGGGACGCGGCGTAACAATGGCCGCGTGACAGATTTCTCCAACGCTGTTTATACAGCCTGCCCTGTTTGCGCACAGCATCCCGAGCGAGCACCTTTTTGGTCCATAACGGCGCGTAATGCGACACAAGATAAAGATAATCAAAATCTTGAGTTTAATCATGCGTGGTTACGTATCTTAGGGGTGCCTGTCGCCTATTTCCCCTACTTGCCGATTACTGACCCCAGCTCAAAACGTCATAGTGGGTTTCTTAATTTCTATGCGAAACCCCATGACCATTATCTTGGTACGGTCTTTAGCATCCCTTATTTTTGGGTAATTGATGGCCATCAAGACGCTACTTTTACGCCCCTTGTAGGGACAAAATCCGGACCTCAATTAACAGTTAATTACCGCAATCGCTTCAATAACGGTTATTTAAACCTCACCGGTGCTGTCGCTTACGACTCACTACGTAACCAACCTTTCTATAATGCCTTTGGTGAGCCCAGCTATGGTGGGAAGGAGCATGGTGCCCAAGCCTATATTGCAGGCCGAGGCGAATTTAACCTCTCACCTCATTGGCGCGTTGGGTTTAATGCTAACCGTACAACAGCAGCAAACTATATGCGTGACTATAGTGTGCCGGGATATGGTAGTGATGCGCTCAATACCAATGCCTATTTAGAGGGCTTTGGTGTTGGCTCCTACCTACGCTTAGATACCCAGATTTATCAGGGTCTTAACCAAGGTATTATTAACAATAAGGACCTCCCCTACTCCCTCCCTCGTTTTACATATGACTTCCAAGGTGAGCCAGATGCTTTAGGCGGGCGTCTCACAGTCCATACGACCGATTTTGTCATTCTGCGCGATCGCGGTGCAAATGACCAACGCGGGGAGCTTGCCTTCCAATGGGATCGCCCTTGGACCAATAATTGGGGCCAGCAATGGGTTTTAACCGCCCGTGTTGATTCTATGGTGTATCATGCCACGCGTATGCATGAGCAACCTCTCTATGAGAAATCTGGATCGCATGTAAGTGGGCAAGTCCAACCAACCCTTGCATTAAAGATGAACTGGCCTTTCCTCCGCAGCTTTGCCAAAGGCCATGCCACGCAGATTTTTGAGCCTATCATTCAGCTGATTGCTGCCCCCAACACAGGCAGTGCTCTGCATCGACAACTCCCTAATGAGGATAGCTTCGCTTACGAGTTTACTGATGCGACACTTTTCTCCCTCAATCGTTATATGGGGACGGACAGGCTTGATGGTGGCTTACGCGCCAATGTAGGCCTGCATCAAAATTGGAGCTGGAATGGCCGCTCAGTGGATGTTCTCATTGGGGAAAGCTTCATCCAGCATCCCAACCGTGGGGGGCCGGCTTATATGCGCTATTCCGGCGTTAATCATACATTCTCCGACCCTGTCGGCCGCATTCAGATGACGCCCTCTCGCTTTGTTGATGTCACAGCGCGCGGGCGCTTTAACCCTTATAGTAAACATTTTGACTATGGTGAGGGGCTCGTCTCGGCGGGGATACCCATCTTCCGTGTCATGGCAGGCTATGTGTATGAGCCTAGAACCCCTTATTACTATTACTATACCCCACGCACGAACCGCATGGACCAGTCTCGCGTTAACAACCCCTTCCTTGGTAAAGTCAGCGAGCTTACCGGCGGAGTGACTGGGCGATGGAAAGAATATTCCTTCGCTTATTACACGCGCCGTAGCATTGCCCGTAAGCAATTTGTGGCAAATGGGGGCACAGTTGGGTATTCTAATGAATGTTTCACCCTCAATGTTTACGCCTCACGTCAGAACACCTATATCGGCGGTCGGCGGCCTAACGTAACGGTTGGCTTCAGCGTCACGTTCAATTCTCTTGGTACCTTCGGAAACTAATCTGGTTATGGCTTTTTACTCTCGTCTCTCGCGCGTTGCACTATTTTCCCTAACAACATGCACCGCCCTTATGGTCGGAGGGCAGGCAATGGCGAAATCGCATATCCCAGCCGCCACCCCTCATGAACATGGAAAAGCAGCAAATACCCCCGCTACGGAAGACCAGATTATTATCATCGTGAATGGGCAAATCCTCACCCAACGCGATGTTGAAGACCGCGCTCGGCTTTTTGTCATCTCCACCGGTCTGACCCCTAATGCAGAAGTTATGGAGCGTCTACGTGGGCAGCTCATCCAGCAGCTCATTAACGAGCGGCTGAAAATGCAGGAAATCCTCCGCCGGCACATCAATGTCGAACCGGAGCAAATTGCCGAAGCCATCCGCACCATCGAGACACGCAATGGCATGCCAGAAAACGCCCTTCGCAACCGGCTTAAAGCTGATGGCGTATCTCTTACAACCTTAATCGACCAAATCCGCGTCCAAATTGGCTGGATGCAAGTACTGCGTGAGGAGCTCGGGACACGCAGCCGCGTTACACCACTGCAAATCACCCAGCGTGAAGAAGCTCTGCAACGCGAGGCTGGACGACCGCAATATCTCATCAGCGAGATCTTCGTCCCTGTGAATGACCCTCGCCATGACGCTACAGAGCTGGCCTTTACCCAAACTATCATCAATCAACTGCGTAATGGGGCTCCGTTTGCGATTGTAGCGGCGCAGTTCTCCCAAGACCAATCCGCCCTACAAGGCGGCTCTCGCGGTTGGATGCAGGAAGATAATATCGAGCCAGAAGTCCTCCCTATCGTTCAAAAAATGCCGGAGAATGCTATCTCTAACCCTATTAAAGTACCGGGGGGCTATGAGATTGTGACTGTTCTGGACCGCCGGACGATTGGTAAGCAAATGGGCACAATCCTCAATATGCGGCAGGCCTTCTTCCCCTTCAGCACTCAGCTAGACCCCTCCAACCCCACGGACCAACAAAAACTCGCTTTGCAGAAAGCGATTCATGAATCACAGACCATCAAAACATGCGAGGAGATGGAGGCTCTCAACACCTCATTGGGCAATAGCCGCCCTAGCAATCCGGGTTTACAAGTTGAGGAGCGTCTCGCCCCCCAAATGAAGGCTGTTGTTGATAAAATCGCCACGGGCCATTCATCCCACCCTCTTGTCGCCCCAGATGGCATTGCTTTGCTCATGGTCTGCTCTCGCGAGCAACGCAACCTTGCCCAGCAAACTCCTGGTCAAATTGCGGACCAGTTGATGAATGAGCGTGTTGAGCAAGCCTCCCAGCAGCTCCAACGCGCATTACGCCGGACAGCTATCATCAAAATCCGCCCGGCGGCTAAAACTGTCCTCGCTCCTTGATGGCAGTACCAACCGCGCTCCCTTCCTTACGCGAGAGCATCCGCCATCATGGGTTGGATGCTCTTAAATCGCTAGGGCAACATTTTTTGCTCGACCCGACCCTTTGTATGCGTATTGCGGCTTTGGGGGGTAACCTCGCCAAAACGCATGTTATAGAGGTAGGCCCCGGCCCCGGTGGGCTGACCCGTGCGTTGCTAGACTCCAACGCACAAAGTGTTCATGCTGTAGAGATTGACCGCCGCGCTTGGCCTCTCCTTGAGGAACTACAGGCCCATTATCCTGAGCAGCTACATATTGTCCGGCAAGATGCCCTAAAGCTAGATGCTACCCAGCTTACCCCCGCACCACGGCAAATTATCGCTAACTTACCCTATAATGTCGCCACACCCCTTTTGGTAAATTGGCTACGCCAAGCCGCGCAATGGTCACGCATGGTCTTGATGTTCCAAAAAGAGGTCGCAGAGCGCATTTGCGCCGCGCCGGGCAGTGCCGCTTATGGGCGGTTAGCCGTACTCGCCCAATGGTGCGCAGAATGTTCCATCGCGCTGACATTGCCGCCGGGGGCCTTCTCCCCTCCGCCAAAGGTTCATTCTGCTGTGGTCCTCATCATCCCCCATGCTGAGCAGCCCGCACCCGCCCTCTTTAAAGCCATGGAGCAAGTAACGGCTGCTGCCTTCGGCCAACGGCGCAAAATGCTACGGGCGGCTCTCAAACCCATCAAAGGGAGCATCTTGCTAGAAGAAGCAGGCATCGACCCAACACGCCGGGCCGAAACCCTCACCATTGCCGAGTTTGACACACTCGCCCGCTGCCATTTACGCCAGCAACAAGGCCCCTCCTAAACCGGAGGGCACGCGCTTAAGCCTCGTCCTTTGCTCGCTGGGCTTGCTCGGCTACAAACATATAATCCCGCGTAAGAGGCACGGCTTCAATATCCCGTGTGATTTGAAGTTGAAAGTTCATATGGCCTTGAATGCGGAAAGCAAGCTCACTGGCGAGCAAATAAAGCTCGAACATCCGCACAAAACGCTCATCATATAAGGCTCGCACCTTGTCCTTATTCGTCTCGAAGCGCACACGCCAATGAGCGAGTGTTTTCGCATAATGCAACCGCCAGACCTCACAATCTGTCAGCCACAAGCCTGTCTGCTCCAACGCGGCAAGCGTCTCGCTTAAAGCGGGAGAATAACCACCGGGGAAGATATATTTCGTAATCCACGGATTGGTCATACCCGGCCCATCCATCCGCCCGATGGAATGAATAACCGCAACACCTTCTGGTCGTAATAACCGCTTGATATGGTTGAAGAAGCTCTCGTACTGCCGTACCCCCACATGCTCGAACATCCCCACGGAGACGATACGATCAAACTGCCTATTCAGCGTCCGATAATCCAGCAGCTCGAAAGAAACCAAGCCCTCTAGCCCTTCCTCTTTCGCCCGTTGCCGCGCTACTTGCAGTTGCTCAACTGAGAGGGTAATGCCCGTTACCTTCACACCGTAATCACGCGCAAGCGTGAGGGCCATCCCACCCCAACCGCAGCCAATATCTAAGACCTCCAGCCCGGCATGATCGAGCTTCAATTTTGCGGCGATATGACGCTTCTTAGCAATTTGTGCGTCATCTAGCGACATATCATCATGCTCAAAATAAGCGCAGGAATATTGCCGGTCTTTATCCAAAAACAGCTCATATAAGCTGCCATTCAAATCATAATGATGCGCCACATTTGTACGAGAGCGTTTTAGCGAATTAAGAGGGCGCAAAACGCGGCTAACATACCGCAATTTACCACTAATATCCTCACTCAATAGCCCGCCACGCTCAATATTCGGCATGAGCGTCCACATCACATCCTCTAGGGAACAACCATCAGGGACAACCGTCCCATTCATATATTCTTCCCCAAAGGCTAGGGCCGGTTTTAAAGCAAGAGCGCGCTCCGCCGCTGATGAGAGGATGCGAATAGCCGACTTACGCCCGGGCTTTTCACCGGGATAATAGCGTTGTGTTCCATCACTGTAAGTGACGGTTAAGCTCCCAAAATAGATGAACCGCTTTAGTAAGGCATCAAGAACCGACTTCATCGCGCTATTCCATCCCAACATGGCTCAAAATAGGTTTATTTTGTAGGGACCTAATGGCCACCTCTAGATGCTAATATTTGCACAATATGGGGAGATAACAAGCCCCCCTTATCATCCCCGCGCACTAAAAAACCCGGCAGAATGAACTCTGCCGGGTTTCTATAAGGTCTCTTAAAAGAGCCGAAAGCCTATTAGCCCTCGTGACCTGTGCCCTCTGCCACTTCACCCTGAGCGGCTTTAGCAGCAGCTTCGGCGGCCTCAGCGGCAGCTTCTTCAGCGGCTTGCTCGGCATGAAGCTCACCAAGGATGTTATCCTCTTCTTCTTCCTGACCGATAACCTCACCGCGTGCCTGACGCTCAGCTTCCTCCTCAGAGCGTGCCACATTAACAGTCACCTGAATGGACACTTCTGGGTGAAGGATAATGCGTGCCTCTACCAGGCCAAGCACCTTAATGGGCTCATCCAACACAACTTGCTGACGGGACACCGTCAAACCAGCTGCTGTAGCAGCGGCTGCAATATCACGCGGGGTAACAGAGCCATAAAGGCTGCCACTATCACCTGCCTGACGGATCAACGTCACGCTCAAGCCGTGCATACGCTCGGAAAGACGCTCGGCCTCCTCACGCTTACGGATGTTCTGAGCTTCCAGCTGAGCGCGCTCTGTCTCAAAACGCGCACGGTTAGCCTCTGTTGCACGCAGAGCCTTACCCTTAGGCAACAGGAAGTTACGCGCATAACCCGGCTTCACATGGACGACATCGCCCATCTGGCCAAGATTTTCCACACGTTGAAGCAGAATCAATGATGTCTGGGACATGTCGCGCTCCTCAGTTTACAACATAGGGGAGCAGAGCGAGGAAGCGGGCGCGCTTAATCGCCTGCGCCAGTTCACGCTGCTTTTTAGCCGACACTGCCGTGATGCGGCTGGGGACAATCTTGCCACGCTCGGAAAGGAAGCGGCTCAGCAAGCGTACATCCTTATAATCGATCTTCGGTGCATTCGCCCCGGAGAACGGGCAGGATTTACGGCGGCGATAGAAAGGACGGCGTGCCCCCACAGCCAAACGGCGTGTCGCAGGGTTAACGGCCTGTGTCGTGTTTGTTTCTGACATGCTCTCTTACTCCGCTTCATCCTCGTGATCACGCGCCTCGGAAGACTCGTTCTGACGGCGGCCGCCACGGCCACTCTCATAACGGCCACCGCTGCGGGAACCCCCACGGGCCCCACGCTCACCACCGCGATCATCCTTGCGGGACAGAATCGGAGACGGCGTCTCGTCAATCTCATCCACACGCAGCGTCATCAGGCGGAGAACATCCTCGTTCAGGCCCATTTGACGTGTCAGCTCATTCATCGCCTCGACCGGGGCTTCAATCCCCAGCAGGACGTAATGGCCCTTACGGTTCTTCTTGATACGATAAGCCAGGGTCCGCAGGCCCCAGAACTCGCGCTTGCGGATTGTGCCGCCATGCTCGCCAAGAAGTGTTGAGATGGTCTCGACCAAGGCTTCAACCTGAGCCTGAGAGACATCATTACGTGCAATCAACACGGTCTCATAAAGTGGCATGAAAACTCCCTTCGGATAAGGTCAACCCGGACCAACCCAGTGCTGGCCTGAACACACCACCCCTATAGGGCAATGCCGGGTATAGCCGTTGCGCCGCCATAGCGCACGGCAGGGAAAGCGGCCTTAGACCATAAAAACCGCTTAAAAGCAAGTGACGACTTAATCATCCAAGAAGGAACGTAGCTTACGGCTACGGCTTGGGTGCTTCAACTTACGCAGAGCTTTCGCCTCAATTTGGCGGATACGCTCACGCGTCACGTTAAACTGTTGACCGACTTCTTCCAGCGTATGGTCAGTGTTCATACCAATACCGAAGCGCATACGCAGCACACGTTCCTCACGCGGGGTCAAAGATGCCAGAACGCGCGTTGTGGCCTCCCGCAAGTTTGTTTGAATCGCTGCATCTAGCGGGATAACGGCTGTTTTATCCTCAATAAAATCACCGAGATGGCTATCTTCCTCATCCCCAATGGGGGTCTCAAGAGAAATCGGCTCTTTAGCGATCTTGAGGACCTTCCGCACCTTCTCCAGCGGCATGCCAAGCTTCTCGGCTAACTCCTCCGGGGCAGGCTCACGGCCAATCTCATGGAGCATCTGCCGTGATGTCCGCACCAACTTGTTGATCGTCTCAATCATATGGACAGGGATGCGGATGGTCTTGGCTTGGTCAGCAATAGAGCGTGTAATCGCCTGCCGAATCCACCATGTGGCATAGGTGGAGAACTTATAACCACGGCGATATTCAAACTTATCAACCGCCTTCATCAGCCCGATATTGCCTTCCTGAATCAAATCCAAGAACTGCAACCCGCGATTTGTATATTTCTTGGCAATCGAAATCACCAAACGCAGATTAGCCTCAATCATCTCCTTCTTCGCGCGGGTGGAATCACGCTCCCCACGCGAAATGGTCTGATACACAAGGCGGAACTCACCAACAGGCAACCCTGTTTCTTTAGAGAGAGCAGCGACCTCTCCACGCATTTTCTCAAGTGTTGAGAGATGCTTGCCGGTCAGAGTCTTCCATCCCTTACCGGTCAGCTGGCAGATGCTCTCTATCCAATCCGGGGCCAACTCATGATGACGATAATGATTCATAAAATCCTCACGCGGGATTTTACAACTCTCTGCTAAACGCAGCATCCGCCCCTCAACAGTGTTCAGCTTCTGCACATGAGCTTTAAGGGACTGAACTAGCTCCTCAATACGGTTATTATGCAGATGCATCCGCTCCACAAGGGCGACAAGCTCTGTCCGTAGCTTGTTATATTTCTTCTCATCCGTAGCCGAAGCCTCACGCCCCTCCATCAGAGCAGCGAGACGTTGGCTCTGCATCTTGACCAGCTTTTGATATAGCGGCTCAAAAGCCTCAAACATCAACATAATATCTGGGCGCAGCTTCTCCTCTAGCGCAGAGAGAGAGAGGCCGCTGCCCTCACCGCCATTACCCTCGCCTTCGCCATCCTCAGCGTCATCCTCGGAATCATCATCGTCCTCCTCAGAGGTGAGATCCTCCATATCTTCGGGAGATTCGGGGTCGCTTTGGCTGGCCTCAAGGTCAATCACCTCACGCAGAGGCAGCGTTTCATTCTTTAGCTGTTCATACCACCCTAAAATAGATTGGAAGGTCAGCGGGCTACGGCATAAACCGCCTATCATTTCCCCACGCCCAGCCTCAATGCGCTTGGCAATGGCAATTTCCCCCTCGCGGGAAAGCAGCTCCACAGCTCCCATCTCGCGCAGATACATCCGCACGGGGTCATCGGTACGGCTTGCTGCTACGGCATCAATATTACCGCCCGCATTTTCATCTTCTGCCGAATCTTCAGAGGCAGAGCTGTCGCCTTCCTCGCTATTGCCATCTTCATCCTTATCCGCACTCTCAACGACCTGAATCCCCATCTCGGAGAATGCGGCCATAATGTCCTCAATCTGCTCAGAGGACATCTTATCCTGTGGGAGGACAGCATTAAGTTCATCAAATGTGATGTGCCCGCCAGCGCGCCCTTTAGCAATCAGCTTCTTAACAGCGACAGACTGCACATCAAGCGGAGAGCTATCTTGCTCTGGTGCATTCCGGTCTGATCCAGAGGCTGATTTGATGGCCATGCGTCTCTCCGTCAACTTTACTCGTAAAGCCAGTAATGGGGCAGCATGGAATTGGTTAATCCTGCTCCCCAAGTCAAGGACTGAACACGAGAAACTTACAATTCCTTGTTCTATTCAGCCATTTTTGGCTCTTCTACCATATAAACTGCACTAGGTATCACCCTCTAAGACAGGTTTTTCCCCTCGGCGCAAAGCAAAAAGGACAGCCTGCCGGGCTTTCATAGCCGCAAAACGGGCCCGTTGGGTCGCTTCGTCCGAGTCGGCAGGTGCGCTCAACAAAAACTCCACGGTTTTGCGGACCTCCTCCTCTACATTCTCTTGTAAGGATTTCAGAGTCTCCAAAGCATAAAAATGCCACCATAGCGTCATGGCCATTTGCAAATGGTCTTCACCCTCCTCTACCTTAATCTGCCGGGGCATAGGGCTGTTTTGCAACTGCGTAATAGTCTCTTTTAACCCATGCTCATCCATCCATTGCTGACACGCCTCCGCTGTAAGAGGGCCTGTCCATTCATCCATCCAACTAAGCAAGGCTGTGCGGATATCTGCCAAAGGCGCGGGGAGGGAAAGGGTATTATAATCTTTATCAACCCCCGGTAATATCTCTGGATAGCGTAAAAGAAGGAGTGTTAGCAGGTTTAACCGCTCTTTACTGCCTTCCTCGACCTGCCGCTCCCCCGCTATGGGGACGACAGATGTATACTCCGTACTACGTTGCCCATACCCGCCACGCCCGCCTCTAACGCGGCGATAGCGTGCAAAAAACATCTCGCTAAAGGTGCTGCGATATTCACCAGCGAGCAATTTATCAGGGATCATCCGCGCGAGAGCATATAGCTTCTCCCGCAAAGCGGCGCGGCGTTCTGGCGTGGGGTTGCTCTCCTGCGCCGTAAGCAGGCTGAACAATTCCTCCTCCATAGGGCGGGCTTGGACGAGACGCGCTTCCATCCCCTTTGCGCCCTCGCGCTGGATGAGGGAGTCCGGGTCATCCCCCCCATCTAAGCGGCAAAAGCGCACTGTTCGCCCTATTTTGAGCAAAGGTAAGGCCACCTCGCAAGAGCGCAAGGCGGCACGTTGGCCTGCACCATCACCATCAAAACAGATGATAGGCCCATCGGTCATCCGCCAGAGGAGTTCCATCTGCTCCTCTCCCAAGGCTGTGCCTAAGGGAGCTACAGCCCCCCCAAAGCCAGCCTGTGCCATCGCGATGACATCCATATAGCCTTCCACCACAACGGCCTTAGCCCCTTTATGAATGGCTTGGCGGGCTTGGTCGATGTTAAAAAGCGTCCGCCTTTTGGAGAAAATATCCGTCTCCGGCCCATTCAGATATTTAGGTTGCCCATCCCCCAGCACACGCCCCCCAAAGGAGATGATGCGCCCCTTCCGGTCCCGAATGGGGAACATCACACGGTTAAAGAATAATTCTCCCTTAGGACGCCCTGCCTCATCCACCCGCATAAGCCCGACCTGCACCAGCGTCTCTGCTGTGATATTCTGCGCGGCTAACGCATTGAGAAGAGACCGCCCATCACCAGACCAGCCAAGGCCAAAACGCTCCAGCGTCTCCGCGCTTAACCCCCGTTTTTGTAGATAATCAAGCCCAGCGCGCCCTTCTGGCTGGTAAAGTCTGCGGCGATAAATGGCTTGTACAGCCTCCATCACATCATAAAGCGTTTGCCTGACGCGGGCTTTTTCCACCTGTTGGGGGTCATCAGCGGGGATGTCCATCCCCGCCTCTCCTGCGAGACGTTCTACCGCCTCACGAAAATTAGCCCCCTCACTTTGCATGACATAAGTTATCGCATCGCCATGTGCGCCACAGCCAAAGCAATGATAATGGTCGTCATAAATATATAGGGATGGCGTTTTCTCACCATGAAAAGGGCAGCATGCCTTCCAGTTCCGCCCAGAGCGGACAAGCTTATTCCGCCGGCTAAAAAGTGACGTAAGGGATGTACGCTGGCGCAGCTCATCCAAAAATGCAGTATCTAAAGCCATAGCACTACTCTGACATCCCCCCCCTTAAAAGGGAAGATACCTCCCGATTCCCCCTTGACGAAAGCCGCCAGAGCCTCAACACACAAAGGCATCTTTTCAGTTCTTCCAAAGCAAAGAGCGGGCCTTTTATGACACGTTCCACAATCAGCGGTATTGCATGCGGTGCAGCAGCAGGGGCCTTATGGGGCCTCTCCCTTCTCGCGCCAGAACTTATTGGCCCCTTTGCTCCACTCCAACTCGCCTCGGTGCGGTTTGTCACATATGGGGTGATTGCCCTGTTCTTGCTGGCCCCACGCTTAAAGACGCTCCTCCCCCATCTTGGCAAAGCGGAGTGGCTCGGGCTGCTGGGCCTTAGCCTGATGGGCAATATCATTTATTATAGCCTGCTCAGCACAGCCGTGCAGCTTTGCGGGGTGGCGATGCCGTCCCTTATTGTCGGCTTCATCCCTGTCACAGTGACAGTCGTAGGGGCCTTGCGAGCGGATTCCGCCTTGCATATTCGCCAGCTTATCCCCTCTATGCTGCTCAGTGCGGGGGGGATTATCTGCATTGCGTGGCAGAACTTCCATAACGCCTCTCCCCAGCATCATAATAGTTTATGGCTTCAGCTTGGCGGGTTGCTTATGGCAACAGCGGCATTGCTAAGCTGGACAGGCTTTGTTATTAAAAACGCTAATTGGCTCAAACTCATTGCCCCGCTCTCCCATAATGATTGGAACCTCCTCACCGGTCTCGTCACTGGCGGGCTAGCGTTGCTGATGCTCCCACTTGCCTTCCTTCTGCCCCATCATCTGCCAGTGGCAGGCTGGGGGCGTTTCTTCCTCATTGCGTGTGGGATGGGCTTATTGGCCTCCATTGTCGCCAATGCGTTTTGGAACAATATGACACGCTTGCTGCCCCTCACCATGGTAGGGCAGATGATCCTTTTTGAGACACTCTTTTCCCTCTTTTACGGCTTCCTCTGGGAGCAGCGTTTCCCCACCTTGTTGGAGGGCTGTGCCATTATTCTGGCCATTAGTGGGGTCATCTCCTGCGTGCGTGCCCATGGCCCTGCTAAACATGGGTAAATCACACCACCCCTCTTGACGCAGAAGACCCATTACGACAACACAAGCCCAACTCACATATTAACAACATAACAACGAGCCTGCATGACACGGTCCATTCTCATTGGCACCGCCTATGGTGCCATGGCAGGAGCCTTCTGGGGTATTACCTTCCTTGCCCCGGAGCTTGTCGCTCCCTTCACGCCCTTCCAACTGGCAACATTACGTTATCTAACCTTCGGGATCGTCTCCCTGCTCATCCTGCTCCCACGGCTGGGTAAGCTGCTCCCTCACATTAACGGGGCGGCATTTCGGGCTCTTGTGCTGCTCGCGATACTCGGCAGCGTAGGCTATTACAGCATGATGGGTGTCGCCATTCAGCTTAGTGGCGTGGCAATGCCCTCTCTCATCATTGGCTTTATCCCTGTAACGGTAACATTAGCCGGTATCTGCCGCCATAATGCTGTAGTCACACTCCGCCAGCTTATCCCCTCCATCCTGCTCAGCACGGCGGGCATCCTCTGCATCTCATGGCAGAACTTCTTCATCGGCTCCGCCTTGCATCATACCGGCCCCCTCCTTCAAGCTGTCGGCTTGCTCATGGCTATTGGCTCCCTGCTAGGTTGGACGCTGTTTAATGTCATTAATTCCGACTGGCTGAAAAAACTTGAGCATATTACGAGTGATGAATGGAACTTACTGACCGGCGTGGTCGCTGGGGCACTCTCGCTCCTCATCCTTCTGCCTGCGGCCTTCTTCTGGCCTGCTCATTTACCGACAACAGGTTGGGTGCGCTTCTTCCTCATTTCCTGCGGTGTGGGGTTGTTCTCCTCCACCATTGCCAATGCGTTCTGGAACCGCATGACCCATCTGCTCCCCCTCACCATGGTAGGGCAGATGATTCTTTTTGAGACATTATTCTCGCTCATCTATGGCTTCTTATGGGAGCAACGCCTGCCCACCCTGTGGGAGGCGGCGGCCTTCCTACTCTCTGTCAGCGGGGTTCTGGCATGCGTCCGAGCGCATAAGAACAACGAAGCGTCCCACTCCTACCACTGATAAACACATCCCCGCCCGCTATGGACGGACGGGGATATAAAACGCCTATAAAGGGCAAAGTTCTCAGCCTAAATGAGCCTTAACAAGGCCGCTGGCCCGGCCCGCATCCAAAGCCGCGCCGAAACGGCTTTTCAACACGCCCATGACCTTGCCCATATCCTTCATGCTCTGAGCATCTGTTGCCTTCACGGCCTCAACAATCGCAGCTTTGAGGGCATCTTCTGACAATTCAGCAGGGAGGTAAGAGCGAATCGTCTCAATTTCGGCTTCCTCCTTTGCGGCAAGTTCTGGGCGGTTGCCCTGATGATACATCGCTGCGGACTCCGTGCGTGTCTTAATCATAGAGCGCAACGCCAGAAAAATATCATCCTCGCTCACCTCGCCGCTTTTGGCACGAGCAGCGACATCGAGGTCCTTAATCTTGGCAGAAATGGCCCGAATCTGCGCCACACGCTCAGACTGGCCAGCCTTCATCGCGGCTTTGAGATCATCCATGATACGGGTACGAAGTGTCATGATGGTCCTCTCTTAATTATGAGTTTCTAATCACCCAAAAGGGGTGTTAACTGGTATCAGTCTCGCTCTCTCCTGTCGATAAGAGCCATTTTGAAAGGCTTAGAGCTACATACGGGAAAAAACTTCCCAATATCACAATCGCCACCTCCTCATCTCCGTAATGGGAAAAAACTTCCCATTACGCTCCAGCTCGCTTATGATAATGTCATAACGCGCAAGGCATGTGCCGGAGTATCAACGCATGAACATCGATTCACTCATCACAAAAGCGGGCGGTGCGGCTGAAATTGCCCAGCTTACAGGTGTCACGACCGAGGCCGTGCGCAAATGGCGGCAAGCTGGTATGGTACCCACCAAGCATTGGCCTGCCCTGCTCCATGTGCCGGGGATCACCCTAGCCGACCTAAATGAGACCTCCGAGGAGACATCCGCCATGACCCATCCGACTGATGATACACCTCCAAAAGGGGCAACAGCCGTCCTCGTACTAGCAGATGGCTCCCATTTCTGGGGCCGTGGCTTTGGGGCTTTTAATGAGGGTGCCGTGGGGGAACTCTGCTTCTCCACCGGGATGACGGGGTACCAAGAAACATTGACGGACCCCTCCTTTGCCGGTCAAATCATCACCTTCACCTTCCCTCATATTGGTAATGTCGGCACGAATGGGGATGATGATGAAGCTCCTACCATGGCAGCCCTCGGCCTTGTGGTAAAGGAAGATGTTACCGCTCCGGCAAATTGGCGGTCCACTCAAGCGTTACAAGAGTGGTTAAAAGCCCATAAGCGCGCTGGCATTAGTGGGGTCGATACACGCGGTATTACACGGCTATTGCGGGATAAGGGGCCACAAAATGCCCTGCTCTTTTACCCAAAAGATGGCCAATTTGACCTCGCCTCTCTCCGCAAAAAAGCCGCAGAATGGCCCGGCTTGGAGGGGATGGACCTTGTAAAGGAAGTCGCCCAACCCGCACGCAGCTGGACGAAAACCACATGGCACAATATCCGGCCAGAACGCGCCGTAAAACGCCGTGTCGTGGCTCTGGATTACGGCGCGAAGGATAACATCCTCCGCAGCCTCGTAGCCGCTGGCTGTGAGGTGCATGTCCTCCCCGGCACGGCCACGGGTGAGGAAATCCTGGCCTTAAAACCTGAAGGCGTCTTTCTCTCCAATGGTCCGGCAGACCCCGCCGCTACGGCTGTTTATGCTGTCCCGGCCATCCAAGCGGTGATGGAAGCTGATATTCCTGTCTTTGGGATTTGCTTAGGCCATCAGCTCCTCGCCCGTGCTTTGGGCGGGACGACTTATAAGCTAGAGCGTGGCCATCGTGGGGCTAATCAACCAGTTAAGGACCTCACAACGGGCCGGGTAGAAATCACCAGCCAGAATCACGGCTTCGCTGTGGATGAAAAATCCCTACCCGATACAGTGAAGGTGACGCATGTCAGCTTGTTTGATGGCTCTAATGAAGGGCTAGCCTCCACTGTGAAGGAAGCCTTCTCCGTCCAATATCACCCAGAGGCCAGCCCCGGCCCGACTGATAGTTTTTACCTCTTTGAGCGGTTTGTCGCTGTGATGGACCGCCGCGCCGCAGCCCGCACAACCAGCAAGGCAGGAGCCTGAACCATGCCCAAACGCACAGATATCCGCTCCATCCTCATCATTGGTGCTGGTCCGATTGTCATCGGGCAGGCTTGTGAGTTCGACTATTCCGGCGCGCAGGCCTGTAAGGCCCTCAAGGAGGAAGGCTATCGCGTCATCCTGCTAAACTCCAACCCCGCCACCATCATGACCGACCCCGGCTTGGCCGATGCGACTTACATCGAGCCTATCACGCCAGAGTTTGTTGAGCGCATCATCCTCAAAGAAAAGCCCGATGCCATCCTCCCCACTATGGGCGGCCAAACGGCCCTCAATGCGGCGATGGCGTTGGATAAATCCGGCTTCCTTACCAAGCATAAGGTGGAGCTGATTGGTGCGCGGGCTGATGTGATTGACCGTGCTGAGGACCGCCTAAAGTTCCGTGAGGCCATGGATGCTATCGGGGTGGAAAGCCCCCGCAGTGCCATTGCCCACACGCTGGATGAGGCTCGTACGGCTCTGGAGCATATCGGCTTACCGGCCATCATTCGCCCCTCCTTCACCATGGGCGGCTCTGGCGGCGGGATTGCCTATAATCGTGAGGAATTCTCCCAAATTGTCGCGAGCGGTTTGGACGCCTCCCCTACCACTGAGGTGCTGATTGAAGAATCCGTCATCGGGTGGAAAGAATATGAGATGGAGGTCGTCCGTGACGTAGCCGATAACTGCATCATCGTCTGCTCCATCGAGAATATCGACCCGATGGGCGTCCATACGGGGGATTCCATCACCGTTGCCCCAGCTATGACGCTGACGGATAAAGAATATCAACGCATGCGTGATGTCTCCATCGCCTGCTTGCGGGCCATTGGGGTGGAGACGGGTGGCTCTAATGTGCAGTTCGGCGTGAACCCGAAAGATGGCCGCATGGTCGTCATTGAGATGAACCCCCGTGTATCGCGCTCCTCTGCTCTGGCTTCTAAAGCCACCGGCTTCCCGATTGCTAAAATCGCAGCCAAACTTGCCGTTGGCTATACGCTTGATGAGTTAACAAACGACATCACCGGCACCATCCCCGCCAGCTTCGAGCCGACCATCGATTATGTCGTCACGAAGATTCCGCGCTTCACCTTCGAGAAGTTCCCCAGCACGCCAGCCCTACTCTCCACCTCTATGAAGTCCGTTGGGGAAGCCATGGCTGTGGGCCGTAGCTTTGCAGAATCCCTCCAAAAAGGTCTGCGCTCTATGGAGACAGGCCTAACAGGTCTCGACCCTGTGGAAGCCCCCGGTGATGGCTCTCCAGATGCTTACCGCGCTGCTCTCTCCGAGCCGCGGCCGGAGCGCATCCTCATGGCAGCGCAGGCCTTCCGGGCTGGGCTTTCATTAGAGGATATTCAAAAGGCATGCCATTTTGAGCCATGGTTCCTCCGCCAGCTAGAAGCCATCATCGCAACGGAACGTGACATCGAAGCAAACGGCTTGCCACAAGAGGCCATCGCCCTACGGCAGGTCAAAGCGCAAGGCTTCTCCGACCGGCAACTTGCACGCCTCAGCGGCAAAAGCGTAGAGGATGTTACCGCCCTGCGCAGCAAGCTCGGCGTGTTGCCCGTTTATCGGCGGATTGACACCTGCGCGGCGGAGTTCTCCTCCGACACGCCTTATCTATACTCCACCTATGAAGGCGGCTTCGGCACGCCAGAATGCGAAAGCCGCCCGACTGACAAAACGAAGATTGTCATCCTCGGTGGTGGCCCCAACCGTATTGGGCAGGGTATTGAGTTCGACTATTGCTGCGTCCATGCCGCTTACGCCCTGCGGGAAGCTGGCTTTGAGACCATCATGGTCAACTGCAACCCGGAGACTGTCTCCACCGATTACGATACGTCCGACCGCCTCTATTTCGAGCCGCTGACGGCTGAAGATGTCATCAGCCTTGTAAAAACGGAAATGACGAACGGCACCGTTCTGGGCTGCATCGTGCAATATGGGGGGCAGACCCCCCTTAAACTCTCCCGCGCGTTGGAGAAAGCCGGCATCACCCTCCTCGGTACTCCCGCAGATGCGATTGACCGGGCCGAGGACCGGGAACGCTTCCAAGCTATGCTCCGCAAGCTGGGCCTACGCCAACCGCGCAACGGCATCGCCCGCAATCCTGATGAAGCTTTGAAGATTGCTGAGGAGGTCGGCTATCCCGTCGTGGCGCGTCCATCTTATGTATTAGGTGGCCGTGCGATGGAGATTGTTTATGACAAGGCAGGCCTCTCTCATTATCTCAACACCGTGCTACGCGCTGCGGGCGAGGAAGTCGCTACGGGGCCTGTCCTGTTAGACCATTACCTCAATGACGCCATCGAAGCTGATGTGGACTGCATTGCCGATGGGCAAGATGTTTATGTTGCCGGGGTGATGGAGCATATTGAGGAAGCCGGGATTCATTCCGGTGATTCTGCCTGCTCATTGCCGCCCTATACCCTCTCCCCCGCTCTCGTCACCGAGTTGCGGGAACAAACTGAAGCCATGGCGCGTGAGCTCGGCATCCGTGGGCTGATGAATGTGCAATTCGCCATCAAGGATGATGAAGTCTTTGTGCTAGAGGTCAATCCGCGCGCCTCCCGTACTGTGCCCTTCGTGGCTAAGGCCACAGGTGTGCCTGTCGCTAAGATTGGTGCGCGCATCATGGCTGGGGCAAAATTAGCCGACTTCCCGCTTGAGGGCCGCTCCGTCGCCCCGCATGTTGCGGTGAAAGAAGCTGTGTTCCCCTTCAGCCGCTTCTCTGGGGTTGATACCATCCTTGGGCCAGAGATGCGCTCTACGGGGGAGGTCATGGGGCTGGATGCTAACTTCGAGATGGCCTTTGCTAAAGCACAGCTTGCCGCTGGGGTAAATCTCCCACGGGAGGGGGCGGTGTTCCTCTCCGTACGGGAGAGTGATAAAGCCCATGTGCAGCCGCTTGCGCGTAAATTGGTGGAGATGGGCTTTACCATCCTTGCCACACGCGGCACGGCAGACCGCTTAAAAGAGGCTGGTATCCCCGTTACACAGGTTAATAAAGTGTTGGAGGGTCGCCCTCATTGTGTGGATGCCATCCACTCTAACGAGGTGCAAATGGTCATCAATACCGCACAAGGTGGGCAATCCGTGCGCGATAGCTTCGACATCCGCCGCTCGGCTTTGACGATGAACATCCCCCACTACACCACCATCGCGGGGGCGCGAGCAGCAACCTATGCTATTTCCGTCCTAAAACAGAAGGAAGCTGATGTAGCCCCGCTGCAATCTTACTTCCATAGCAGCTTTTAATCGCAAGAGAAGGCTTGCAGCACGCACGCCCTGCTGTTTATCCTACCTCTTACAGCGTACACCGCCCCTTTCCTCCCGCGTGATGGAAGGGGCGGTGTGCCATTCATTGTAAATTGACCCTAATGTGAGGATACCCTCCGTGCAGAAAAGCCCTATGACCGCCCAAGGATTAAAACGCCTTGAGGATGAGTTACGCCAATTAAAATCTGAAGAACGCCCCGCTGTCATTCGTGCCATTGCTGAGGCTCGCTCTCATGGCGACCTCTCCGAAAATGCCGAGTATCATGCCGCGCGCGAGCGTCAATCCTTTATCGAAGGCCGGGTGTTGGAGCTAGAGAGCCTCATCTCCACCGCAGAAGTGATCGACCCATCCACCCTCTCTGGTGACCGCATCCAGTTCGGTGCCACAGTAGAGCTTGTGGATGAGGAAACCGACCAAGAAAAAACCTATCAAATTGTCGGTGCTCACGAAGCTGACATTAAGCAGAACCGTATTTCTATCTCCTCCCCCCTTGCCAAAGCCCTCATTGGGAAGGAAGTTGGGGAGAGCGTCTCCGTCCCCGCACCGGGGGGTGACCGCACTTACGAAGTTTTGAAAGTGACGTATAAATAATGCCGGACCCTGCTTCTCATCCCAGCCTCAGCTTTACTGACGTCCAAGACGCCCAAAAGCGCATTGCCAGCACCATTGCTCGTACCCCCACCATTAGCAATGTGGCACTCTCCCGGCTGACAGAAGCAGAGATTATTATCAAGCTAGAGAACCTCCAAGCCATTGGCTCCTTTAAAGAGCGCGGGGCCGCAAACCGCATGGCCCTCCTCACCAAGGAAGAGCGCAAGCACGGGGTTATCACCGTCTCGGCGGGTAATCATGCTCAGGGTGTGGGGCGGCAAGCCAGCTTGCTTGGCATCCAAGCGACCATTGTGATGCCGCGCTTCACCCCTGCCACAAAAGTCGCCGCCACAAAAAGTTGGGGCGCACGCGTTGTATTAGCCGGTGATAATTTTGATGAAGCCGTACAAACGGCAGAAAAAATTCGCCACGAAGAAGGCCAAACGCTCGTCCATCCCTTCAATGACCCTGCCGTCATCGCAGGGCAAGGCACCTGCGCTTTGGAGATGATTGAGGACGCCCCTCAGCTTGATGCTATTGTCGTGCCTATTGGTGGTGGTGGCCTCATGGCAGGCTTTGTCACCGTACTCAAGCAACTCAGCCCCAACACCAAGCTTTATGGCGTACAGGTAGAGGGATATTCCCCCCTTGGGGCCTACCCTGCCCCACTACGCTCTGTTCCCGGTGGCCCGACCATTGCAGAAGGGATCGCTGTTGTGCAGCCAGGCAACCATTGTTTGGATGTCATCGGCAAACATATTGATGGCGTATTTGTTGTTAATGAGCTCCAAGTAGAAGGGGCCATCACCACCCTTGCCGAAAAAGCCCGCCAAGTGGGCGAAGGGGCTGGCGCGGCTCCCCTCGCTGCGATTTTAGCCCATCATGACCTCTTTAAAGGCAAGCGGGTCGGCTTCCCCATCTCTGGTGGGAACATCAATGCCCGTATTCTTGCCCATGTCATCCTCCGCTCCCTCCTGCGGGAAGGGCGCATCCTGCGGCTTATCTTCCAAATCCCCGACCGCCCCGGCCTCCTTGCCGCTATCTCCGAGAAGATTGGCAGCTATGGCGGCAACATCATTGAGGTCTCCCACCATCGCCTCTTTGCTGCCCCTTCTGTGCAGACAGCGGAACTCGTTGTGATGATTGAAGCCCGGGATACAGAACATGCTCTCGAGATTGAGCGTGAACTCTCCCGCCATTATCATGTGGAGCGGGATTAACCCCTTCCCCACACGCATTTTATAACACGGGATTCCTTATTGCGCTTCTGGCACAAAATGTAGGGCTAAGCCGTTTGTGCAATAACGTAATCCCGTTGGTTTTGGGGGCCATCGGGAAAAACATGGCCGAGATGACCATGACAGCCCGTGCAATAAATCTCGACCCGCTGCATCCCTAGGCTAGAATCGCTTCGTTCCCCCACGGCACCAGGTTCTGCGTGGAAGAAGGAGGGCCAACCAGAGCCGCTCTCATATTTTGTGTTCGCGTTAAATAGCCGAGCCCCACAGGCGGCACATTCATAATGTCCGGGGCGTTTTTCATCATTCAACGGGCTGGAGCCGGGAGGCTCGGTGCCGCGCTCATGCAAAATATGCTTCTGCGCCTCACTTAACGGGCCACAACCACAATGATGAGCCGAAGTCTTGTTATGCTCTTTCATAATCTCATTCCCCCATACTCTGGACAGACCAACCCGCCTCCGCCAGATTAGGGCTATCTGCTCCACAATCACCGGCATGATGTCATAACGCATTCTTACTTTTACAAGCCCTATGATAAACTCCGCAGAGCTATGCTCTTAAAATACATCTCCCGTTTCTGGCTGGTTGGCTTCGCGGCAATCATAATGTGCTGTCCCTTCCATGCAGCCGCCTCCAAGGCAGTGCGGGCCTCCACCAGCGCGATACAAACTAAACGCCAAGCTTTGCAGCAGCTTCTTGCCCGTAAGGCACGCCTCCTCCAACAAGAGGAGGACAATACCCGCAAAGCCGAAACCCAAGCGCATTTAACAGCCCGTCAACTGGCCCAACTCCGCCAAAAACAAGCTCTCCTAGCCCATCAACATGCCCGTGTGGAGGCTCGTTTAGCAGCCCTCTCGCAACAGCTGGCTCAACTCACATCGGGAGAGACGCATATCCAAGCCCAAGAACATGCCATTTTAGCCGATGAAGCCACACGCCTGCCCGCATTACGGCAGCTTGATACAACGCCCGAACTCGCTTTGCTTATGCCTACAGATGGCCCAGCAGATAACCCCGCCCTCCCTTTCGCGCTTCTCACGCTGCGTCAACAGCAAAACCAAGAGGCCATGACCCATGCCCTCCAACAAGAAGCGCAACTTCATGACCAACAAAAAACATTAACCACCCAAAGCCGCACCATGGCCGTGCAGGAAGGCCGCCTCCAAACCCGCCAAACTCTGGCAGAAAATCGCACCCAACATGCTGAAAAACTTTCAGAGCAAGCCCAACAAGCTCTCCTGCGCCAACAAGCCCTCCTCACACAAGCACGCCAAAGTACGGAGGCCCTTACAGCCATCATCACAAAATTAGCCCAACAAGAGGCCAACACACGCCGCCGTTTAAAAGCGGAGAAACAGCATTTCCATAAGCTGCATCAACATCATGAAGAACAAATGGTGGATGAACAAACCCGCACCCTATCCAACCCCGGTAAAGGCTTGCAGCACGGGGCCGCTCATGCCCCTGTTCAAGGCCGCATCGTCACCCAATGGGCCCAACCAACCGAGGCTGGCCCTGCAACAGGCTTAACCTATCAAACTGCCCCCTCTGCCCCAGTTATAGCCCCCTGCACAGGGCAGATGCTCTTTACAGGGGCGTTCCGCTCCTTTGGACCGATGGTGATTTTAGATTGTGGGCAAAAACAACGGCTTGTCCTCGCAGGGTTAGGGACAATCGCCCTCCATACAGGGCAGGCCGTACAGCAAGGTGCGCTTATTGGGCATATGCCTACACAACATCCTTTGTTATTTGTCCAACTCCGCCATGGGACGAAGCTCATCAACCCAGCAGCGTTTTTCTAAAGACGGTAACCCTCCTGTAACGGAAGCCCCTCTTGGGAGTTTCACCATAACGCAAAACACTGTAAGGTTATTAACACTCTCTTCGGGCGTAGCACCCTTACACTGCGACGTCCCAATATGATGGTTACGTTACGACTTAAAAGGAATAGACCGACCATGAACTTCCGTGCTGGCCTTATGCTAGGTCTTGCCTGTTCGACAATAGGTGTTGCCTCTGGCGTGTTTCTTGCCAGCCGTCCAGCCCTACTTCCCCCTGCATGGGCGGAAGATAGTGCCCATAAAGACGCCTCCAACGCCGCGAGTAACAGCGATTCCAACAATGCTGAGACAGTCCGTATGCTGACCTTACTCGGCACGGTGATGGATATTGCTCATTCCGAATATGTCACCCCTTTGCCGAATAAGAAGCTCATCCGCAATGCCATTGATGGGATGATTAGCAACCTCGACCCTCACTCCTCCTACATGGATGCACAGCAGCTTAAAGACATGCAGGATGAGATGTCCGGTCAATTTGGCGGCCTCGGCTTGCAAGTCCAAGGGGATGCGGGGCATGTACGCGTTGTCTCCCCCATTGATGATACACCTGCAGCACGGGCGGGGATTCAATCAGGCGATGTTATCACCATGGTGGATAATAAAAGCATTGCCGACCTCACTTTAGACCAAGCCGTCCGCAAGATGCGCGGTAAACCAGGGACGCAAATTATCCTCACCATCTTGCGCCCCAAAACGGGCAAAGTGCAGACCATCACCCTTAAACGGGAAATTATTCATGTCCAGATTGTCCGCTCTGCTCTTTATGGGCGCGTGGGCTATATCCGCTTGAGTGAGTTTGATGATGATGCGGAAAAAGAGCTCCATAAAGCCTATGTAAAGCTCGTACAATCCGTTGCTAAAACACCCGGTAAAACACTAAGCGGGCTGATTTTAGACCTCCGCTCCGACCCCGGTGGGAAGCTCGACCAAGCCATTGCCGTCTCCCGCGATTTTGTCAAAGATGGGGAGATTGTCTCCATCCGTGGCCGCCATCCAGAGGGGAACCAGCATTGGGATGGTGTGGGTAAAGATATTACCCACGGCTTGCCGATTATCGTCCTCACCAATGCAGGCTCGGCCTCAGCCAGTGAGATTGTCTCTGGGGCGTTAAAAGACCATCATCGTGGGATGATTATGGGGGAGCGCACCTTTGGGAAGGGCTCCGTCCAAACCATCATCCCTATTGCCGACCAAGGGGCCATCCGCCTGACAACAGCGCGTTATTACACACCCTCTGGCCGCTCGATTCAGGGGTTGGGCATTACGCCAGATATCCCCGTTTTAGCCAGCCGGGATGATGATACGCTATTCACCTTCCATGAGGCAGACCTCGCCCATACCATCACCAACACAGATGGCAAATTACCCAAAGAGGCCCCTCGTACGGACCTCCCCGCCCTTGCGAAGACAGTCGAACGACTGCCCCCCGCAAAATGGCCGAGTTTTGACCCCACAAAACCAGAGACGGACTTCCAGCTTCAGCAAGCCCTACATCTCCTCAATGCGATGGCTGGCGGGGCCGATGCCGCCCATGAGGCTAGCTTGCTAGCCCACCCGCAAGTGCCTGCTCAAGCGCATGAGGCCACACCAACGGCTAAAAATGACGCTGCCAAACCGGGGAAAGAGCATCATGATTAACAGAGACGCCCTCGCTTATCGGCCTAATGTCGGCATTATCCTTTTTAACGATAAGGGCGAGATTTTTATGGGCCGCCGCGCTGACCTTGCGGAGGGGATTTGGCAATTCCCCCAAGGGGGGATTGATGAAGGGGAAAGCCCCGAGACAGCCGTTTGGCGCGAAATGAAAGAGGAAATCGGCACGAATAAGGCCGTTATGCTTAGCAAACGGGATGGTTGGCTCCTCTACGACCTTCCCGACCATCTCATCGGTAAAGCCCTTGGCGGGCAATATCGGGGGCAAAAGCAGCAATGGTTCCTATTCCGCTTTACCGGGCAAGACAGCGACATCAAGCTTGATACATTTGATGAGGTCGAGTTCACCACATGGCGATGGGTGCCCCCGCAGGATATTCTAAGCGGCCAGTATAATTTGGGCTTTAAAAAAGAGGTTTATGAGCGTCTCTTACCCGATGTACTTGCCCTTTATCAGGCATCTTCTAACATTTGAGCCTTCACAAGCCGGGCATAAAGTCCGGCTTTAGCCATAAGCTGGGTATGTGTTCCCTGCTCTATGATGCGGCCTTGGTCCATCACCACGATAAGATCCGCCGTTTGCACGGTAGAGAGACGATGAGCCACCATCACCGTTGTGCGCCCCTGCCGAAGCTGAGCTAAAGCGTGTTGCACGCGGGCTTCATTCTCGGAATCCAGCGCGCTTGTGGCTTCATCCAGCAAAAGCAAGCGCGGATTACGCAGCAAAGCCCGTGCCAGCATGATACGTTGCCGCTGCCCACCAGAGAGCCTCAACCCACCGGGGCCGATGACCGTCTCTAACCCTTGGGGGAGTTGGTGCACAAAATCCAACGCGTCTATTTGGCAAAGCGCATCAAGCTCCGCTTTTGTAGCAGACGGGCGGCCGATATGGATGTTCTCCCGCACACTCATATCAAATAAGGATGTCTCTTGGCTGACATAGCCCACATGGTCCCGCAAGCTAGCCAAAGTTAAGCCGCGTATATCCACACCCTCTAGGGTAATGGCCCCTTCTGTAACATCAAATAACCGCGGGATAAGGGCCAACATGGTGGACTTCCCCCCCCCGCTTGGCCCTACAAGAGCTACGCTTTGACCCGGTTGAATCTCTAACGTGACATGCTGCACCCCGTAATGACCATCAGCATAACGATAGACTACATCTTTAAAAATGAGATGCCCCGGCCCCTCTGGTAACATACGCGCATGGGGGGCATCGCTTATCTTGATAGGCTCATCTAACACGGCAAAAATACGCCCTAACCCCGCTAGTCCCTCCTGCATGGAGGTATTGAGCGACCCTAACGCCCGCAAAGGGCGAGACGCAGCGAATAACGCCGCGATAAAGGCTGTAAAATCGCCCAAACTGGCCCCACCCATAGCCGCACGCCAGCCCGCAAAACCCAGCACGAAGGCAATCGCCACCCCGCCAATAACCTCCAACATCGGGTCCAGACGCGCCCGATAACACGCAATATGCAGGAATGTATCATGCAGCCGGTCCAAGGCTTTGCCGATACGGCGATGCTCATGCCCCTCCATCCGATAAATACGGATTTGCCGCGCCAGAGAGAGGCTCTCTGTCAAAAGGGCAGCAGCATCCCCCACTTGCTCTTGCATCCCCCCAGAGGCACGCCGCACGCGCCGGCCTAATTTCTGCACCGGGATAATCGCCAGCGGATAGAGGATAACAGCGATAACGCTCAACTCCCAATCCGTCCAAATCATCGAGGCAACAAGCCCGATGATGGTCACCACATCCCCCAACGCATTGACCGAGCGTGTTAAGGCTTCCCGCATGGCCAAAGCATCTGTTGTAAAACGTGCTGCCCAACGGGCGGGGGCGTCTTGCTCTATCTGTGCAATATCGGCCCCCAGAACATGGGTAAACATCCGCTCCTGCAACCGCCGCACAATCTGCAACACTAATGTTTGCACACATACATTCTGCCCATATTGGGCAAGAGCCTTCGCCCCCGTAACCACAACCACCAAAAGAGGGATTTGGTAGAGAATACGGCGATCATGCGCGGTGAACATGTCAATCGCCTTTTTGATGACGAGCGGATAAGCCGCTGTCAGCAAGGCCATAGCAAGGGTCAACACCAACACCGCTAAAAGCTGGAGTTTATTATGAGCAATATCCTCCCGCCATAATCGCCGCATGAGAGAGAGGCTGGCCTCGCGTGCTTTAGGGTCAGGCTGTTTGGCGGTGGGATGTGTCATGCCCCCGTCTTAGCAGGCTCTTTAACAAGGGGGAAGTTGCGCCAAAAGCCACGCCCGACAAGCCGCCCCATCTGCTCGGCAGCCTTGCTCCAACCACCATTGTTGCACGCGCTTTAACCACCGCCCCATCTCCGGCCCCGGCTTTACACCTAGAGCCATCATATCCCGCCCTGCGAGGGGGAAAACCGGTTGGGCCATCTCTGCCAGACGATGGCGCAACATGCTCCATTCAGCATCAGGGCGGCCTAATTGGCGGGCCTGTATCAACCAGCTGCGCCCTAACAAAATAGGCAACTCTTGCACAAACCGCACTCGCCTTAGCGCATCATCATCCATTGTGACCGCTAAAGACGGCTCTGGCCGTGCAAAAGCGGCTAAAAGGGCGCGATTATCATTAGAGAGCTTTAAATGCGCTCCAATATCATCAAAACCCTGCCCATCACCCCCACCGGGGGGATACAACACAGCTAAGCGATGCAATGGCTCGGCCGGGTCCTTGCACGCTAATAACCGCTCTAAAGCCGAAAGCGGCGCATGATGAGGCAATAAAACAGCAAGGCTGCCTGTTTGTTCCATTAACTTCATCGTGCGCAAGAGCTGTGGCCCTGCAAGAATCTTCAATAATTCCATCGCCACACGCTCGATGGAAAGACGGGTCATCCTCTCCCTAAGCTGCGTGATGGCCTGGCAGGCTTCCTCATCTGGCGTGCCTTGCCCATAACGCGCAAAAAAGCGGAAGAAGCGTAAGCACCGTAGAGCATCTTCCTCAATACGTTGTGCTGCCCGCCCTACAAAACGCACCCGCCCCGCGCGTAAATCCTCTTCCCCGCCGAAATAATCGTA
This sequence comes from Bombella sp. ESL0385, assembly GCF_009725755.1. Lineage (GTDB taxonomy): Bacteria > Pseudomonadota > Alphaproteobacteria > Acetobacterales > Acetobacteraceae > Bombella > Bombella pollinis. Next base: position 89,534 of record NZ_WNIJ01000002.1, read on the forward strand.
AAGCCTGCCTTCTTGGTCCAACGATAACGCATTGATGGTAAAGTCACGCCGTTGGGCATCCTCTTGCCAATCATCCGTCCATGCCACAACAGCATGACGGCCATCCGTGCTGACATCCCGCCGCAAGGTGGTCACCTCATAAGGCCGGTGATTTATCACCGCTGTGATGGTCCCATGCTCCAACCCTGTGGGAATGACCTTCGCCCCAGCCGCCTCTAGCCTCTGTTGCGCCTCCTCTGGCGGTAAAGGGCTGGCGAGGTCGAGGTCATGCACATTACGACCGCACAGCATATCCCGCACACAGCCCCCCACAAGCCGTGCTTGTGGTATAGCCGCCCAAATACGCTCTAACCCCTCATAACCGGGAAGTTTTTCAACAGCCTCTTTTAGGGACGTACTCACCCACATACCCCCTCAGCCTCGGCACATCCTTCCTCCGGCAAGCGTGAGAGGGGGAAGAACATACCCCGGCTCCACACCCCTAAGCACGGCTCCCCCGCTACACAACCAGGTACGGCAAGTGCAGCAAGCTCGAACAACACAGCCCGGCTAATACGCGCCATGATAGGCTGCCCGCCTGTCCCTGCACGCATATGAATATAGGGAACTGTCGCTACATCTGCGGGCCGGTCCCACTCACACAGCAAAGGATGATCCTCTCCTATACAAAAGACCTCATCCAAATTTGTCCGTAAGCAAAGCGTTTGGTCACGTTGGGAGCAGCCCTTAAAATCCAGCTCCACCGCGAGGAAGGGAACATCCTCCACCCCAATGATTCCGGCTTCAGTTGGTGTTTGGAGCCAATAGCGACCTTGCTGGTCACGATCCAAACAAGAAGCAAACAAGCATAACATAGCCTTACGGCGAATAGGCGTCCCCCGATATAACCACGTTCCATCGCGCTGAATATGAAAGGGCAAATGCGGCAGAACAGCCTCGTCATCACATAATGCAGCGTTATCTAGCCCTATGGGAGAGGGGGCTAAGGTCTCATAAGGCTCGATGCTCATAACATCCTCGCTACTTTCCTGCGATGGTCCGTTTTAAAGGAACCATTTACATGATAGCTTGGGCTATCCACCCCAAAGTTGGGGATGAACTTGGCCTGTTAAAACCCCCTAGCCTGCGTTTCTAAAACAGAATCATGACTCAACATTCCTCCTCGGCACCCCAGCCTGCCTCTCAAGAAGACCTCTCCCATCATGAAGACACTATGCGCCATTTTGATGCTCTCTCCCCCCGGCTAAAAGCCCTACAGCAAGAAATTGGCCGAATCGTCCTCGGGCAGGAGGCCGTCATCGACCATGTCCTCACAACCCTTTTAGGGGCAGGTCATGCCTTGTTATTGGGGGCCCCGGGCCTTGGGAAAACACTGCTCGTCACCACTTGTGCGCGGGTTATGGGCCTTGGTGATAGCCGCATCCAATTTACGCCAGACCTCATGCCCTCCGACATCACCGGGGCTGAGATTCTTGAGCAAGATGAAAATGGGCAACGGCATTTCCGCTTCCTCCCCGGCCCGCTATTTGGCCAATTAGTCCTTGCTGATGAGATTAACCGCGCCAGCCCACGCACACAATCTGCCCTCCTCCAAGCTATGGCAGAAGGGCACGTCACCCAAGGGGGCAAGACATGGGCCTTACCAAAGCCTTTCCATGTGCTTGCTACACAAAATCCCATTGAGCAAGAAGGCACCTACCCCCTGCCAGAAGCGCAGCTCGACCGGTTTATGATGCGTATCCCCCTCACCTTCCCCACGCGGGAGGCTGAGCGTCATATGCTCCTCCAAACAACTGGCGCAACACATAAAACTGCCGAGAGTCTTTTCTCTGCCTCAGAGCTCATCACCGCTCAAAAATTGGTCCGTACCCTCCCTGTTGGAGAGACCATCCTAGACGCCATCCTCACCCTTGTGCGCAGCCTCCGCCCCCAAGATGAGACCGCCAGTAAGGAGGTCCGCCATACGCTTGATTACGGCCCCGGCCCCCGTGCCGCACAGGCTTTGATGATTGCAACACGCGCCCGGGCTATGCTGCATGGTCGCTTAGCCCCCTCTATGGAGGACCTCCACCATGTGGCAGAGCCAAGCCTCGCCCATCGTCTTGGCATAAGCTTTACCGCCCAAACACAGGGCATAACGGCTGAAAGCCTGATTGCCGACCAGCTAAAACGCCTCCGCTAGGCCATCATTTGGCGGTTTTGGGTACGGATATGGCCTCATCATTCTTCCAGCGTTTATTTAAGCCCGCTCAGGCGCAAGACGCACCGGCTCAACCGCCGGCCTTGCCGGAGCTGATAATCGCCGCACAAGCCCTCGCACAAAGCCTGCGTAGTGGCCCACATGGCAACCGCCGCGCAGGAGATGGGCATGAGTTTTGGCAGTTCCGCCCCCATCAACCCAACGAGCCTGCTTCCCTCATCGACTGGAAGCAATCTGCCCGCTCCCCTTCGCCAGACCTCCTATGGGTTCGCGAGCAAGAGCAACATGCCCCGCGCCCGCTTTTCCTATGGGTGGATTCTTCAGCCTCCATGCGCTGGCAATCAACCAAAACACTCCCCAGCAAATATAACACAGCCCTTACCGATGCCCTCGCCCTCGGCCAAGCGGCCCTCTTAGGGGGGGAGGATGTTGGTATCCTCGGCTTAAAATCCCGCTTTAACGGGCGGCAAGCTTTACCAAGACTGGCCCATAACCTCATAAATCATGCACCGCATAATCCTGCCGATACCATGCAGACATTCCCCTCCTTTGCGGGCCTGCCCCCCCATGCACCACTGCTCTTGGTGAGTGATTTTTTATGGGATAATGCCATGATGGACCAATGCCTCACCGCTTTAGCTACCCATCCCGGCCCAACTACCCTACTGGCCATCTTAGACCCACAAGAGGAACGAATCCCCTTCCACGGCTCCATCCGCTTTACCAGCTGCGAGGCAGAGCCTAACCTCACCCTCCCCGCCACTGAGAGCCTTCATGATGCGTATCAGACACGCTTGAAGGCGCATTTCGCGCAGCTTCAACAAGGCTTTGGGGGGGCACGGTCCTTCTTCCGCTTCCATATCACAAGCCAGCCTGCCCGCCCGGTCTTGGCTGACTGTCATCACTTCCTCCGGGGGCGCGCATGACCCTTCTCTCCCCCTATCTTCTGCTCTTTTTGCTCATTCTACCGGGGGTATGGTGGCTCGTCCGGGCTATCCCTCCCCAACCGCGTGAGCAACGCTTCCCCTCCCTGATTCTGCTGCGTCAATTAACCACAACCCGGCAGAATGCCGCTCATACGCCGCTCTGGCTGCTCTTGCTCCGCTTGGCAGCTTTGGCACTACTCATCCTTGCCTTTAGCCGCCCGCTTTATATTCCGCCGCGCTCCAGCCATGTGCCCCATAACCTCATGCTCATTCTTGATAATGGCTGGGCCGCTACAACACATTGGGCAGAGCGTACAGAGCAAGCCCTCGCTTTAGGGGAAGCAACATTACGCGCTGGGGGGAGGATTACGCTCTTCCTCAGTGCGCCGGAGGCTGATGGGCATATGCCAAGCCCGCTCCATCCTAGTAGCCCAGCCTCCCTTAAACAAAGCTTAGCCACCTTAAAGCCACAGCTATGGCCTAGTGACCGGCTCGCTCTGGCTCGGCAGTTACAAAACCCAGCGATGCACGACATCCTGCGTACAGCAAGCGTTATGCTTCTCTCCGATGGCTTAGCCCAACCGGGCGATGACGCCTTACGCACAGCCTTACAAGATGCGGCGTCCCGTCATGATATACGCTGGCCCCGTTGTGCGCTAACACGCCTCTCCCTCCAACATGGCACCCCCACCACAATCCTCGCCGAAACTTTACCCAGCTGCCCGCCGCAAATGCTCCATTTAATGGGCATGAAGCTCACCCCCAACGGGCATTTTGCCCTCCAAGCCAGTACGCTTATCCCCACCAACACGCCTCGGCCCTTCAACACACAACTGCCACATAATATAGCCTATGATGCGCTCTCTCTCCCGGCTATTGCAGGCCCGGCGGGGATGGTTCTGCTCCCCGGCACAGCCGCCCAAAGACGGGTCGGCTTATTGCATCTCAATGGGGATGACCGCCCCTTAACAGGGGGCGGCTTTTACCTAGAACATGCCCTCCACGACATTACCCCGTACCAAGAAGGGACAGTCGATAGCCTCCTCCCCCAACATCCCACCATCATCATCGCTACGGATGGAAGCCTTCCAGAAGCTTCCCTCAACGATATGCTCCATTGGGTGCGGGAGGGCGGTATCCTCATCCGCTTTGCAGGGCCGGACCTCGCTCATCAAAACCAACAAGGGATGCAGGGCGATGCCGCGGCCCTCCTACCTGTGCCGCTCCTCTCTGGGATGCGTCAACTCGGCGGCCCCATGTCGTGGGGGAACCCTCAACCACTGGCACCTTTTCCCCCCAATACGCCATTTGCAGGGCTTACCATCCCGCATGATGCCACAATATCCCGCCAATTACTGGCCCAACCGACAGATGACCTCTCCCGCCATGTATGGGCCACGCTGACAGACGGCACCCCCCTCGTCACTGCCCGGCAAGAGGGCAACGGGCTGCTCATCCTCTTCCACATCACCGCGACAGCGGATTGGTCCAGCCTTCCCCTCTCTGGCCTATTCCCGCAGATGATGGAACGCCTCATCACGCGTACGCCTTTCATACAACATCATGATACAACAGCGCATAGTTCGGCCGATACTCTGGCCCCATGGCGGCTTTTAGATGCAGAGAAAACCCTCATAACACCGCCCACAACCGTCCGCCCTCTCCTCACTACGGCAGAACAAACCGCCGATGCCCTTCATCCTGTTGGCTTCTATGGTGGGGCGGCGCAACGGCACCCCCTAAATCTAGCAGACCATCAGCCCCCTCTAGCGGAAGAACCCGCCCTTGGCTCCCTCCAACAAGCAGGTCGTGCCGTGGTTGAACGCCCCTTCTGGCCGGGTTTGATGCTCCTTGCCATAGGCTTCCTCCTCCTCGATATGTTTTTATCCCTCGCCCGCGCCGGTATCCTCCGCCTTCCTCGCCGGGGAGGCACGATGCTTACCATAGGGCTTAGCCTGCTCATCGCTGGCCTCTCCCCCATAAGCTATGCCGCCTCCCCAACAGAGCAAAACGTCCCCCCGGCCGCCCTTGCCATTCGCCTTGCGCATATCCAAACAGGCGATGCCGCAACAGATGACGCCGTCCAGCAAGGGTTAGAAGGCTTAACGCGCTTTCTCAACCAACGCAGCACCACCCATTTGGATAGTCCTATCGGGGTGGTGCCGGGGCGTGATGACCTCGCCTTTTACCCATTGCTTTACTGGCCCATCCTCCCCAGCACGCAACTTGATGAGGCGGGCCGTCAGGCCCTCAGCAACTATATTCAACATGATGGTATGATTCTAATTGATGAAATGGGTGCAGGAAGCCCCCTTGATGAGAGCGATGGCCACGCCACCCGTTCGGCCCTCAAAGCCGCAACATCTGGTTTGCCTATCCCCCCCCTCATGCCTTTGGGGGAGCAACATACACTCTCCCACACATTCTATCTTTTGCATGACTTCCCCGGACGGATTGCAGGCCAAACTGTTTATGTCGCCCGCCAAGAGGAAAATGATGAGAGTGAGAGCGTCAGCCCCGTTATTATCGGTAATGGCGATTGGGCTCATGCTTGGGCGGTGGATAGCCATGGCGAACATCCTTTTGCCGTCATCCCCGATGGTGAAACACAACGCACCTTGGCCTATCGCTTTGGCTTCAACACCATCATCTACGCGCTAACAGGCAATTATAAAAACGACCAACGCCACTATCCCGAAATGCTCAAACGCCTCAAAAATAGTGCTGATGACACAATGGAAGGCCCAACAGATGAAGGCGAGGCCCCATGATGTTCCCTCTACCATCTCTCATCTGGATGCCTGTCCTTCCCCTTTGGCTCCTTCTTACCGTAGCAGGACTCAGCATCATCATGGGGCTTTATGGCCTCATCCGCCATGCTCGTGGTCTATTATGGCGCGCTGGGGCTATCATCATCGGCCTTTTATGGTTGGCTAACCCACAGCAAACGCACCCACATAAACAAATCCAACCCCAAGATGCCCTCCTTGTGGTGGACCTCTCCCCCTCTATGGAGGTTGGGACGCGCCGTGCCCTCATTGAGCGCGCCCGCAGCCAGCTGCTCGCACAAGGGCAGGCCCTCCATGGGTTAACACTCCATCAAATTGATGTTGCAGGCGGCAATGGGCAAGGCACACGCTTATTTGAAGCCATAGACCGTGCCACCCTGACCCTCAACAACCCTGCTGGTATCCTCCTCCTTACCGATGGGATGGATCATGATATCCCCGCTCAACTGCCTTCATCGCTCAAAACCATTACAGGCCAAACCATCCCGCTCCATCTCCTCCTTGCTGCAAAGGGGGAGGAAACAGACCGCCGCCTACGTATCTTGAGCGCACCGCCTTATGTCATCATTGGTCAGACAGCGCATATCAGTGTGCAGGTCGATGACCTTGGAACAATGGCTGGGCAAGCGGTTGATATTTTGGAGCATGGTGATGACGGGCGAACCACCGTCCTCGCGCATACACAAAGCGGCCAAGCGGTGGATATTGCTATCCCCATCACCCATGCGGGCCTGACTTTAAAAGAACTCACAGCCTCCCCATTGGCGGGGGAAGCCTCCCTACGCAATAACAGCACCGTGCTACGCTTGCAGGGCGTGCGGGACCGGCTGCGTGTTCTGCTTGTATCAGGCGTGCCTAACCAAGGCGCACGGGTATGGCGGAGCTTGCTAAAAGCCGACCCTTCGGTGGATTTGGTCCATTTTACCATTCTCCGCTCCCCCGATACAGCCGATGATACCCCCCTCTCTGACCTTGCCTTAATCCCCTTTCCCACCCATGAGCTGTTTTCCCAAAAGATCAACAGTTTTGACCTCATCATCTTAGATGGCTTTAGCAATCAAAATATCCTACCCGAGAGCTATCTTGAGAATATCGCCCATTATGTTCGCCAAGGGGGAGGGTTACTCGTTGTCGGTGGGCCTGAAATGACGCAGGCCGGCACATTGCAAGATACCCCAGTAGGGGCTGTCCTGCCTGCCCATATCCCTTCAGAAAATGGCCTTATCCTCCAACCTTTCTCCCCTAAACGGACTGCTCTTGGCCTGTCTCACCCCGTCACAAGGGCCTTACCCACACACGGCCCCTGGGGGGACGCATGGGGCCCGTGGTACCGCGCTTTACGCACTGACCAAACACAAGGCCGCACGCTCTTAGCCACACCAAGCGGTGCGCCTTTGCTCGTCTTGGACCAGAGCGATAAAGGCCGCGTGGCGATGCTGCTTTCGGACCAAATATGGCTCTGGTCCCGTGGGGAAAAAGGCGGCGGCCCGCAAGCAGAACTCCTCCGCCGCCTCTCCCATTGGCTGATGAAAGAGCCAGAATTGGAAGAAAACCAGCTTGAAGCCCATATAAGCCAAGGTCGGATCTTCATCCAACGTACCAGTCTAGATGTACTCCATAATGCCCAAGCCGAGATTATTAGCCCCGATGGCAGTCATAGCCTTATCACACTCACCCCAACAGCAGAGCAGAGCGGCTTATGGACTAGCTCCATCGCTATCCCTCCTACGGCCGAACAAACAGGACAAATCTGGACCATCCATCAAGGGGCGCTCAACACCACCGTGGCCCTAACAAAGCCCAACCCGCTGGAGGACCAAGACCTCCGCAGTACCGCGACCTTACTTACCCCTCTTGTTCGTCAATCTGGTGGGGGGATTATCTGGCTAGGGCGTGAGGGGGTACCAACACTCCGTCAAGTCGCTGAGACAGGGCCATTTCATGGTTCAGGCTGGGTAGGGCTGCCGCTACATCAAATCCAGCTCTCTACCGAGACAACAACAACCCCCTACCTACCCTCTTGGCTCCTCCTTGTAGCCATTCTTACCTTGGTAGGAATAAGCTGGTGGCGTGAAGGACGGTAGAAAAAACGCACCCTCTATGATATGCCCATCATCTATGAAATTGACAAGGCGCGGTAGGGCTTGGCATGATAAGCCCAGCGTCCCTGTAGCTGGTATAAGAGAAGGCTTTATTCCCTAACATGCGCCCATTGAGTTCTTGGCTACCCCATATCATTTGTGCCCTCGGTTTTTCTGCTGCCTCACTGGCTATGGTGCCCTACACAGCTCATGCCCAATCGGCTGATGAAGCAGAGGCCGAGCAAGATGCCATGAATGCCCAAAAACAGGCTGAAGCGCGTAAAGCAGCACGCCACGCCGCCCCACCTTCTGCTCTCCCCGGTGCAGAGGCCGAAGATGGGGATGACAGCCACGCCCGTATGGATGTAAACCCCACCGCGGCCCTTTTTGATGCTGTTAATCGCGGCTCTTTAATTGGGGCGAAAGAAGCTCTTAGCCGTGGAGCTGATATTAACGCGCGTAATGTCCTCGACCAAACCCCGCTCGATCTCGCAATCGACCTTGGCCGCAATGATATTATGTTCCAACTTCTCTCTTTGCGGACTTACAACCCCGATGGGAAGCTCATCACCAGCTCTAGCCATGAGAGCAATGGTGAGCATATCACCATTAATGGCCAAGCAGGCATTACAGCCAAAGCTCCGCCCCGTATTATAGAGGATCGTGGTCAACCTATCCCCGCGATTGGCTTCCTCGGTTTTAATGGCCCCTCTGCCCCAGAGCCTGCACACCCTGCCCTGCGGCCTCTACCCGTGCGGCATGTCGTGCGCCCTGCTACAGCCCGGCGCGTACGGCACGTAGTCCATCCCCATAAATCTGCTGCTGCGTCCTCATCTTCTTCCCCCTAAAAAAACTCTTTTAAGGGGGAAGAGAGGTGCGCCAAACGCTAACCTCCAGATGCCTCCAACAAGGGTATTGCACTATAATAAATAAGCGCGATACCCACCCAACAAATCAGAAAAATCACCACGTCCCAGCAAAAAGCAGAAAAGCCAGAACGCTGCTTTTGTGGCCGCATAATTATAAAATGAAATAACACAGCAAACACCAAAGCTATGGCTGCGATCATAAGGGCCATAGGGTCATGTATTATACGCATCTCAGCTCTCCCCCATAATATACAGAATTACGCAGTGCGGCGTAATTCATGCGTTTCCTGCCGTAAAACATCAATCGGCACTAGCTGACCATCACGCTCAAAATACCAAAAGGTCCAACCATTACAGGACGCTGCATTCGTTAGAAGCGCCCCTAATTTATGAATGGAGCCACGATGCTGCCCCGACACCAACGTCCCATCGGGGGAGACGCGTGCTTTAAGCCGTTTTTGGCGGTCATACACCACCGTACCCGGTGGGAGACTTCCATTCTCCACAAAAGACCCAAAGGGAATACGCGGCAATTCCCGCTTAGCGGGGGTAATCTCCAATTGCTCGGCTGGCAACGCTTCAATCTCCGCCAAGCGTGCTTCTGCGGCTTTAATATAGTCGGGATGACGCTCAATCGCGACATAACGCCGCCCTAACTTCTTAGCCACAGCTGGGGTTGTCCCCGTCCCACAAAAAGGGTCCAGCACAACATCTTTAGCCATTGTTGCTGCAAGGAGTGTCCGATGCAGCAAGCTCTCCGGCTTTTGCGTGGGGTGAAGCTTTAACCCATGCTCATTTTTAAGCCGCTCATTACCAGTACATAAGGGAAGATACCAATCCGAGCGCATTTGAAGGTCCTCATTCAGAGCCTTCATGGCTTGATAATTAAAGCGATATTTGCTCTCCGGCCCGCGTGCTGCCCAAATTAAGGTCTCATGCGCATTAGTAAAACGCCGCCCCCGAAAATTAGGCATGGGGTTCGACTTACGCCAGATAATGTCATTGAGGATCCAGAACCCCAAATCCTGCATAATCGCCCCAAGGCGAAAAATATTGTGATAAGAGCCAATCACCCAAATGGTGCCATCCTTATGGAGCAGACGGCGCGCCTCGCTTAACCATGCGCGGGTAAAGTCATCATAGGCTTCATACCCTGTAAACTTATCCCAATCATCATCAACGCCATCCACCACACTTTCATCTGGGCGGCGCAACTCCCCACGTAATTGGAGGTTATAGGGTGGGTCTGCAAAGACACAATTCACACTCGCATCAGGGAGGGTTTTCATCACCTCCACACATTCCCCACGTAAAATCCGGTTAAGGGGCATATCCGCTTTCATGCTGCGTGAACCTTTGCTGCAATCATATGTTTTATGGGGGCAAAACTACGCCTATGGTGGAGGGTCACCCCATCCTCGTGCAATCCTGCAAGGTGGAGAGCCGTGCCATACCCGGCATTACGCTCCCATCCATAGGCTGTATGACGTGTGGCTAAACGGGCCATAAGCCGGTCTCGCACCACTTTGGCCACAATAGACGCCGCAGCAATGGAGAGGCTCTTACTATCACCTTTAACAACCGTCTCTACCCGACAAGGTAAGGCAGGCGCGCGGTTGCCGTCTATCAAGGCCATAGCAGGCCATTGGCCCAGCTTTACGGCAAGGCGGCTCATCGCGCGCTGCATCGCTAAATGACACGCCTGACCAATATTGAGCCGGTCAATCTCCTGCACCGAGGCCGCGCTAACAGCCGCACAAACGCTTGGCTCCGCCACCAAAGCGGCATAAGCCTTCTCCCGCCGTGCTATTGTCAGTTTTTTGGAATCATCCAACAGACCCGCCAATGGTGCAGAAGGCCGCGTGAGAAACACAACCGCAGCAGCGACCACAGGCCCTGCCAGCGGACCACGCCCGACTTCATCCACGCCTGCGACAAGCCCTTCATATTGGTCTTCTAGGCTGTAATCTGGCATGAAGGCCCTTTCCACTCGCTTCATTCGACACGTCATTCATCCGTGCCGATTTTGAATCACTCCGAGTCGGAAAGAAAGCCCCTTTTTTAAAAATAATGAGTCAAGAGAGAAAATAATGCATTTTTATGAGGCAATACCGCCTAAAGCTGCACATCTCCTTCTTGCGGGGCGGCCTGAGCGGGGCTGGTATTATCCGGGTTGGAGGAAGCAGATTTTTGCCCCATGGTGCTATGCTCTGCTGAGGGTTTTACGCTCTGCGCCTGAAAAGAAAGATGAGGGAAGCCCGGCGGCGGGTTAGTGGCCAGAATAGCCGCTTCCCCCGCCGTCAACAGCCCAGAAAGGATGAGCAAAATAAGCCCACGCCGAACAGACTTCCAACGGCACCAAAAATAGCCGGGCACAAAGAAGAGCCCCCACCAAAAGGAAGGCGGCGTAACCCCAGCCAAGATAAGGGTCTTTCTGTCCTGTATGAGGGCGAGGAACAAAATAGCACTTATGGATACCCCTGTTAGGGCACTCCCCAAATCAACCGCCCAATGCAATATTTGCCCTGCAAACAGCAGAGTCACATTCACAACTTCTGGTAGAAGCAACATCCACGCCCATAAAAAAGGCACCTTGCCCAGCTTCCCTCCCGTACCAGCAGCTATAGTGGTAGCAGGCTTCGGCCCACCTAAAGCGAGAGTAAATATCTTTACATCCCCACTAGGCACAGGCAACCCTGCCTTACTTGCAGGCCGCCACTCATTGCCAAAAGCCGGGTGCCAGACGAGGGTTTGCGGGGTGATAACGCGCTGAATCATCAACCGGATGAGTTCGGCCTGTGACACCGGCCCAGCCTGCTGACCATCACGCTCATAATACCACTGCATAACCCTCTCTGACCCTCCGTTACTTTACTTAACCGCGCTTTTTAAACAGAAGACGGCCCAAAACCAACCCAACAAGCGTGATAATCCCCAAAGCGACAAAGGGACGCTCTTGAATGAAGCTTGTTGCGGCCTCAATCCGGCTCTCATTAGCATCGTACAAATCAGCAAATTCATGCTTTGCACGGCCACTCAACTGGTCAATCTTGCCACCAGCCTGCATTGCTGCATCACCAGAGACTGCACCAAACGCATCTTTGACACGCCCTTTAGCCTCTTGTACGAAGCCCTCACCCTTCATAGCGGTAGTATCAACCATGTCCGTCTCTCCCATCAACGCAATGCGCTGTGAATCAATAAATCTGTAGCAAGCCCATACGCGCATGAAAGCCGCTACGCTTGCTGATATGCGGTTCCGTCGCCCATTCTTCAAGAGGGGGAATGCTCTACCCTTAAAGGGTAGAGGCTGTATTTTTATAAATTAAATACAGAATGTTAAGGTGCACTTTGTTGATAAAACCGCTATTATTTATCTATCTCATGCCATATTTTCTGGCATAACAACACGCCGCTAATAACCCTCACCATCAAGAGAGTTTCCTGATTATGAGCCCCGCCCCTTCCTCCCATACTCCCCCCACCCCAAAAGGGAAAAAATGGTGGATCGCCGGGGCATCTCTCCTTGCTATCCTCATCATCGCTTGGCGACTACATAGCGCAAGCCATAATGGCGCGCATCGTCATGGTGATACTCCTCCCGCTGTAGCTGTTGCAGCGGCACACCGGGCTAATATGCCCATCGTTTTACAACTTTTAGGGACAGTCGTCCCTGTTGCAAATGTTACCATTACCCCACGCGTTAGTGGCCATATCTTGGCCGTATATTATCAAGAAGGGCAGCATGTTCACCGTGGTGATGTGCTAGAACTCATCGACCCACGCCCTTATGAAGCAACATTGCATCAATATCAGGGTACCCTTGCGGCTGACCGCGCCCAGCTTGCTAAAGCGCGTGTCGATAGTGGCCGTTATCAGCGTTTGATTAAACAGAACTCCACCTCCGCTATGTTAGCGCGCGACCAAGAGTTTACTGTCGAGCAGCTAGAAGGTCAGGTCGCTTTTGATGAAGCAAATGTCCGTAATGCAGAGCTTAATCTGATGTATTGCCACATTACGGCCCCTGTGGATGGGCGCGTGGGTATTCGTGCCTTAGACATTGGCAATTATGTCACAGTAGGCCAATCTGGTGGTCTGACGACCCTTACCCAGATGCAACCTATTTCCGTCATTTTTACATTACCACAAAATAACTTACCTGAGGTCCAAGAACAGCTTAATAGCCATCCCTCCCTCACTGTGGAGGCATGGAGTAGCGATAACACCCATAAGCTTGCCACAGGGACGGTTAACGCGCTGGATAGCCAAATTGATACCTCAACAGGGACGGTGCGGTTACGTGGTATCTTCCCCAATGAGGATGAACGCCTCTTTCCTAATGAGTTCGTCAATGCACATCTCTTAGTGCAGACCATCCAAAACGCATTACTTGTGCCAAGCAATGCCGTCCAAACCGGGCCGGATGGACAATTTGTTTATGTCATTGAGAAAGATATGACGGCCGCTGTCCACCCTGTAAAACTAGGCCAGAGTGATGATAATAACAGCGTCATCCTCTCTGGCGTGGCAGAGGGAGACCGCATCGTCACTGATGGGATTAATCACCTCCGCCCCGGCAGTAAAGTTACCATCGCCGCTGGCCCTGCTGACGCAACAACCACACACCCTTAATACTCCGTTTGAGCTTGTGAGCCTGTGAATCCTTCTCGTCTCTTTATCGAACGCCCCGTTGCGACCAGCTTGCTGATGCTGGGCATTATGCTGGCTGGGTTATTAGGGTATCATTTCCTCCCCCTCTCCGCTTTGCCAGAGGTCGAATACCCTACCATCACCGTTTCGACCTTCTACCCCGGTGCCAGCCCTGATGTGATGAGTACCTCTGTCACAGCCCCGCTAGAGACACAATTAGGGCAGATGGCTGGGTTAGACCAAATGACCTCCCAATCCTCTGGGGGGGCCTCTGTCATCACATTGCGCTTCGGCTTAGACATGAAGATGGATATTGCCGAGCAAGAAGTGCAAGCCGCCATCAATAATGCTGGCTCTCTCCTGCCTAATGACCTCCCCGCCCCGCCGATTTACGCCAAGGTCAACCCCGCTGATACACCCATCATGACGCTCGGCATCACCTCCCGCACCTTGCCGCTGCCGGAGGTGGAAGATTACGTCAACACACGCTTAGAGCAAAAGATAAGCCAAATCTCCGGTGTGGGGTTGGTGACCCTCTCCGGGGGGAACCGCAAGGCTTATCGCATACAAATCAACATCCCTAAGCTTACCTCATACGGCATCGCGCTAGATACTGTCCGCACCATCATCGGCACGGTGAATGTCAACTCCCCTACAGGGACGTTCGATGGCCCCCATCATGCGACCTCGCTCCGCATTGATGGGCAAATACAATCCGTTGAACAACTTATGAATCAGGTCATTGCGTATCAAAATAACGGGCCTATCCGCTTACGAGATGTTGGGCGCGTTGTGGAGGGGGCCGAAAATAACCAGCTTGCGGCATGGGCTAATAAAACCCCGGCTCTTATCCTCAATATTCAACGCCAACCCGGCGCGAATGTGATTGCCGTGGCTGATAATGTACGCGCCATTCTCCCCCGCTTACAACAAGACCTCCCACCGGGGATTGATATTGTCCCCTTAACAGACCGTACCACCACCATCCGCGCCTCTGTTCATGATGTTGGGCTAGAGCTTATCTTGGCGATGCTACTCGTTGTGGGGGTGATTTTTGTCTTTCTTTGCAATATCCCTGCGACCATCATCCCCGGCCTTTCTGTCCCTCTCTCGCTAATTGGGACACTCTCGGCAATGTATTTGCTGGGCTTCTCGCTGGATAATCTCTCCCTTATGTCCCTTACCATTGCCTCCGGCTTTGTGGTGGATGATGCCATTGTGGTGATTGAAAATATCTCCCGCTTTGTAGAAGCAGGCGAGGACCGTTATACAGCCGCCCTTAAAGGGGCCAAAGAGATTGGCTTTACCATCATCTCACTCACAGTCTCACTAATTGCTGTGCTTATCCCGCTGCTTTTTATGAGCGATGTGGTAGGGCGTCTCTTCCATGAATTCGCGATGACCTTGGCCATCACTATCTCCCTCTCGGCTCTTATCTCCATCACCCTCGTGCCGATGATGTGCGCGCGTATGCTAAGTGAACGCCACAAACCCAACAGCACGCCACAGGAGAGAGTACATTGGCTCACACGCTTTGCCGACTTCATGCAAGAGATGATGGACTGGCTCATCACCCAATATGATCGCGGCTTAGAGATTGTCTTTCGCCACCAACCATTAACCCTCATTGTCGCCGTAGCGAGTATTCTCATGACCGGTCTGCTCGCATGGGGCATACCGAAAGGCTTTTTCCCCTCCCAAGATAGCGGTGTCATACAGGGGATTTCCGTCATGCCGGCTAATATATCTTTTGAGGGCATGAAAACACGGCAAGCTGAACTCGGACGGCTCATCCTCCAAGACCCTGATGTGGTGAGCCTCTCCTCCTTTATCGGGATTGATGGGCAAAATATGACCCTCAATTCCGGCCGGTTTCTCATTAATCTAAAGCCCAAAGAAAAACGAGAAAGCTCCCTTGATGCCATACAAGCCCGGCTTAATGCCGCAGCACGCGCCCTCCCCGGCACGCATCTTTACACCCAGCCCGTCCAAGACCTCTCGCTGGAGACATCCGTCTCAGCCATGCAATATCAATTCATGCTTGAAACACCCGATTATGACGATTTCTCCCTCTGGGTGCCGCGTTTTCTTGACGCCCTCAAGCATGAGCCTTCCCTCAATGATGTGACCTCCGACCTCCAAGCGGATGGTCTAACGGCTATGCTTACGCTGGACCGTACCAATGGGGCGCGTTATTCCATCACCCCACAGACGGTCGATAATTTGCTTTATGATAGTTTTGGCCAACGGCAGGTTTCCACCATCTACACACAATCCAACCAATATCGTGTCATTTTGGAGGCTGACCCGCGCTTCCAACAGAGCCAACGCTCTCTCTCCCAGCTTTATCTACCGGGTATCGCCTCCGAGGCAGGAGGCAGCACGAGCGGGCCAACACGCCAGCCGACCTCTGGGTTAGTACCGCTCTTGCAAGTCACCAGCCTAAGCCGGCTGACCTCGCCTTTGCTCATCACGCATTATGGGCAATTCCCCGCCACGACAATTTCTTTCAATCTCGCGCCACATCATGCGCTGGGAGAGGCCACAACCGCCATTGAGCATATCCGCCAGAAGATTGGCCTCCCCGGCACCTTCCAAACCGCTTTCCAAGGCACGGCTGCTGCTTTTAAAAATGCACTGGGCAATGAGCTCGGCCTCGTCATTGCTGCGATTGTAGCGGTCTATATCGTGCTAGGCGTGCTGTATGAGAGCTTCATTCACCCTATCACCATTCTCTCTACCCTCCCCTCCGCTGCGATTGGGGCGTTCCTAGGGCTTTATGGCTTTGGGATGCCCTTGGATATTATGGGCATTATCGGCATTGTGCTGCTCATCGGCATCGTCAAGAAAAACGCGATTATGATGATCGACTTCGCCCTCCAAGCGGAGCGACAAGATAACCTCCCCCCCATTGAGGCCATACGCCAAGCCGCTTTGCTCCGCTTCCGCCCGATTTTGATGACAACACTCGCCGCCCTTTTTGGGGCACTCCCCCTCCTCCTCAGCAGCGGCACAGGGACGGAATTACGCCGCCCGCTGGGCGTGGCGATTGTCTTTGGATTGATGCTCTCCCAACTGCTGACGCTCTTTACCACGCCGGTGATTTATCTCTTTATGAACACTTGTAGCTTGAAGGTGCGAGGGGTTGTCCAAAAATACCTCCATAAATCTGAACATCCTGCGCAAACCCCGTGAGGTTAATTCGCCTCTTTGTCAGTCGCCCCGTCGGCACGCTCCTCATGACGCTGGCGATGATTCTTGCAGGCTGCCTTGGCTATCATTATCTTCCCATCTCGGACTTACCCGATGTCGATTACCCTGTGGTGATGGTGATTGCCAACCAACCCGGCGGCTCCCCGTCTGAAATTGCTAGCACCATCGCCGAGCCTTTAGAGCGTCATTTGGGGGCCATTGCGGGGGTGCGGGAAATGACCTCCCAATCCACCGTTAATCAAACCCGCATCCTCCTCCAATTTGACCTCTCACGCGATATTAATGGGGCCGCGCGCGATGTCCAATCAGCCCTCCGCGCTGCACGGCAAGACTTGCCTACAACCCTCCGCAGCGACCCTAGCTATATGAAGGCCAATGCGAATGGGCCGCCTATCATGGTCCTTACGCTCACCTCCTCAACCCGTACCCCTCAGCAGCTTTATGATTTCGCCAATAACATCGTCCTCCCCGGCCTTAGCCAAGTAGAGGGTGTTGGCAATGTCGATATTCGCGGCAGTGCCTTACCCGCTGTCCGTGTGGAGGTTAATCCGTTACGGCTCTTCCGCTATGGGATTGGGTTTGAGGATATTCGCGCTGCTCTAACCTCTGCTAACGCCCATACGCCCAAAGGTTTTATCGAGAGCCATAATCAGCGTTTCATCCTCGCTACGAATGACCAAGCCACACAAGCAAGTGCCTATCGCTCCCTCATCATCGCCTATCGCAATAACCAACCTGTCCGCCTCTCCGATGTCGCTGATGTCGTTGATAGTGCGGAAGACCTCCGCCAAGCAGGTTATGTAAATGGTCAGCCAGATATTATCTGCACCGTTTATCCTCAAAGTGGGGCTAACATCATCCAAACGACCAACGGGCTAAAAGCACGTTTGCCGTTCCTCCGCACAGCTTTGCCGGGTAATACACGTTTGGACCTCCAGCTTGACCGCTCCGTCACCATTCGCGCCTCACTGGCTGATACACAACGGACCCTCATCCTCGCTGTAGGGTTAGTGGTTCTGGTCGTTCTTTTCTTCCTACGCGATGGGGTAGCTGTCCTCATCCCTGCGCTTGTCGTCCCCGCTTCCATCATCACCACATTCGCCTTTATGAAGCTGCTAGGCTATCAGCTTGATGTGATGTCGCTAATGGCTCTCACCATCGTCACAGGCTTTGTTGTGGATGATGCCATTGTGGTGCTGGAGAACATCACACGCCATCAGGAAATGGGAAAATCTGCCTATAAAGCGGCCATAGACGGCACGGGGGAGGTCGTCTTTACCGTCATGTCCATCACTTTATCGCTGATTGTCGTTTTTCTCCCCATCTTGCTGATGGAAGGGGTTTCTGGCCTTTTCTTTCATGAATTTGCCATGACAATCATCATCGCACTTTGTGTCTCGATGGTGTTATCCCTAACCTTAGCCCCCATGCTCAGTGCCCAGCTTCTCGCTCTGCAAGAGCATAAACAGGCGCGCACCTCCACAGGGATAATCCACACCAGCCTAAAATGGTGTAGCCATAAGCTGGATTATGGCTTCCAACGCCTCACCGTAGGCTATATGCGCTCGCTCTACGCTGTGATGGCCCATCCAAAACTCGTCCTCCTCTCCCTACCGCTCAGCCTCCTTCTCGCCGGTTGGCTCTTTACCTCCCTGCCCAAGGAGCTCTTCCCCCAGCAGGACCAGAGTATGATTATGGGGCGGCTTGTGGCAGACCAGGATATTTCCTTCCATGCGTTGCAGGCCCTCACCATTAAGGCCGAAAAACGCCTCGCCCAAGACCCTGATGTCATTAGTGCGATTGGGGGGTTAGGCAAACGCTCCTCTAATTCGGTCAATATGTTCATTACCCTCAAGCCGAAGAGAGAACGCAAGGATGATATCTCTGTCACGATTAATCGCTTGAACCATCTTTTTTCTCACCAAGCCGGGCTATCCCTCCGCCTCCGCCTACCGAGCCTCATCGGCGGGGGCGCGCGCTCAACTGATGGGGCGTATCAATATAGCTTACAGGGCAACTCTGCCGAGGAGCTTTACCAATGGACCCCACGCGTAGTTGAAGCCCTCTCACACTTGCCTATACTCACTGATGTAACCTCTGATATGGAGCAAGGCGGCCGTGGCATCACCCTCGCCCTCACACGCGATGTAGAAGCCCGCTATAATATTACCCCGCAGCTCGCCAGCAACGCACTTTATGACGCTTTTGGCCAACGCGCAGCCTCTGTGATTTATGAGCCATTAAATCAATATCGCGTCATTATGGAGGCCGCACCCATCTTCTGGTCCGACCCGCACTTCCTCACGCAAATGCGTGTGAGTGTAACAGGCGGTACAGCCAACGGGGCTTATGCCACCAATAATATCCGTGTCCGTGCGCATGACACCTCCAGCGCATCACTCTCCGAAGGGCAGCTCTCTTATCTAAACTCTGTTGCTAATGCCCTTGCAGGAGGTAAGTCCGCCTCTAATGGCTCTGCCGTTACAACACGCAGTGAGACTATGGTCCCCCTTCTTCTGCTTGGCCCCTTAAAACAGGTCAATGACCCCCTCGCTGTTAATCATCAAGGCCAGTTTGTCGCGACAACTCTATCCTTCAACCTCGCCCCCGGTGCCGCTTTAGGGGACGCCATTACCGCAATTAACCAAGCCATGGTGCAACTCCATCTCCCACGCGAGATTCAAGGTGGCTTCGCTGGCAATGCAGCCAGTTTGCAAAAATCTGTAAGCCGAGAGCCGCTCCTAATTCTCGCCGCGTTAATAGCCGTTTATGTCGTCCTCGGTATTTTATATGAAAGCTTAGTCCACCCGCTAACAATCCTCTCCACCCTGCCTTCAGCCGGCGTAGGGGCCTTGCTGGCTGTTACCCTCTTTGGCCAGCCTTTCTCCCTCCTCACCCTCATCGGTGTTATTTTGCTCATCGGCATTGTGAAAAAGAACGCCATTATGCTGATCGACTTTGCCATCCAAGCCCGCCAGCATGGCAAATCCGCACAAGAAGCCATCATGACCGCAAGCCGGTTACGCTTCCGCCCTATTTTGATGACAACCTTCGCCGCGGCTTTAGGGGCTGTCCCATTGCTCATCGGCGGGGATTATGGGAGCGAGATGCGTAAACCGCTCGGCCTCGCTATTCTCGGTGGCCTCTGCCTAAGCCAACTCCTGACCCTATACACCACCCCCGTAGCTTATCTCTCCCTAGACAGACTAAGCCAACACATGCGCTCTTGGATGCCTCACCATTCCCCCAAAGCCGACTAACACGCAGTGATATGGCTGTAGATTTTACAAATCTAAAAAAGTAATGACTACCTTTATGCAAGCCTCTGCTGGTATAGCATGTCTCATTATATCGCTGCTTGTTTCGTCTTATTGCGGATTATCATGCCTCTTCCCTCTCGTACCCTTTCAATTGCCATCCTAACAACAGGACTTAGCCTTACTCTAAGCGGATGTATGGTCGGGCCGGATTACGATATGCCTCAAGCCATTATTTCACCCCGCTTTAAAGAAGCTCCCCCGCCTGCCGGATGGGAAAAAGCCAATCCTTACCTCAGCACCTTACCCAAAGGTGATTGGTGGCGAGTGTTTAACGACCCAACCCTAAATAAATTAGAAGAAGAGGTTAGCCGCTCTAACCAAAGCTTAAAGCAATATGAGGCGCAATATCGCAAAGCCCGTGCGATGATTGATTCCGTTCGCGCTAGCCTTTTTCCTACCCTTAACGGCAAGTTCAGCTTTAATCGTAATTCTAGCGGAAGACGCACCCCAAGCGGGCTCCCTGAGAGCCCCCATACCTTCGTCACAACCACCAACACATGGGCCACCGGTCCAAGTGCAAGCTGGACCATTGACGTATGGGGCATGATTCGTCGCCAAATCCAACAACAAGTAGCTTCAACGCAAGCCAATGCCGCTTTGCTTGCCAATATGCGCCTCTCTTACGAGCTAGAATTAGCAAGCGACTATATGAATCTCCGCTATCAGGATAGCTTAATTGACCTTTACGACCGCAATGTCCGCCTCTATCTGCATAACCTCGAAATCCTCAATAACCAATATGCAGCCGGTGTAGCAGACCCTACGAGCATTTTTCAGGCACGCTATCAATACGAATCAACTCAAGCGAGTCTCTCTGGTGCCCGTGTAACGCGTGCGCAATATGAGCATGCTATTGCTGTCTTAACAGGTCATCCCCCAGCCGATGTGACAATTCCACACGCCCCTCTCCCCTTTACCTTACCAACAATTCCTCATTTCATACCTTCTGACCTCCTCCAAAGGCGGCCCGACATCGCCCAAGCCGAGCGGGAAATGGAAAGCTATAATGCTGAAATCGGCTATGAGATTGGGGCCTTCTTCCCACAAATTAGCCTCTCAGCCAGCTATGGTTATAGCGGTAACCCCATCCAACATCTCATCCAACTTGCCACACGCACATGGTCCCTCGGGGCCGCAGCGAATGAGACCCTGTTTGAAGGCGGCGCGCGCTCCGCTGCTGTGCGGGAAGCCGAAGCCGATTATGACGGTGCCGTAGCCAATTACCGCCAAGTGGTGCTAAAGGCTCTGCAAGATACCGAGGACCAACTTTCGAACCTACATTATCTTGGTGACCAGATAACTTTCCAAGAGCAAGCTTTACGCAGCGCACAAGAGGCCGTCACCGTCTCTATGAACGAATATCTTGCCGGGACACAAATCTACACCACCGTCATCACGGCCCAACAAACGGCCCTACAATATGAAGAAATGCGGCTGCAAATCCAACAACAGCGCGTCATCAGCACACTACGCCTCATCACAGACCTAGGTGGGGGATGGAATAGAAGCAAGCTACCCAGCAAGGCCTCCTTACAAACAGATAATCCCTTCCTCCCCAGCTTCATCCAAAAAGATAAAAACTAAAACCTTACGCATAAAAAAAGGCGTCTCCTCTTACAGGGACGCCCTTTTTTTACGCAACCGCCTCCTTTTTAGGAGGAAGCCTCCTCACGGCTAGCCATCTTTTTCCGCCCGAAAAGCAACCCCACAATGAAGGCTAACCCCGTCCATCCCCATGGATGATCCATCACGAGGTCTTCCATCACATCCCTTACAAGCCCCAGAATAGAGTGGCATGCATTTATCAGATCAGAACTCATGGCTACACCTGCTTTTCTAAGGGGTTACGCTCAACCCACGAAAAAAGGCCGATGCCTAAAAGCACCGACCTTTCCTTTATTCTCCTATTGGAGAAAAAGCTCAAGCTGCTTCTTGATTTTCTTTCTGCACTGGCCCGCTATCTTTGCCTTTTTCAGCAACTTCACGGTCCACCAGCTCAATCACAGCCATATCGGCATTATCACCATAACGCACACCGGCCTTCAGCACACGGCTATAACCGCCAGCACGGTTTGCATAACGCTGCCCCAGAACAGAGAACAGCTTGCTCACAATAGCATCGTCACGCAGTTGAGCAAAAGCCTGACGGCGTGCATGAAGCGTACCGCGCTTGCCTAAGGTGATCAGCTTCTCAACAACAGGACGCAGCTCCTTCGCTTTTGGCAGCGTTGTGGAGATTTGCTCATGCTTGATGAGTGCGACAGCCATATTACGGAACATAGCCGCGCGATGAGTGGAGGTGACGCCAAGTTTACGTCCGCTCAGATTATGACGCATTTTCTTTCCCTAATCCTTTGCCCGAACTTCCCAGCCGGGGCTTTTTAGAAGGTCTCATCGAGACGCCGGGCCAGATCCTCGATGCTCTCCGGCGGCCAAGCAGGAACATTCATCCCTAGCGAAAGGCCCATGCCTGTTAGCACCTCTTTGATCTCATTCAGCGACTTACGACCGAAATTCGGAGTCCGAAGCATTTCCTGCTCGCTCTTCTGCACGAGATCGCCAATATAAACAATATTGTCGTTCTTCAAGCAGTTTGCACTACGCACAGAAAGCTCAAGCTCATCCACTTTACGCAACAGATGACGGCTGAAGGGCAAGTCATCTTGTGGCTCTTCATTCTGAACCGGGCGCGGCTCATCAAAATTGATGAAGAGCTGAAGCTGATCCTGCATGATGCGCGCGGCTAATGCCAAGGCATCTTCCGGCGTAACCACCCCATTCGTCTCAACACTCAGGAGCAATTTATCATAGTCAGTAACTTGACCCACACGAGTCGGCTCCACTTTATAGGAGACACGCTGCACGGGAGAGTAAATCGCATCAATGGGGATTAAGCCAATCGGAGCATCATCAGGACGGTTTGCAGAGGCCGGGACATAGCCCTTGCCCATATTCACCGTAAACTCCATGCCCAATTTGACATCATCATCCAGCGTACAAATAACCAAATCTGGGTTCATGATTTCAATATCATGACCTGTTTGGATTTGCCCAGCTGTAACTTCCCCCGGCCCTGTCGCAGCAAGAACCATACGCTTTGGCCCCTCACCGTGCATACGCAAAGCAAGCTGCTTCACATTCAACACGATGTCGGTCACATCCTCACGCACACCTGCTACAGAGGAGAACTCGTGCAAGACCCCATCAATCTGGATGGCCGTAACAGCAGCACCCTGAAGAGATGAAAGAAGAATACGACGCAGAGCATTCCCCACCGTCAGCCCAAAGCCACGCTCAAGCGGCTCAGCAACAATGGTCGCCATGCGGGAAGGAACTGGGCCGGGTTCGACTTCAAGCTTCTCCGGTTTGATGAGAGCCTGCCAATTTTTCTGGAGAACCAAGATCATGGCCTTTCAAACAACGAAGCCCGCCATTCTGGCGGTACCAGGCCCGCACATGTCGTGCGGTACGAACTTACCAAAGCTCAGATTGGTTGCACCATCCAATCGTGACAACCAACCCAGCCAAATACACTGTCCGCCTTAAACGCGACGACGCTTACGGGGACGGCAACCATTATGGGGTACTGGCGTCATATCCCGAATAGACGTAATTGTAAAACCAACGGCCTGCAAAGCACGCAAAGCACTCTCACGCCCTGAACCAGGACCAGAGACCTCAATCTCCAACGTTTCCATGCCATGCTCACGGGCTTTACGGCCAGCATCCTCAGCAGCAACCTGTGCCGCATAAGGTGTGGACTTACGAGACCCCTTGAAGCCCTGAGCCCCAGAGGAAGACCATGCAATCGCATTGCCCTGAGCATCAGCAATCGTGATCATCGTGTTGTTAAAGGTCGAAAGAACATGAGCAACACCAGAGATGATGTTTTTACGCTCCTTCTTACGAATACGCGGTGCGGCAGCCTTGGCCATAATATGCTTGTCCTACTAAATCTGCAAAAGCGTCAAAGAGAACGCGCTTATTAGCGCGTTGCCTTCTTCTTACCAGCAATGGCAACAGCCTTACCCTTACGAGTACGCGCATTTGTATGCGTACGCTGCCCACGAACCGGAAGACCACGGCGATGACGCAGACCACGATAGCAGCCAAGGTCCATCAGACGCTTAATATTCATCGCCGTCTCACGACGGAGATCACCTTCTACACGGTACTCACTGTCAATCAGGTCACGAATCTTTGTGACCTCATCATCAGAAAGCTCATTCACGCGCTTAGCATCATCAATGCCGAGCTTTGCACAGATTGCCTGTGCGCTCGACGGACCAATGCCATAAACATAGCGCAGACCGATGACCACCCGTTTGTTGGTCGGAATGTTTACGCCGGCAATACGTGCCACGCCAATTCTCCCATCCACACGGCCCAAAGCCGCGTTGCCAAAAATCTTTGTCTGACGGACCATGGCCGCTCACCGGCATCAGTCCCCAAAGAACGATTCCAACCCCGCCATGGGGTTCGATACGTTCACCTTATGCTGGGCGAATATACTGCCCTGCCAGACAAGTCAAATAATAAAGATCACTTTTTCGTGACCGACTCACATATCAAGACGCTAATTGGTCGAGAATAGCGTCAATCGCCGCCCCAACCGTATCAACATCTTGCATCCCATCAACGCGCTTTAAGCACCCTCTCCCCTCATAATAAGGCAGAATAGGGGCTGTTTGCTCCCGATAGACCTTCAGACGTGAATGAATCACCTCTGGGTGGTCATCCGCACGGCGGGAGCCATCATCATGCTGACGTTCGCAAAGACGCTTTACAAGAGCATCTTCACTCACCTCTAACAAAATCACCGCATCAATTTTGAGCCCCTGCTCTTTGAGCATAGAATCCAAAATCTCTGCCTGAGGCTCTGTACGAGGGAAACCATCTAAAATGACCCCCTTCGCACAATCGGGCTGCTCAATACGATTCTCAATCATTTGAACAATGATGGGATCCGGCACAAAATGCCCCTTCTCCATCAAACCCTTAACCTCCAAACCAATCGGAGATTTCGCCTTGACCTCAGCACGCAGCATATCCCCTGTAGAGATTTGCTTCATGCCACGATTTTTCTCGAGACGCTTCGCCTGTGTCCCCTTTCCCGCACCGGGGGGACCAAGAAGAATGATATTCACCCTTACCTCCGTTTTTCCCGACCAACGCGACTACGCCCACGGCTACCCCGCTCCCGCTGCTTACGGATAAGCCCTTGATATTGATGCGCCACCAAATGAGATTGCACCTGCGTAACCGTATCAATCGTGACCGATACGATAATAATCAAGCTCGTCCCACCAAAGTAAAACGGTACATTATATTTGTTGATCAAGAACTGCGGCAAGAGACAAACCAGCACCATGTAGGCCGCGCCAATGCTCGTCAAGCGTGACAAAATACGATCAAAATAACGCGCCGTATTAGCCCCCGGACGAATACCCGGCACAAACCCGCCTTGCTTCCTCAAATTATCAGCTGTTTCCTCAGGATTAAATGTCACAGCTGCATAAAAATAAGAGAAAAACACAATCATGAAAGCATAAAACGCCATGTAAAGCGGTTGCCCTTGGGAGAGCCACTGCCCCACACGCCCCATAATGCCACCATTATTATGCATAAAGCCCGACAAAGTCGCCGGCACAAGCAAAACAGAAGACGCAAAAATGGGGGGAATTACACCTGCTGTATTCACCTTAAGCGGCATATGTGTGGAATCCCCGCCATAAATACGGTTACCCACCTGCCGTTTAGGATACTGAATAACAATACGCCGCTGCGCTTGCTCCATAAACACAATAAAAGCGATAACCAGCAGAGCTAAAATGAGGAAGGCCACCACAAAGAGCGGCGACAAAGCCCCCGTTCTTCCTAGCTCGAACAACGTATTAAGCGCATGTGGTAAATTCGCTACAATACCGGAGAAAATTATGAGAGAAATCCCATTCCCAATCCCACGTGAGGTAATCTGTTCCCCCAACCACATAAGGAACAGCGTCCCCGTCACAAGCATCACAACATAAGAAACAAGGAAGGTCGGACCGGGGGAAATAACCGCGCTCAACCCTGTTTTTGTATGCATGCTACTTAACCCCATGGCGAAGCCATAAGCTTGTACCACGGCAATAAGCACCGTGAGATACCGCGTATATTGGTTAAGCTTTTTACGCCCTGATTCACCCTCTTTCTTCAACGCTTCCATAGAAGGCAACGCCGTTGAAAGCAGCTGAATAATAATAGAAGCACTAATATAGGGCATAATGTTAAGGGCAAAAAGCGTCATACGCCCCAAAGCACCACCTGTGAACATGTCAAACATGCCCAAGATGCCACCCTGATTTTCCCCAACAAGCTGCCCCAACACAGAAGCATCAATCCCCGGCACAGGGATAAACGTGCCAAGGCGATAAACAATCAATGCACCTAATGTAAACCAGATCCGTTTTTTGAGCTCTGTCGCCTTAGAAAAGGCACTCATATTCAGGTTGCCGGCCAACTGTTCTGCCGCTGAAGCCATCTCCCCGTCCTTTCATGAAAACAGCGTCACCGCACATCGTACGGGACGCTGCTCATTTGTTCACTGTCACCCCAGCTTACTGGGTAAGCAAACTCAAGCCTCAGCCTGAGCTTCCTTCTTAACGGCAAGAACCTTCACAGAGCCACCGGCTTTCTCTACCGCAGCTACCGCTGCTGCAGACGCCCCGGAGACCTCAAAGTTCACACCCTGAGACAGCTCGCCCTTGGCCAAAAGACGCACACCAGCAACCTTACGGCTACCAATAAGCCCAGCTTGACGCAACACGTCCTCGGTAATAGGCGCACCAGCAGAAAGCTTACCAGCTTCCAGAGCCTTACTGACAGCACCAAGATTAACCGCCGCATATTCCTTACGGAAAATATTGACGAAGCCACGCTTCGGCATACGACGATAAATCGGCAACTGACCACCCTCAAAGCCATTAATCGCTACGCCGGAACGTGCTTTCTGACCCTTATGGCCCTTACCAGAGGTCTTGCCTTTACCAGAGCCGATACCACGCCCAAGACGCTTTTTGCGGTAGCGAGCCCCAGCGTTATCACGCAATTCATTCAGGTTCATATCAAGCCTCCACCTTTACCAGATGGGACACCTTGCGGATCATCCCGCGGACGGAGGACGTATCCTCCAACTCACGGCTGGAACCGATACCACGAAGGCCCAGCCCCTTGACCGTTTCCGCCTGACCCGGCTTGGAGCCGATCACAGAAGCGATCTGCGTCACCCGGATAGTCTTACCTTTTGTCTTAGACATTAGCAGCCTCCGTCTCTGACTGCTCACGGCGGCCAAACAGCTCGAATGTCTTCTTACCACGACGTGCCGCAACCTGACGCGGGCTACTTGCACGCTCCAGGGCGTCAAATGCAGCCTTAATCATATTGTGCGGGTTCCGTGTCCCTAGGCTTTTTGCGACAACATCGCTTACACCCAAGCTCTCGAAGACAGCACGAATTGGCCCACCAGCAATGATCCCTGTACCCGCTTCAGCAGCACGTACAACAACCTCACCAGCCCCAAAACGCCCCACTGCATCATGATGCAGCGTACGGCCTTCCTTCATCGGAACGCGAATCATGTTACGGCGTGCACGCTCTGTCGCCTTACGAATGGCCTCAGGCACCTCACGGGCTTTACCTGCACCATACCCAACGCGCCCTTTCTGGTCGCCAACAACAACCAGAGCAGCAAAGGCAAAACGCCGACCGCCTTTAACAACTTTTGCAACGCGATTAATGGTTACAAGCTTATCAACAAGCTCATCACCCTGCTCACGCTCACGACCACCACGGCCGCCTTCTCTTGGCTCACGTGCCATGTGTGATCCTCCTTAGAAAGACAGCCCGCCCTCACGGGCAGCCTCTGCCAGGGCTTTCACCCGGCCATGATAGAGATAGGAGCCACGGTCGAACACAACCTCTTTGACCCCAGCCTTAACAGCGCGCTCTGCAACCAGCTTACCAATGACGGAAGCGGCTGCGATATTCGCACCGGTTTTACCGGCTTCACGAACAGCTTTCTCAAGCGTAGACGCACTGGCCAGTGTAACCCCACGCGCATCATCAATGACTTGAACGTGGATATTCTTGCTAGAACGGAAGACCGACAAACGCGGCCGGCCGCCGCTCTTGCGACGAAGCTGGAAACGCAACCGCTTGCGGCGACGCTCCTGCAATCCTTGCAGCGATGCCATTACTTCTTCTTACCTTCTTTCTGACGCAGAACTTCGGTCTCATAACGAACACCCTTGCCCTTATAAGGCTCAGGTTTACGGAAGCTGCGGATATCCAAAGCTACCTGACCAACGCGCTGCTTGTCGTTACCCTCAACCAAAATGGCTGTCGGACGCGGTGTCGTAATCTTCACATCAGATGGGATCGGATAGACCACATCATGTGAGAAACCAAGATTCATCACCAGATTGGAACCCTGAACAGCAGCACGAAAACCCGTCCCCTGAATCTCAAGCCCTTTCTGGAAACCCTCAGAAACACCCTTCACCATGTTTGCAAACACAGCGCGAGATGTCCCCCACATCGTCCAGCTACGCGGCGTACGCCCCCCTAGAGGAGAGACAGTAATCTTACCATCCGCAATCTTCACATCAACAAATGAAGATACTGGCACACTCAGCTCACCACGTTTGCCTTTGACGCAAAACATGCCGTCCTTGACAACCGCCTCAACCCCGGCGGGGAGCTCAATAGGATATTTACCTACGCGAGACATATTCCCTCCTTAGAAGACGCGGCAGAGGACCTCGCCACCAACATTGGCAGCACGAGCCTCAACGTCTGAAAGAACGCCACGCGGAGTGGAAAGGATAGAAACACCCAAACCAGCATAAACGCGGGGCAACTCTTTAATCTTGGAATATACGCGACGCCCCGGACGAGAAACACGGTGAATCTCACGAATCACAGGCTGGCCATCGCTATATTTCAACTCAATACGGAACTGAGAGATACCCTTACGGACCTCCTCAGTCGTATAACCGCGAATATATCCTTCGCGCTTTAATGCCTCAAGCACGCTAGCGCGCAATTTGGAGGCCGGAGCAACGCAAGCAGCATGGCGGGCACGCTGAGCGTTACGGACCCGGGTGAGCATATCACCCAATGGATCAGACATAGACATTCAGACTACCCTTTTACCAGCTGGACTTAACCATGCCGGGGATTTGCCCCGTAGACGCCAAGTCGCGCAGTGCAATACGACACAGCTCAAACTTACGGTAGTTCCCACGAGAACGACCAGTAAGCTTGCAACGCAAACGCACGCGGGTCTGAGAGCCATTGCGCGGCAACTTCGCTAATTTCAGTGTCGCTTCGAAACGCTCTTCCATAGAAAGAGAGCGATCCTTAATTGTATTTTTAAGAGCGGTCCGCTTTTCACGATCACGCTGCGCCATAGCAGCACGACGATTATTACGGTTTACCGCAGAGATTTTCGCCATCTCGAATCTTCTCCCGGAACCTGTCGGGCCCATCCCGACGGTTTTCCAATCAACGGAACTGTAACGGAAACTCCCCCCTCATGTGAAGGGGGAAAATCTCTTTTCCGCGATTGATACGAAAAAATGTCGCTTAGGACACAAACGGCAGATCAAATGCCTTCAGAAGAGCTTTTGCTTCTTCATCCGTTTTTGCCGTCGTCACAAAGATAATGTCCATCCCACGGATGTCATCAACTTTGTCATAATCAATTTCCGGGAATACAATCTGCTCTTTCAGACCCATGGCAAAATTACCACGGCCATCAAAGCCTTTATTCGCCGGAAGACCACGGAAGTCACGAATACGCGGCATAGCAATCGTCACAAGACGATCCAAGAACTCGTACATACGAGCCTTACGCAACGTGACCTTACATCCAATCGGCAGCCCCTCACGAATGCGGAACCCCGCAACAGCCTTACGAGCCACTGTTTTTACAGGCTTCTGACCAGAAATCAGAGCCATTTCCTCAACAGCAGCGTCAAGCTTCTTTTGGTCAGCAGCGGCTTCACCGACACCCATGTTCAAGACAATTTTCTCAAGCTTGGGAATCTGCATGTCGCTTTTATATCCGAACTGCTCACGCAATTTAGCGCGAAGCTTGTCCTGATAATCCTGCTGCAAACGAGGCAGAACGGTACCTTTTTTATCGCTCATCGTTCGCTCCTCAGCCTTCGATCACTTCGCCGGTTACTTTAGCAACACGGACTTTGCGACCATCTTCCAGAACACGGAAACCAACACGTGTTGGCTTACCACTTTTCGGGTCGATCAGCTTTAGATTGGAGAGATGAACAGGCATTTCACGCTCAACAATACCGCCACCTTCGCCCATACGATTCGGCTTCGTATGACGCTTCGCGATAGCAACCCCACGCACAACAGCCTTCTCCGCCTTAGGCAGAACAGAAAGAACTTCCCCCTGCACACCACGGGAGCGACCTGTCAAAACGAGGACTTTATCACCTTTTTTAATACGTGCAGCCATTACAACACCTCCGGAGCAAGGGAGATGATCTTCATGAACTTGCGTGCACGCAGCTCACGAACAACCGGGCCAAAGATACGCGTGCCAATCGGCTCCTGCTGCTTATTCAGCAACACAGCGGCATTCCGATCAAAGCGAATGGCGGAACCATCGGCGCGGCGCACCGGGTAAGATGTACGCACGATAACGGCCTGATGGACGTCACCTTTCTTCACCTTACCACGCGGAATCGCCTCTTTAACGGATACGACAATGATGTCGCCGACCGAGGCGGTCTTCCGCTTGGAGCCGCCCAGCACCTTGATGCACTGCACCCGACGCGCACCAGAATTATCAGCCACGTCTAGGTTGGTCTCGGGATGAATCATCTGTCTACCCCCTTATGCGCCGACAGAAGACGATGCAGCCTCAGCAACATCGACTCCATTGCGGGAAATGACCGTCCATGTCTTGCGCTTGGAAAGCGGTGCGCACTCAACAATACGCACCACATCACCAATCTTGCATGCGTTAGCATCATCATGCGCTGCATACTTTTTGGAACGGCGGATAAACTTTTTATAGAGCGGATGCATCACGCGACGATCGACAAGAACGGTTACCGTCTTGTCCATCTTATCGCTTGTCACCCGCCCTGTCAGGACGCGCCTTGGCATCGTCCGTCTCCTCTCAGGACTTTGCGGCGGACGTTTTTGCGCCCGCGCGGTTCTTCGACTGGTTCAGCAATGTTTTGATACGCGCGACAGCACGACGCACAATCTTAACACGGCTACTATTTTCGGACTGGCCTGTGGCCGCAGCGAAACGCTGGTTAATCTGCTCACGCTTCAAATCTACAAGAAGAGTCTTCAACTCATCCTCGCTCTTGGCGCGCAGATCAGCAACCTTATAGGTCGTTTCAGCCATTCTCAAGCCTCCCCGATACGCTGAATGAACTTGGTCTTAATCGGCAACTTCGCAGCTGCCAAGCTAAGAGCCAAGCGAGCAACCTCCGGTGGCACCCCTTCGATCTCGAATAGGATACGTCCCGGCTTTACACGGGCTGCCCAGTACTCAGGGTTACCCTTACCGGAACCCATACGCACTTCTGCCGGTTTTGTCGAGACCGGAGTGTCCGGAAAAATACGAATCCAAACACGCCCAGCACGTTTCATCGCACGTGTAATCGCACGACGAGATGCCTCAATTTGACGCGCAGTAATACGCTCCGGCTCCAAGGCTTTTAGACCATACGCACCAAAATTCAGCTGCGTACCGCCCTTAGCCAAGCCATGAATACGGCCCTTATGGGCCTTACGAAACTTTGTCCGCTTTGGAGAAAGCATAATTTTCTATCCTCACATCAAGCACCGCAGATTAAAAGACGGGGAGACCCCCGCCCCTTAACGCTGGGGAGCCTGCTCCGCAGCACGACGGTCCTGAGCCATTGGGTCATGAGCCAGAATCTCACCTTTAAAGATCCAGACCTTCACCCCACAAGAACCGTAAGTGGTATGCGCTGTAGAAGTTCCATAATCGATGTCCGCACGCAATGTATGCAACGGAACGCGACCCTCACGATACTGCTCATCACGAGCAATCTCAGCACCGCCAAGACGCCCACTACATGTGATGCGAATACCCTGAGCCCCCAGACGCATAGCAGACTGGATGGACCGCTTCATCGCACGACGGAACGCTACACGACGCTCCAGCTGTTGCGCAATGCTATCCGCTACCAGAGTGGCATCAATTTCTGGCTTGCGAATCTCAACGATATTCAGAGCAACATCGGCCTTGGTCATGCGGCTAAGGGTCTTACGCAGGGCATCAATGTCCTGCCCCTTCTTACCGATAATCACACCAGGACGCGCAGCATAAATCGTCACACGCGGTTTTTTCGCTGGACGCTCAATAACAACACGGGCAACGCCAGCACCAGAAAGCTTCTTACGCAAGAAAGCGCGTAGCTTCAAGTCCTCATGGAGGAGGCGGGCATAATCCCCACCTGCATACCAGCGGCTATCCCATGTACGATTGACACCGAGCCGCAGCCCGATCGGATTAACCTTATGTCCCATAGATCAGGCTGCCTTCTGCTCTTTGGAGTTCTTGCTAGCTTTGGGGGCTTCAACAGCCTCTGCGCGCTCAGCAACAACAATCTTCAGGTGGCTGAAAAACTTCTCAACACGTGCAGACCGACCACGGCCACGAGCATGGAAGCGTTTCATCACAATCGACTTGCCAACCTCGGCAGTTTTCACCACCAGCTTATCGACATCAAGCTGATGATTATTTTCTGCGTTAGCGACGGCACTCTCAAGAGCCTTCTTCACCTGCTGGGCAATGCGGCGGCGTGAGAATGTCAACGCAGCAATAGCCTTATCAGCTGGCTGATTACGAATCGTCGCAGCAACCAAGTTCAACTTACGCGGGCTAACACGAATATTGCGGGCAACTGCCTGCGCCTCTGTATCAGCCAAGGTACGGATATGCTTAGGCTTACTCATGCTCAGCCTCGCTTCGATTTCTTATCGGAACCATGACCGGTATAAGTACGGGTCGGAGAAAACTCCCCAAACTTATGACCAACCATATGCTCCGTAACCTGCACAGGCAGGAACTTCTGACCATTATAGACGCCGAACGTCAGCCCGACAAACTGCGGCAGGATGGTAGAACGACGTGACCAAATCTTAATCACCTCGTTCCGGCCCGATGCACGAGCCTTTTCAGCCTTACCAAACAGATACCCGTCGACGAACGGGCCTTTCCAGACGGAACGTGCCATCTTCTATGCCCCTCTCTTACTTACCAGTTTTACGACGACGGATAATCAGGCTGTCCGTCTTCTTGTTGGTACGCGTCTTGTAACCCTTTGTCGGTACACCCCAAGGTGTCACAGGATGACGACCACCGGACGTACGCCCCTCACCACCACCATGTGGATGGTCAACAGGGTTCATAACCACACCGCGGTTATGCGGACGGCGACCCATCCAACGACGGCGACCAGCCTTACCGAAATGCTGGTTCATGTTGTCCGGATTAGACACAGCACCAACCGTTGCCATGCACTCACCGCGCACAATACGCAGCTCACCAGATTGCAGCTTAATCTGCGCGTAACCAGCATCCTTACCAACCAGCTGAGCATAATTCCCAGCAGAGCGGGCAAGCTTACCACCAGCACCCGGCTTTAGCTCGATATTATGAATGATGGTCCCCACCGGCATAGATGCCAGCGGCATAGCATTCCCTGGGCGCACATCAGCATGATGAGCTGCAATCACACGATCACCAGCCTTCACACGCTGAGGAGCCAGAATATAGGCCAGCTCACCATCTTCATAACGGATGAGTGCGATGAAGGCTGTGCGGTTAGGGTCATATTCCAGACGCTCAACCGTCGCAGCAACATCAAACTTACGCCGCTTGAAATCAACATAACGATAAGACTGCTTATGCCCACCACCACGGAAGCGCACAGTCGTACGCCCGTAATTATTGCGACCACCAGTCTTGTTTTTACCTTCCGTCAACTGCTTGACGGGCTTGCCTTTCCAAAGCTCGCTCCGGTCAATCAGCACGGTACCACGAGTGCTTGGTGTCGTGGGATTAAAGTGCTTCAATGCCATAGTTTTTTACCCCGCGCGTCAACCAAGCTTCGCTGTAAGGTCGATCGATTGACCCTCAGCAAGCTGAACATACGCCTTCTTGACATCAGAACGGCGACCTGGACGACCCTTAACTCGCTTCACTTTACCCTTTTGGACCAAAGTGCTGACACCAGCAACCTTCACCTTAAAGAGTGCCTCAACAGCGACCTTAATCTGCGGCTTAGTAGCTTCCAAAGCAACTTTGAAAACAACCTGATTCTTTTCGGAGAGCAATGTTGCCTTCTCCGTAATCACCGGCGCACGCAGAACATCAAACAGAGCCTCTTGAGACAGATTTGCTGCGGCCTTACGGGCATTCAAAACAGTTTTTGTTGTCATGCCAGACGCTCCTTGAGACCCTCAAGAGCAGCGTGGGTAATTACCAACACATCATGCTTGAGAATATCATAAACATTCGCCCCAACCGTAGGCAGAAGATCAATCTTCGGCAGGTTGGAAATTGCGCGCGCGAAAGGCTGGTCGGCTACTTGATCAACAATCAAAGCAGAAGAGCAACCGAGAGCCTTTAGACGAACCGCTGCATCGCGTGTCTTCTCAACACCAGAGAGGTCTTTAAGGATGATCAACTTACCTTCAGACGCTTTCTGAGAAACAGCAGACCGCAAACCAAGACGGCGCACTTTCTTAGGCAAATCAAAGCCATGATCGCGCACAACCGGCCCATGAACCACACCACCAGTACGGAACTGCGGTGCTCTCAAAGAGCCTTGACGAGCAGAGCCTGTTCCCTTTTGGCGGTACGGCTTTTTTGTCGTACCAGAAACAGCACCCATGCCGCGCGTTGCATGCGTCCCAGCACGACGCTTAGCGAGCTGCCAGTTCACAACACGGGCCATAATGTCCT
Source organism: Bombella sp. ESL0385 (assembly GCF_009725755.1). Lineage (GTDB taxonomy): Bacteria > Pseudomonadota > Alphaproteobacteria > Acetobacterales > Acetobacteraceae > Bombella > Bombella pollinis. Next base: position 124,611 of record NZ_WNIJ01000002.1, read on the forward strand.
TGCGGGGGACAATCCCGAAAATCTCTTCCGGCAGTGCGACTTTGCCTGCACTCCCGTTATCGAGGGTTTTGATATCGTATTCCATATCCCTCACCCGGCGGCCCCTACGGTCGCAGCCGGATAGGGCGCGTCCGCATTGCGGGCCTTCTTGATTGCATCGCGAACCAGAACAACACTGTTCTTGGCACCTGGGATAGCACCGCGCACCATAATCAGGTTACGCTCCTCATCCACAGCAGCAATTTCGAGGTTTTGTGTTGTCACCCGCTTATCACCAAGGTGACCAGCCATCTTCTTGCCCTTAAAGACCTTACCAGGATCCTGGCGTTGGCCTGTAGAGCCGTGAGAGCGGTGACTAATAGACACACCATGTGTGGCTTCCAACCCGGCAAAGTTATGGCGTTTCATAACACCAGCAAAACCTTTACCTTTACTGCGGCCAGTAACATCCACCTTCTGACCCACAACAAAATGAGCAGCAGAAAGCTTCGTCCCTGATTCCAGAACGGCATCTTCTGCCACGCGGAACTCGACCAGCTTTTTCTTGGGTTCAACCTTCACACGGGCAAAGTGCCCACGGTTCGCTTTTGTAACGTGCTTTGTTTTTGCCGCACCCATACCAAGCTGAACAGCCGTATAGCCATCACGCTCTTTTGTGCGGGCATCCACAACCTCGACATTATCAAGGTGCAGCACCGTCACCGGCACATGTGTGCCGTCTTCTTTAAAGAGCCGGGTCATCCCCAGCTTTTTTGCAATCAATCCGGTACGCATCGTCTGGACCTTAGAGTTTAATCTCGACATCAACGCCAGCGGCGAGGTCGAGCTTCATGAGGGCGTCCACGGTCTGCGGAGTCGGCTCGACAATGTCGAGCAAGCGGCGATGTGTTCTCATTTCGAACTGTTCGCGACTTTTCTTATCCACATGCGGTGAACGATTCACAGTAAACCGGGCAATATGCGTCGGCAGAGGGATTGGCCCCCGTACCCGCGCACCCGTACGCTTCGCCGTATTCACAATCTCCTTTGTGCTGTTATCCAACACGCGATGATCATACGCTTTAAGGCGAATGCGGATGTTCTGGTCGTCCATGATTTCACTTCATCCTTACTAAACCGGATGCTGTCCTACTGCATTTTATTTAGAAATGGAACCCCGGCCGAAAAAATTCGACCGGGGTTCCATATTCAAAACCAGTCGGACCTTAGGCGCTGATGGAAGCCACCACGCCGGCACCCACTGTACGGCCACCTTCGCGAATAGCGAAGCGGAGGCCTTCATCCATAGCAATCGGAGCAATCAGCTCGACATCCATGGTAGCATTATCACCCGGCATCACCATCTCGGTGCCTTCCGGCAATGTAACAACACCTGTCACGTCCGTCGTACGGAAATAGAACTGCGGACGATAGTTAGTGAAGAACGGCGTATGACGGCCACCTTCTTCCTTCGTCAGGATGTAAGCCTCAGCCTTGAACTTGCTGTGCGGGGTAATTGTACCCGGCTTAGCCAGAACCTGACCGCGCTCAACATCTTCACGCTTCGTACCACGGAGCAGCGCACCAATGTTATCACCAGCCTCACCACGATCCAGCAGCTTACGGAACATCTCAACGCCCGTAACTGTTGTTTTTGTGGTCGGACGAAGACCAACGATCTCGACCTCGTCACCAACATTGACTTCACCACGCTCGACACGGCCCGTCACAACGGTACCACGACCAGAGATGGAGAACACGTCCTCAATCGGCATCAAGAAGGGACGATCAACCGGACGCTCAGGCTGCGGGATGTAAGCATCAACAGCTTTCATCAGCTCACGGATAGCTTCCTTACCCTGGGCTGGATCACCATCTTCCAGAGTTGCCAAAGCGGAACCCTTCACGATGGGGATATCATCGCCAGGGAAGTCGTAGGAGGACAGAAGCTCACGAACTTCCATCTCCACCAGCTCCAGAAGCTCTGGATCGTCAACCTGGTCAACTTTGTTCAAGAAGACAACCAGAGCCGGCACACCGACCTGACGAGCCAAAAGGATGTGCTCACGTGTCTGCGGCATTGGGCCGTCAGCAGCGGACACAACCAGAATGGCACCATCCATCTGCGCCGCACCAGTGATCATGTTCTTCACATAGTCAGCGTGACCGGGGCAGTCCACGTGAGCGTAGTGACGGTTATCCGTCTCATACTCAACGTGCGCTGTGGAAATCGTAATACCACGAGCGCGCTCTTCAGGAGCCTTATCGATCTGATCATAAGCACTGAAGGTTGCACCACCGGTCTCAGCCAGTGTCTTTGTGATTGCAGCCGTCAGCGTGGTTTTACCATGGTCAACGTGACCAATCGTGCCGATGTTAACATGCGGCTTAGTACGCTCAAATTTAGCCTTTGCCATCGTCTCTCTCCAAAACCTTGACCCGGCAAGGGCCAAAGGTATGACTGAAACTTCATGCTGGCCACCCTGCAAGCAGATAGTGACCAGAAGCCTTAGCTGGTAAAATTACCAGCGATAATGACTGAATGCCTTATTGGCTTCAGCCATGCGGTGCGTGTCTTCCCGTTTCTTGACGGCTGCGCCGCGGTTATTCACCGCGTCCATCAACTCATTGGAAAGACGGTCCTGCATGGTGTTCTCACCACGCTTGCGGGACGCATCAATCAACCAGCGAATAGCCAGAGCTTGACGGCGTTCTGCACGAACCTCTACCGGAACCTGATAGGTCGCACCGCCGACACGACGGGAGCGGACCTCAACGGCCGGTTTTACATTATCCAATGCCGAGTGGAACATAGCCACTGGGTCCGCGCTGGACCCACCACGCTTACGCAGCACTTCAAGTGCTCCATAAACGATGCGCTCGGCAGTAGATTTCTTACCATCATACATAAGCGCATTCATAAAGCGCGTAATGACGGCATCTCCGAATTTTGGATCGGGAAGGATCTCACGCTTAACAGCGCGATGACGGCGACTCATTCCAAATACCCCTTATTTCGGCCGCTTCGCGCCATACAACGAACGACGCTGACGACGTTTTGCGATACCCTGCGTATCCAACACACCACGTAGAATGTGGTAACGCACACCGGGAAGATCCTTCACGCGACCACCGCGGATAAGAACAACACTATGCTCCTGAAGGTTATGCCCTTCACCAGGAATATAGCTCACCACCTCATACCCGTTGGTCAGACGCACCTTGGCGACCTTACGCAGGGCGGAGTTCGGTTTCTTCGGCGTTACAGTATAAACACGTGTGCAAACACCACGCTTCTGCGGACATCCCTGCAGAGCAGGAACCTTGTTCCGCTTTGCGGCCGGCTCACGGCCCTTTGCGATCAACTGGTTGATGGTCGGCATGCGCCCTTCCCAATCCTTGTCCATATGCTGGTGGGAGACATTCCCACCACGACATTCCGTTCTAACCGACACGCGGCTGAACCGCCTGTCTCGCACAATTGCACCGAAGAGAAGGAGAGACTCCTCCTCCCGTAGCGACTTGCCTCTGGACTTAACCCCTTTCTTACAGAAACGGAAGTAGTGCCAGACGCTATTTTTTACTCTGGGACGATTCCTTCACCTTAACAAGCGGGAACTGTCTGAAGCGCGAACCCTAAGAGGGCTTGGCCTCACTGTCAAGCCTCTCTGTACCAACAGAGAGGCTTAAACATCCAGAATCCTTACTCTGCGGCGTCCTCCACCTCATCCAGCCCTTTAGGGAGCTGTGTCGGAGCCTGATCGGCTGCCAGACTACGCAACCGCCGCATAGCACCGCCTGTCCCTGCGGGGATCAAACGACCGACAATCACATTCTCCTTCAAGCCGCCAAGCGTGTCGATTCTGCCTGATGTAGCAGCATCTGTAAGCACGCGTGTCGTCTCTTGGAAGGAAGCCGCCGAGATAAAGGACTGCGTTTGCAACGATGCTTTGGTAATCCCCTGAAGAATCGGCATCGCCTTTGCTGGCTCACGCCCTTGCTCCAGAAGAGCTTTATTATCGCGCTCAAACTCAATCCGATCCACTGTTTCACCAATAAGGTAAGTGGAATCACCCGGCTCCAGAACTTCAACCTTCTGCAACATCTGGCGGACGATTACTTCGATATGCTTATCGTTAATCTTCACACCTTGCAGGCGGTAAACATCCTGAATCTCATTAACGAGATAGTCAGACAGAGCCTCCATCCCCATGACTTTTAAAATATCATGCGGAACACGGGGGCCATCCACCAGCGGGTCACCCTTTTGAACAAAGTCACCTTCCTGAACGGAAATATGCTTGCCCTTAGGAATCAGATATTCTTTTCGCTCGCCTGTTTCATCATTATGCACGATGACACAACGCTTAGCCTTATAGTCCTTGCCGAACTCAATACGACCATCACCTTCTGCAATAATCGCATGGTCCTTCGGACGGCGTGCCTCAAAAAGCTCTGCCACGCGCGGTAGACCACCGGTAATATCACGCGTTTTAGATCCTTCACGCGGGATACGGGCCAGCACGTCACCCGCATGAACCTCTGCCCCATTCTCTACCGAGAGAATACTGTCGGGAGAGAGGAAGTAGCGAGCCTCATTACCATTGGCAAGACGAACCACATTCCCTTGAGCGTCCTTCAACTGCAAGCGAGGCCGTAGGTCCACACCCTTCGCGGCTTGTTTGTAGTCCACAACCACGCGAGAGGTTAGGCCGGTGACTTCGTCAACCCGCTCAACCAGTGTGATACTGTCGATCAGGTCTTGATACTCCACCGTACCAGCTTGCTCGGTGATGATGGGGAGGGTGTAAGGATCCCACTCAGCCATCTTATCACCGCGCTTTACCTCCTGCCCTTCCGAGACCATCAAGCGCGCCCCGTAAGGCACACGATACCGGGCTTTCTCTGCCCCGGTCTCATCAATAAGCAGGATCTCACAGTTACGGGACATCACTACAGGAACATTCTGTGAGTTTTGCACCACATTGCGGTTGCGGATGGTCACCTTACCATCACGGAAGGCTTCCACCATGGATTGCTCCGCACCACGGGTCGCCGCACCACCAATATGGAAGGTCCGCATCGTAAGCTGCGTACCAGGCTCACCAATGGATTGAGCGGCAATTACACCCACAGCCTCACCGATATTCACTGCTGTACCACGAGCAAGGTCACGCCCATAGCAATGGGCGCAGATGCCAGCCTGACTATCGCAGGTGAGAACGGAACGAATCTCAACCGCCTCGATCCCTGCTTCCTCAAGCCGCTCGACATCCGCCTCATCCAACAGGCGGTTACGCTCCAGCAGCACTTCACCCGTCATAGGATGAGCGACATCCTTCGCCAAGGTCCGCCCCAGAGCACGCTCTGCCAAGGAGGCTACAACCTCACCGCTATCCATCACGGCACGAACAACCAAACCACGCTCACTGCCGCAATCTGCTTCGATAATGATGCAATCCTGCGCCACATCGACCAGACGGCGGGTAAGATACCCGGAGTTCGCTGTTTTAAGCGCAGTATCGGCAAGACCCTTACGCGCACCATGGCTCGAGGTGAAGTAATCGAGAACCGACAGACCTTCTTTAAAGTTAGCAACAATCGGCTGTTCGATAATCTCACCTGATGGCTTCACCATCAGGCCACGCATACCGGCAAGCTGCTTCATCTGTGCTGGTGACCCACGAGCCCCAGAATGGCTCATCATCCACACAGAATTAGTGGGCTTACCCGGCACTTGCTTGGAGATTTCCTTCAACATGGCGGCCTGCACCTCGTCCGTGCAGCGCGACCACGCATCCACCACCTTGTTGTAACGCTCGCCAGCGGTAATCAGACCTTCCTGATATTGCTGCTCGAACTCCTTTACTTCCTCGGTCGTCTTGGCAACCAAGGTTGCCTTCTCACTTGGGACGATCATGTCGTCCTTACCGAAGGAAATACCGGCCTTCGCAGCATGGCGGAAACCAAGAGCCATCAGACGGTCACAGAAGATAACCGCTTCCTTCTGCCCACAATGACGATACACCGTATCAATCACGTCGGAAACCAGCTTCTTCGTCAGCTGACGGTTAATCAAGCTGAAAGGAATAGCCGGATTCTTGGGCAGAATCTGAGCAATCAAAGCACGACCAGGGGTTGTAAGCACCGTCTGGCGGACGGACTTGCCCTCCTCATCCTGCACATCCAAGCGCAGACGAATCTTATCATGCAGCTTTAATGCACCAGCAAGCAGAGCGGCCTCAATCTCGGCAACCGCTGCATAAGCAGGCGGCCCAGCTTTAACGACCTTGCCATCCTTAATCTCTGCTTCATCGGGTGTGAGGCGGTATTCTGGCACTTCAAGGCTCAGATAATACAGGCCAAGCACAATGTCCTGAGACGGCACAATAATGGGCTTACCATTGGCAGGGCTGAGGATGTTGTTGGTAGACATCATCAACACGCGTGCCTCTAGCTGCGCCTCTAGGGAGAGAGGCACATGCACGGCCATTTGGTCACCGTCAAAGTCCGCATTAAAAGCAGTACAAACGAGCGGATGAAGCTGAATCGCCTTGCCTTCTACGAGGCTCGGCTCGAAGGCCTGAATCCCCAGACGGTGCAACGTTGGCGCACGGTTCAACATCACCGGATGCTCGCGGATAACTTCCTCAAGAATATCCCACACTTCCGGCCGCTCCTTCTCGACCATACGCTTAGCGGCTTTAATGGTCGTTGCGTGCCCGTACTTCTCCAACTTGGAGTAGATGAACGGCTTGAACAGCTCCAAAGCCATCTTCTTAGGAAGACCACATTGATGCAGCTTCAGCTCCGGCCCCACCACAATGACGGAACGACCAGAATAGTCCACGCGCTTACCAAGAAGGTTCTGACGGAAACGACCTTGCTTCCCTTTCAGCATATCAGAAAGGGACTTCAACGGCCGTTTATTCGCCCCGGTAATGGCACGTCCACGGCGACCATTATCGAACAGCGCATCCACCGCCTCTTGCAGCATACGCTTTTCGTTACGCACGATAATATCGGGCGCACGAAGCTCAATGAGGCGTTTTAGACGGTTATTACGGTTGATAACACGGCGATACAAATCATTGAGGTCGGATGTTGCAAAACGCCCGCCATCCAGTGGCACGAGGGGGCGCAGCTCCGGCGGAATCACCGGCACAATGTCCAGAATCATCCATTCCGGCTTAGCCCCGCTCTCCACGAAGGCTTCCACCATCTTCAAGCGTTTGACGAGCTTCTTACGCGCTGCCTCGGATGTCGCCTTACGCAATTTCTTGCGCATGATGGTCTTTTCCGAATCGCCTTCCATTACATCTGCATCGTAATCGAAGGGATCCGCCTCGCCCCGCTCCTTTGCCGCGCGGCTTAGCTCGGCTTCCTCAGCATTGGGAAGACCCCAATTATAGCTGGAGAGCGCACGTTTAATCGCCTCCGCCCCGATGCCGACATCCAGACCATCATCAGCGAACTCATCCATCAATTCTTCGCAGCGGATTTCATCCAGCAAATATTGATCACGACGCTTGCCATGCTTGTAAGATTCGACTTGGTCGGACTCACAAACCCCTTTATCCAGCACCAAGAACTTCTCAAAATACAGGACGGGCTCAACATCTTTGAGCGGCAAATCCAGCATTGTGGCAATACGGCTAGGAAGGGACTTGAGGAACCAAATATGAGCCACCGGCGAGGCTAGATCGATATGACCCATCCGCTCGCGCCGCACCTTGGCTAAGGTGACCTCTACGCCACATTTCTCGCAGATAATCCCGCGGAACTTCATCCGCTTATATTTACCGCACAGACATTCATAATCCTTAGTCGGACCAAAAATGCGCGCACAGAAAAGACCATCGCGCTCTGGCTTGAACGTCCGGTAATTGATCGTTTCTGGTTTTTTGATCTCGCCATAAGACCAAGACCGAATCTGCTCGCTCGAAGCAAGCTGAATACGGATCTGGTCAAACGTGCCTGACTGCCCAGACTGACCGAGAATCTTCATGAGATCGTTCATTTGCCGAAACCCCATTGTGCCGAACGACATACCGCCGGCACGTTAAACATGAACAATGAAGAAGGAGCGGAAAGCACTGCCCTCACAGCCCCCCCTGCTCAAGCTCGACATTCAAACCAAGCGACTTCAGTTCTTTCACAAGGACGTTGAAGCTTTCTGGAATACCTGCTTCAAAATCATCCTGCTCCCGAACAATCGCCTCATACACCTTTGTACGGCCGGAGACGTCATCGGATTTCACTGTCAGCATTTCCTGAAGCGTATAAGCCGCCCCGTAAGCCTCCAATGCCCAAACTTCCATCTCCCCGAAACGCTGCCCACCAAACTGAGCCTTACCACCAAGCGGCTGCTGGGTGACCAGCGAGTAAGGACCAATCGAACGTGCGTGAATCTTGTCATCAACAAGATGATGCAGCTTCAGCATATAGATGTAACCAACGGTGGATTGACGCTCGAACGCTTCACCCGTCCGCCCATCAATCAACTGGGACTGCCCCGTCTCGCTCACACCAGCCTTCTTCAGCATTCCCTCAATATCAGGGATAGATGCCCCATCGAAGACTGGGGTAGCAATCGGCACACCCTTACGCAGGTTATTGGCAAGTTCAATCAGCTGGTTGTTATCCATGCTGGCGATGTCTTCTTTGAAGATTTCCTCCCCATAGACATCTTTCAGCTTGTCCAACAACTCTTGCCGTTTCTCACCCGTGCGCTGATATTCATCTACCATTGCACCAATGCTTTGGCCGATATTGGCACAGGCCCATCCGAGATGGGTCTCCAAAATCTGCCCCACATTCATACGCGATGGCACGCCAAGAGGGTTCAATAGCAGGTCAACAGGCTGGCCATTCTCAAGGAAGGGCATATCCTCAACCGGCACAACGCGGGAGACCACACCCTTATTACCATGACGACCGGCCATTTTATCACCCGGCTGAAGCTTACGCTTCACCGCAATGAAGACCTTAACCATCTTCATCACACCCGGCGGCAGCTCATCACCACGCTGAAGCTTCTCGACCTTATTATCGAAGCGATAATTGATGCGCTTAACAGCATCATCAAACTCACGACATAATGTCTCAAGCTGCGCCATAGTCGCAACATCAGCAACCGGAATGTTACGCCATGTTGTACGTGGGTGCTCAGCAAGCAGCTCCGCCGTGATAGGCGTACCTGCACGAATCCCCTTAAAGCCAGCCGCAGCCTCTTGGCCAATCAGATGCTCTTTAAGACGGTTATAGAAGCTACGCTCCTGAATCCCGCGCTCATCGTCACGGTCCTTAGCGAGACGCTCAATCTCGGAACGCTCAATCGCCATGGCGCGCTCATCTTTATCCACCCCGCGGCGGGAGAAGACGCGCACATCAACCACTGTGCCGCTTGTCCCCGGCGGAAGCTTCAGAGACGTATCGCGCACATCGGAGGCTTTCTCACCAAAGATGGCACGCAGAAGTTTTTCTTCCGGCGTCATCGGGCTTTCACCCTTTGGTGTCACCTTACCGATGAGGATATCGCCCGGATTAACCTCGGCTCCAACATAAACAATGCCAGCTTCATCAAGGTTGCGCAGGGCTTCTTCCCCGACATTGGGAATATCACGCGTAATTTCTTCCTGCCCCAGCTTTGTATCACGGGCCATGACCTCAAACTCTTCAATATGAATTGAAGTGAAGATGTCATCACGCGCAATACGCTCGGAAATCAGGATCGAATCCTCGAAGTTGTACCCATTCCACGGCACGAAGGCCACGAGAACGTTACGCCCCAGAGCCAGCTCCCCAAGCTCGGTAGAAGGACCATCTGCGATGATGTCCCCTGCCACAACTTGATCCCCAACCCGCACTAGTGGACGTTGATTCAAGCATGTGGACTGGTTGGAGCGCATATATTTCCGCAAGCGGTAAATATCCACACCTTGCGTTGCGCCTTGTTCATCCGTGGCACGGATAACAATACGCGCACCATCGAGCTGGTCCACCACACCGCCACGTTTAGCGATGATGGTCGCCCCAGAATCATGTGCGACAGGCCCTTCCATCCCCGTACCCACGAGCGGCGCATCCGCGCGCACCAGAGGCACGGCCTGACGTTGCATGTTTGAACCCATGAGCGCACGGTTCGCATCGTCATTTTCCAAGAACGGAATCAACGCCGCCGCAACAGAGACGAGCTGCTTTGGTGAGACGTCACACGCCGTGACTTGCTCCGGGGCTACGAGGCGGAAATCACCCGTCTGACGCACAGCAACAAGCTCATCAGTCAAGCGGTTATTGCTCTGCTTAGCATCCGCTTGCGCCACCAAAAGACGCTCTTCTTCCATCGCGGAAAGATACTTCCAACCATCTTGGAAGACACCATCCTTCACCAGACGATAAGGCGTCTCGATAAAGCCGTATTTATTGACCTTTGCGTAAGTCGCCAGGGAGTTAATCAGACCAATATTCGGCCCTTCTGGCGTCTCAATCGGGCAGATACGACCATAATGCGTTGGATGAACGTCACGAACCTCAAAGCCTGCGCGCTCACGCGTTAACCCGCCCGGCCCAAGAGCGGAGAGACGCCGCTTATGCGTTACCTCAGAGAGCGGGTTGGTTTGGTCCATAAACTGGCTAAGCTGGGAAGAACCGAAGAACTCACGCACAGCAGCCGCAGCCGGTTTCGCATTGATGAGGTCATGCGGCATGACGGTATCAATATCGACAGAGCCCATCCGCTCACGGATAGCACGCTCCATCCGCAGCAAGCCGATGCGATATTGATTCTCCATCAGCTCCCCAACGGAGCGGACGCGGCGGTTACCCAGGTTATCAATATCATCAACCTGACCACGTCCATCCTTCAAGTCGCACAGAATCTTAACCGTGCGTAGGATATCCTCTTTACGCAGCGTCCGCAGCGTATCAGGCGCATCCACATCCAGCCGCATGTTCATCTTCACACGGCCAACAGCAGAGAGGTCGTAACGATCCTGCGAGAAGAACAAACCACGCAGCATAGCCTCCGCCGTCTCACGGGTCGGCGGCTCGCCGGGGCGCATGATGCGATAAATATCGATCAACGCCTCCTCACGCGTGGTGTTCTTATCCGCCATAAGCGTATTACGAACCCACGGGCCATGCGTACCATCAATGGCAAGAACGGGCAGCTCCGTTAGGCCAAGCTCTTCCAGCTCGGCAAGCTTTTCTTCCGTAAGCTCCTCGCCGGCTTCCGCGTAGATCTCACCCGTCTTTTCATTGACGAGGTCATGAGCGATGAAGCGGCCCAGAATATCCAACCGCCCAACTTGCACAACGCGGGTCTTTTCAGCAATTTTACGAACAACGCGCGCTGTTAGCTTTGTCTCGGCATCTGCAACGACCTCACCCGTATCCGCATCCACGAGCGGGCTGAGCAGCTTAATGCCACGAAAAGCCTCTGGGTCAAACGGACGCGCCCACTCACTCCCCATGCGCGTGAAGGGCACCGTGCCATAGAAGTTAGCGAGGATTTCATCCTCATCCATCCCCGTGACTTCTAGCGCATCAACATCGCCACCTTCAGCCAATTTGGCCTCACGCGCCTTGAGGTAATTTTCTCCCTCTAAGGCATAAAGCAACGTAGTGACAGGCAATTTGCGCTTACGGTCGATACGGACATGGATAATATCCTTCGCATCGAACTCAAAATCCAACCAAGAGCCACGATAGGGGATAATACGCGCTGCAAAGAGATATTTACCGGAAGAATGTGTCTTGCCTTTATCATGGTCAAAGAACACGCCGGGGCTACGATGCATCTGCGAAACAATGACGCGCTCGGTCCCGTTGATGATAAAGGTGCCGTTATCTGTCATGAGCGGCATATCGCCCATATAGACCGGCTGCTCCTTCAGGTCATGAATGGAGCGTGTCCCTGTATCCTCATCAATATCCCATGTTGTTAGACGCAGAATGACCTTCAGCGGAGCAGCATAAGTTAGCCCGCGCTGGATGCATTCTTCCACATCATATTTCGGCTCCTCAAACTCATAATACTGAAAGTCTAACCGACCACGCCCAGCAAAATCATGAATTGGGAAAACGGAGCGAAAAACCTCCTGAAGGCCCGCTGCCTCGCGGCTATCGGGGCGCACATTCATTTGCAGGAATGCTTCATATGAAGCCCGCTGCACGTCAATCAAATTAGGCATCGGCGCAATCTCGGGAATACGCCCGAAGCTTTTGCGGATCCTTTTACGCCCTGTGAAGGATTTTGTGATCGCCATCTTATCCTGCCTCTGAACCAGACCTTCAAGTCGTCCGTGTTAGTCCCATGCCTCTTAATAGAGACGACAGACGACTTGAACGGCTGGCTTACCCCTACTCTATGACGCGTGACGGAGTGCCTACTATAAGCAAACTTCCTGTCAACGGCAAATGGGGCGGGCACAACAAAGCACCCGCCCACGCGCTCCAACGACCCCCTGAGAGGGGGCCGCCAGGATTAAACTCTTACTTGATCTCGACAGATGCGCCGTTCTCTTCAAGAGCCTTCTTGATCTTCTCAGCTTCTTCCTTGGTTGCGCCTTCCTTAATGGTCTTCGGCGCGCCTTCAACCAGCTCCTTAGCTTCCTTCAGGCCCAGACCTGTGATGCCGCGGATCTCCTTAATGACGTTGATCTTCTTGTCACCAGCCTTAGCCAGCACAACATCAAACTCGGTCTTGTCAGCAGCAGCCTCGCCACCAGCAGCACCCGGAGCAGCTGCAGCAACAGCAACCGGAGCAGCAGCGGAAACGCCCCATTTCTCTTCCAGAAGTTTGGAAAGCTCAGCAGCCTCCAGAACGGAGAGAGCGGAGAGTTCGTCAACCAGTTTTGCCAAATCGGCCATGATAATATCCTCTAAGATATGTAAGTTAGGCAGCCACACACATGCGAGCCACCTTGTTCATTAAGCGGCTTCTGTGTCGCCTGTTCTGGCATAGGCACCAAGAACGCGAGCAAGCTGCCCAGCCGGAGCTTGGGTGACGCCTGCAATGCGCGTTGCTGGGGTACTGATCATACCCACCAGCTGTGCACGCAGCTCGTCCAAAGATGGAAGCTCAGCCAGAGCCTTGACACCATTGACGTCCAGCGTCTGGTTACCAAGGGCACCACCAAGCACCACCAGCTTGTCATTCTTCTTGGCGAACTCGACAAGTACCTTCGCCACGCCAACCGGCTCATCCGACCAAGAAATGGCCGTCGGGCCTTTAAATAGCGGCGCAATACCGTCGAACTGGGTCCCATCCAGAGCCCGGCTGACCAGCCGGTTCTTCGCAACCTTATATGTCGCACCCACAGCACGAATGCTCCGGCGCAGCTCTGTCGCATCAGCCACCGTCAGACCCAGATTCTGGGTGACGACAACCATGGAGGTGCTGCCGAACACTTTACTGAGGGACTCGACAAAGGCCCGTTTTTCCGTACGGTCCAAAACCTGTCTCCTCGTTAGTCCGATTATCTCGAACCAGGTTACCCATAGGCCCTGCCCCACGCAATGGCAGAACAAAGCCCGCTCGCCTGTCCATGATGAGAAGACCGCACCATACCCAGAGGTAAAATACGTTCTACCCGTCTCACGCCTGCGCTACTTTAGCTTCAAGGGGATACCCCACATGCGCTCTTGGACAGGAAAAGAGCGGCTCATCACCGCTCAGCACCATCCCGAAGGATGGCGATTCCTTACAACCTCATTCAGCCTTCAAAGCTGGAAAGGTCAACGCGTACCCCTACCCCCATTGTGGAAGAAAGGGAAGCTTTTTTCAGGTAAGTCCCTTTTGCACCAGTAGGACGAGCCTTCTGGAGTGCATCAACAAGGGCCTTCACGTTCTCGGCCAACTGAGACTCGGAGAAGGAAGCCTTACCAACACCAGCATGCACGATACCAGCACGCTCAGCGCGATATTCCACCTGACCGGACTTAGCGGCTTCAATCGCGCCCTTTACATCCATTGTCACGGTGCCTAGGCGCGGGTTCGGCATCAAACCACGCGGACCAAGAATCTTACCTAAACGCCCGACCAGAGCCATCATATCCGGTGTTGCGATGCAGCGATCGAACTCAATCTCACCAGCCTGAATCTTCTCGGCCAAATCCTCAGCACCGACAACCTCAGCCCCAGCAGCCTGCGCCTCTTCCGCTTTCGGCCCACGGGCAAACACACCAACGCGCAATGTTTTACCTGTGCCATGCGGTAGGGAGATCAAACCGCGGACCATCTGGTCAGCATGACGAGGGTCAACGCCCAGCCCGATCGCGAACTCGACCGTCTCATCAAACTTTGCGGTTGCATTGCCCTTTACCAGAGCTACAGCCTCATTCAGGGAATAGAGCTTCTCGCTATCAACCTTAGCGCGCAGAGCAGCAATACGTTTGTTTTTAGCCATTTCTTAGCCCTCCACCACATCAAGACCGATGGAACGAGCAGACCCAGCCAGCATACGCACGGCACCATCAATGTCGTTTGCGTTCATGTCTTGGAATTTCTTCTCAGCAATCTCACGCAGCTGAGCTGTCGTCACAGAGCCAACAGATGCCGCACGACCAACTGTCTGAGCACCCTTGGTGATCTTGGCGGCCTTGAGCAAGAAGTAAGTGTTCGGCGGGGTTTTGGTAATGAACGTAAAGGTACGGTCCGCATAAGCCGTAATGACGACCGGGATCGGCATACCGGGCTCAAGACCCTGCGTCTTTGCATTGAACTCTTTACAGAATTGCATGATGTTCAACCCGCGCTGACCGAGCGCAGGACCAACTGGGGGAGACGGATTCGCCTTACCAGCGGGAATCTGTAATTTGATGTAGCCAACAACTTTTTTGGCCATATCCGGGACTCCTTATCTTTAGTACCCGAACCGCGGTTAAGACGGCAGGGAGCATCCCTACCTCCCGCGTTCGACTAGGGGCGTTCCCTAGACTATTATCCCCTGCTTCGTCAAGGTGGAATCAAGGATGTGTTGTCTCATGCGGCGCACCTGTAAAGTCACGCTCTGCAAGAGGTGGCTCAATCTCCGAGCCATGCTGCGCCACCCCCACGGGCACCTCCCCCGCAGGGCGAGCATGATGCAGGCCCTTATATTGCAGCGGGCCAATCGGGTCGATACTCTTAATATCGGGTAATAATTTATCCGACCAGCCACCCCCTAGAGCGCGAATAAGCCGCACTGTCGCTTGCACCTGCTTCATCTGCGCTTGGACCTCTAATAAACGTGCCTTCAGCGCATCTTGCTGTGCCACCAGCGCGTCCAGATAATTGCTCAACCCGCCAGTATAAAGGGCCATGGTCATGGCTTGGGTCCGTAAAGCCGCTTCGACAGCTTGATGCTGCTGGAGCTGCTCTTGGTGGTATAACCCGGTCTCACTAAGACCATCTTCTACATCCTGAAAGGCACCTAATACAGTCGCGCGATACGCATCTACCCGCTCCCGATATTGCGACCATGCCCGTTGTAAAGCCGCACGGCGCATACCGCCTGTAAAAAGAGGCTCCACCGCTTGCACCGCAATTTGCCAAAACGCACGTGAAATGCTGGCAAGGTCAAACCCTGAATCTTCAAACCCACCAGTCGCGCTAATGACGATATGCGGATAAAAGGCCGCACGCGAGACGCCAATCGCCCGTGCTGCGGCTGCCATTTGCCGTTCGCTCACCGCGACATCAGGCCGCCGCTCCAACAGCGTAGAGGGTAAACCGCTCTGCACACGGATTGTCCCGAAATGCATGCGGATGTCTTTAATCGGCTCGATATGGAAACTTGCCGGCACCATATTAACCATGACAGCAATTGCATGTTCCTCTATCTGGCGTGCCGCCATGAGGTCACTCTTAGCGGCCTCTGCATCATAAAGTTGGTTCTCAGCACGCGAGACATCCAGCCCCGCCCCAATAGCCCCGCCCTGCCGTAAGCGCGTAATCTCCACCGCTGTGCGGAAATAACGAATGGAATCATCATACACGGCAAGCTGTGCATCAATCCCGCGCAACGTAACGTAATTGGACGCTAACTCCGCTTGAAGCGACAAACGCGTCAACGCATATTGTGCCGCCCCAGCTTGTGCCAAGTTCTTTTGCATATGGCTTTGGTTGCGGATGGCATCCCAAAAATCCGGCTCCCATGTTGCCGCACCGCTATAGGCTACGTTCGACTCATAAATAGGCGTATTGTTGCTACGCCGTAAAAAGAGCCGCCCTTCCGACTGCTTATTACGGCTCATCTGTGCGCCACCGGCTAATTGCGGATACAGGCGGCTCTCAGTCTCCCGTGCGATATCGCGCTCTTGTGTAAAAACCTCAGCCGCGGCTTGAAGGTCTGGGTTATAGGCCTCCAAACGTTTTTCTAGATCATCTAATTGCGGATCATGAAAGAGCGTCCACCATTGCCCACGCTCAATAGCATCAGCGGGCTGAGCATCCCCCATAATGCCCTTGCCAGCCCACCCATCAGGATAAATAAAATGCGGCGTATGATAATGAGGGGCAAGGTCACACGAAGTCAGACATAACGAAAGCCCGCCTATCACTAACGACACCCGCCCCCATAAACGCCCCGCCATTAATGCTGCTCCTGCTGTGAGGGCACAGCCGGTTTGTCATGCACCGCTCCCCCCGTTTTATCAGCATCATCCGTGTTATTCTCATCAGGCGGCGGCATAGCCCCCACGCGGCGTAAATCATTCGATGTGACATTTTTAACCGCTGGGGCTTCTTTAGGTTTATGATCATTATAACCCCGTGTTGGTGTCACGACCTTTACCTCATCGCCATCCAACATATCCGCAGTAGGGTTAGCCACAATCTCATCTTCTGCTGATAAGCCTGAAAGGATTTGCGTGGTCATCCCATAATTCGTCCCCGCTTGCACATTCAGCAAAGTAATGTGGTTATGAACAACCTTAGCCACCTGCATCCCTTGTGCACGGAAAATAAGCGCATTGGTCGGGACGATGAGAATATTCGTATCCCCCGGGGCATGAATATGCGCAGTCGCATAGGAGTTGGGCCAGAGCAACCCATCGGGATTATCCAACACAAGCTCCGTCGTCACCGTGCGTGTGGCGGCATTAAACGCATTCGCCGTGGCTAAAAAGCGCGCCTTGAAGGAACGCCCCGGATATTGTGGCACGCTTAAATCCGCACTGATTTTAGGGGAAATGACACTCGCAAAATCCTGCGGGACAGAGACAAAAACACGGATTTTATGCACATCCGCAACGGAGAATAACTCCGCCATAGCCCCGCGCGCGCTCATATTGCCGCCTGTGGCGTTAACATAATCCCCAACATTGACTAAACGCGAAGTCACAATGCCATCAAAAGGGGCAACAATCCGCTTAAAGTTCTCCAACGCTTCGACACGCTCTACCTCATGAGCCGCCGCATCCAACTCGGCCCGTTGGGCCGCTGCATTAGCAGCTTGCACATCTACCTCTTGGCGCGAGACCGCCTGCGTGCTGCGTAAAGCCGTCCAACGTTGGGTGGTAATCAACGCCAATTTATACCGGGCATTAATCACCTCATAATGTGCCTTAGCCGCTGCATATTGGGCATCAATACTCGGTGTGCTGACCTCTGCGAGCAAATCCCCCCGTTTTACATGCGCACCGTAATCTTTGTACCACATCTTCACATAGCCGGAGACCTGCGCATAGATGGGGGCCTCGTACCATGCGGCTAAGTTGGCTGGTAAATCGACCTCACGCGTGGCAGGGCCGGGCTGTGGCTTAATTAACACCACGCGGGTAATGGCCTCATCAGCCGCCTCCCGCTCTAAGGCTGCATGATGCCATGCCCGTTGCAGCAAGCCGATAACCACCAGCCCCACCAACACAGCCAGCAAGCCATAAAGCCACACACGCCCCTTACCACGCATAGGAGATGATGGCTGTTGTGAGGTCGATGTCATACCGTTTCTCCTTGCGTAGCAGCCCGTTTCCCCTTCGGGGCACCACCATGAATCATAGCAAACACACAGGGAACAAACAGTAATGTTGCCACAGTAGCCATCAGCAACCCGCCTATCACCGCCTTCCCTAAAGCTGCATTGGAGGAATTACTGACGGACATAGGAATCATACCAATCATCATGGCAAGAGCCGTCATTAACACGGGGCGAATACGCTCAAACCCCGCCTCGGAGGCCGCTAAAATGGCATCGCCATGGTCCTCCAACCGCTCCCGTGCGAAGGCTACCACCAGCACTGCATTAGCTGTTGCGGTACCCATACACATAATCGCCCCCGTTAAGGCTGGGACGGAGAGGGTCGTATGTGTAAGGAACAAGCTCCACGCAATGCCTCCCAAAGCAGCTGGTAAGGCCATAATAATCACAAACGGGTCCAACCATGATTGGAAATTAACAACAATAATCAAATAAACCAGCACGATAGAGAGCAACAACCCACCAATGAGCTGAATATAAGCGTTGTTCATCGTCACAGCTTGCCCACGCACTACCATGCTAGAGCCACGGGGCAAATCTGCCCGCACAGCCTCTACCTCCCGCTTTACAGCCCGCGATAGACTGCCAAGGTCTATCCCCTCTGGCGCGACATAAATATCAAAAACCGGCATGATATTATAATGTGAGACCTCAGCGGGCGTGCCTGTCTGCACAATCTGGCTCAAGCCCCCCATAATCTGCATGGTCCGGTTTTGCGGGTTGCCATCGCCTTTATCAATCGGCACCTTTTGGAGATCATTAAGCGTCTGCAAATAATTCGCTGGGGCTTGCACATCAATCAGCTGCGATGTCCCTTGGGCATTGAGGTAATAAGTCTGCCCCACCTGAGAACTACCCGAGAGGGTCGTCAGCACGTTATAGGCAATATCTTTTTCGGAAACGCCCGTCCCCAGCGCAAAGCTCCGCCGTGCATTGATGAGCATGGTTGGTTGGGTCATCGGCTGTTGAATACTTACATCCACCGCCCCCGGAATCTTCCGCAGCCGCTGGGCTAAACGGACTGCAAAGGCGTAATTATCCTGCAAATTACGCCCGACAATTTGTACATCAATCGGTGATGGCAGCCCAAAATTGAGGATTTTTGCCGTCAAGTCCCCCGGCTGGAAGGTAAAGACCATACCGGGGAAGGCCGTACTCAACGCCTTACGTAACTGTTTGCGGTATGTTGCAACGGGGCTTTCGGATTCCGCTAATTGGATGGTCACGTCACAATCTTGCGCGCCTGTTGTCGGTGAAGGGACCATAGCCTGATTCATCTGGCTCATCGGCAAACCACAATTATTGACAATCAACTTAACTTGGCCGGGCAATGTCTCACGGATTTTCTTCTCTACAAGGCCGCTAAGCTTGGCACTTTCCTCAATGCGTGTGCCAATCGGAGCGCGAAAATGCATCTGCATCGTGCCGGACTTAATCTCCGAGAAGAAATCCTGCCCGACAAATAACAATAATAATAAGGACGATAACGCCCCAGAGAGGAAAATAATGATAAACCGCTTCCGGTTCGCTAAAGCGCGTAACAGAACCTCATGATAGAGATGGCGGAATCGTTCAAACCGTGCCTCAAAAGCGTCTTGAAACCTCCCCAAAATACCGCGCTGCTTCGTTTTATGCTCGGCACTACGTTGCTGCTGTACTTGTGCAGCAAGCAGCCAATTTGCCATGGTTGGAACAAGAGTTCGTGAGAAAATAAAAGACGCGATCATCGCAAAGATAATCGCCTCTGCCATAGGCATAAAGAGCCAGCCGGACACACCCGTCAGACCAAAAAGAGGGAACCAAACAATACAAATACACGTTGTAGAGACAAAAGTCGGAATAACAATTTGGTTCGCAGCATCAATAATAGCCTGCTCTAGCTCTTTACCCATATGCAAATGAGCATCGATATTCTCAATCATCACCGTGGCATCATCCACGAGAATACCCACAGCCAACGCCAGACCGCCTAAGGTCATGACATTGATGGACTGCCCAGCGAGGCTTAGGCAAATCAGTGCCGCTAACATCGCTAAGGGAATAGACACCGCCACGATAACGGTCGATCGCCATGAACCAAGAAAGAGCAGTACGGTAAGGCTTGTTAGGATAGCCGCCGTGACCATCTCCCGCACCACATCCACCACAGATTCCTTTACGAAGCTAGAAGCATCCGTCAGGATGTTCATGCTCGTCCCCTCTGGCAGGGTTTTTTGAATATCTGGGAGGAGCTTCTTCACGCCATTAACGACCTCTAAGGTCGAGGCATTTCCGCTTTTAAGGATGACGATCATCACCGCCTGCTTACCCCGGACAAGCACGGCATTTGTCTGCGGAGGGCCACCTTTATGCACCCAAGCGACATCACGCATATAGATGACCGAGTTGCCCACCTGCTTAATCGGCATCTTATTAAAGGCTTCAATATCCATGGGGGCAGAATTAGTCCGCACCATGAAATCCATCGGCCCAATCTTCTGGTCCCCAGCCGGGAGAACAATATTCTGGCGATTCAACGCGCTGGCGACATCTACCGGGGAGAGCCGATGAGCCAGCAATTTCCCGGGGTCGATATCCACCATGATATCCGCTGCCACACCGCCATAAGGGTTAGGGATGGCCGTCCCAGCGACTGAGACAAGCTCCGGCCTGATGAGGTTGGAGGCCATATTATAGACCTCCGAAGCCGACATATTCGGGTTATTCACCTGCAAGGTCAGCACAGGGACAGAAGACGCATCTAATGCCAAAACCAAAGGCGGCGTTGCCCCGGTGGGGAGCTGCTTAATCACAGTCTGCGATACAGAGGTAATCTGCGTCTGCGCAACAGCAGCATCCGTCCCAGGTTGGAAGAATATCTTTACAATACCGCGCCCGTAATAAGAGTTACTCTCTATATGCTCAATGTTATTCACGGTTGCCGTCAAAGCGCGCTCGTAATAATAAACGATACGGCCCGAGACTTCCTCCGGCATTAAGCCAGTATAAGACCAAACAACGGCAACAGTAGGTATCTTAATATTTGGGAATACATCAGTCGGTGTTCCCAAAATCGCTTTTACACCAAAAATGACGATGATGATGGACATCACCACAAAAGTGTAAGGCCGCCGTAACGCTGTTAGAACAATCGCATTCATACAGCTAACGCACCTACCTTACATGCGCGCCCCCCTTGCATCACGCGCTGCACTCCGCCCCATAATATTGTAAAAAAAGCATATGTCTCTTTTTTCATCACACGGGGCACTATATCTCTCCACTGCGCGCAACTAGGCCGCTTTTATCTCATGGGCGGAGATTATAACAGGAGGAATGAAAGAGGAAATCCTTTTCATCTGAAAAGATTTTTAAATAACACAATTCCGTTACAATTTATTTTCCTTCCCCCCTCATACCCTCCTCTCCATTAAGCAGCTTTATCCTCTGCCGTAATGGCAGGGAAGATGAGGCGGAAGACAGTGCCACTCATCACGCCCACCTCATTATTTTCTTCAATCACAAGGCGGGCTTCATGCAGACGAACAATCGCTGCTACTAAGCTAAGACCAAGGCCACTCCCAGGGATATGACGGCTTTTATCTGCACGGTAAAAACGGCCCATCACCGCATTGCGCTCCTCTATAGCAATACCGACACCTGTATCGCGTACTTCAAACCACGCTTCTGCAAGTTCATTACAGCCCGCCCGTAAGGTGACGCTGCCTCCCGCGGCTGTAAACTTTAGTGCATTATCCAGTAAGTTTGCTAAGACTTCATTCAATAAATCCGCATCCCCCCAAAGAGGGACCGGCCCTTCATGCGGGACCACGGAGAGGGATAAACCCTGCATCTCCGCTATAGGCTCATATAAATCGGCCATATCCATCATCAAGGGCATAATATCCATCTGCTGAAAACCCACCCGCCGCTGGCCTGTCTCAATCTCACCAATACGCAATAACGCCGTAATGATGGAGAAACATTGCTCCAAATCGCGCTGGCATAACCCCATCGCACGCTCAAAACGCTCTTTATCCTCTATGGAAGGGCCCAAACTCTGCGCCACAGCATTAACGCGATCTAAGCGCGCTTGCACGCGTGCTAGAGGGGTGCGGAGGTCATGAGCGATATCATTACCCACATCGCGCATCTCCCCCATAAGCTGCTCTAGCCTATCCAACATACGGTTTACCGAGCCTGCAAGGCGGTCTAGCTCGTCATGCCCGCGCCCAACAGGTAAACGCTCACGCATTTGGCCTTTCATAATTTGCTCAATAGAGGAGTGCATTTTGGTAATGCGTCCCAAGGCCCTGCGACTAAGGACCATCCCCGCTAACAACGCGAACAGCACCACCGGCACCATCGCAAATAATGCTGAACGCTGCGCAACCTGCCATAGCTCGTTAATCATATGACGGGAGCGACCTAGCACTAAAAGCCGCGTCCGCCCCGGCTGCATCCCCGGAACTTCCACCACCAAAAAACGCATGACTGTAACGCTATGGTCTGGCAGCACAAAGGAGAGCTTCTGCATGGTCGGGCCAAACTTAAGCCCAGCAGGCCATGCCTTCATATCTCCTACGATGGGATGACGATTTTTATCAAACAACGCTGCGGCATTAAGAAAAACGCGTAGCTCGCTTGTGCTGCGCTCCTTTAGACGGATTTCCAAATCACCCGGAGCTTCCTGCATCAAAACAGAGGCGGAGCGGCGGAGCAAATCATCGGTGCGGAGCTTCTCATAAGTGCTAATCTGCCCATAAAGAAGGCCTAGCTCCAACAACATGCCCAGCACGATGATGCCAACAAGCCCTAAGGTCAGCCGGAACGCTGCGGTGCGGAAAAGGTCACTCCGGAACACGCAAACAGAACCCCGCCCCACGGATGCTATGAATTAACGCTTCCTCACCCTCCTTATCCACCTTGCGGCGTAATTTACCGATATGCACATCCACAAGATTCGTCCGCGGGACGAAGCGGTAATTCCATACATCCTCAAGCAGCATTGTCCGGGTAAGGACAGTATTAGGCCGACGCATCATATATTCCAGCAAACGGAACTCGCGCGGCAATAGCTCAATCTCCCGCCCCTCGCGCCGAACGCGCCGCTCTAGCAGGTCCATCTCCAACGGCCCTAACTTCAGCATAGAGGCTCGCCCATAAATAGGCCGCCTCAATAAAGCCTCTAGCCGTGCGGCTAATTCCTCCATCACAAAAGGCTTCGTCAAATAATCATCACCGCCCGCTTTAAGCCCGCTAATACGATCATCTACCGCCGATAATGCCGAGAGGACTAAGACGGGCATTGTCATCCCCTGCTCACGCAGTGTCTCTAAGATGCTCAGCCCATCAAGCCCCGGTAACATACGGTCCATCACCAAAAGGTCATGCTCACCTGTTCGGGCCATCTCCAGCCCTTCTGGCCCCGTGGCAGCACGGCTCACATCATAACCACGCCCGCGTAAGTCCTCCACTATCTCCTCAGCGAGGCTATCGTCATCCTCTATTAAAAGAAGCTTCGCTGGGGCATGGCCTTTCCCCTCCTCATGAGGATCGCTAGGCCAAGGCTGCCGCTCATTCTTTTTCAAAGATATATCTACCATCAGCTATATGCTCCCACGCGGGACTGTCCCCTCAGTCTTACCCTATACGTTAGCCCGTTCTGCCGCAGCCTGTCCTGCTGCCACACCACTCGCCCATGCCCATTGGAAGTTATAGCCCCCCAACCAGCCCGTCACATCCACCGCTTCCCCCACAATATAAAGCCCCGGCACAGAGCGTGCCTCCACCGTTTGGGAGGACAAGTCCCGCGTATCCACTCCTCCCCGCATGACCTCCGCCTTAGCATACCCTTCCGTGCTGCTCGGCCTTATCGTCCAATCTGCCACATAGTTTGCTAAAACACGCACAGATTTTGCGGGCTGTTCTGCCAAAGGACGTCCATCCATCCGTCCATGAACAAGATATCGTGCTAGACGCGCAGGCAGGGCCTCCACCAAAGCCGCAGCATGGGCCTTGGGCCGTTTTTGGCTGATAGTCCGCATCATCTCATACACATCTCGGCCGGGGAGAAGATTAAGACGCACAGCCTCGCCCCTCTCCCACCATGAAGAAATCTGTAAAATCGCAGGGCCAGACACACCCCGATGTGTAAAGACCATCCCCCCCGTAAAGCAGGGTTTTTTCCGCCCCATAAGAGACGCCGTAACAGGCAAAGACACACCGGCAAGCTCCGGCTGGGCCTCAGTCAAACAAAAGGGCACT
The DNA here is from genome assembly GCF_009725755.1 of Bombella sp. ESL0385. Classification (GTDB taxonomy): domain Bacteria; phylum Pseudomonadota; class Alphaproteobacteria; order Acetobacterales; family Acetobacteraceae; genus Bombella; species Bombella pollinis. Next base: position 148,799 of record NZ_WNIJ01000002.1, read on the forward strand.
AAGGCCGGAGCCGGTGCAACCACACGCAGCCCAAAACGCTGCGCGATGCGTAAAGAGAAGTCCGTTGCCCCTAATTTTGGCAAAGCCAACCCACCGGTTGCCAAAATCACCGCCCGCGTCTGAAGCACACCCTGCGCGGTCTCCACCGCAAAAACATGGCCATCATGCGCGACATCCCGTACCACACAACCAAGCTGAAAGCGCACATGCGCGGCACGACATTCAGTCTCCAACATTGTGACAATCTGCCGGGCAGATTCATCACAAAAAAGCTGACCATCTTCCTTCTCATGCCAGCTTATCTTGTGGGCTTCTACCAAAGCCAAAAAATCTTGAGGGCGATAACGCGCTAGGGCTGAACGGCAAAAATGCGGATTTTCGGAGCGATAATACCTCCAATCCGCCTTAATGTTCGTAAAATTACATCGCCCCCCGCCAGAAATCAGAATCTTCCGCCCCGGCTGCTCTGCATGGTCCAGCACAAGGACGCACGCACCCTTCTGCCCAGCTTTAGCAGCGGCCATCATCCCCGCTGCACCAGCCCCTATGACGATAACATCCCACATTCAAAAATCGAGATCCGCATAATGTGCAGGTGGGGTAACGCCACTCACTCGATCGCTTAATAAGGCCCGAAAGCAAGGGCGCGACTTAATGCGGGCGTACCAATCGCGCACACAAGGGGCTGCACGCCAGTCAATATCACCCAGAAAATCCAGCGCAGAGAAATGTGCCGCAGCGATAAAATCCGCCGCAGAAAGGGCCGTACCACCAAGCCATGTACGCGTCTCTGCCAAATAGCCAATATAATCTAAATGGAAGCGCAGATTCTTATAGCCCGCTTGCAGAATATTCCCATCTGGAGCCCCCTGCCCAAAAAGACGCTTCTCTACCTTCTCCCCTAGCAAATTTACTGTCACTTCCTGCTGAAAAAGGCGATCAAACCAATCAATCAAACGGCGGATTTCAATACGCTCTGCCATGGTGCGGCCTAATAGAAATGTCTCTGGATACGCTTCCTCCAGATATTCAGCAATAACCCGCGCTCCGGGCACAACCATGCCGTTATCTTCTACCAAAACGGGCACTTCCCCCGCCGGATTTAACTTATGGAACGCGTCATTTTGTTCCCATGTCTTCTCTATAACAAGCTCAAAAGGCAAGCCTTTTTCAGCAAGCATAAGACGCACAAAACGCGATTGCGGAGAGAGGGGTAAGTGATGCAGTATACGCATATGTCCTTCCTAACGCATTTTTATGCTATGGACCATTAAAAGACACTCCATAATTCTACAAACAGCCAGGTGACCCCAGCTTCATGCCCAACCCCTCAGCATCTCAGCCACTTCATCCATCAGATGGGCCTTCAGTGCAAGCCTCAAAGCCTAATGGCATGACTATCCGTGCTCGTGGCCGTTCTTTCCTTGCGCTTATTCTCTCTCCAGAGGCCCCTTTAAAAGACTGGCTCGCTGGGCTGGATAATCACATGCAACGCGCGGCTGGGTTCTTCAATCGCCAGCCCGTTATTTTAGATCTTGGCCTACTTGATGAACATACTGAAGGCCTTGCAGGCTTCCAGCAAGAACTCCGCCAACGCCATATTCATCTTATCGGCATAGAAGGGGCTGACCGCCACTGGCAAGCCTTACAAACATGGGAATGGCCTATCGAACTCCAAGGCGGTCGCCCCAGCGGGCCTGTCCAACTCCCTGAGGAAGAAGAAAAAGCCCCGCCTCTTAACCCTATCAAAGAACCCCTCATCATTAATCGCCCCGTACGCTCTGGGCAATCTATCCAAAACCCTGATGGTGATGTCATTATCCTAGGGCCGGTCTCCTCTGGGGCGGAAATTATCGCTGGGGGGTCTATCCATGTTTATGGCCCCCTGCGTGGGCGCGCCATTGCCGGGGTCGATGGTCGCCCTCATGCGCGCATCTATACCACCAAAATGGAAGCGGAATTGCTCGCCATTGATGGTTTTTACATGGTTGCTGAGGAAATGCCTGCTGAGCCTATCGGGCAAGCTGCTCAAGTTTATCTAGAAGATGAACAGCTAAAAATCGTTCTTCTACAAGCAGCTGTTATAAAAAACTGATCGTTTTTACACTCTTGAAAGAAACATTGTGTATTTTTCATGCAAGGACATCTTATCATTTTCTAGGAGCTACTATAGAGTGTGGGGACAGATAAGGAGGATAAAGGCTCCTCCTAAGGTCCATAATGTGTGTGCTGCTAACATTCGGCTAATCGGCCACTCAAATTAGGAAGGCTGGGAACTTCATGGCAAAGATTGTGGTTGTTACATCCGGTAAAGGGGGCGTTGGCAAAACAACAACGACAGCCGCCCTAGGTGCCGCTTTGGCACATAGCGGGCAGAATGTGGCTGTGGTCGATTTTGACGTAGGCTTGCGTAATCTAGACCTCATCATGGGTGTGGAGCGGCGGGTCGTTTTCGACCTCATCAACGTCATCCAAAATGAGGCCACCCTCTCCCAAGCCCTTATCCGTGATAAACGCTGCGAGACCCTCTCTATCCTCCCTGCTTCCCAAACACGCGATAAAGACGCCCTCACCGCCGAGGGCGTTGCCCGCGTCATGCAGGAATTACAAGAACGCTTCGACTGGATCCTCTGCGACAGCCCAGCAGGAATTGAGCGCGGGGCACAGCTTGCGATGCATCATGCTGATGATGCGGTCATTGTCACAAACCCAGAGGTTAGCTCTGTGCGTGACTCCGACCGCATCATCGGGATGTTAGATAGCCAGACCGCCCGCGCCCAAAAAGGTGAAACAGTGGAGAAACATCTCCTTGTGACACGCTACGACCCTAGTCGCGCCGCACGCGGAGAGATGCTCAGTGTGGAAGATGTGGTGGGTATCCTCTCCTTACCACTGCTCGGCGTTGTGCCAGAGAGTGAAGATGTCCTTAAAGCCTCCAACGTAGGAGCTCCCGTCACTTTTGCCGCCCCTGAAAGTACCCCTGCTATGGCCTATTTTGAGGCTGTAGAGCGGCTTAAAGGCAAGGACATCCCTGTCAATGTTCCTACAGAAAAACGTGGCCTATTTGACCGCATCTTCAAAAAGAGGGGCTCATGAGTTTTCTGGATAGCTTTTTTAATAAAAAACGCCCCGTAACAAGCAGTAATGTTGCCCGGGACCGTTTACAGATTCTCCTAGCCCATGAGCGTCAAGCCCAAGCGGGGGGGGATTCTACCCTCCTCCGTACCTTACATGCGGAGATTCTAGAGGTCCTCGCACGCCATGTGTCGGTAGATGAAGATAATGTTCATGTAAAGCTTGATAGAGGGCATAAATGCTCCAAATTGGAGATTGATATCCAAGTCCCTCAAAGTGGTTTGCGTGCACAGGTCTCCACCGTCACCAGTGACGAGCTTTAAAGCCAGTTACCCCACATTGTACCGTTATGCAGGCGGAGCCCTAGCTCCGCCGCCGGTTCTTAAAGTCTAGATGCGGTCCCTTTATAGCTCCGCCCAACTCCGCAATAAATTATGATACACATTGGTCAACCTTAGGACTTCTTGATCCTTCGGCCCGTGTGTCTCTGTCAGAGCCATGATGCTCTGGTCCAAATCAAACAAGATAGACCGATGCTCCTGCGAGCGAATCACTGATTGCGCCCAGAAGAACGACCCCCAACGGCTACCACGCGTAACAGGCGTTACAGTATGCAACGCTGTTGTGGGATACACAATCATATCCCCCGCAGGAAGCCGTACCCGCTTCTCCTCGGACGGGCCATGAAGAACCAGCTCCCCGCCCTCATATTCATCCAAATCGGAAATAAAGAGTGTGCTGGATACATCCGTTCGGACACGATGACCTGTACCGGGGATAGGACGCAACGCATTATCCACATGCGCCCCAAAGTTCATCCCGACATCATAGCGATTAAACAAAGGAGGAACGAGGCGTAAAGGGAGGACTGCGCTATTATAAAGAGGATTCGTCCCCAATTTACGCAACACAAAGGTAGAAAGCTCACGCCCTAAAGGGCTATCCGGCGCGATTTGGAGGTTGTTTTTTACACTGCCTGATTGCGGCCCCGCCGTCCCACGGCCATCAACCCATTCTCCCGCTGCAAGGCGGCCACGTAGTTCTGCCAGCTCCTCCGCGGAGAGAACCGCAGGAATATGCAACATCATAAAATCACGCCTTTCCATTATCCCATGTCAGCAGGGTATTCGTAAAAAGGAGCAGGCAGTCCCAGCCCGCTCCTTATGAAACTTTCACCCCATCCTCCCTGCGATACAAGAAGGATAGACCAAAATTAATAATCCATCGTCAAACGGCCCAAGAAGGTCCGCCCCGGTGCTGGGGTCGCATAACCTGCAAAGAGACTATTATAATTCAGACGATTGGCGAGGTTATAGCCGTTAAGAGAGGCAACCCAATGCCGCCCAAAACGATGAGAAATAACGGAGTCAAAGTCCAAATTGGCAGGGACCTTGCTCGTGTTATCGTTATTCAAATACACGCCTTGACGCCATGTTAGCCCCCCACCGATGGTAAAGTTCCACGGTTTACCGGGGAAGGCCTCATAAGCAGACCACAAGGTCGCCTGATTATGCGGCACATATTGGATTTGATTATGCATCTTCCCCCCACCATTAGGCGATGTCTTGGGGTCATATAATGCGTAAGTTGCAGTGATGTTCCATCCCGGTAGGATCATCCCCCCAACAGAGAGTTCCATCCCTTGGTTACGCTGCTGTGCCCCTGTATTAATGGTGGAGTTAGAGACGGGATCAGTCGTCAGCGCGTTATCCTTATCCAACCGGAAGAGCGAGATGGTAGCCCCTAAGCGGTCATGCAATAGGCTGAACTTACTGCCTACCTCATACAAACGTGCTTTTTGCGGCCGCGTATCCACGCCCCCCTGTCTCCCCGGCCGTACGGGCACAGCCCCACTTGTTACATACATCCCCGTTGGGGTTGTAGAACTCGCATAGGTGAAGTAAATCGTCTGCCATTTTGTAGGCGTTAAAATCAGGCTAGCCGTTGGGTTAAAGGTATTCTTTGTCTGCGGGAAGCTACGGTCAGGATTATTAGGCAAGTTCTCAAGGCCATAGACCCTATAATTGCTCTGCCAACGGTCCCAACGGAAGCCACCTTTAATAGACGCCCATTTGGTAAACCAAATCTGGTCATACAAGAAGATACCCGTATCAAACCCATAGCCACGGCTGCTCGGCTTCTTCCCAATCCCGGCAATATCCGGCATAGAGTTCGCCCGTGCCGACACACGGCGCACCATCGCATCAGGCACATTATCAGGGTTAGGGTTAAGCATATTCGCTGTAGGTGTAGGGTTTTTAATAGATACACCCTCATAAGTATCCTGATGCCGGGAATCATGGACATATTCCATATCAACACCCGTCACGACCTGATGCCGTAAGAAGCCTGTCTTAAAATCAGCCTGCAAAGACGCTACATCCTGGAAGGACCAGCTATTTTGCTTATAAGGCAGCGGCACACTCCCATTTGTATTACGAAGAATGCTCCCAGCCCCGTAATTACCACTATTGAGCGCATTCACACATTGCGCCCCACAAGCAAGCTTAGAGGCCTCAAAATTACGACTATATTCACCAAAACGCGTATCATTATGGAAGGTTAGATGGTCGTTAAAGATATGCTTCAGCCGCAATGTCTCCATCGTATCATCAGTATGGTTATGGTCTTGGCGTTTGCCGTACCAATTCTCCCGCGGGACGCCATATTCTGAGATAGGCCGCCCATAGGCTGAGCCACGCGCCTTGACAACGGGCATCCCATAATCAGGTACGCTATTATCCGTCTCGTGTGTGACTTGCAGGACAACGGTTGTCTTTGTCCCCAGCCCAAACGCGATAGAAGGCGCAATCCCCCAGCGGTGGTCCCACACATGGTCCCGCCCGACAACATTATTGGAGGCCCCCAGCCCTTCTATACGGAAGGCCGTTGTATCATTAATACGCTGGTTAATATCCACCGTACCGCGGAAATAATCGGCAGACCCGCCGCTAAAATCGACATTATAATGATTATTAACCGTCGGGGTCTTTGTAACGACATTGATGGCCCCGCCGGTCGTCCCATTCCCAAAGACCTGAGAGGATGGCCCCTTAATGACATTCACGGAATCATAATTGAAGCTATCGCGTGAATAGACACCAAAATCCCGCAAGCCATCTTCATAAATATCATTCTGCGCAGGGAAGCCACGGATGAGGAATTGGTCGCCATTCAACCCACCAGCCCCCTCCCCAACGGAAGCCGTAATGCCGGGGACATTGCGCAAGGCTTCATCCAATGATTTCGCATTTTGCTGCTTAATCAGCTCCCGCGGAACAACATCAATCGTCTGCGCCGTATGCATCACATCCTGCGGCAAGCGTCCCATATCATTGCTTGCATGCATGGTATTAAAAGGATGCCCAATCACATGGATGCGCTCTACACCCTTCGCTTGGACTCCCTCTTGCTGCGGGGTGGTTTGCGCTGAAGCCAGCTGCGTTGCGCTCCCCTGCGTCGCAGATGACGGCGCATGTTGTTGAGTGACAGCCTTATGCTCAGCCTTTGCAGCGACATGATGTTTATCACCTGGTTTCGCACTATCCTGATGCTGGCTTGCAGCCACATCAGCAGCATAAGCTCCCCCTGCAACACTCCCTAATGTCAGAGCGGCAGATGCTGGCCTAAGGCACCGGTGAATAAAACGGCTCATAAAAGATGCTCCACAGCAAGAATGATACAGCCCTTCGAAAGAGGATGATTTTTCTCCTACATGATAATTATTCTCAATTTCAAACATTAAAAAAGATGACAAACTATTTAAAGTTGCGATTGTGTCTTAATTGCCACAACACAAAAAGCGCAGTATTCTCCTATCATTCAGCCAAGGCCCCATCATAAAAGCCGCTTTAAGTGCGTGCCTCTCCCCTCATAAATGTTACAGAACAGTGAGATAACAAACGCGCATTCACAAAAAACCGCGCCCCTTGCCCTTCTCTGAAAGGCAAGCAAGCGCGGTTCACACCCTGATATTTTGAGTGGTGATTTAATAATCCATGCTCAACCGCCCCAAGAAGGCACGGCCCGGTGCTGGGGTAACGCGGTTTGTAAAGAGGGAATTATAATTCAAACGGTTGGAGAGGTTATACGCATTAAGCGATACGCCCCAATGCCGATTGATACGATGGGATATGTAAGAATCGAACTCCACATTAGCCGGGACTTTCGCCGTATTTGCGAGGTCCAGATACACGCCTTCTCGCCATGTAACGCCTCCGCCAATCGTAAAGTTCCACAACTTACCGGGGAAGGCTTCATACGCGGTCCATAAGGTCGCCTGATTATGCGGCACATATTGGATATTCCGCCCGTGATTCGCGCCAGACATCACGCGAGGGTCATATAGAGCATACGTCCCGGTAATGTTCCAACCCGGCAGAATCATCCCCCCAAGGGAGAGCTCCAAGCCTTGGTTACGCTCCTTCACCCCTGTGGCCAAAACCTGCCCCGCAATCGGGTCGGTTGTCAGAGCGTTGCTCTTATCCAGCCGGAAAAGCGAAATTGTCGCCCCTAAACGGTCATGCAAGAAGCTCATCTTCGAGCCGACCTCATAGAGCTTTGCCCGCTCTGGCTGAGTAGCAACCTGCCCATTAAGGGGGCGAATAGGGATTGCGCCATTGGTCACATACATGCCCATCGGCGTGGTAGAGCTCGCATAAGTGAAGTAAAAGGTCTGCCAGCTATTGGGAGTAATGAGCAAACTGGCTGTCGGGTTAAAGACGCCTTTTGTATCGTGATAATTTAGCGCAGCAGAGGGAGCCTTCCCTTGCGGGCCCCGTGCAGCAGCACTTTCCTGCCCATCAGCCCCCCATGTTTTATACGCTGTTTGCCAACGGTCCCACCGGAATCCCCCTTTGATGGACACCCATTTTGCAAACCAGATTTGATCGTACAAGAATAAGCCCGTATCAAACCCATAACCATGGGAATCAGGCCGCCCTAGGCTATAATTCGTATTCTTCCAACAATTCCCAGAATCAGCGCGGCACGTCCCATAGCCATAATTATCACGCTGAGGATGATATGTATTCTGCCACGGAATTGCCCGATTAGCCCCTACAGCATCATACGCATATTGCCGCCGGGAATCCTGCACATATTCAAAATCCGCCCCCGTTACGAGCTGATGGCGCAAGAAGCCTGTCTTAAAATCAGCCTGTAGGGAGGCCACATCTTGGAAAGACCAGCTCTTTTGCTTATACGGCATTGGCCCGCCATTAAGGCCAATCCCCGCCGCAGGGTCCACCTTCTTATAACCCGGATTATAAATCTGCAATTCCGAGCATGACGCATTAGCACATTGTGGTGAAGATGCCGCAAAGTCACGGCTATATTCACCAAAGCGTAAATCATTATGGAAGGTAAGATGCTTATTAAAGACGTGCTTTAAACGCAGCGTCTCCATTGTATCGTCACTATTATCATGGTCTTGCGATTTACCATAAATATTACTACGCCGTACCCCAAAGGACGAGCTCTCCGTTATGGGATGGCCATTCACAACGGGTACACCATAATCGGGAACATTACGCGATGTTTGGTGCATCACCTGCAACACAACAGTTGTCTTGGTTCCCAAACCAAAAGCTATAGATGGCGCAACACCCCAACGATGGGAATATACATAATCGCGCCCTACAACATCGTTGGAGTTAGCCATACCTTCCACACGGAAGGCTGATGTATCATTGATGCGTTTATTAACATCCACAACACCACGATAAAAATTAGCCGACCCACCGCTAAAGTCAGCACCGTAATGGTCATGTAATGTCGGGGTCTTTGTAACAATATTAATCGCCCCGCCCGTTGTCCCATTACCGAATACTTCAGATGATGGGCCTTTAATGACATTCACCGAATCTTGGAAGAAGCTATCGCGGGTATAAACACCAAAATCCCGCAAGCCATCCTCATAAATATCATTTTGCGCAGGGAACCCACGGATGAGGAATTGATCCCCACTCATCCCACCAGCCCCCTCCCCAACAGAGGCTGTAATACCGGGCACATTCTTCAGGGCTTCATCAAGAGATTTGACATTCTGCTGCTTAATCAACTCCCGCGGGACAACATCAATTGTCTGAGCGGTATGCATCACATCTTGCGGCATACGCCCCATATCATTGCTTGCATGCAATGTATTAAATGGGTGCCCCACTACATGGATGCGCTCCACACCCTTAGCTTGAACACCAACATCCGCCGCTGTTTGGTCACCATCCGAGTCGGCCTCTGTCGCCTGTATGTTAGGCTTAGCCCCTATATGCGCAGCATCGGCAGCGGCCGTTGTGTTTGCATACGCTCCCCCCGCAACGCTCCCTAAGGTCAAGGCTGCTGAAAAAGGCCTAAGGCCGCTGCGGATAAATCGACTCATTTACATCACCATGCAAGGAATAATCTCGTTCTTCTCTAAATGATAATCATTTTCATTTAATAATAAAACTTAATTTAATTTCTCCCCAATACGCCTCTCCCTTTGAGAAGGACGTAAAAATAATCATGTTTTTCAAGGAGATAAACCAAACCCCTCCATATTAATAAAAATAACGCTTTTTTAGGAAAACCATTCTTTCTTACAAGAAGAACTTAAAGAATGAGGATGCTACTTACATCTTCTTTATAAAAAAGAACGCGGATAACACAGCTTTACCACATGACGACGGCATAATAACTCATCAGGTGCGCCACTTTGTTTGCATGCAAGCTCCAAAGCTTGCGTAGCGCGTGCGGCCTGTTGCAAAGCGGGGAAGGACCAGCGTTGTAGCCCAGCGAGAAACTCATCTTTACGGCGGAAGAAAACAGGCGGTTTTAAAGCCGCCATCGCCTCTTGCCGCGAGGCCCCTTGCTGAACGCGTAAGCTCACCTGTTGCATCCGCTCCAATACAGACAATGCTACACGCGCAAAAGCTACAGCACTCGTGCCATCAGCCATAGCACGCTCAAAAGCCCGGTCCGCCTTCAGCCGGTTACCCGCTAAAGCTGCGTACACAGCATCATCTAGCGAGGCTTGACCCGAATCCCCCACACAAGCCTGTACCGCCTCTATATCCAATCTCGTTCCCGGCTCACCATAGAGACGAAGCTTCTCTACCTCACTGCGTACAAGGCTGCGGTCATTACCCACATGCTCAAGGAACCAAACCATCGCCTCTTTATCGAGCGTTATGCGCTCTTCAGCCAACATATCCGCAACCGTGCGCGATAAGGTCCGCCCTTCTTCAGGGTAACAGCCTATAGCGGCAACCTGCTCATGTTTTTCCGCAAATTGTCGCAGCCTAGAGCGTGCTGTCAGCTCCGGTCCCTCCAGCACAACCAGCGTATCACTCTCTTGAGCTAGAGCTTCTTTAAGCGGAGGTAAAAGCTCATCCTTCACCCCACGCACCCAAACAACCCGCCGCCCTCCTGTTAAAGAAAGGGCCGAGGCTTCTTCCTCAAAACGGCCTTGTTCCTCGCTTTCTAACCGAGCAAGGCGGAAAGGGTCATCCAAATCCTCAAAAACCGTTTGCACCGCACGCTTAGCGCGCTCACGGATAAGACCATGATCCTCCCCATGGAGAAGAACAACACGCCAACGAGCTGCCTCGGTAATGGTCCGCTCGGCAGCCTGCGTGCCTATCCTCACAGGCCGTTATCCTCTTCCTCCTGTAGGTGGCGGCTATCCTCACCTGTCGAAGTGGTAATGCTATTGCTACTGCGCCCCGTCATACTCGCAGGAAAGCCATCCACCCCCAGATTCCGCATATCTGTCCGTTGAATCCCTGGCAGACGGTCCAAATAAGGGTCACGCCCGGGACGAATGGATTTCTCCTGCCCAAGGGATTGATGCGCCTTAAACCATACGGCTACTTGCATGGTGATCTCATGAGCGAGATTTTCGCCAATCCGTTTATAGAGCGTCTCATTATTTAAGGTTTGAGCAAAATATTGCTCAATATACATATTATAGCCATCCATCGTCCGAGCATAACCACGTGCTAAAACGTTATCCATGTCTCCGACACGATATAAACGCCAATCCGCCCAACCAACACCGCGCGTCCGACCAGATGTGTTATCTTCATGCACATCAACTGATTCTAACGAGGCTGTCGCACTCACACGCAATACATAGCCTTCTGGCCGCTCTGGCCCATCTCCAGCCATTTCCTTTTGCAAAGCGAGGCGTATTTCCTGCCCAAAACGGCTGGGAATGTTCGCAACGAAGACATTCTTCAACTGGTCATTAACCGCAACCTCTTTTTGGGCTGATTGCTTGCCATAAAGAGGCTGGAAGCCACATGCCCCAAGGCTCGTAATCCCTAATCCTGCGGCAAGAATAACAAGCCCCCCGCGTATAATACGCTGCATTTGGCACATATTGCTCATCCAGCCCCTCTTACTCACCCTGCTACCACGAAATTAACAATGCGGTTTGGCACATGGATTTCCTTAACAATACGCTTGCCTGCCAAAGCCTTCGCCACATTCGGCTCATCCTTGGCTTGCGCGATAACAACCTCTTTAGCTTCATCAGGGGCGCATGTAATCGTCCCACGCAGCTTACCAAGCACTTGCACAGCAATCGTGACTTTTTTTACCGCCAATAAGCTCTCATCTGCCTCCGGCCAAGGCCGCTCCACAACCATGGGGCCTTCTGGCTCTAAGAGAGACATTAACTCCTCTGCCAGATGCGGCATCATGGGGGAAATCAACATCACCAGCACATAAGCGGCCTCACGCCGCGCTGCGGGAAGGCCCTCCTCATGGCCAGTGGCCTCACCCAGTGCCGAGGCTAGCTCATGCAGACGCGCAACAGCCACATTCGGCGTAAAGCCTTCCAATGCTTCCGTCACTGCGACAATGGTGCGATGAGTCACATGGCGCAACTCATCCCCTGCCGTATCATGCGCGGCATGAGGATCATCCTGCGCAGCAACCGTCTGAACCAACCGATACAGACGTTGCATAAAACGTCCGGCCGCCGTCACACCGGCTGCTGTCCATTCCATATCACGCTCTGGCGGACTATCGGAAAGCACAAACCACCGCGCTGTATCAGCCCCGTAACGCTCGATAATCTCCACAGGCGAGACCGTATTACGCTTGGATTTGGACATCTTCTCCGAGCGTCCAACCGTCACGGCTTTACCGTTATCCTTCCGCACAACTTCAGCGCCGCGCTGCTCGACCTCATCAGGATATAGCCATTGCGCCCCATCACGATAGCTCTCATGAGTGACCATCCCTTGCGTAAACAAGCCAGCAAAAGGCTCGCTCACATCCAAATGGCCAGTCTTCTTCATCGCACGCGTGAAGAAGCGTGCATAAAGGAGATGCAAAATCGCATGCTCAATGCCGCCAATATATTGGTCCACCGCAAGCCAGCCATCAACAGCCTTACGCTCTGTCGGTGTTTTGGCCTGTGGGGCGGTAAAGCGGGCGAAATACCATGAGCTATCAACAAACGTATCGCATGTATCAGTTTCCCGCTGCGCCTCTGCCCCACATTTAGGGCAAGCAACATGCTTCCATGTTGGATGATGATCTAGCGGATTGCCCGGTACGTCAAAACTGACATCCTCCGGCAAGGTCACCGGCAATTCTGCCTCTGGCACGGGGACCGCACCACAAGACGGACAATAGATGATAGGGATGGGGCAGCCCCAATAACGCTGGCGAGAAATACCCCAATCGCGCAAACGCCAATTAGTTACACCCTGCCCAACGCCAAGCTCCTCCACCCGCGCAATAGCTGCACGAATCGCCTCTTTGGTCGTCTTACCGCTCAAAAAGCCGGAATTATAAAGCGTGGCCTCACCTGTGACGGCCTTCTTCCCGACTTTAAACGTCGCTTCTTCCTCACCTGTAGGCAGCAGAACGGAAGGGACATCCAACCCATATTTACGCGCAAAATCGAGGTCTCTTTGGTCCCCACAGGGGCACCCGAACACAGCACCCGTGCCATATTCTGTCAGCACGAAGTTAGCGATCCAGACCGGGGCGGTTTGCTCTGGGTTCAACGGGTTCACCACACGCAGGCCCGTATCAAAGCCGCGTTTTTCCATCGTGCTTAACGCTTCTTCGGACGTGCCAACTCTCTGGCACTCCTCAATAAAGCTCTGCGCCTCAGCATTGCCCGCCGCAATCTTACGCGCCAAGGGATGATCCGCTGCAATACCAATGAAGCTTAGCCCAAAGAGCGTATCAGGACGGGTGGTGAAAACCTCAATGGAATCGCCATCCACATCATAGCCTTGCGGAGGATTATGCAGGCTGAAGCGAATCCGCGCCCCTTCAGAACGGCCAATCCAACGCTCCTGCATGGTGCGGACACGCTCTGGCCATTTATCAAGTGTTTTCAGCCCCTCCAAAAGGGGTTCAGCAAAATCGGTAATTTTGAGGAACCATTGGGAGAGCGTCTTTTTCTCCACCAACGCGCCAGACCGCCAACCGCGCCCATCCACAACTTGTTCATTTGCCAAAACAGTTTGGTCCACTGGGTCCCAATTCACTGACGAATCGCGCCGTTCTACCAAACCCGCTGCCAACATATCGAGAAAGAGCTTTTGCTGCTGGCCGTAATAATCCGGCAAGCATGTAGCGATCTCTCGCTTCCAATCCAGCGAGAAGCCTAGCCGTTGCAACGTGCCGCGCATGGTGACGATATTTTGCAATGTCCATGTACCCGGATGCACCCCACGCTCCCGCGCGGCATTCTCCGCTGGGAGGCCAAACGCATCCCACCCCATAGGGTGCAACACAGCATAACCCCGCGCGCGTTTATAACGTGCTACGACATCACCTAGCGTATAATTACGCACATGCCCTACATGGAGCTGCCCAGAAGGATACGGGAACATCTCCAGCACATAATATTTAGGCTTATCGGCTGGCGGTACATCCGGCACATGGAAGGTCCCCGCTTCAGCCCAACGGGCTTGCCAATGCGGCTCCCGCGCATGGAAGTCAAAACCGGACTCGGCTGCGCTATTCACTGTTTTATCGCTCATGAGTCTCTCTTACTTCCCGCCACCATTTTCAGCGCGCAACTGACGGGCACGCTCTAAAATACGCGCCGTAATGTCTGAAGCTGTGTTCGGTGCAGCGGGGGCATCCTGCCATTCCCCTCCATTAAGGCGCGTCTGGCGGAAGACACTCAGACGAAGTGCATCGGAACGTAACCGGCGGTCCAAAATATAAGCTGCGATTTTAAAACGCTCATCCTGCGCCCCTGCCGGCTGATACCAATCCGTAAGGATAACACCCCCCTGCGCATCAGCAGAGGCCATCGGCATGAAGGAAAGCGTATCAATCGCCCCACGCCAGAGATAAGCATTTACCCCACCGCGAAGCTGGTCATCACCCCCTTGTGCACCACGATCCACCCCTAACAGGTGATTACGCGGCACAGCTAAAGAGGATGGGTTACGCTTATCACCGCCGCACCCTGCCAGACCGCCAACAGCCAATAACGCTACAAGAGGCAGCACGGTATAACGCGGCATATTGTACATAGAGACAAAAGAGCGAAAGGCTGAGCGCGATGATGAAAAGAACATGAGCAAACCTGAAAAGGCCATGCCAAGGCCGGTCTCAAATTGAAGCCCCCACCATGGCAAAGACAGGAGCATAACGATCATAAATGATCAAAACGTCCCCCTTCATATCGCGCTCACCCTCGCAGGCCAAGAGCTATGCTGCATAGACAGGCTTGCGAAAGCGCAAAAAAGCCGCTAGGCAGAGCCTGCGTGTCCGCGTAGCTCAGCAGGATAGAGCACAGGATTCCTAAGTTAATTGGGCACCGGGCTGGCAAACCATCCGGTGAATTCGCTCAAATTCGGGGAACGCTAACGCCTCTCTCTATAAATATTGAGTAGGCTATGCCAATCCCGAGCCAAACCTGCCTCATTCATCTGAATGACGCAGGAAGGTGTAGAGACTGTACGGGCGACACCGCGGCAGGACCTCCCTGTGGTGAAGAGACAGTCCAGACCACGAACAGCCCTTCCTATTTTATAGGAAGGGCTGGCGATGAAAATCGAAGTGGTATGAATCCTGGGGTCGAGGGTTCGAATCCCCCCGCGGACACCAACCATTCAGCAAGAATGGCTACACAGAGACTAGAATCAATATTTTAGGATATATACGGGATGACCCATCCGATCATTGAAAGCTTAGAGGCGTTTCGTCAATGGTTTCTCTCCCCCGCTGGACCCGGCTTACTCTCCATTCCTCTTTTAAAACCAACCCATCATCAAAATGGATTAACGAATCTTACATTATATCGGCGCAATGGGTACCAAGCAGAACTATGCCTCATTCAAACCAATACTAAGTTTCTTCTTGAAGTCCCCACAGACCAAGCTTTAATCACTTTATTCCTTGGAGGATCGTTAAAAGTCTCTATTACCGAATCTTCAAATCCAAATGATTACGGGATTCCATCCCCTTCGGATTATTTAAACAACCTCGCTCCCAATACCATTGACCTAGAGAATCCAGAGATACCCCACCCACTGCTGCAACACCCCCACGATATTACCGCGCTGCGCCTTAGCGCTGGGACGAAATTAGAGTTCTGTTCCCCGCAAAAGGACGGGATTCTCCTTTTCTTTAGCGTTGCTGAAGCCAGCCACCCCCACAGCTATGCGGACAATGTGACCCCCCTTTCTTAAGAAAGTGCGCACTTTTTTATAGTATTTTATTAATTCTTCTTTTATCATAGCCACACATGAACTTACTCTGCCCTACTTGCTGGAAGGACAGCCCTCTGCATGGCCTATAGTTTTGATTCCAAGTACGATAATCTTCCCCCGATTGGGACAGCTCAAGCCCCCGATGGGTGGGCGACAGTTTTGAGCGGTGCCCAAAATACCGTTGGCCTTAGCACTAACGTTTCTAACTACTATGTAAGCGGGTTATCCAGCGGGTCTAATGGGGCCATAATCAACTCCCTCGTAGCGGTGTTTAACCATAACATAACAAATGGTATCGCTGTCGATGGTGGCTCTATCGCCATCGCCGGTAATAACTCATTTATGTATGGTGCCACCGCTCTTTCCGCCGCCTCTATTGAGGCTATCGGTGGCGGGGTTATTAGCGGTGGGGTTGTAGGTTATTCTGGTGCCGTCTTCGCTGGATCAGTGACCTCCAAAGCCGACCCTAACCAAGGGGGCATTGGTCCTATCACCGGGATTGGTACAGCTATTAACTCTATTGTTGGGTCCGGCGGCTACGCCCTCGTTGGTGGTGGTGGGGCTGACTTCACCGTTAAAGGCTACTCCGTTAACGGTAGTGGTGGCCTTATGTTGGGCGGTACCTTCAACCCCGGCAGCCTCTACGCTGTTGGGAATGGGGGAACGGCAAGCGGCGGCACCGTCGGCGGCCAACAATCCGTCTTCTCTAACGGGTTATCACTCAATCAGCTGTTTGTTGGCTCTGCTGCCACACAGGCCGTGATGAGCAAGGGGCTCGCATCACAATCAACTGTCCTCAGCGGTGCTACCGGGCTCAACTCTGGCGGTACAACAAGCAGTGTTATCGCTGTGAGCGGTGGGACCCTCATTGTTGGGGGTGGGACATATGTGTCATGGCTGAATAAAGGCTATGCTACCTCCGCTTACGGTTATGGTAGCGGGACCTCCTTTAACAATATGGTCTCCGCTGGCGGAACCGAGATTGTTAACAAAGATGGTATAGCCAGCCGTTCCACCATTCTTTCAGGCGGTATCGGTACAGTTAATAGCGGTGGCTTGGCCCTTTCTCCTTTAGTTTCGGGCGGTACAGAAATTGGCAGTGCTGGTGGTATCATCAGCGGTGGTACGGCCCTACAACAAGGTAACATCACACTCCTCAGCGATGCACTAGGCTCCAACCTTTCTGCCCAGACCAGCGGTAACATTGTTGTTTCCGCAGCGGGGACAGGTAATGTCCTTACGGCATCTACTGGCGGTACAATCCGGATAACATCTGGCGGTACGGGAAGTGCCGTTACCGCTAACGCTCAAGGTACAGTCCTGCTTAATAGCGGCGGTACGGCTGGTAACCTGGTCATCAATACCGGTGGTACATCCACGATTGATGCTGGTGCCGTCATTTACAGCGGGGCGACCCTTAATGATAGCAACCAAGTTTTTGCTCCCGTCTCTGGGGTAACAGCAGATTACCTGCTTGCTAGTGCCGGTCAGGTGGTCGCTAATGTTGGGGCTACTATCTCTGGCATTTATGCCGCAGGTCCAAACGGTACAGGTTTGGTCACGCAATCTGGCGATTCGGTCGGGGCTGCTATTGCAGGTTATGATCCCCAGAATAAGGCTGCCGTTGGTGGGACGGTCATCGTAAGCGGCGGAGCTGTTGCGAATAATGTTGGGGCCAGGATGAATGGTTTGCTTATCCTCGGCTCTGGGGGGACAGCAAGCAACTTTGCGCCTATTAGTAACGGGACAGCCAGTATTCTGGCTGGTGCTAGCGTTGCTGATGGGGCTACAGCTCAACTTACGGGCGGTCTCATCTCTCTGGCTTCTGGCGTCCACGTCACCAGCATCAGCGCAACCGGGGCTGGTAATAATGCTGGCTTTGCTAATATTTCCTCCGGTGGGACAGTCGATGCTCTCTCACTAGGCTCCCGCGGGACAGGGAACATTGCCTCCGGGGTGACTGTCAGCTCGCTTACCATAAATAGCGGTGGCTCTGCCCTGCTGGATGGTGGTGCAACAGTGCCGAATGTTACCCTGAGCGGTGGGACAATAGCTATTCCCGCCGGTGGGGCTGGCCTCCAGACGCTCTCCGCGCTTAATGGCGGTGTAGGTGTTATTAATTCCGGGGCCAATGTTAGCAGCGTCTTCATCTCCGGTGGTAACGCAACGGTGCAGTCGGGGGCGTATGTTAGCCGCCTGACCATCCTCAGCGGTGGCTCTGGTGTGTTAATGAGCGGGGCCTCTGTCCAACATATTGATGTCGCTAGCGGCGGTTGGGTCAGTGGTGCCAGAGTCTCGAACAATGATGAGCTTGTTGTTGGCCCCCAAGGAACAGCACAGGATACCGTTGTTACCTTCGACTCTGGTAAAGGGCCCTATGCACGCCATCCTTACACAATGGTGACCTCTGGCGGTTACCTCTCTGGGGCTACCGTCCTCGGTGCGGATGGTACAAACGACCCTGAGCAGCTTGGCGGGCTCCTCACTATTGCCTCCGGTGCAACACTCATCAATACCTCCATGGGGTATAATGCTCGTATCCGTATTTACGGGATGAAATATACCGATAAGTGGCAAACTGCTGTCAGCGGGAATACTGTCTTTGTGACACAGACAGATTCTAACGGCTCTAACGCCTCAACATGGCAGCTGAGCCTCAAAGGTAACTATAACGCTGGTGGCTTTATCCTCAACGATGATGGTGAAGGCAATACGGTCCTTATTTACGAAAAATGCTTCCTCGCTGGCAGTATGATTCGTACCCCGAAAGGGGAGAAGGCCGTTGAACGTCTGCGTAAAGGTGAGACAATCTGTGTCCTTAATGAAGGGCGTGAGGAAACGCGCGAGATTACAGCTGTCATCCAACGGCGTGCGCGTGTAAATACCTCTCAGCCAGAGGATCTCGCCGGTTGGTCTGTTATTGTAGCCAAGGACGCCTTCGGTCCCGGCTTACCCAATAAAGACCTCTCTGTAACACCGGAGCATTGCTTCTATTTTGAAGGTCACTTCGTCCCAGCTCGCATGCTCATCAATGGGACCTCCATCCGTTATGACCATAACCAAGTGGAATATGATTATTACCACATCAAAACGGAGCCTCATTCTGTCATCTGGGCAAATGATGTCTTGACAGAAAGCTGGCTGGATACTGACCTGCAAGACCATTACGAAGCTAATGAGGAGAATACCCTCCGCTTGGTCGAGCAAGAGCAGCTTAACTGGAATGAGAATGCCGCGGCTCCGCTGGGTGTTACTCAAGAGTTCGTCAAGCCCTTGCATGACAAGTTTGCTGCTCGCGCAGCGGAACTTGGCCTCACCGATCCAGAGGCCGAACAAAATTCCCAAGATGGGGAAACCACAACGGACCCTGCGCCTTATATCCGTCTAGAAACGGGGGAGACGCTCCACCCACAACGGCATGAGGCAGGGCGTTATCTCTTTACCCTCCCCGCCTATACACAGCGCGTCACCGTTGGCTCGCGTACCTTCCGTCCATCCGAGGCTGTAGGGCCTCATATGGATGACCGCCGTCAACTAGGTGTTCTCGTTGGACAAGTCTCCCTCTGGAATGGTGGGCGTGAGAGCATCATCACACGCCATCTAACAGATAGAGGCCTAAATGGTTGGGATGTCATCGAGGCTGGGCCACATCGTTGGACCAATGGCGAAGCAGAGCTGCCTCTGCACGATAGCCCGCCTGTCAGTGCGAGCCAGCAAGTCCTTGCGATTGAGGTGCAGGCTGGTGGGCCTTACCGCCTCCCCTCATAAAGAGGACGGACACAGGAAGGGAGCTGTAATGCTCCCTTCCCTCACGGAAGAAAACATCATAGGCTAATCTTTCCACTCCCACGGCAGGATTGATGGCCGCTATGACAACAGCCCTTTTCCTGACAATTATAAATGCTATCCTGCCCATATTAATTACATTAGGGCTGGGTTATGTGGCGGCTTGGCGGCGGGATTTTGACTCCCAACAAGCAAGTATCTTAATCCGCCTCGTGATGCTTTATGCCCTGCCGCTGGCTCTTTTTACCTCCATCCTCAGCACACCACGCGCACATATTCTCTCCGCTGGGCCTTTAGCGGGACTCATTCTTGTGGCGATGCTTGGTATCTATGTTGTTCTTTTCTGCCTTCTCCGTTGGGTGATGAAGCGCAGACAAAGCGAAGCAGCCCTCATCGCCATGACAATCACCGGCCCTTCTGTCCCCTTTATTGGGATTCCCGTTTTAGGGCAGCTCTTTGGCCCTAGCAGTGCCGTGCCAATCTCCGTTGGCTCATTGGTAATGAATCTCTGCCAAATCCCCCTGACCCTCATTTTGATGAATCATGACCAGCAACGCCAACAATGTCAGCATGAAGGGCCTTATAGCTGGCACACCACCATGCGCGAACTGGGCGGGCATCTCCTCCATTCCTGCAAAGAGCCTGTTGTCTGGGCCCCAATGCTGGCCTTCTTGCTCGTATTGCTTGGTATCGGCCTTCCCGTTTCACTCACACATGCCTTCCAACTACTCGGCCATGCCACGGGGGGAACGGCCCTCTTTGCCTCCGGCGTAGTATTATGCGCCCGGCAAGTCCGCCTTAGCCTCTCTGTAGGATTAATGGTTTTAGGGCGTAATTTTCTCATCCCTCTTGGGGTATGCGCTTTAGCCTTTGCTGGGCATCTCCCTACTCTCACCATGCAAGAAGGCGTTCTTGCTATGGCGATGCCGAGTGCGGCTATCAATGTCATTCTCGCCATGCGTTATCACATAATGGAGCGCGAAATTGCCTCGGTCCTTTTTTTCGGCACGGTAAGTGCCATATTCAGCTTAGCCTTTTTTATTTGGATGACCCATTCATGAGCTGCCTCTCCTCTGCGCCTTCCTTCTTATTTGTTTGCACCGGCAATATTTGCCGCTCTCCCTTGGCAGAACTCGCTATGCGGCGCGAAATTGAACAACGCGGCCTCATGGCAGATATCGACTCCGCAGGGACGGGGAATTGGCATGAAGGCGACCGACCAGACCCACGCGCCCGCGCTACAGCGCGCCGCCATGGGTTGAATGCCGACCCCCTCCGCGCCCGCCAAGTCCGTAAAGAAGATTTTGAACGATTCGACCACATCATTGCTTTAGACCGCTCCCATCTAGCCGCCTTGCAAAAGATGCAGCCTGCCCAAAGCAAAGCGAAACTCAGCCTTTTATTAGAGCATATCCCTCATGAAACACGACGCGATGTGGCCGACCCCTATTATGGCCCTGAAGCCGGTTTTGAGACCACATGGCACGACGTGGAAGCTGGCTGTAAAGCTCTTGCAGCACGTTATTTAGAGTCTTCCTCTCTCTGAAAGGTCCTTCATCATGTCCCCAAAACAACCCCTCCTGCTTTTAGAACCCCTCCCCGCCCCTACGATGGAGGCCCTCGCAAAGGACTTCACGCTTCTACAGTTCAGCACGTTAGACGCTCTTAAAGAGGTTGCACCTACCATTCGGGCAGTTGCTACAGGCGGCTCCTACGGCGTTGCCCCAGAGATCATGGCCGCCTTACCTAATCTCGAAATCATCGCTGTTAATGGTGTGGGCTTAGACCGCATCGACCTGACAGAGGCCAAAAAGCGCGCTATCCGCGTCACTGTCACAACTGACATCTCCACCGATGATGTAGCCGATATGGCCATGCTGCTTCTACTCGCGCTCAAGCGTAATCTAAGAGCCAATGAG
This sequence comes from Bombella sp. ESL0385, assembly GCF_009725755.1. GTDB lineage: Bacteria > Pseudomonadota > Alphaproteobacteria > Acetobacterales > Acetobacteraceae > Bombella > Bombella pollinis. The sequence goes on from NZ_WNIJ01000002.1 coordinate 170,259, forward strand.
ACGTTTTTACGCAAAGGCGCATGGGCTGATGGGACATTGCCACCCCTCGCCCATTCCCTAAAAGGGCGGAAATTAGGGATTGCCGGGTTTGGCCGTATTGGCCAAGCAGTAGCGCAACGCGCGCAGGCCAGTGCTATGGAGGTCGCCTATTTTAGTGGCCATCACCATGCCAATAGTCCACTAGCTTTTGAGCCAGATTTAAAAGCTCTTGCCCATTGGGCGGATGTTTTGGTGCTAACCCTCCCCGCAACAGCCCAAACAAAAGGGTTGATTAATGCGGAGATTCTTGAAGCCCTCGGCAAGGACGGCGTCCTCATCAATACAGCTCGCGGTAGCGTGGTGGATGAAGATGCCCTGCTCACTGCCCTCCAAAACAAAACCATTGCCGGGGCGGGGCTGGATGTCTTTCAGAATGAGCCGAAGATTAATCCGGCCTTTTTCGCGCTAGAGAATGTCGTCCTACAACCCCATCAAGGTTCCGCAACGATAGAGACACGCTTAGCAATGGGGCAAAATATCATTGATAATTTGCACGCCTATTTCAGCGGTAAACCCCTCCTGACCCCTGCATATTAAACAGGTCTCATCATAAAGTCCTTACAGCAAAGCTCGGCAGGGGAAGGCCTGCCGGGCTTTCTATTTTCATCTCTCCACAGCCGATAGGGTTAAAACCACTCCCGGCGATTTTGCACATATGTTCGATAAAAACCCTCATCAGACCTTGTGAGGTAAATAATCCCTTCAACAAAGGCAATAATCCCAATAATAATACTTGGAATCCCTAGCAAGATAATCCCAAAAATAGTCACCAAAAGCATAATAATGCCTGCTCGTTTATAACCTAAATAGAACTTATGGACACCAAACCCACCCACAAAGAGAGCAAGAAGCCCGGCAACCATTTTAGACTTACCGCCAATCCCCTCGAAAATATCATTTGTTGATATCTGGCCTGTTCCTGGTACGACAAAAATAGAGAGTGCCTCATCATTCTCTACTTCAAAATCCACAGCGACTCCGTTTTTTAAAAAAACATTGTCAGAGCCAAAGCTGCTTCCCTTAAACGTATAACGCTTGCCATCATCACCGCTAATCAGCCCTTCACCAATGCGAATATCATAATTCAGAATTGTTCCACGCATTTTATCTCTCCAACGGAATCATTACCTAAACAGAACATATTGAATAACTATAACGAGTCCTGCCATTAAAAACTATCCATTAAATAAAATCTCACAACATTATTCTTGATTATGTACAATTTATTCAGCAAATTGTTCGGCAATAATCCGTTCCGATAGGCTATGGTCAGGGTCGAACAGTAGAGTAACTTTTTTCTCTTGGTCTAACCGGACAATAACCTCCTCCACATCGCGTATTTCCTCCGGCCCGGCAACAGCAGAGGCGGGGCGTTTTTTGGTATCTGCCAAAGTAAAGCGTACAGTTACATCCGCTGGCAATAACGCCCCCCGCCAATGGCGCGGCTGAAAAGGCGATATTGGTGTAAGGGATAAAAGCTCCGCCCCTAAAGGAATAATCGGCCCATGAGCAGAACGATTATAAGCAGTTGATCCCGCTGGGGTAGCCAGAATAACGCCATCACAGGTTAGGCGCGGCATCCGCACGCGGCCATCAACCTCTATACCGATATGAACCGTCTGGCGTGTTTCCCGGTAAAGGAACACATCATTAAAGCCGACACCCTCATGCATCTCACCCGCTGTGGTGCGCGCCCACATATGCAGCGGGGCGATCTCCGTATGTTGGGCATAAGCTAGACGTTGAGGAAGCTGATCCTCCTCTGGATGGTTCATCAAAAAACCAACCGTCCCGTAATTCATACCAAAGACAGGGATATTACGCCCAATAATTTGCAATAATGTCTCCAGCATGAAGCCATCGCCGCCTAAGCAGACGAGAACTTCAGCTTGCTCTAACGGGACATTGCCATAACGCTCCGTAAAGCGCGTGAGGGCTTCCTGCGCGGCGTCCGTCCCCGCTGCGACAAAGGCAATATTCATAGAGGCACTCAGGGGGATTCACCACTCTTATGCTCAATGACATCATAAGCAGGGGAGCCGGGATAAGCCCCTTTGCGGACATCCAACGCGGATGGGCAAATAAGCTGCTCTTTATCATAAAGGGCCAGCATCCAAATCTTATGCCCATCAAGGCTGAGCAGACCATGCAACTTCACCTCTTTATCCAGCCGTACAAAAGGCAAAAGAGATTCCGGCATGACGACTGCACGCCCATCGGTAAAAAGCACGCCATCGCCCGTAATGCGGCTTACTGTCCCTGTAAAAACAGGCAAGGGCCGCACATCATACTGACATTCCGCAGCATGGGCGAAAGCCGGCATCATGCCGAGTAAGCCCATCATGATGACAAAAAATGCAGAAAAACGAGCGATCATCACATGCTCCTTAGTGCCTAAAATGCCGCATACCCGTAAAGACCATCGCAATCCCTGCTTTATCAGCAGCATCAATCACCTCTTGGTCACGGATGGAACCACCAGGCTGAATCACCGCCGTAGCCCCGGCTGCTACCACACTCTCTAGCCCATCAGCAAAGGGGAAGAAGGCATCAGAAGCAGCAACAGAGCCTTTTGTCAAAGCATCAGTCTCCCCCGCAGCGTGTGCGGCATCCTCACTTTTACGCGCTGCAATACGCGCACTATCCACACGGGACATCTGCCCCGCACCAATGCCAACCGTAGCCTGATCCTTCACATAAATCACGGCATTAGACTTCACATGTTTGGCAACGCGGAAGGCAAAAAGGAGGTCCGCCATCTCCGCCTTGCTTGGCTGACGCTTGGTGACGACCTTCAGCATATCCTCCGTAACATGACCATTATCCCGGCTCTGAGCTAAGAACCCACCCGAAACCGAGCGGAAGGACAGCCCCGGTGCTTGTGCCTCTGGCACGCCACCTGTCAGCAAGAGACGAAGATTCTTCTTCTTCGCAAGAATAGCCTTTGCCCCTTCCTCTGCATCTGGGGCGACAATCACCTCGGTAAAGATGGCACTAATCTGCTCCGCTGTTGCTTCATCTAGCGTCCGGTTCAACGCGACAATCCCCCCAAAGGCAGAGACTGGGTCACAGCGTAAGGCGGCCTTCCATGCCTCCACAACACTCCCAGCGGACGCAACACCGCAAGGGTTTGCATGCTTCACAATCACCACTGTAGGGGCTTCAAACTCTGCTACAGCCTCAAAAGCGGCATCAGTATCATTCAGGTTATTATAGCTTAGAGCCTTCCCCTGAATCTGCCGTGCTGTAGCAAGACCCGGCCGCGTACTACCATCCCGATAAAACGCTGCTGCTTGATGAGGATTCTCACCGTAACGCAAAAGCGTATCACGCTGGCCAGAGAGGGTAAGAACAGGCGGTAAGCTCACGCCATTTATTTTGCTCGCCTCATCATCCTGCTGGGTGAACCATGCAGCAATCATCCCATCATATGCTGCTGTATGGGTATAAGCCGCAGCAGCCCATGCCCGGCGTTCTGCTAGGGTTGTCCCCCCTTGCGCTAGGGCGTTTAAAAACGCTTCATATTGGGTTGGGCTTGTTAAAATCGCTACAGAGGCAAAATTCTTCGCCGCCGCGCGCACCATAGCCGGGCCGCCAATATCAATATTCTCGACACATTGTTCTTCATCCGCGCCGGAAGCGACAGTCGCTGCAAATGGGTAAAGATTGACACAAACCAAATCAATCGGGGCAATCCCATGTTCCTGCATTTGCGCTTGATGCTCTGCCTTATCCCGGCGGCCAAGAATACCACCATGAATCCACGGTACGAGCGTCTTAACACGGCCATCCAAAATCTCGGGGAAGCCTGTATGGTCGGAGACCTCCTTCACCGGCAGGCCAGCATCGCGCAATGTGCGAGCGGACCCTCCTGTCGAGAGGATTTCCACCCCCTTTGCGATGAGGGCATGAGCGAGTTCAACTAACCCAGTCTTATCGGAGACAGAAAGAAGGGCACGACGAGGGGAGAAGCGTGTATCAGTCATGGTTTTGGCATATCGCCCCCCTCCCTCCTGTGCAAGATAGATTCAGAACCATCCGCGCTAAAAAGCCTCTTTAAGGGTTATTCTTGATGTTCAATCTGGCTCTCATGCGCATGATTACCTATCATGCGCTGCTCTGTTGTCGCCATCATCGTTTGCCATCCACCACCCAAAGCACGATAGAGGCCCACGGCGGCTAACGCTGTTTGCATATGGAGTTCTGCCTCCACCACTTGGCTGGAAAGCAACATGGATTCCGCGCGGTCCACCTCTAAGAAAGGCACCGCACCATCCCGATATTGCAGCCGTGCTGCCTCATAGGCTTTACGATTCTGACGAACAAGCTCCATGATATGCTGATACCGTAGCTGGAGTTGCGCCATACGGGTAATTGCATCATCAACATCCCGCCATGCCTCTAAGACTGTTTGCCGGTAAGCAAGGGCTATCTCCTGCTGCTCCGCCTTACGCAAAGCCAAGGTGCCGCGTAAACGTCCCCCCTCAAAAATCGGTACATTGACAGTAGGACCAAGGGTAAAATATTTCGCCCCCGGCATGAAGAAATCCCCCGCAGAGAGGCTTTGTGTTCCTAAATTACCCGCTAGATTAATATCAGGATAAAAGGCCGCTTTTGCTGCTCCCACCTCTGCTGTAGCGGCATGGAGCCGTGCATCAGCCATCATAATATCCGGCCTCCGTTGGGCGAGGCTGGATGGCACCCCAACCCCGACCGAAACAGGGAGGTCCAGCTGCGGTCGTATAGGCAGTAACTCCCCCTCCAACGCACGAGGCGGCAAAGCAAGCATCACGCCAATCGTGTTAATCAATGCCGCTTGCATCTCCCGTAAAGGGGGTAAAGCACTATCGGTTTGCTCCACCTGCCCACGCGCCTGCGCGACCTCCAAGTCATTCGCGGCTCCTTCTGTCTGCCGTGCTAACACAAGGGCAAGGTCGTGCCGCACAAGGGCTTGATGTTGCTCTGTAAGGTGAATCTGTGCCTGCACAGCACGAAGGCGCAAATAAGCCTCCACGAGGTCGGCCAGCCGTCCCAACGCCACCCCACGCGCATAGGCTTGCTGCTCCACCACGCGGGCTTTACCTGCCTCTACAAGGCGGCGAATACGGCCAAATAAATCCATATCCCACGAGGCTGAGCCAACATTGGCATATTGCTGATATTGCAAATTCGCCCCCGGTGCAGGCTGAGCGAGGGTGAGAAAACCGTGGGTGCTCTGCTGCGTCCATGTATAAGAGCCTGCCCAATTTAGGCTCGGCACCCCTTCCGAGGCGACTACTTTAAGCTCCCCACGAGCTTGAAGCACCCGCGTGGCCGCTTGCCGAATATCCAAATTATCGCGCGAAAGCCGCTCGACCAATTTATTTAAAACAGGGTCGTGCCATTGCTGCCACCATGTCGTATCCACATCCCCTGCATGAATAAAACCGCGCGTCCGTGCCTCATGCACATCAGCCGCTTTCTCCCAGCCACTAGGTTGATCCGTCTCTTTTGGGGTTTTATAATCCGCCCCCACACGGATGCACCCACCCAGCCCTAATAGGCCTATTAAAAGCCAAAAACTACGCTGCCTCATTTATCTGTCACCCCACGGTCAAGCCGCTTTTGAGCCTGCACAATATTGGCTAAATGCGTCTCCACCGTTGTCTCGACCGAAAGCCCCATCCGCAATAGCCGTGCATGAGGCTGACCGGGAAGAAGGGTAATTTTCACCGGCAGACGTTGGACAATCTTTGTAAAATTACCCGTAGCATTTTCTGGTGCCAAAGGCGCAAAAGCCGCTCCAGAGGCAGGCGGGACACTATCCACGACGCCCTCAAGGTCAATATCATAAGCATCAACATGGATGCGGGCCTTCTGGCCGGGGCGCATATGCTGGAGGGCTAACTCCCGATAATTTGCCTCAATCCAAAGTTGGTCCATCGGCACAAGGGCCATCAACGCCGCCCCATTGGGAACGTAATTTCCCACCTGAACGGTGCGTTCCCCAACCATGCCATCAAAAGGCGCACGAATGGTGGTGTAAGAGAGGTTCAACTCTGCTTGATGCACCCGTGCATGGTCCACCTCCACTTGGCGGCGTGCTGAATCCTGCACAGCCTCCAACACACGTAGCTGCGCTTGGGCTGCGGCATATTGCGCTTGCGCGGCTTGAAGGGACGCTGCCAGCTCATCCAAACTTGCCCGTGTGCGCTCGCCCTGCTCGCGGCTCCCCGCACCATTACGCGCCAAATGGGCATAACGGGTTGCATTCTGCCGGGCGAAAATCAACTGCGCGGTTAATTGCGCCACATGCGCTTGAGCCTCGGCAATCAAAGCGGGTTGACGCGCTACAGTAGCAGCAGCATCCAACACCACCGCACGGTCATGCGCCTCGGTCGCGCGGGCTTGGTCTAATGTAGTTTGATAATCACGTGGGTCGAGCTGGACCAGCACATCCCCTGCATGAACACTCTGGTTATCATCCACTGCCACAGCCACAACCTGCCCCGGTACACGCGGGGCGATAACGCTATAATGTGCCGTCACATACGCATCATTCGTCCATACGCGTGCAGCAGGGATGAACACAATCGCCAGAATCACACCCACAAAAAGAGCCAGAATCCCCCCCGCTAACCAGACCGGCCAGCGTTGCCCCAAAAAACGCCCTTGCTGCTTATGGCTATGATGTTCTGCTGCTTGTTGTGTCATTCTTCTTCCACCCCTTCCCCACGCTGGGCCTCTGGCTGCTCTGGCGATGTCACAACTCGTGGTGCAAATACAACCCATGGTGGATAAGTTCGCACAGGCACAATGAGGATAAAGACCATCAACACCACTAACAATGCTGCCAAAACGCAGAATAAATCCGATAACGTCAGCACAGTGGCTTGATGATGAAATTGCTGTTTAAGATACGCCATACTCCCGCGATAACGCGGTGTTCCATCTGGTAAAAAAGGCGTAGGGCTTTGCAATAAAGGGCTACTACCTTGCACAAGCGCGTATCGATATTGGCCCAAGCGGTCTGCCAAGCGGCCCTCATGCAGGCCACCGCGCCACCGCGTCACTAAATCCACCAACCATGTGCCCCCCACCATCATGAAGGCACGCGGCATATTCACCAACGCAACGGCAAAAGGTGATTCTTCTGCCACAACGGCATTGGTGGACATCATCAACAGGGAGGCCAACACCATCACCCCGCCTATGCCTTGCAAAAACTGCCAGAGATAAAACTCCGGCCGTTGCCATACGGAGGTAACGAGGGAATCCCCACAACAGGCGATGAACATGCAAACCATGCCGCTAAAGCCGATGATGCGACAATCCACCTCCCGCCTATTGAGCAAATACCCCACAAAAGGCGCGACCAATATCTCCACCGCTGCGACTTCTAAGGTGATGAGATAGCTTTGCTCCGGCCGGTAGCCCACTATCTTTGTCAGAAACTGCAAAGGCACAGCCGAGGCAGAGAGTGAAATCACCACAAAGAGGCTAATCCCCCCTACCCCGTAGAAATAATTATTCCGACTGAGAAGTTGAAAGCGAAAAAAAGGCAAAGGGTGCCGCCATTCATTCCACACCAAAAGGGGGATGGCTGCGACACCAATCACACTCAAGACACAAATAAGGGATGAATTGAACCAGTCCAGCCAATCACCAAGGGACAGCACCGTTGTTAGGCACCAAGCGGCCATAACGAAAAATAGCAAGCCATAACCATTAAACCGCTTTAAGCGATGATGTTGTGGCTCCGTAACAGGCATACCATACCAAATACATGCCCCCGCTAACGCGCCTAGCGGGATAGCTTGCAAGAAAATAAACCGCCAACTGAAAAAATCCGTCCATATCCCGGCCAAAGCTGTACCGAGATAAGGAAAACAGGTGGAGACAAGCGTATAAGCCACCAGCCCATAAGCCCGCAGATGAAAAGGCAGAATCCGCAAGATGGAGAACATCAGCAAAGGGATGGCAAATCCACCAGCCAAACCCTGCACGCTGCGCAAACTATAAACGGCTATGGGCATCGTGCAAAAAGTCATCGGCACAATGCTGCTTAAAGCAAGGGCCAGCACAAACAAAGCCCAACGGCGCAAGCTAAACGTAATAGCCATCCATGGGGAGAGCCCTGCCCCAATCACCTGTGCGGAGGTATAGAGGCTAACAAACCACCGGGACGGGTCCCGGCTAAGGCCCATCCCCCCCATAATATCACCAAGACCTTGGAGGGAGACTTGCTCATTTAACGTTGTCATCACCGCTACCAGCAAAACGCCAGCGAGACCGATGATAGATGTCATATGGGCACGAATAGCCTGCAACCAATCCTCCTGACCAAGAGGTCAAACCTCTATCAGAGATTGGCATATCACTTAATAAAGAGCCTAATGTTTTTGAAATTATCCGACCAGTCTGTTACTTAAAAACAACAAGCTTTTCCCATAAAAAACGGGACCACACAGCCATAAGCCGCATGGTCCCGCTTTGCCTTAACGTCTCAGACGAGAAGGGCTAAAGCTTAGCGCAAGCCCAAAGCCTTTGTCCGCTTCGCTACTTCCTCAGCGGAAGCATTGCCAGCGGTCAACCAAGAGCCACCAACGCAAGCGACTGTCGGCAGGGCCAACCAGTCCTTATATGTAGCCTCGGTAATGCCCCCTGTAGGACAGAAGCGCACGCCCAAGCTACCAAACACAGCGGAAAGCCCCTTTAATGCCGGGATGCCGCCATTAGTCATAGCAGGGAAGAACTTAAAGCGGCGTAGCCCTAGGTCCAAACCCATCATGATGTCGCTAGCATTGGCTGTACCGGGGAGGAACGGTACGTCACGGTCCAACGCTTCCTTCACCAAAGCCGGTGTGATGCCGGGGCTGACCATGAATTTTGCACCAGCCTTCATAGCCTGGTCCATCTGCTTAGGGTTCAGCACCGTACCAGCACCGACCAACGCCCCTTCCACTTTGGACATCTCAGAGATGACCTCCAAAGCAGCTGGTGTGCGCAATGTCACCTCAAGGGTGGAGATACCACCAGCGACCAAGGCCTCAGCAATCGGGCGGGCCGTAGCCACATCCTCAACAACCAGAACAGGCATAATCGGGCTGCGGTCCATCACCGCATCCAGTCTTTTGATGTAGCTCATACCTCGGTTCCTTTCTCAACATCATCACCGATTTCATCCAGCTCACGATCCATCATGAACTGCATCGGCGAGGCCCCCTGCTCGGCGGACGGTGCCACCTCACGCATGAGGGCAAACAGCTCGCGACCTGTGCCAGCTGTGGCGCGATGCGGTTTGGTCGGCGTACGTGCGTTCCATTCCTTCTCATCCACCAGAGCTTCCAACTGCCCTGTACGGGCACAAACGCGGATCATATCGCCATCGCGCACCTTAGCCAGCGGGCCGCCAACCTGCGCCTCCGGCCCAACATGCACCACAGCGGGGACCTTACCACTCGCACCAGAGAGACGGCCATCTGTAACCAATGCCACCTTAAAGCCTTGGTCCAGCTCCACACCGAGGGAGGGGATCAAGTTATGCAGCTCTGGCATGCCATTGCCGCGCGGGCCTTGGCCAATCACCACAACCACAACATCCCGATGCAACTCACCAGCCTTTTGCGCTTCCTTCACCGCCGTTTGGGAGTTAAAGACGCGGGCCGGGGCCTCAATGGTCAGCAGGTTATCCGCCACAGCACTGGATTTATACACGCCGCGACCCAGATTACCCTGAAGCAACTGAATCCCCCCAACTGGGTGGAATGGGTCCTTCACACCGCGAAGAATCTCAACATCGCTGGATGGCTTGGCAGGGGTGTAAACAACATTCTTGTCATTGCCTAGCAGAGCGCGTTTGGCGTAATCCTCCAACCCATTCTCAGAGACAGTGGGAATATCACGATGGATCAAGCCAGCATCGGCTAGTTCAGCAATGACAGTCGGCAAACCGCCAACCTCGTTAAACTTGTTCACATCGGAAGGACCGCTTGGATACACCTTACACAAGGTTGGCACCGCAGCAGAAAGGTCGGAGAAGTCTTCCCAATTAACGATAATACCCGCAGCACGCGCCACGGCGGGGATGTGGATCGTATGGTTGGTGGACCCACCTGTAGCCATCAGACCAACAATGGCGTTCACGATGGCCTTCTCATTGACGACCTCGGCCATTGGGCGTGGGGTCTTACCCTTTGTGCTAATCTCCACCAAACGATGGACCCCGGCACGGGTCACAGCCTGACGCAGTGGCGTATCAACAGGGATGAAGGACGAATCCGGCATCATAAGCCCAAGGAACTCGGCCATCATCTGGTTGGTATTGGCTGTCCCGTAGAAGGTACAGGTCCCCTCAGCATGATAAGAGGCCATCTCGGCCTTCATCAGCTCATCTTTGCCAATTTTCCCTTGAACATAAAGCTGACGAACCCGGACTTTTTCCTTGTTCGGCAGGCCAGAGATCATCGGGCCAGAGGGGATCAACATGCCCGGTAGATGACCAAAGCGCAGCGCACCCATCAACAAGCCAGGAACAATTTTATCACAAATACCAAGCAGAGCTACAGCATCATACATACCATGGCTCAGCCCTACGGCGGTGGATTGTGCAATTACATCACGCGAGAAAAGGGAGAGGTCCATCCCCTCTTGGCCTTGCGTGACACCATCGCACATCGCCGGGGCCCCACCAGCAACCTGTGCTGTAGCCCCAACCTCACGTGCAAAAAGCTTCATCTGCTCCGGGTAATGAGCATAAGGCTCATGGGCAGAAAGCATATCGTTATAAGTTGTAATAATGCCCAAATTAGCACGCTGCTCAAAAACCAGCTCCTGCTTATCAGCAGCACTGGAGGCAGCAACGGCATGGGCCAGGTTCCCGCATGTAAGCCGGGACCGGTCTACACCTTTTTCACGGTTACGCTCCATAAGAGTGAGGTAACGACGGCGGGACGTCTTGGACCGCTCGATAATTCTGGACGTTACACTCTCAACAACGGAATTCAGAGACATTGAAGCACTCGCTGTTCGGCTGGACACCCCACAGACAGACGGATAATTCCCCCTGAGAGACACGGTATCATATTATCATCCGCTTGCTTCCCCAACAAAAGGGAAGCATCGCACCACCTTTATGTAAGGAAAGACGCCCCAACGGGCAAGCCACCCCCCATGCACGAACTGACCATCTCCCCAGCACCCAACACAAGGCAATATTATAAAAAGAGTGATTTTTGGGGGTTTTCTCTACAAAAAACCCAGATGAAGCCTTGCACTGTCATGCACAAAACTCCTCTCTGGGCTTTTTAAAATACCTCACTTTGCATAGACGCCGCGCCTAACTCGGCGAGTCATGCTCCTCCTCTTCCTCTCTAAAACTCGGCCAATGACCCGCCGCAAGGGCTATAAGAGAAGGTGTCGCTACGTGCAGGCGGCGGCCATAGACCCAATCATTGGTCAAAACATTCCGCACATAACGCCGTGTCTCCGGGCTGGGGAGGCATTCGATGAACATAAGCGGGTCTTGCAAGCCTCTTTGCCCACTCTGCCAGCGGTTAATGGCTTGCGGGCCTGCATTATAAGAGGCCAAAACCTTTAGTAAGGACGCTTCATTATTCGGCTCATTTTGCCCGATATTCCGGGCAAGATAGAGCATATAAAGCTGCCCGACCTCTAAATTATACCCCGGCTCACGCAGACGCCTTTGCATCTCCTGATAAAACCGCCCCCCCGCAGAGGTAGGGACCGCTTGTGGGAGATGATATTGCTCATTCACCACCCCCGCCGTGACAGGGCGTACCTGCATCATCCCATACGCCCCCGCAGAGGAAGCCGCAGAAGCATCAAAGTTCGACTCCATACGCGCTACAGCGTAAACAAGAGCCGAAGAAAGACGAAAGCCATTATAAGGGTGCAGCTCTGGGAGGGGGCCGAGCACTTCTTTTAACTCATTATGATCCAACCGCTCTAAAGCATGCTGCATCTGCTCTGCTAAAGCCAACATCCCTGCTTTTTGCACAACAAGTTGCAAAGAATGCGCCCTTACAGGGTCCACAAGGGCATCCTGCCACATCTGGCGGGCGAGCATTTCTGCCCGTCCTTGCTCCCCAACCTGTAGCAACGCGAAGAAATGCGGCCCCTCCTCCATAGAAGAAACCACATTAATATCCACCTCACTCAAGGAGGTTTGAGCCGCACCTGCCAAGCCAATATGGGATAATACACCCGAGAGAGCTGTCTCTGCTGTATGGTCATCATGCAGCATACGCCCCGCTAACAGGCCGTAAAAACTCTCACTTTGTGTAGAGGCCCGGTGCAACCATGTGTGATAAAGGCTGGCTTTCCCCTGCCTCTCCGCTACGCGACCCGCCCAAAAAGAAGCCGCAGCCTGAATCTCACCATCGGTTTGCTCTGCATTGGCGGCATTTTCAAACAAATCATACGCGGCATCGGTATAACCCTCGCGCCATGCCGCTAACCCAGCGACAAAAGCAGGGAACCCGACTTTATAATGCCCTACATCCAAACCATTTGCGCCAATACGCAATGCGCTACGCGTCTCCCCTTGGCTGAGCAACTGCATCGCTATCTCGCCATGCAACTGGGCCGCGTAAGATGCTGTCATCCCGGGGGTAGATTTTAGCTGGGCCACCGCCCGCTGTGCGCCTGCCACGCCTTGGGAGGCTTCATCCATTAACGCACGGTCTAAACGGCTGTTACGCACCAATGTTTGAGAGAAAGGTACGGCTTTCTCCACCCGATGAAGGTCCGCTACATTATCATACCCACTGGGTAGATCCGCCGTGGTGGAAGCATCACCCCCGCGACGCATATCATCTAATTTACGTTGGATAAAAGGCGCATCGGGCAAAGAGGCATAATGCTGCAACCAGCTACTCAGCTCTGCCACAGAGGGATGAAAGATAGTGCTAAGATAACGCTCGGCCAGATAATCGGGCAGGAGCAAACGCTCCGCTGTGCTATCTGGGCCAGAGGCGTAATTTAATGCCTCTAAACGCGTAACATCCCCTTCCCGCACGGCAGTAAAGAGGGCCCGATAACGCTCCGCAACAGCCGCAGGCAATGGCCGCGGCAAAGAAGCTTCCCCTATAGGGTGAGGTGATGCGCCATGACGCTCACCTTCAAAATGCTCCGGCACGTGGGACGGAAGAGACATACCCTGCCCCTGCGCCGGAAAAACAGTGTGACCAGCCAGCAATGCCACGCTCAATAGAACGCCACATCTTACTGCGCTAGACCCACCTGGAAATATCCATCGCATAATGCCGGGGCGTAACGCGCTTTTTCTTCACTGACAACCCTTGAAAATAAAGCCAACGCTCCCAGCGTCTTCCCCAAGATAGGCATACACTAGTAAAGAAACCAGCAATTTCTTTCTCTTTTTGCATAGTTCCCCAATTTATGAGACTTCCCTTTACCATTTTGTTAGATGTGGCCGTTAATCTTTTATTCATATAAACGACTCGCTAATCTTCACCTTACCTTCTCTTTCTGAAGAGTCTCCTCCAGTAAAAGAATATCCGCCCAAAGATGCCGCCGCCGCCCTGCATTATCTCCTAATTGAGCAGGATGCCAGAGCGGTAAAAGAGGGATCGGCGCAGCCATAGAGGGAATCATCACCTCATGCCATCGCCCCCGCAACTGGCTAAGCCGTACTTCTTGGCGTAGCAACATCCATGCAGGCGTTGCCCCCATCGTCACAATGCGTGAAGGCTGCGCTAAAGCAATCGCCCGATGCAAAATAGGCACACAAAGCTCTAATTCCCGCTGAGAAACACGCTGCCCCCCCGGTGGCCGCCACGGAATCGCAGGCACACATGAGAGCTGCTCACGCTTCATCCCAATAGAGGCCAAAATGCGCTCTAATAGTCGCCCCATCTCCCCCGCAAAGAGCGTGCCATGGCGGTCCTCATCCTCATTTGGGACATCCCCAATCAATAAAAAAGGCGCGTCCTTGACCAGATGAAGCCCGAGATGATGCTTGGCTGTCCGTGCAAGCGTCACGCCGGGTATATGACGGCCTGCTTGCAATAACGCCTCGGGGTCTTCTGCCTTAGCAAGCGCAGCCTGTGCCTCTTGGAGGCTACGCGTTTCCTGCTTGGCTGTCAGCCGCTCTGCGGATGACGAAGAAGGGGCCACTCCCCCTCTCCCTATCGCGGGGCGGGCGGGCTCCTCTTGCCATATAGCCCACGGCACATCCTCTATCAGCTCATCCACGCCCCACTCTTGATGCAGACGCAAAGCCGCTAATACATCCTGCACGGGGTATGATGAAGATGAAAACGAAGACACAACCATGAAACTCTAAAAACTCTCTTTTTATCTATACGATTCTAACACAGCTACCCAACCATCCACCTTCATAGCTTATAGCGGCTTAATCTGTTACATAGACCACGCATAGATGAACACCCACCCGGACCTGATAAACCGTAACAAGGCCCTACCAAATTGTCCGGCTTTAATAAAATGAGGATGCCCTGCCATGGTGCTGCATCAAGACACAGCGCACGCTAAAATCAATCTCTTCCTTCATGTAACGGGCCGCCGTGATGATGGGTATCACCTTTTGGATAGTCTTGCTATTTTTGCTGGCGCGGGGGATGAACTTTCCCTCAGCGCGGCCCCTTCATCACAAAAAAACGAAAGCCTCATTCTCCAAGGGCCTTTTTCCAAAGGGCTGGAGGCTGATGGCAATAACCTCGTCCTCCGCGCTGCAACAGCCCTGCGGGCGCATCATGAGGGAGACAAAGAAGCCCTCCCTGCCGCTCTCTTACAGCTTGATAAATACCTCCCCATCGCCTCTGGCATTGGGGGTGGCTCTGCCGACGCCGCTTGTGCCTTGCGACTGCTGACACGCTATTGGGGCCTCTCATCAGAGGCCGCCGTTGCTATTGCCCCAACCCTGGGAGCGGATGTTCCTGTCTGTTTGCAGCAAAAAGCAACACGCATGGAAGGCATTGGCGAAATCCTCACCACCGCCCCTGCTTTACCCAAAATGGGCATCATGCTTGTTAATCCCGGCGTGAGCGTTTCCACTCCGACTATCTTTAAACGACTCGCTGCAACGGGTGGACCACGCGCACGCGCCGCTTTGTCCTTTCCTACAGAAGGATGGCCTACGATAGACGCCCTCGTCACCTTCCTAAATGGAACGGAGAACGACCTCCAACCCCATGCTATCGCTCAGGAACCCATCATCGCCACGGTTTTGGAACATCTAGCCCAACTCCCACAGGTCCGTTTTAACCGTATGAGCGGCTCTGGTGCGACCTGCTTTGCGTTATTCGATACTCCTCACGCTGCCCAAGAGGCAGCCCGTCACCTCACACAACACCCCGTTGCAAAAACATGGTGGTGCTGGGCGGGAGCTGTACTGGCGTAAAAAAAAGCCCGCTTCTGCAAGCGGGCTTTCTCCCTAACACAAAGGGCAATCTTTTATCGAGCCGCGCCCTTCAACCGGGCATTACAAGCGGAATAATAACCGCCCCCTTTTTGAATCCACTTCAACCCACCATTACGGCCATTATTCTTATTGGCATTATATTGGGCGAGGCAGGTCTTCATCCGCGCTTTCCCTTCCGATAAGGAGGAAAACTCAGGCGCGATGCGCTGAGGGAAAAGCACATCCCCACTCCCAACAAGGGCTGGAGCGGCGGCTGGCGTTTTGGCCTCACTTGGCGCAACGGCGCGCGCAGACGTATCAGTACAATGAGCTTGCTTAAAAGCCACATAATCCTGCCCGTTTAATGTCCCAGAGGCCTTAGCATTATTAAACGCCTTATGACAGGCAGCTAGGGAGGGCTTACCTGCCTCAATAGCAGGGGCAGCCAAAGCAGCATTCCCCCCGATTAAGGAACACACCATCATAGAGAGGCCCATAACGGATAGCTTCATCACATTCATATCCTTACAACGAACTAACAAATGAGGGGCAAATAATACCACTCTTTCACCATAATTCCACAAGCAGCCTCACCCCAACTCAAGGGCAAAGCTACCATATGCGCTTAGTTGAGCCGCTCGCCATGTTGGGCAAGGTCCAACCCCATTTGCTCCTCATCAGAGGAAACGCGCATACCAACCGTCTTATCGACGAGCCAGAAGATGATAGCTGTTAGGATAACAGACCATATAATCGTCACACCCACAGCCTCAGCCTGCCGCCCTAACTGCGCCCAACTTCCACTTACTCCAACTGGGTTTGAGGCCGTGGCAGAGAGCGGACCATAAGCAAATACGCCCGTCAGTAAAGCCCCAACAATGCCCCCTACGCCGTGCACACCAAAAGCATCTAGGCTGTCATCATACCCCAAACGTGTTTTTAATACCGCAGCACTATAGAAGCACACACCACCAGCAATCAGCCCAATCGCTAATGCCCCACCGGGGAGGACAAAGCCCGCGGCCGGTGTTACCGCCACAAGCCCTGCCACCACGCCAGAGATAATCCCCAACGCTGTCGGTTTGCCATGACGCCACCATTCTACCAGCATCCAGCCTACACCACCGCCAGCGGCAGCGACCTGTGTTGTGAGCATCGCCATACCGGCCCGACCATTCGCCCCAAGGGCAGAGCCTGCATTAAAGCCAAACCAGCCTACCCAAAGCAGCGAGGCCCCGATAATCGCATAAGCCAGATTATAGGGGGACATATCATCACGCTTTAGCCCGTAACGGCGGCCAATCATCAAGGCACAAACCAACCCGGCCACACCAGAATTGATGTGAACAACTGTACCCCCGGCGAAGTCCACAGCCCCTAACCCAGCGACCCAGCCAAGTGGGCTCCATACCCAATGAGCCACCGGCGCATAAACCAGCAACGACCATAGAATCGTAAAAACACACAGCCCAGCAAAGCGGATACGCTCCGCAAAAGCCCCTGTCAGCAGGGCTGGTGTGATGATGGCAAAGGTCATCTGATACATCAGATAAACGCTCTCGGGGATGGTCATAGGTGTTTCTGCCGGAGTCCCCGCCCCTAAGGTAAAGGCTCCGTCCGTCCCTTGATGGAATTGCGATGCAACCCCCCGTAGGAAAAAGCGAGAGGCATCACCAATCCACGCCGTCCCTGTCGAGAAGGCTAGGCTATAGCCGAGGACCATCCACACAATGCTCACAATACAGCAAATCCCAAAGGACTGAACCATAGTGGAGAGGACATTCTTCCGCCGCACCATCCCCGCATAGAACAACGCTAAGCCGGGGACCGTCATCAGCAAGACAAGAGCCGTGCTGACCAACATCCATGACGTATCGCCTGTATCAATCGCACGCATTAGAGGGCTCCTTCGCCTGTCTCGCCTGTCCGGATACGGACCATCTGCTCCACATTTGTGACCATAATCTTGCCGTCACCAATACGGCCTGTACGGGCTTTTTCGGTAATGGCCTCAATAATCTCTGGCACACGCTCATCAGAAACAACCGTTTCCAGCTTAATTTTGGCGATGAAGCTAATAGTATATTCAGCCCCACGATAGATTTCTGTCTGGCCCTTCTGCCGGCCAAAACCGCGCACCTCCGTCACAGTCAGCCCATGCACACCCAGCTCTGCAAGGGCTTCGCGTACATCATCTAATTTGAACGGTTTGATAATTGCCGTTACAAGCTTCATCCCCTCTGGCCCTTTTCTACCGTTGGTCTGTTACTACACTGGAATGAAATCGTGCCACCTTCACAACGATTTCTGCAAGTCTTTCTTTTCGTCAAAGATAGAGCTAGACACAAAAGACCCGCCCCTCTGGCAAAAAAGCCACCCTCTTGGAGGGGCCTCCAGCCCTCTCTTTGCAGGCCGGGAAGGATACATGGCTTATGCGTACAGATTACGACCTCTGCATTAATGGTGGTGGCCCCATCGGGGCGACAATAGCGTGCTTATTGGCGCAAAAAGGCCTCCGCATCCTTCTCCTAGAGCGCGCACCTCTCTCCCCCACGCCAGACCAAAACCCTGATGGTCGCGCCTATGCCCTAGCCGAGGGTGTCCGCCCTTTATTAGAAGAGGCTGGTATCTGGCAGGCCCTGCCCCTACCACCGCAGGCAATTACGACCATCCATGTCACAGATAGCCAAGGGCGAGTCCCCGCAGCCTCCCGCAGCACTCTTGCTGATGGGCTAAGCTTTACCGAGGAGGATGCCCCAGACCACCGCTCTTTTGGCTGGATGGTCGAAGCACATAACCTCCTCGCTGCTATTGCTAGCACCCTCACTTCTCAACCGGGGCTGGATGTACGCGCCCCCGCTACAGGGCAGTTCCAGTTTACGCAAGATGAAGCCCGTATCACGCTCTCAACGGGTGAAACAGTCTCCGCAGCTTTAGTCATCGCGGCTGATGGACGCCAATCCCGCTTACGCCAACAAGCCGGAATCGGCCTAACGCGCATCCCTTATCATAAGACGGCCCTTGTCAACGTGTTAGCTCATACGCTGCCTCATCATGGTAGTGCGCTGGAGAACTTCCTCCCTCAAGGCCCCTTTGCCCGCCTTCCCCTCCCCAGCATAGAAGGCCACCCCCACCGCTCCGCCATTGTATGGACCGACCGCGCTGAACGCATCGCCCATTTCACGAGCCTTGCCCCACATCATTTTGCCCATCTCATTAAAGAACGGCTTTGTGGCGAGGAGCTTGGATCACTGGAGCTTATCGGCACGCATTGGACCTACCCACTCGCCTCCCAATATGCCCATCGCTATTACGCCACACGGCTGATTTTAGCGGGAGATGCCGCCCATGGCTTGCACCCTGTTGCAGGGCAGGGGATGAATCTTGGCTTTCGTGATGTCCGCACGATCGTTGCGCTATTGGGGGAGGCCTTCGCCCATGGGGAGGACCTCGGCTCCCCTTCCTTATTACGGCGTTACCAACAGCTAAGCCGCCCCGGTAATCTTGCCATGCTCGCTGGATGTGACATGATGGAGCGTCTTTTCAGCACGGATGTCCCTTTCATTCGCCATGCCCGCCATGCAGGGCTTATGGCCCTACGGCGGCTCCCAACCCTACGGCAAGGGTTTGTCCGGCGCGCCATGGGTTTATAATTCTAAAGGCATATCTTTTATGGCCGGTTTTCTTGACACATTCCCACAATCCTCCTCTGAGCCACGCTTTTTAGCTGAGTTTTGGGCTATCATGCAGGCACAAGCGTGTTGCTGCTCTGATGCGCTCATCCAAGATCTCTTTGCGGTGAATATTTGTAATCATGGAGATTTTGCCTCTGCTTTAGCCTCGCTCCTCAGCACAAAGCTGACTGACCGCGCCATGACCGAGCCAACGCTCATGCGCCTCATCACCTCTACATTAGAAGATGACCCCACCATTACCCGTGCCGCTGCTTCGGATATTGTCGCCACATTTCAACGGGACCCGGCATGCCCGGACCTCGTAACGCCTTTTCTCTTTTTTAAAGGCTTTCAAGCTCTGCAAGCTCATCGCATTGCTCATCACCTCTGGCGCGTTGACCGCAAGCCGCTCGCTTATCACTTTCAAAGCCGTGTGAATGAGAAATTCGGCATCGATATCCATCCCGCAGCACAAATTGGCCAACGCATTACCATCGATCACGGCACGGGCATCGTCATAGGCGAGACAACCATCATTGAGGATGACGTCTCCCTTTTTCAGAATGTTACCCTCGGCGGAACAGGGAAAAATAGCGGCCAACGCCACCCTGTCATCCGGCAAGGCTGCATGATTGGGGCAGGGGCAAAAATACTCGGCTATTTAGAGATTGGGGCTCATGCCCGCGTTGGGGCTGCCTCGGTTGTGCTTGGCAATGTCCCACCACGCTCTACCGCTGTAGGCAACCCTGCCCGCATCGTCCGTTTTGGCGATATGGACCAAGACTTCTTAAATTACCAAATCTAAACAACATCCCCCACTTATCCCCAGTTTCGGGGATAGGTTGGGGCATCATCCTGTGTGTTGCAATGGGAGAAATGTGGATAAGATTTCACGACTCCCCAAAAACCGCCCCATGAGGCTGTGCGCTCTTTCCTCCAACAAAAAAGACTGACGTGATGGAGGACACCACGCCAGCCTCTCTTTTAGTCAGTGAGCTGATAAGCCCCCTTCCCTCTTATTGATGAGAGAAATGGAAGCTCATGGAATAATCGTAGGTTTGCCCCGGTTTTAGCTCAATGCTGGGGAAGGACGGCGTATTAGGGCTGTTGGGGAAGAACTCCGGCTCGAAAGCAAGCGCATCACCCTGCCGATATGTCTTACCCGCCAGACCATAATATGTGCCGTAAATATGGTTTGAAGAATAGAACTGCATCCCCGGCATGTTGGTGGAGACTTCCATCACACGGCCAGAATGAGGGTCTGTCACACGGGCCACAACGCGCTCTACATCACCCGCTTTGGACGGCCCATTAAGGACCATGCATTTATCATAACCTGTTTGAGGCAGCATCTGCGGGTGCGGCTGACGTAGGCCATCGCCAACACGGCGCGGCTGACGGAAGTCAAACGGTGTGCCATCAACAGCGGCAAGCTCACCTGTCGGAATGGATTGTGCATCTGTCTTGAGGTAATGGTCCGCATACATCTGCACAATCTCATCATCCACAGCGCCAGATCCCTCACCATTGAGGTTCCAATAATTATGTGTGGAGAGATTCACAACAGTCGGAGCATCCGTTGTCGCTTGGAAGTGCAGGCTCAGCGTATTATCGGAGCGCAGACGATAAATCGCATGTGTTGTCAACGTGCCGGGGAAGCCTTGGTCACCATCAGGGCTAACCACCTTAAACTCCACATAAGCACCGTCAGCATCAACACCTTTGCGCTCGATTGTCCAAAGCTTCTGAGCAAAGCTGTTAGGCCCACCATGAAGGGTATTTGTCCCTTCATTAGTGAGGGTATGATACGTTTTCCCCTCCAGCGTGAAGGAGCCATTAGTAATACGATTCGCCACGCGGCCTAGCACAGCCCCGAAGCGAGGGTCTCCATTATTGCGCTCATATTCCCCAATATTAGGGAAGCCAAGCACAACATTACCAAGATGGCCGTTCTTATCGGGGACATCCATTTTATGAATGGTTGCACCATAGGTCAGCAAAGTAACCGTTACGCCGTTATCATTGCTGAGGGTGACTGCTTTTACTTTCTGCTTGTCGGAAAGATGCCCCCAGTCCTGCACACTAACCTTAGGGTGCGCCACAGCCATACCAGACAGAGCCACACTGGCGGCTAAGGCACTAGCCGATAAAAGCCAACCACGGCTTTTTAGAAAACGGGGCATGTAATTTCTCCCACTCCAGAAAAGATAAACCCACCCTGAGCAGCTCCGCCTATGACAGAGGGATAATCCACACCAAGGTAGGCACTCATCTCAACGCTTAACGATGCAAAAATGCAATACCCTCTTTTCTATTACAATTCTGCTATGCGAAAGGGGTAGGCAAGGCCAAATAAGTAACCTATGTTCACTTGGCGCAGGTTTTATAACCTGCCATAGATAAGAGTCTTAATGCGTTACAGTCCCGGCCCGTTCCCGTTTGGGCATTTCCCCTTTCCACCTATAGGGGAGATACCTCCCATAGCCGGGCCTTAAAAGAAGCAGGAGCGGCAACAACATGGCGTGCAAAGGCAGCACAATGCAGCATCACAAGGGCAAAAAAGCTGCCCTGTTCACACTGGTCGGCTGCCTTACTTTATCGTCTCTTGCAGGATGCACCGCCAAGCCCCCTAAAGACCCTGATGAGTTAGCTGACTATAAAGCTGCAAATGATAAGTTTGAGCCTTTTAACCGCAAGATGTTCAACATCAATATGTGGGTGTATCACAAAGCTCTGCGCCCGGTTGGACGTTTCTGGCAGAAGCATGTTCCCCAGCCCATCCGCACCTCGGTTGCGACATTGAATGAAACATGGCGGGAGCCTGCGGTCTTCTTCTCCGATGTTGGGGCAGGGCGTCCCCGCCGCGCTGGTGATGCGTTTATGCGCTTCCTCCTAAATATGACAACGGCGGGCTTTTATGACGTTGCCAAACATTTGGGCTATAAGCAGCATGAGACAGACCCCGGCATGGTCCTTGCCCTCTGGGGGGTCAAGTCCGGTCCGTATCTCTTTCTCCCCGGCTTAGGGCCAAGCAGCTTCCGCGATGCGGCGGGCTATGCGCTGGGTCAGGGGCTAACACCAATTAACTATGTGCCCAGCGGTTATGGGCTTATCAGCTTCAACTGGGGCTATAACATCCTTGGCACATTCAATACCTTCGCCGATAATACAGACCAGCTCGACCAGCTAGAACATCAAAGCCTAGACCCTTACGCCTTCATGCGGAGTGCATGGCAGCAGCAGCGTCAGAGCCAGATTGATGCCCTAAAGGCCGATCACCGCGCTACAACGCCTGACTGGTACTGACAATCCCGTCCTCACTAAGGACAGCCCTTTTTAGAAGGATTCCCCACACATGATGCTCCGTCAGCTTACACGCCGCACCATTTTGGGAGCTGCCAGCCTACTCGCTCTCGCCCCCATGTTGGCATTCGCCGCACCTTCCAGCGAGGAAGCAAGTGCGTTCGTTAATGATTTTGGCGGGAAGTTAGTCGCTGTTATGAATAGTAACACGACATTGGATAAAAAACGCAACGCCCTCCTCCCGCTCCTGCGTCAGAATATAGATGTGCAAGGGATTGGGCGGTACTGCCTAGGACGTTTCTGGCAGCAAGCCACGCCAGAACAGCAAAAGATTTATCTTGAGTTGTTTGAGGATGTGCTGCTCAATGCTGTAACCGCCCGGATGGGAGAATATGAGAATATCTCCTTCCGTTTGGTCGATAATGTCGCTTCCCCCGCAGGGCAGAAAGTGACGCTCCAAATTAGCCGTCCCAATCATCCTTCTGTAATGATGACAGCCGTTATTGATGGCGAGCCTCCCAAGGTTGTGGACCTCTACGGCGAGGGCGCAAGCATGCGGATGACCCAGCGCAGCGATTACACCGCTTACCTCACACGCCACGGCTATAAGGTGCAGGCTCTTATTGATGCGCTAAAACATCAGCTTGGCCGCCAATAAAGCGCAGCACATTATGATGTTCCAACATAAGGGGGCGTTCGGCCCCCTTTTCGCTAAGCATCCCTGCTTTCTTCACATCGCATGACAGACGAACTCTCCCTCTACGACTTCACCCTCCCGCGCGACTCTATCGCGATCGAACCCGCCCGCCCGCGTGATGCAGCGCGTCTCCTCCACGTCATGCCCCCCGCCCTTACAGGAACAAAGCAGGCCCGCCTCACCCTCCACCACATCCATAACCTCCCAGACCTGCTAAAAGAGGGCGACCTCCTCATCGCAAATAATACAGAGGTCATCCCTGCTAAGATGGAAGCCCGCCGGGGCGAGGCTCGCATTGGCATCACGCTCGACCGCATCTTACCAGAGGGGCAATGGCACGCGCTTGCCCGCAATGCGCGTAAATTACGCCCTCATGATACACTCCATTTTGAGAATGACCCCGTCACCGCCACCATCCTCACCAATGAGGGCGATGGAGCGATTACCCTTCGTTTTTCAGTTGAGGGGGATGCGTTCGATAGGTTTTTAGAACGCCGCGCAGCTCTGGCCCTGCCACCTTATATTGCTCGGCCTCATGGCCCTACAGAGGCGGATGCGCATGATTATCGCACTATTTTCTCCCGCTTTCGTGGGGCTGTAGCCGCCCCAACGGCGGGACTACACTTCACCAATGACGTCTTAAAAGCCCTCACTGCCAAAGGAATCGCGCAGGAAACACTCACCCTCCATGTCGGGGCGGGGACATTCCTGCCTGTTCGCAGTAGCATTGCCGAGCATAAAATGCATGCTGAATGGGGGCATATCACCCCAGAAACGGCCCAACGAATCAATGAGACACGTGCCCGTGGGGGCCGTATTGTCGCCGTGGGAACGACAAGCCTCCGCCTCTTAGAGAGTGCGGCTGATGAGCATGGACTCATTCACCCTTGGCAGGGGGAGACATCCATTTTCATCAAGCCGGGCTACCGCTTCCGCGCTGTTGATGCGCTGCTCACAAACTTCCATCTACCACGCTCAACCCTCTTTATGCTGGTGTGCGCCTTTGCAGGGACGGACACTATGCGCCACGCTTATCATTACGCCATCACCGAGGGATTACGATTTTACTCCTACGGCGATGCTTGCTTATTGGAGCGCACCCCATGACACTCTCCACCCCTCGCCCAACCCTTACCGCCTCCGAGCATATGCATTGGCAAAAGGAAGCCCAATCTGGGCAAGCCAGAGCGGGGTGGCTGCACACACGCCACGGCAGTGTCCCCACCCCAACCTTTATGCCTGTTGGGACGGTCGGGACGGTCAAAGGCATTACGATGGATAATGTGCGGGCTACCGGGGCTGGTATTGTGCTGGGCAATACCTATCACCTCATGCTCCGCCCCACCGCAGAGCGCGTACAACGCCTAGGGGGCTTACACCGCATGATGGATTGGCCAGGGCCTATCCTAACCGATTCTGGTGGCTTCCAAGTCATGTCCTTAGGGCCATTGCGTAAGATGGATGAAGATGGCGTGACCTTCCGCTCCCATATTGATGGCAGTGCCCACCGCCTCACGCCTGAAAGCTCGACAGACATCCAATATAAGCTAGATGCCACCATCACAATGGCCTTTGATGAATGTCCTGCCCTCCCCGCTACTAAAGAGGTGCTAGCGGCCTCCATGCAGCGTTCTATGCGATGGGCAGCGCGCTCCCGCGAGGCATTTATCGCCCGCCCCGGCTATGGGCAATTCGGCATTGTCCAAGGTGGGACAGAGCCCGACCTACGCGCAGAATCCGCCCGCGCCCTGCGTGACATCGGCTTTGAGGGCTATGCGATTGGCGGCCTCGCCGTGGGGGAAGGGCAAGAGCTGATGTTCTCCACGCTGGATTATACAACCCCCCTCCTCCCTGAGGACCAACCACGTTATCTCATGGGTGTTGGCACGCCTGATGACCTCTTAGGGGCCGTTATGCGTGGCTGCGATATGTTCGATTGCGTCATGCCCTCCCGTGCTGGCCGTACTGCCCGCGCTTATACCGAGCGCGGGACATTGAACCTCCGCAATGCTCGCTTTGCTGAAGATACACGGCCTATCTCGCCAGATGATGATAGCCCTATGGCAGGCCGTTATAGCCGCGCTTATCTTCATCATCTTTTCCGCGCGAATGAGATGTTAGGGCCGATGCTCCTCACCCTTCATAATCTTGCCTATTATCAACGGCTCATGCGCCAAATTCGCGCTGCAATTATAGCAGGTACATTAGAGCAAACCGCAGCCGAACTCCGCCAAAACTGGGCCAAAGGCGATTGGAGCGAGGAGGAATACCCCATGCCTCGCTACCATCAAGATTAACTCTCCCCCTCTTTTAAGGTTAGGGGACATGCTCCTTATACCGGGCCCAATCTGTCGCTAAGTGCCGCACAATGGGGCTGGCAACACGATAAGCGGCGTCCGTTGCGGCATGAAGGCCCGGTAGATTTTCCTCATGCGCGGCATTGGCCAACATCGTCGCGGGGGTAACAGCGGTGGGCGGCATATCAAAATTGCTGGCAGTCCGTAGGATAAGGATACGCTGCGCATCCACACGGCCCGCTTTCGCTTGCAAGGCCAAAGCTTGGCAGAGGGCAATATCTTCCTCCGCTGTTGTCACCATCTCCCCTTGATGGTCCGTCCAATAAGACACCCACCGCTCTGCCCAACGATTCATCCGCGCCCCGAGCCAATAAGTCTCGCTAGAGATGGTATCGCCTATCATCACATGAGGGGGCTTTAGAGCCTCGGGAAAGTCTTGATAAACATGACGATGGGCCTGTAAGGCTGCGTTATCGGGCAAAGTGATGGCCTTTGTGCGCTCATACGCCCATTGCACCAAAGAAGGCCGTAACTGATACGCCATATCCCCCGCGATGGAATGAAGCGGCGGGCGGGGGTACTCATCAGGTACATGCCCTTGGAGAGGCGTAAAGCCATCCGGCCAATCGGCTGGTATTTCACGTGAATCAATAAGATGTGCAGCCCCACCATTGACCACATAACGCGCCCAAGCGGCCGAGCCGAGGCTTGCTTTATATGGGTTCACCCCCGCAATCCCAGCTAATATGAAATAAGCATGACGGAGGTCAAAACGAGGGTCTAACGCTAAAGCCGTAATGGCGGCGGCCATATGGCTGGGGCCTTCCCCGCTTACAAGCCCCAACACATGGTCCTGCGCGTTATAGCGCAGCACACCATGCTCCGTCCCCGGTGCAGGGAAGCTTTGCTCCAACGGGTAACGCTCCACCCAATGTTGAAACTCCCCCGGCATATCGCCTCTATCCTGCCCAAGCTCAAAGGTCGTCACCACCACAACGCGCACCTCCAGCGGCGCGGCCTGCGCGTGGGCTTTAACCCCTATTCCTACCCCAGCTATGACGCCCGCTAGCATAACGCCGCAAAACCGTCTCATCCTGCTACAACTCATGATCATGCCTTCCCTCTCATCATCACACGGCCCTTATGGTGTAGAAGTCAATAAAGGATTTGCCATTATATCGGCCTCAAAGTGGTGAAAGGCCGCCTCTAACTGCCATTGCAACTTGGCCTTTAAACTCCGCTGTAGAAGGCGGGTGCAATCAGAGGCGATATTATCAGCCCGCCCCCACTCTCCACCCCCTGCACAGGAAGGCACAATCTGCCCCGGTTGCCGCCCTACCCATAAGCTCTCCCCCGGTAGGAACCCATATTCCAAACTCGTGCGGGAAAGCTGAATAAGAGTCGGATAATCCAGATGATAAGCCAGCACGGCCCGCATATAATCTTGCGTTAAATCACTACGCGAGACGCCTTCATCATCGGTGGAGAGGGCCACAGGCACACCCGCATAACGGTAAAGCGGGAAAGGATGGCGCGCGCCCTTAACGGACAAAATCTCATCATTACTGGTGAGATTTACCTCCACTAAAATCTTCCGCTTTGCCATCTCATGCAGCAACCCTACCGGGTCGCGCTCCCACAGCACATCCACCCCATGGCCAATACGCTCCGCCCCTGCGACCTCAATCGCCTCACGGATATGATGGTCCAAATCCGCCGCAGGCACGAGAGACGGTGTTACCTCCCCTGCATGAAGGCTCAAATGCGTGCCGGGGTAGCGTTGATTGAGATAATGGAACATCTGCATATGCAGGTCGTAATCACGCAGGGCGATGGGGTCATCCTCTGGGGCTACGATATTCACCCCCACAAAACGCGCATCCTGCTTAACGCTCTCATAAGCAGCCACAAGCTGCGTCCATACAAAAGGCGCAGGGAAAATGCGTAAAATGGAATAATGATAACGTATCGTCACGCCACACCCAGCTGCGGCATGGCTGGTGCCACATTGCATCACAGCATGGGCGCGGGCCTCCATCGCATCCACAGCCTGACGCGAGAGCGCGCCCATCTGGCCCAACGCAGGACGCAGAGCCTCATAAGCGGCTTTTAAATCAGCAGTATTTTTAAGGGGCGGTAAGGAGGCCTTGTGCATCATCTCCCCTAAAAGGGGGAAGGAGAGCGGGGCAATTTGTAGCTCTACATAATGCACATGGTCACGGGCGGCTTGATTGGCTGCCTCGGCCAACATATCGCCTTGATGAGCCTGATCCACCACAGCAAACCGCAAAAAGGTCGCAAAGAAGTGGTCATGACCGGAGCGATCCTCCCCCGTTGGCACATAATGCCGCATGGAAAGCGCATTGACCATCTTATCCCACGCTGCGGCATTATCCGCTAACAAAGCCGCCTGTATCTGCCCCGCTGCCGGATGGGGGCATGGTTTAGATAGAATCGTTTGCTCTGTAAGCGAAACACAAAGCCCATCCTGCGCGGCCCATTTTAAAAAGCTCTCCGCATATACCGCACCAGAGAGATGATTATGCAAATCCGCCCCTTTGGGGAAGGCTCGTAAGAAAAGCTCCAGCCGCACAGGGTCACTTTTAAGCGACTCAAATAATGCGGGGACCGAGAGCACACCCGCCGCCGCATAAGCTGGGTGAACCATCATAATAATAAGGCAGGATAAAAGCTGTAAGACTCTCATAGCCCTATCATGGCGTCCCTACGCGTAACTGACAAGAAAATCCCCTTCCCCCATACGGCACGACCTGTCACTATCTCCTCTTATGCAGCACAACCCAACAGCGTATCGCCTCCAAAAACGCAGCCTCAGCCTATATGGGCATAGGACCTCCATCGCTTTAGAAGCAGAGTTTTGGCAAGTGCTGGAGAGCATGGCCCGCCACGCCCAATGCCCCTTGGCTACCTTTATCGCTAAGCTTGATACAGACCGCCCACCAGAACAATCACTGGCCTCGCTCTTGCGCCTTTCCGCCTTACGTTTTGCCCAACACCAGCATCATACACCCCCCTAACGCGCTGCGCTTTCATCACGCCTATTATACGCTCTTACCTATTCCCGCTGCTCTAATCTCCATGATAAGCTGACCTGGCTCGAATCACGGAGGCGGCGATGGCTTTCTGGGGAAAGATGTTTGGTGGGGTAGCCGGTTTTGCCGCTGGCGGGCCGGTCGGTGGCCTTCTTGGGATGATTTTAGGGCACCTTACCGATACGGATAAGATTCTCACCCCGCCTTCTGGCACATGGGGGGATCGCTTCCCCACCCAAGGGCGGCCAGACCCCCATAATGCTGCCTTTTTTACAGCGGCAAAACTCGCGGCTCTTTTTGGTAAAACAGACCAGCTTTACGGGCTGGGGGTCGTCACCCTCTCGGCCAAATTGGCCAAAATTGACGGCCCCGTAAATCGGGCAGAAATTAACGCATTTAAAGCGGCATTTCGCTTCCCAGCGGAGAATCAAAAGGAAGTCGGCCTCCTTTTTGACCGCGCCCGCGAACGGACAGATGATTTTGAACTATACGCCCAAGAGCTTGGCCGTGCCTTTGCCGATAGGCCCGAACCGCTAGAAAGCCTGCTGACCGTCCTCTTTCGGATTGCGAAAGCTGACCTCCCCGCTGGGGCGGAACTTCACCCCTTAGAGCAAGACTTTCTCCGCCGGACTCATCGGGCCTTTCGCCTTTCCGCCCGTGTATGGGAACGCGCAGAGACAGGCCAAGCCCGTGCTGCATCGACCTCCTCCGCGGCGGATTGTTACCGCATCCTCGGCATTAGCGCACAAGCCAGTGATAGCGAGGTCCGCACCCGTTGGCGCGTCTTAATCCGTGAATATCACCCTGACCGCCTCGCCCAACAACCCATGACCGACGCTCAGCGCAAAGCCGCGCAAGAGCGCATCGCGCGCATCAATGCCGCATGGGACCAAATTAAACGCGATCGCGGTCTATAACCGCCACGACGTTACGGCGTGACTCCCAGCGGGAGCGGCACCCAGCGCAGGCCCTCTTTATCCTGCACAAGCAGCAGAATATCCGTCCGTTTCAGCTCCCGTGCGCGGTCAAGGGCGTGTTGTAACGCATCTGGCGTATTCACCTCTTGTTCCCCCACTTGGAGAATCACATTCCCCTCTGCCATCATACGGCTCGCAGCAGGGCTGCCATCAAACACACGCAACACCAATACACCGCGCTGACTATCACTCAGCTCATATTGTGTACGGGCTGTCTGGTCGATAACCCCGAGCTTCAAGCCGAGGTCATGCAGTGTTTTTACAGCATGCTCAGGCGGGTGCGTATCGGAGGGGAGCGGGTCTTTCTCCTCCGGGTTTTTCCCTAACGTGAAGTCCACCACCTGATACGCCCCACGCCGCCATAGAGTGAAACGAACATGCTCCTCCGGCTCATGCCCTGCAACAAGGCGTGGCAATGTTTGGCCTGTCACAGGTTGGCCGTTTAGAGCGGTGAGAATATCACCAACCTGTAACCCTGCCTTTTGAGCAGGGCCATCCTTCATAACCTCTGCCACAATGGCCCCTGTTCCCCACATCTTCCCCGTTGAATCCCCCTCTTTATGGAAGGAGAGGTCCTCTGCCATCGTCCGCGTAACATCCTGATACCGCACGCCCAACCAGCCCCGGCGTACATAACCCCTCTGCCGTAATTGGGCGATAATCCCACGCGCATCATCAGCGGGGATGGCAAAGCCAATACCAATCGAATCCCCGCCTGATCCCCCATAAATCAGCGTATTAATGCCAATCACTTCCCCTTTCAGGTTAAAGAGTGGCCCACCAGAATTACCATGGTTAATAGCCGCATCAGTCTGGATGAAATCATCATACAAACCATGGTCCACATTGCGCTTACGCGAGGAGATAATCCCCGCTGTCACCGTACCGCTCAACCCAAAAGGATTACCAATGGCTAAGACCCAATCACCAATCCGGGCCTCATCACTACGGCCTAACGGGACAGAGGGTAAAGGACGATCCGCCGTGACCTGCAACACCGCGAGGTCCTCTTTACTATCCCGCCCTACAATCCGCGCAGGATATTCCGTCCCATCGGAGAGGGTCACGCTAACTTGCTGTGCATTCTCAATCACATGATTATTCGTCACGACCACACCGGAAGGGTCGATAATAAAGCCTGAGCCTAAAGCCTGCACCTGCCGCTCCGGCTTACCATCCTCATGCCGATGATGGAGATAATCATGAAAAAACTTCTCCAAGGGCGAACCGAGGGGGAAAGGCGAGGATTGCGGCCCGGCGGGGGCACTCCCATCGGGGCCTTCTGGCTGATGCTCATCAGCATGGATAACGCTGGAGACGGAAATATTCACCACCGCAGGCAAAAGCCTATCCGTTAAGGCTGCAAAGCCGGGCATCATCGCCGCCTCATGCGCTGCGCGTGCCGCCCCGGCCTCCTGCGCGGTCGTCATAGGCCCTGTAGCAGCGGGGGCCTCCGTCCCTGCCTCCCCTTGTGCCCATGCCCTATGAGACGGCACCATCACACCAGAGAGGAGTGCGCATGACACCATGCAAGACAGCCATGCACGCGAAGATGAAAGAAGAGAAGAATACATGAATCGGCTCATGTGATAGAAACTACCCCACCACGCGCTGGCCGTCATCCTTCCAACGCGTTTGTTTATGTTTTTTTGCCTCATGAGGCAGTTTTATGCACGAGAGACCTTGCCCCATGACTGCTCAAGACGACACAACCACCCTCACGCAGCACATCACAACACTGCTTGAGGCCCATCATTTAGCCCCTCATGCCACAATCGAGGCCCTAACCTTAGAGCATGGCCATGCTCATCTCATTCTACGCATCACCGCAAAAGGCGTGCCTCTTTTACATAAAAACCGTCAAGCTTTTGAGGACGCTATTACGCATCATCCGGCTATCGAGCGACTCACATTATCTCTGACAGCCCATCGTTCACCGTCCACCAGCCCATCACAAGCGGCCCCTTCTACAGGTGGCCATCGCCCACTCGCTTTAGGTGAACGCCCTAAACCCGACTCTACAAATCATGCCGCCCCACCAGAGGCATACTTGCCAGAGGTAAAAGCCGTCATCGCTGTGGCCTCTGGCAAAGGGGGAGTTGGTAAATCCACCACGGCCGTCAATCTCGCTTGCAGCCTTGCGCGGCTGGGCCTGAAAACCGGCTTGCTTGATGCCGATATTTACGGCCCCTCCCTCCCGCATATGTTAGGTGAAACCCAAAAACCCATAGTGGACCATGGCAAGCTCCTCCCGCTTGAGCGTTGGGGGCTTAAGACCATGTCCATCGGCTATCTTGTTGAGAAAGAACAAGCGATGATTTGGCGTGGCCCCATGGTCATGGGGGCCCTCACTCAATTAATGAGCGACGTCTCGTGGGGGGCGTTAGACGTTCTCATTGTGGACCTCCCCCCCGGTACGGGTGATGCGCAACTCACCCTCACACGGAAATTATCTGACAAACTACAAAAGGGCGGGGCTGTGATTGTCTCAACCCCCCAAGATATTGCCCTGCTAGATGCCCGCCGTGGCGTGACATTATTTGAGAAAATAGGCACGCCCCTTTTAGGGTTGATTGAGAATATGTCCTATTTCTGCTGCCCTCATTGCCATGAGCGAACAGACCTCTTTGGCCATGGGGGCGCAAAGGAAGAAGCAAACGCCCTTAACATCCCCTTTTTAGGTGAGATTCCTTTGCTGCGCGACATCCGATGCAGTGCCGATGAAGGCACCCCCCTCGTCCTGCGCGAGCCTGACAACCCCGCCTCGCAGGCTTATACAGCCATCGCCCGCCACCTAAAGGATCAGCTCAGCCACCATGACGCGGCGTGATGTTGTTATCCATTTTTTGGTATAAAACGCCCATCATCTTCTGAAAGCATAGTTTATGGCCTCTCTTTATTCCCCTCATAAATGGCTCCTCGTTATCAGCCTTACTATGATGTGCGTTAGCCTTACGGCCTGCACCACCCATCAAGAGGTCGCTCATCGCGGCCTCTCCTCAGATGGGTACGGCTTTGTCGCCAATGGCCCCGTCCTCGCCCCGCCAGAGCATCTCACCCAGCATCAAGGCCCCGCCGCACATTAAGCTTTGCCTTAAAGCTGCGGCTATTTCTCCGTTTTTGCATTTTCCCTCTTGATTTCACTCTCCAAAAATGAGATGAAGCCTCCGTCGCCGGATTAGCACAGTGGTAGTGCAGCGGTTTTGTAAACCGAAGGCCGGGAGTTCGAATCTCTCATCCGGCACCATGATTCCCCACCATTCTGCTGGTTTTTATGGCATCGCGCTAAGCGCGTAGGACCTATGGAACGTATAAAGCGTATCTAAGGCCGGATAAAAGCCAACATACTTTTCGAGAAGCCAATTTTATCAGAGTCGCTTGGCACCTGCCTCCCCCCTTAAAAATAGGGGAGACAGGTGCCGTTTGTGCCGTACTAATGCTGTTACCGCTTTAGCAATTTGCCATATGTCTCATTCGCTGCGGCCTCAATCGTCATTGTGGGATTAGAGCGACAGACGCTATCAAACACAGAGATAATAACATCGCTAGATGTCACCTTATTGATAAGCAGCTCTTTCCCCGTTGCAGCGGCCATAGCGTTATCAATGCCAGTTATTGCACCCTGCACCCAGCTATACACCAAAGGCTTTGCCATAGGGTCTTTGCTGTTTAAGTGGAACTTACAATGTTTCAGACCAATACCCACAACAAGATGCTGCGTTTCAGCATGTTGTATATCCACCTGCTGTACATCCGCAGCGTGTGCCGCTACCGGGGCAGATAAAGGCAGAAGCAGAGTGGCACATAGTAAAAGACGTTTCATTCTCTTAACCTCCAAAAACATACCCGATAAGCGTTACGTTATTTCACGCACACTATCTAGCTCTTTCTAAAAGCAGCAATAAAGAGCAAACCAACATATTTTGCTCCCTCTGCTTGTGATATAAAGCCTTTCCTCGCCATAATATGATGGTTATGACATGACATAATCGCCCAATATAGGCGTCATCCCTACACAGATTAAAGGCTTTTGCCGTTTCATGAAAAACACCTTCCCCGGTTTCATCGGGCTTGCCCGTTTATTTGATCTCTTTGAGGGGGGAGCTATGCTCATCCTCTCCCTCTGCATCACCATTGTCGCCTGCTTAGGGTTGCTGCATGTCGTAGTGGCCGTTGTAAAGCTGGTGCTTCATGCAGGCTTACAACCTACAGACCCCGCTATATTGCAGGAAGTCTTCGGCCTCTTTTTCACAGTGCTAATCGCTTTGGAGTTCCGCCACTCCATCCTCGTCTTGCCGGGTTCAGAATCCCAAGGAATGATTCGTATGCGTTCGGTCTTGCTCATCGGCATGATGGCCGCGGTACGTAAGTTCATCGTGCTGGACCTTAACGGTGTCAATGTCCGCGAACTGCTCGCCCTCTCCGCTGCTGTTTTATCACTTTCTGCAGCTTATTGGCTTGTCCGGGGTAAGGCGATGGCACGTGTTGATGCCACAACCCCTCCACCCTCACAGACAAGCCAAGACACGCAACCTCAGAAGAACTGAACGTGTGATTTAAAGCCAAGCATCGCCGCGTCTTTTAAAACGCGCTGCATGCCGGGGTTAAAGTAATATTGGAAGTCCGGCGCGAAGGTCACACCCCGCATGACATGGATACGGTATGTGGCCTCCAGCGTACTCCCCCAACGCTGCACCCCATAAGACCCCCACATAAGCGGGGCCCCGCCAGAGGAATAATAAGGGCTGCCCGCCGCTGGAGCCATGCCATGCTCCACCTGGAAACGCTGCGCCGCCCGTGTGGAATGGCTAGAACCTGTATAAGAGAAAGATACACCCACGGTATCAAGCGGGCGCGCACGCCAAAAGCCAGTATCAACCAACCCAAAAGCGTATAATTTACCGCGCATGGCAACATCTGGCTTGTTCCAATACGCATCAAAGAAGGCAATCAAACCCCCTTCCACCGTATCTTTGGTAGGATGGCGGATAATCATCTGGTCGGCCAAGAACCACATACCCCAGTTGAAGTTACGGCGAATCCCTGTCCCCGGCACCGCATCCCCAACGCCATTGCAGGTCGGGCAATTCGGGATTCTCATCATCGTTTGTCCAGCATTACGGCGGTTAGGGGGATTATACACACCGAGATAATGGTCTGATGTATCAGGCGCAAAACCAACTTTATAATGGCCAGATAAATGCGCTTTACCGAACTCTGGCTCCCAACCGAACTCAATAGGCGTCAAGACACCACTAATCATCGCGCCATTGAACTTAAAACCGGTTCGGTTCTCCTGCACACCGTAAATGCCGCGCTCTGGGAAATACACACCAACCTGAATATAAGTACTATTTGTTGGCCGTGCCCGAATACGCGCCGCCCAGTTTGTCCCCGGATAAGAGGAACGCACATAGTTATCCGTCACAGCCTTCGGGTTACCGCAGAAGGCATTATTCATAAAGTTACAGTAAAGTGGGCTATTGGCAAAGTCTGTATTGCTAGACATCCGCCCCATAGCAATATTCAGACGCCCACCCCATAATGTTTCCTCCCCATAAAAATGGACAAGATGGAACACGACATTACCGCCACCGCCATAGATTTCCTGACTGGGGTTTGTATTATCCCCAAACATCTTACTTGCGGAAATGCCATAACGGCCCACGCCAATAATATGCGTCTCAAAGCCACGAATACCGGCTAATTTGTACCAATCAATATCATTTTCAAAACTATATTGCCCCGCATTGGAGGAACCCTGCTTTAAGCCCAATCCTTTAGTCGGGCTGGTAATCGCCCCGGCAAACTCGTTCGTTGTATCAACCATAATAGCAACGCCACGATCCCGCAGCCAATGGTTCCACTTCATCTGTGGTAGCAAGGCCTCTGGGTGGGGCAAAGGTGGGCCAGATTTGCTCTCCGGGTCACCTTCATGCAACGGGATATTCACCCGCTCTAGCAATTCTTTTCCATTTTCCCCAAAAACCCCAAACTCCTCCTTAGGGTAATTGGAATAAGGCTGCGTCTTCATCCCCATATGACGCATAAAAATCTGCGCTGTATGCTCTGCCGTTTCCCGCTGTGCTTGAGCCGATGCCAGAGGGGGAGCTGTATGCAAGGGCGGAGAGGTATGTTGACCGCCTTTTTTAAAGAGATATTCCATTTGCCCCGCTTTTGTCTCAGGCTGAATGGTTTTACCTGCTACCTTCATCACGGGCGACACACCTTTGGGAGCAGAGTAAGAAAGCGCATGCTCATACGCTGCTGGCTCCCCCGCAGCCCATAAAGGCGAAGCAGTCGCACAGAAGCAAAAAGTCGCAGTAAAACAACGATATAACGCTGAGAAAGATACGCTCATATAGTCAACGCTTCCCTATCGGCCAGCCTCATTAAAAAGATAGGCGCATTTTATGAAAGAATATTAATCACGTCTATATGAGCAGATAATCAAGAATAACTTGTCACTACTTTGTCACAGTGTGGGAAAAACTACTGCCCTTCCTTACCGTTTTCCTCCCCCTCCGCTTGGAAAAACCGTAACGAACGCACCAGAATAGCTCGGCATAATGCCTCTGGGTCCATCGGCAAATAAGATAATCGCTCATCCGAACAATGTCCCATCATATCAACCAATCGCGCCATAATACCCGGCTGCTCTTTTATATAGGCTTCCACATTAGCTGTGGCCCCTTTTTTTATACAAGCAAGTTTCTCAATAACAAATCTGCAAATAACCAAACGTATTTTCTCTAAAAACTCATTAGAGAAAATACCTATACGCGATAACCATGTCGCTAAAATATTAACCCAAACACCAAGTGACAATGCTTTAACATCATGCTTTGTTAGATCATAAATACCAGTACTTGGACGGTATGGTAATGAATCAACAGCCCATGCAGCAATATCAAAACACGCAGCCAATCGCCCTGTATCAAAAGCTTCTTCTACCGGGCAATGCTGAAAATTATCCACCGCGATGAAGGAAACAACCACCTCATCATCACTATCCAATGCCATAGGGTAATACTGCAACACAGACCGGTAAATATCATCATTACCGCTCCCATCATGCAGCCCTACAAGGCATCGCTTCTCCTCCCCTAACTGCTCTGTCCCCGGGAAAGACCAAGCCCCTGTAAGAATAACAGGCAGCATCCGCACCCCAAACCCTACTAACGCCGCAGCCTCGCGATACCCCACTAAAAAGCGCGCAGCCTCATCACTCATATAGCCTTGTTGTTGAAACACAGCCCCATCAGCTGTTGCTACAATGATGCCAATCACGTCACTCTCTCTATCCCCTCCCAACCAAACGGCTTTAAGGAGAAATGATGAAGGAAATCCTCGACCTATTCATCCCTTCATAAACACATACTGTACCCACCTAAAACATAATGCTATAAAATAGCGTTAAAAGAGTGTAACATCACCATGAATTTCCTTATCATTCAAAGCTTTACCATGATTTAAAATATGTCTTACCTGCGAAAGATGAACATCTTTAAGAATAGAATCAGATGAATAATTTAAATTATCTAAATTAGCCATCGAACATCCCATGCGCTTTAATACAGAGCGTACGGCTTCTATCTCTTGCGTTAACGCGTCAAGTTCTTGCAGGCGTTCCATTTGCTCTGCATTTAAGTTCCCAGTTGCAATGTAACGAGCGACCGCCTCTTGTACATCAGATAGTTTATGACAACTATCATCCAACACCATGGCTAGACGTTGCACTAAGGCAGCTGCCTGTATGATAGTCCCTTTGTTCATACTCGTGCCTCCATATGCTCATTTTACATCAGCATTTATGCTGCAATACTTTTCCCGTTGTAGGCCAAAACCGGATACGGCGTACTTTATGCCCGCCAAGACTATAAGCAACGCAGTGCAGATGCGTCCGCTTTACATAATCCCATAAGAAATCAACATTCTTTTGCCCGATATCACTGGCTACGGACAAAACCGACGCCCCACCAAACGCCTTACATTCAAGACGTTCTCTTACACAGCCCGCTTTTATCAGACGCTCTATAAGGTGATTCATGGCATTAACCCCATAAAGATACGCTGTGCTAGAGCTTGACCCGACACAATCCTCCCCCGGTAAGAGAAAATGATTCATCCCTCCTACCCCCGCATATGGGTCATACATGCACACCGAAATACATGAACCAAGCAAGGTGCTAAACACGACAGATGAATCATCCGAAACCGCTAGCTCCCCTTGTATCAAGGTCATGATATTCAGTGGCGATGTCACCTGATAGGCCCAAAGACTTTTTCCAACGTTTCCTTCAGCTTTGCCAATGTATAAGGCTTTGCTAGAAAGTTATTGACCCCTGCCGACACAGCCTTTTGTACTAGGCCCGCATTAGCCTCCCCTGTAAGGATAATAAAAGCTAATTTAGACGTCTTCGGGTTAGCGCGCACAGCCTCTAATAAGGCTAAACCATCCATACCCGGCATGTTAAAATCAGAAATAACAAGATGAACCGGGTGGCCCTCTAAATACTCTAAGGCTTCTTTGCCATCTTTACGTTGCACAACACCTTTAAAGCCAATCTCTGCCATATGGCTGGCCAATACCTGCCGAATAGAGGCTTGATCATCTACAATTAAGGCTCGAATCTGAGATGCGGACGGCATTTTCTAACCCTTTCTGCCCATTAAATCATCAATCATAAAAGCAACTATAGCATTATGCCTTAGCGTGCCCGGTTTACAGCCTCACTGTAACCCCATCGCAAAGCGTGCAATCTCTCCCAAAGCCACTTCATGCTCTACAGCTCCCAACTCTGCCGCAACACGCGGCATGCCATAAACGACAGAAGATGCCTTATCCTGCCCTATTGTCCTAGCCCCCGCTTTACGCATAGCTAAAAGGCCATCAGCCCCATCACGCCCCATCCCTGTAAGGATAATCCCCAAGGCTTTCTTCCCCACAACCTGCGCTATGGAATGAAACAAACTATCCACCGCTGGACGATGCCCGCCCACCGGCGCACCATCTCTTAAGCGCGTTACATATTGAGTACCTTCCTTCCCCACAATGAGATGCTTGCTCCCACCGGGGGCAATACGCACCATCCCTGGCGTTAAGGCTTCGCCATCTTTCGCCTCTGCAATAGAGAGCTGAGGAATGATGCTGTCTAAGCGTTGGGCAAAGCTTGCTGTGTAAAGAGACGGCATATGCTGGCATACCACAAGCGGCGGACTATGCGCGGGGAGGTCTTTTAACACCTCCTCCACCGCTTCCACCCCACCGGTGGAAGAACCAATCCCCACAAGGCCAAAGCTTAAACGCCACGCCTTAGGCAACGGCATTTTTACCATGCTCGGTTTTGCCGAGAGAGGATTCTCAGCCCGTTGATGCCACAAACCGGGGCGAGACTGTGCAGCCTCTAAAACAATTTGCCCCAGCCCCGCAAAGGACTCCCCAGCACAATCTTGCTTGGGGAAACATTCAAACGCGCCCATTTGTAACGCCGTAATCGCTGTATTCGCCCCTTTTGTCGTCATGCTAGAGACCATAACAACAGGAATAGGCCGCAGACGCATAATCTTTTCTAAAAATTGAAGGCCATTCATCCCCGGCATTTCAATATCTAGCGTAATAACATCGGGTTGATTCTCAATAATCATATCCCGTGCCTCAAGCGGATTAGACGCAAGGCCGATGACCTCAATTTCTGGATATTTGAGAAAAGAGCGTTTTATCAGCTCCCGTGCGGTCCGCGAATCATCAACAATAAGGACCTTGATGCGCTCCTTCATGCTCTTAATTCCTCTTTCTATAGATGGTTGGGGCTACAACATCCAACTGACATGCGGTTGTACAATCCACCCGCTCGGAATGACCCACATAAAGAAAGCCACCGGGAACAAGCCGCTCGGCAAGACGTTTCCAAAGCGCATTGCGCGTTTCGTCATCAAAATAAATCACTACATTTCGGCAGAAAATAGCATCAAACTGACCATGAAACGGCCAAGCTCGATTCAAATTAAGCGACCGAAACGTCACAAGCCGGCGAATATCTGCCCCCATAGTGAAGGTGTCATCCCCGGCTTGCTGCATATAGGTCTCCCGCCAACGCTGTGGTACAGCTTGGAGGTCCTCTGCCCTGTATTCTCCCTTACGTCCTGTCTCCACAACAGCATGATTAATATCTGTTGCAAGAATCCGCATATCCCAACGTGGTGCATCAGGGACACGCGCCATGACCGACATAGCCATGCTCCAAGGCTCTTGCCCGGTAGAGCAGGCCGCAGACCACAACCGCCCCCGCCCCCCTTGGCGTAAAGAAGCCCCTAATTTTGGCAAAAGCTCTGTTTCCAGATGCTCAAAATGAGCCTTCTCCCGGAAGAACTGCGTCACATTTGTTGTAAGAACACAGATTAACTCTTGTAGCTCTGCCCGACCCGCTTGGGAGGTCACATAGTCCAGATAATCGCGAAATGACTCCCCGCCAGTGGCACGGATGCGGCGGGACACACGGGAGAACACAAGGCTCCGCTTAGAATGAGGAAGATGAATCCCCGCCTCCAAACGCGCAATCTCCTGCACACGGTGAAAGTCCGTTGCGGAGTACGCAAAGCTATCTGGAACGTCCATGACGCTCATGACACCCCATCTGTATGGATAAGATTAGCCCCCAATAAGCGCGCTAATAATGTATCTAATTGCAGAATACGGATGACACGCTCATCAATACTCACAAGACCGCTTAATTCCGCAGCACCACCATCAACAGAGATGGGCTGTATCTCATCTAAGATAATATCTGTAATGCCAATTACACTATCAACCAACAGCCCGCAGGTCGTTCGGCTTGTACTATCCTCAATAATGATAACAACCCGCCGCTCATTCCCCTCTTGCATCTCTGTCCCTAAATAACGAGCGAGATTAACAACAGTTACGATATTCCCGCGAATATTAATGGCCCCCTCTACATAAGCAGGGCAATGCGGCAAATACGTTGGGGCTTCAAACTCCCTTATCTCGCGAATGCGGAGGATAGGAATACAATAACGCTGCTCCCCCACAGTGAAGATAATCATCTGCTCTTTTCCCGTAGGAGCATGCGCCACAACCCCGGTCTCTTTTGAGGGGGCTTGTCTATTAGTCGTTACGGGCATCTTTCTCCACCTTTCTTCCGATGCGTCATTCTTCACGCATTATGTTCAGCAAGTACTTCTAAGGCGCGCGTATCAATACGTTTCGTAGCAGAAACAATTAAGGTCGATACGTCTAAAATCAACGCCACACTTCCATCCCCAAGGATTGTTGCTGCAGAAACCCCCTTGATGGGACGGTAATTCTTCTCGATGCTTTTGATGACGACTTGCGCTTGGTCACGCACGCCATCTACCACCAAAGCTGCCCGGGCCCCGGCCTCATTTTCCACCACAAGGACCATGAGTTGATCACCCTCACCAGCCCGCCCCATATGGTTAGGACCAGTCACATCGCTATAATCCTGCGGGAGAGTCAGTTCATCACCCAGATAAATCAGAGGGATACAGCGTGTTCTAATCGAGACAACATGGCTCCCATCTGGCAGATGATAAATATCCTCCTTCACATCCACTGTGACGAGCTCCACCACGGAGGAGACTGGCACCACCATCACCGCACCACGACACTCTATCAACATCCCATCCAATACAGCGAGGGTAAGCGGTAGGCTCAAAGTAAATAGCGTCCCCTGCCCGGGTGTACTTTTAATCATCACCCGCCCTCCTAGGGTCTGAATCGCTTGGCGAACCACATCCATCCCCACCCCACGGCCGGAAAGGTCCGAAACAGCATCAGCCGTAGAGAAGCCGGGGGCAAAGATAAGCTCGTTAATCTCATGCTCATCCAAAACAGCCTGTGCTGAAACAATGCCGCGTTTAATCGCTGTCTGCAAAACACGCTGGCTATTAATCCCACCCCCATCATCTTGAATCTCTATCAAAATCCGACCAGAGCGATGACGGGCTGAAAGCCTAATGGTCCCTTGGGCTGGCTTACCCGCCGCCTGCCGGGTCTCTTTATCTTCAATCCCATGGTCAATCGCATTACGCAGCATGTGGGTTAGTGGATCTGTGAGATTTTCGATCAACGTCCGATCAATTTCCGTCTCCTCACCCTCCAAAATCAGACGGACATCTTTCCCCGCGAGGCCACTTCCCTCCCGTACAACACGTTGCATCCGCTGAAAGACATGCCGAACAGGCTGAGCGCGAATCGCCATAACAGCCTCTTGAATATCCCGCGTAAGGGTCTTCAAAACTGCTAGTCGCTTCACCAGCTCTTGATCTTGTGTAACACCTTGCTGTGATAAGGCGGATTCTAGGGAGGCCTGACCAATCACCATCTCCCCTACCATATCCATCAACATACCAATCCGACCTGTATCAACACGGATGGACGCATGCTGCTCTTGTTTACGCCCCTGTTTGGATGAGGGTGAAGTAGAAGGACCTTCCTCTTGTACGGGCTGTACAGGATGAGGCTCCTCCTTGGGGGGCTTTGCACAATCTGGCTCTAAGACTATCGGCGCAACACACTCAGCCTCATCAGAGATTTCATCTTCTACAGGCTGTTCTCCTCGGCTGATGGTGAGGTCACATACATCACTCACCCAGTCGAACACATTATGCACATCAGCCTCTGTTGGACCTTCAGCTCCAATAGGGAGATGCACCTCCCACCCAAGGCAACCTTCATCTACGGGAAGGTCCGCTAAAGGGGGGAGATCTTGTTGCTGACAGCTCACCACCATAGCCGCCGCTTGCTCTGATGGCAAAAGGCTCTTTAACCCTAATAATAAGTTACGCGCATCATCACCGCGCTCATACAGCTCCCCATGGGGACGAAAACTCACTCGCAATGTCTCTGTTAGGGGGGTGGCTTCCTCCGCAGGATCGTCAAAATCAAACGCCTCTAAATCTACCGTGACGGGGACAAACCCTTCCAGAGCTGCAGAATCCTCCAGCTCTACAACAGGCTCCTCCTCTGGTCGCGCCCCAATAATCTCCTCTAATTTATGGATATTCTCATCAACACGGTGATTATCGACTCTCTCGCCAGTTTGTTTTGATTCAGAAACAAGATCGCTCAACACATCCATCGCTATGAAGAATGTCTTCACTGTTGCAGAATCGGGCCTCACCTGCCCGGAGCGCAAACAATCTAACGCGCTCTCATAAACATGAGCAAAACGTACAAGACGCTCCAATCCAAATGAAGCCGCCCCGCCTTTAATGGAATGAACCGCCCGGAAAATAGCGTTAATTGTCTCCGGGTCAGCATCATCCTCTGAGAGTTCGCTAAGGCCTCTTTCCAATTCAGGAAGGAGCTCATCACATTCCTCAAAGAAGATTTTAAGGATATCATCCATGACATCACTCATAACCATGCTCCCTTACGCTGTGACACGCTTTATAGCCCAGACGAGTTTCTCGGCACTAAACGGCTTTGCTATCCACCCGGTTGCCCCAAGGGAGCGCGCCCGCTGTTTCTTTTCTTCATCAATTTCGGTCGTAAGGCAGATGATAGGAAGATGCGCAAATGCCTCTATCCCGCGTACCGCCTCGATAAATTGGAAACCATCCATCCGCGGCATATTAATATCGGTAATAATCGCTTGTGGGGCTGGATTAGCCTGCTGGAGGGCCTCTAGCCCTTCCACACCATCACCACCTTGGATGACATCATACCCCGCATCCCCCAAGACTTTCCGCAACATGCCTTGCATAGTGCGCGAATCATCAACCGTCAGCACCCTGATAGCTTGATTATCCACCATAATGAGCCTCCTCTGCCCCCTCATGCGCCAAAAGCTGGCCGCGGACGCCAAAGAGCGTGAAGGCTTCCTCTGCTTTGTCAGACCACGCGCTAACCTTCAGCCCACTCGCGAGCAGTAATCGCACGCATAATCCGCCAACATATTCCACATGCGATGCATCCAGCCTGAGGGCTTCTCCCCCCTGATGCTCTGCCAGCCCCTCCAAAAGCAACTGCTTTAAACCATCCGCTGCTTTTGTATCCAATCGTGACGGCAGGGTGATTATGGGACTAGCTCCCTCCATAAGCGCGACCATTAGAAATGTTCCCAACCATCTTCATCATCAGAATGTGTTGGTAAGATTTTTC
Source organism: Bombella sp. ESL0385 (assembly GCF_009725755.1). Taxonomy (GTDB): domain Bacteria; phylum Pseudomonadota; class Alphaproteobacteria; order Acetobacterales; family Acetobacteraceae; genus Bombella; species Bombella pollinis. Next base: position 213,833 of record NZ_WNIJ01000002.1, read on the forward strand.
CATCCTGCTGAATCTCACCATGACGGCTGGCCAACAAAGGCGATGCTGCCTTTTGCTTCGTTCCCGCCGAGAAGACCGGTGCTCCTTCTTGCGGCAAGGCCTTTAGCTGGCTGCGGCCTAACAACGCACTATGCTCCGTGCCCCCCCCGATTGTGAAAGTTGCTAATGTTTCACGCAATTTAAGGGCTTGTGTCGTCAAATTATGGCTTGCCGCTGTGGATTGCTCGACCATCGCCGCATTTTGCTGGGTCATGCCATCCATACTGCTTACCGCGTCAGAAACCTCCGCCAAACTACGCGCTTGCTCATCGGTGGCTTGGGTCACCACTTCAACACGCTCTGCCAGAGCCTCGGTGCCTTCTTCAACATCCTGAAGCAACCCACTTGTCCGCGCAACAAGGCGTACACCCTCTTGCACATGGGCTGTAGCGGTCTCTAACACATCACGAATCATATCAGCCGCTTTGGCAGATTGCTCCGCTAGGGATTGCACCTCTTTTGCAACCACTGCAAAACCACGGCCCGCCTCACCAGCACGCGCCGCCTCTACGCTCGCATTCAACGCAAGAACATTGGTTTTAAACGCAATATCACTCACCGAGCGCGTAATCTGCACAATATCATCTGATGATGTTTTGATAGAGTTCATCGCCTCACGAGTCTGCTCCATCCCCGTAGAGGCTGTCTTAACCTTCTGCAACGTCTCTCTAGTCTCATTACTAGCATAAGAGCAGTTGCTCACTGTGGTTTGAAACCCCGCTGAGATAGATTTTACAAAGGATGTAACCTGCCCAAGGCTCGCCGCCTGACGCTCTGTCCGTTTTGCAAGGTCATCAGAGGCTGTGGAGATTTCGCTCGCCCCATTAGCAATCATATTGGAGCTTTCTGCCACAGCCGAAAGTGCCGCCCCTAACCCCGCTAAAGAACCATTAAAAGCCTCCCGCACTGGGCCAAACTCCCCACTAAATAACTCGCTCATGATGCGGATGGAGAGATCCCCTTGCGCTAATCGTTGCAAAGCACGGTTTAGCTCCTCTACAACAGAATGAGTTCGCACCTCACGTTCACGCAGCTCCTCCATGGCCTCCATGGCTTTATTAGCCGCTTCACCATGCGCTTTTTCTGCCGCTTTTTGCTCCTGCAAACTCACCGCTAAAGAGGCAAGCAGCTTACCAAGCCGCCCTACACAATTCTTACGGCCTTCATATTGGCTAATATCTGGTGTGTAGCCCTCATCTAAAGCGGCACCCATACCCATCAAACGCTCTACAGGCTCTGTTAAAGCTTTTGTAAGAAAAAGCCATACGCCCCATACTAGCAACATGCCAAAAACAAGCGTACCGACATTAATAAATGCAACACTATCAAACTGCTTCTTTTGGAGATAACCCACCCCCTCCACAAGCAGCTGCACCGCTAGATAAAACTCAATCGCCAACATCGCTACACGCACTTGCACGCGGAACAAAGCATCTCTGTAAAGCCATTTGAACATCAGACTCCTCCCTTCCCTCCAGAAGATTCATCCCCGTTCAGCATGGCCAATATCCCCCAACGGGCTGCGAAATTACAAGACATAAGCCTTATTATAGCCATATGAATTATGACCATGCCACAATTTAACCTTAAATAAGGCAGAATATCAGCAAAAAGAAGGCTATTTATCAAAAAATAGACATAATATAGGCTTCCATTTACCTTCCATTAGCTCATTTTAACTTTATTTGATCCTGTTAATTTGTGGAGAATACAGCTCATTTAGCAATATTACAATCCACCGGACTATTAAGACGATTCATCGCATCAGGGCTTAATTTACGAATACCTGCTAAATATTGTGACAAAACATTAGCCCGGTCTGGCGTCATATTTCCAATAACTTCAGAAATACGGCGCGGTATCATATGTTGTGCTACCGGGACCATGACGCGCATATCCAATACATCAAACATAGCGGCAGCATCACGCGGGGACATTTGCTCATAAATGCGCGCGAGCCGGTCAATACTATGCTCCACATCTTGGCGGCGTTGGTCTTGCTCAGCAGATAGTTCCGAAGCATTACGCCCTAACGCTTGCAACTTCTCATCAAGTTCTTTTTGCTCAGCTTCAAGGCTTTTTTGTTGCTGCTTTAAAGCCTCTGCCTGCCCTTGCATCGCCTGACGATGAGCCAAGATTTCCTCATTTAACCCCTGCTCTGCCGTTTTAACACGCGGCTCCAACGCATCCTCATCTTTCTCTCCAGAGGCCGGGTCCCCTTCTGCCAAACCATTAAGCGGCGTCCATCCCTGTAATTTATTGACATAAACGCGCACTGTAGTCGGATGCGTCTTTTTCGGCACTGCACCCGTTGCTGTAGGCTGAAGGGGCGTTTTCTCGCCATCACTCCGGGCTGCTATTACCCCCTTCTTCTCCAGCTCTGCACCATTCTTTGGGGGCTCCTTCTCCGTATTAGGCTGGCTAATCTGCGCCGCGAGAGAATGAAGATTCAACGCCAAAAGGACCGTCATCAAACAGGAGGCAAGATTTGTAATCTTACTAAGGGAAAAGCCCGGTTTTTTCACAGCCCTAGCACGTCCTCTCATAATATCCGTCCTCATACCCGGCGCAGTGCAAACAACACCGCTTCCTCAATCCCGCATGACATTAATAGCGCGCGTCAACATAGCGCGTGTTACCTGCAAGGCATTCAAATTAGCCTCATATGAATGTTGAGCGTCATGACTATCCATAATCTCTACAATGGAACTCACATTCGGCATCTTCACATAGCCTTGCTCATTAGCCGCAGGATGGGCCGGGTCGTACCGCATTTGGAAGTCGGATTGATCCTCCCCAACCGAACGTATCGCAACGCTGGAAACGCCACTGGCACGATCCAACGATTCTTTAAAGGTTACAATTTTACGGCGATACGGGTCCGCTCCCGGCGATGCTCCTGTCGTCTCAGCATTTGCAAGATTCTCCGCCGCAACACGCAAACGTGCTGTTTGTGCCCGCATCCCAGCGGCTGAAACACCAATTGTATCAGAAAAATCCATCTCTCATCCCTCTCACACTCAAAACAAAACCATAAAGCAAGGCTTATTGCCCGCCAGAACTGCCCAAAGCCATGCCGTACATGCCCATATAACGGCCATAAACGGTTGTCGCGAAACGCTGCTGGTCACTTGTTTGCGCAATTTTGCCTAGCTCATCTTCCAAAACCACACGGTTACCATCCAAAGAGGCACGCCCCCCTTCTCGCTTAGCGTGGCTCTCCCCTGCTGGCCCTAGCATATGCCCCGGCTGTGTACGCTTTAACGCCACCATATGTGCCGCATTCACCACACCCTGAAACGGCGTAACATCTTTAGGGCTATAATGCGGCGTGTTGGCATTAGCGACATTCCCTGCCAACACGGATTCACGATTTTGCAGCCAACTCATCCGCCGCTCCGCAAGGTGGAGAAGATCCGTGCCCTGCCCCGGCCCTGTTATCATATTACTCATCGCGCTCTATCCTTTCCCCATCCGCTTTAGGCCATTCCTAATCTTGTTCTGGCGAGACAAGCAGTTGGAACATACGCCCTGCATCGCCCTCAAAAGGACGTTCACCTACGCGGTTTTTAATCCAATTCAGCATACCCACATCCCCCGCACGGGACGCATCAGAGGCAAAACGTAAGGCCAAAAGCTGCTGCGATACGTCCAAGGCCCCTTGCTCTGGCAAGTCATGCTCTACCATGCCGCGCAAATCCGCTATTGCAGCAGGCCACTCCTCCCGATTTTCATGCAAGCGTGCCCGCATATCGGCCCCTTGAGAAGATTGGTCGGCACTGAGCAAATAAAGGGCGATTTCTGGCTTGCCAGACGCCGCAGCCATACGCGCCATAATGCGATTCCGCTCAGCCGCTTCCTGCGGGGGCATGGGGTTAGGAGCCGTTTGCGCTAATGTGGCAGAGGCTTCATCAAACAAGCCGCGCTTAATTTCATTCTCTGCCAACATATCCCCACCGGCTGCCCGCTTTTGTGGGTCAGTTATCATAGGGATGGCCGTTGTCATGGCCTCACCAGCTTTATCAGCTAACCCTAACCGCCCCAAAAGCTGGCCATAAGAAAGCTGCAAAGTCCCTTTTTGGTCACTTGGCAAAAGGTCTGGCAAATAAGCCCGCATGAGCGCAGCCCCACGCACCAACGCCGCTTCATCCTGTGGGGATTGCCCAGCCGATGCCCCATGAGGCAAGTCCTGCATTAAGCCTGTTAAAGCCTTGCCTAAAAGAGCCTGTATACGCGCCGGGTCTTGTTGAAGTGGTGTATCCTCCACTTGATTAAGGGCTTGCAAAGCGGCTTCCCATTTTTTTGCACGAATATTCGCCCCAGCCCGCAACATATTCACCACACCATCACGCCCTGCAAGGCGAGCATCAGGCAGGAGAGAAGCATATTGCCGCGCCGCTTTCTCAGAGTCGATATGCCCATCACGCACGCTGAGGGCTATGCCTTCCTCCATCGCTTTTTCCGCCACGATAGGGTCTTTATCAACAGACAAATCCTCCAAGAGATGGATCGCCTCATCCTCACGCCCAGAGCGTAACGCACGCACCGCCTTCGCAAATTGATACGCACTCCCCTCCGGCAGATGGTCCAAAGCATGCCATTCTGCTGAGCCGCCATGGCGGGCGATGGTTTCTGCCGCGATGGGCAGCAAGAAGGACCGCAACGGCTCTGGATAATTCATCAAACGGGGCATATCGCGGGCAAGAAGATGAGCCGCCTCGCTATCCTTCCCCCCTGCTAGAGCTTCATAAAGCCCCTGCCAGAGCTTCGTTGCGCGTATAGCCTGCTCCGGCCATTGCTGCATGAGCTGTGAGGCCCCTTTCATCTGGCCTGTCAGCAAATCCGTCGCTGCCAGAAAGAAGCGCACATCCGGGCGAAAGGCTTCCTCCGGGTCATCCTCCAAAGCGACATCCATAATCGCCCGTGCCTCGGGGAAGATTCCAACCCCTAACGCCGCTTGTGCTGCCTCAAACCGTTTTTTAAACCGCTCTCCCGGTGTGGAATCAGCCGCCGCGATTAAGGCATGGCGATAACGCTCTCGTGCTTGGGCTGGGGTGAGATTTTTAAGCCCTAACCAATTTAAATCTACATCACTGGCATAAATCGCACGATCCAAATCCGACAAAGGACGACCATCCGCACGTTGGAGGAGGTCCCCTTTAGCAACGGCCTTCATCGTCACCTGTGGCGGATCATGCTGAGCAATGACGATCCCCTCCAGAGAGGGCCATACGTCATAATCCACTCCCCGCCGTAAAGAGAGCATCCCACCATCATCTAAAACCGTTGTCCCTACTAATAAGGGCGTATTTGAGACGGGGTCTTCAACCGAGAAAACACGTCCCGGCTTCCGCATAGGGAAGTAAAGACCATCCTCACGCAATGTTGGGCTGATTTCACGCCTATCGGTATAATCAACAGCAGGCGGTGGTTGATCACCTAACACCCAGCCATTACTTTGCTGCGAGAGATATAAAGCCCGTGTATCTGGCACAGGCAGAGTAATCATCGTTACATCGGGTAAAGCCGTCACACTCAACTGTGCAAACATGCCATCCCCACGCAGGGCCGCTATGTCCATAAGGTGGCGGCCATCCACCAAAATGATGAGACGGTCCCCACTTTGATACGCCGCTATCCCCATCTGCCCCGGTACAGGGATAAGAATCCGATTGCGTGAAGATGCTGTTGCAGCCGGTATATGCCCCACTGCCTGAGAGGGAACAGACGCATCCCCTACCCCTGCGGCAAGCCCCACCGCTCCCGCAGCAGCTGGGTGACCCTCCGGTTTGGTGGCAGTCACCTCCGCTGGCTGTATCGTATGAGGTGGACGCGCCACTTTCTTCACAGAATGAGTAGAACTCTCTTTAGGAGCTTTTCCTCCCTGTGGACCACCAACGCCAAGCACATGCACACCCCAGCCAGCGGGCAATTCATCCAATAAAGGATCCCCCGGCTTAATGTGCATTTGCCCTAATGTTTCACTATTAGCGACATTTTCAGCATGGTGCGATGCAGCCGCTTTGCGTTGATGCTTCGCCCCACGAGTGATGCGCGCCGAATGTGCATGAGGGGACGATGGCACAGCAAAAGCCGATGATGCCAACAGCACCCTCCGGCTCCCACCGTCATACCCCCCGATGAGGAGCATACCCACAGCACCATAACAAGCTGTCCGCCATCCCAATACGGGCAGCCGCCGCACAGCCTTACGAACAGCGCGCATCATCGTGCTGCAATCCCCCATCATATCATTCCGCTCACGCATTCCTCTCCCCGCCCGGCCGCGATTCGGTCCGCACGGCCCTCACAGGCCCTTAACCCAACAAGCTGGCAAAGCTGGCTGTAGCGGAGTTTTTACGCACGCCTTTTGCGCTGGGAACCACCTGCCCTGTCGCATCAAGCTGCATAGACGCTTGCGCCCCATTGCTACGCTGGGAGGAGATTTGTACGCGCCCCGCATTTTGCGGCCGCACCGCCTTACGCGCCTCACGCGCTTGTTGAACCGTATGCATCTTCATAGAAGACGCTAACTGAGAGGCTAGTGACGCTTCTGACATCATTTTATCCTTACATTAGGGTTTAGAACCACATCTATTGGCTTTTGATAGCGAATCAAAACCCAAAAACAAAGCCAATTAAGCATATAACTTTTAACAAGCCATAAAATTGCCTTATTTTTTGAGAAAATTATGGAATTATTTTTAAGCAAGCATTACAAAAGCCCATGAAGTCCTTGTACCTCACGGTGCAGCCTCTCTCATTTATAGGAGTGTTCCCAAGGCCATGTCCCTTTCCAGCATTGCCAGCACCACAGCACAAAGCTTTGATGCCGGGCAGGCCTATGGTCGTGCCCAACAGCTTACTCAAGCAACCCGCTTAGAAAATGCTGCCCCCATGACAGATGCCGACACAAGCGATGCTGTCTCTAGCTTCAGCTCTGTTTTAAGCACTGCCATTAAAGGGGCCATTAACACAGGCAAAGTAGCGGAGAGCCAAACGGCCCTTGCCCTCTCTGGCAAAGGCAATATGTCCGATGTTGTGGCCTCTGTTGAAGAAGCAAAACTCACCTTGCAAACCGTCACAACATTACGGGATCGCTTTGTGAGCGCCTATCAAGACGTTATGCGGATGTCCATTTAAGCCTTATTAGGCAATAACAGCCAATTACGAGGGGAGCACCCAATGGGGCACGCGGTTGATGTGCAGGAAATACTGCGTCAAACACTTCTTGTTGCCGTCAAACTTGGGGCCCCCTCCCTATTGGCATCCCTATTAGCGGGGCTATGTGTCTCACTCTTTCAAGCGATGACACAAATTAGCGAAGCTACACTCTCCTTTGTACCAAAATTCATTGCGGCAACAGCAACGCTGATACTCACAGCCTCCTTCATGCACGCCACCATCCATGCCTATGCAGAGCTGATTTTTGATCAACTCATCAAGGCTGGGGGCATCTAAATGAACAGCCTAGCCGATTTCTTTGGCTCGCCTGACCTTGCCGCACCTCATGGCTCTATCGCCATCCTAACAGGCATATTTGTCATCATCCTCTGCCGTGTTAGTGCCGTAGTTATGCTCGCCCCTGGCCTTGGAGAAATGGGAGCCCCCGCCCGTATCCGAGCAGGGCTATGCTTAGGGATAACCATCGCCCTTTTACCCGTCATTCAGCAACGACTCATCGCCGTCTCTGGCGAGGCGTTGCGTATGCCCTCTATGTTGCTCAAGCTCATTGCAGGGGAACTTCTTTGTGGGTTTTTCCTCGGCATGATGGCGCGGCTTCTGAGCCTTTCCCTCGCTATTGCGGGGCAAATTATCGCCGTCTTTACCGGGATGGCAAGCGTCATCCAAACTGATAGCCAATTAGGAGCTTCCAGCACAGCCGTCAGCCATATGACCAATGCTTTGGCCCCCATCATCCTTTTTGCAACAGGGCTCTACGCCCTCCCTCTTTTTGCGATTTCTGGCTCTTATACACTCTTTCCAGCAGGGCATCTTACCGCCCTCCTTGTGGGGGATATGACAAAAGATATAACCCATATTGTCAGTGTTAGCTTCCTCATCGGGATGCAACTTGCCGCCCCTTATATTCTAATAGGGACATTATGGCCTGCCATGCTGGGGGTGCTTAACCGGCTAATGCCCTCCATACAAGTCTATTCCCTTGCCATCCCCGCACAGATTCTAGGGGGGATTTTGCTCCTAGCCTTACTCATACAAATCCTTACCAGCACATGGGCAGAGAAAATGCAGCTCTATCTCTCCACCCTGCCCGGCCTTGGGCTAACCACCCCCTAACATCATATGGCAGAAGAAAATGGCAGCGGCGGGGGTGAAAAGACCCAAGACCCAACAGAAAAACGCCTCCAAAAAGCACGCGAAGATGGCAATATTGCTCAATCGAAAGAGCTGCTCATCCTCGTTGCCTTAGGCACGTTTTTGCTCGTTTTTGCGCTGACCATTCCTAACGCAGCACGGCAATTTATCCGGGAGATGAATGGCATCTTCCTTCATTTTGACTTTGTAGGTCAGGACCCCGCGGCCCTCTATGGCTTTACCCTCCATGCTCTTACAGCAGGCCTCCACCTCATTGGCCCTCTTATGGGCACAGGGGCCTGTGCTATTTTAATCGGCGGGTTGTTACAAACGGGTTTCCTCTTTCGCCCCCAAAGTTTGCAGCCTGATATAAGCCGCCTCTCCCCGCTCAAAGGCCTCAAGCGAATCGTCAGTGTGAATAATCTGATCGAGTTGCTAAAAACCATCGCTAAATTCGCCGTCTTTGGCGTTATCCTTTACAAGGTTGCCTTACAAACGGTTGATTTAGCCCCACAAACAGAACGCTGGACGCCGTATCAACTTATTGATGCCATGAAATCTTGGTTCGTCTATGCGGGTTTTATGGTGCTGGCCATACAATGCGTCATCACAGGGCTCGATGAGGTCTGGACGCGCTATCATCGCTTCGCCAAATTACGGATGAGCTTGCAAGATATTAAAGATGAAATGAAACAAACGGAGGGGGACCCGCAAATTAAGGCCCGCCTTAGGCAGCTACGCCAAAGCCGCTCCCGCCGACAGATGATGAAGGCTGTGAAAGAGGCCACCGTTATTGTCGTCAACCCTACCCATTATGCCGTAGCGATTCTTTACGACCAAAACAGCAACACAGCCCCGCATATTGTTGCTAAAGGTATGGATGATCTGGCTTTTCGCATCCGCGATATTGCCCGCAAAGCGCGAATCCCCGTTATCTCCAACCCGCCTTTAGCACGCTCTTTGCACAGCCTCCCTCTTGATAGTGAAATCCCCGAGGAGTTTTGGAAGCCCGTTGCTACAATTATTGCCTATGTGATGCGCCTTAAAACCCCCGGCGCACGCGCGCAGCTTCCTACAGAGACATCATCATCTCTTTAAAAAACCTTTATGTAACGCCTTATTCATGAAATAAGCATGTTATATTTGATTTGAATAGAAAGACATGTCTAATTTATGCCATAGAATAACCTTAATTCATGCGTCAGAACCAAGGATAGAATCATGTCTGGTGTGTTTAATGCACTCACAACGGCTGTCAGCGGCATCAATGCCCAGTCAGATGCCTTTACCAACCTTAGTAACAACATCGCCAACAGCCAGACCGTTGGCTATAAGGCGGACACAACCTCCTTTGCGGATTTCGTAGCAGGGAGCATCACAGGGAACTCCGCTTCCCAAGCGCAATCCAACACAGTGCAGGCCATCACAGTGCAACATGTTGATAATGCCGGGACGGCGACCAACAGCACCAATGGCATGGCTTTAGATATTTCCGGTAAGGGGATGTTTGTAACCTCCAAACCCACCGGGGCAGGCGCAGCAAATGCCGGAGTTACCAATTTCTCCGAGCAAAAATTCTATACGCGCAATGGTGACTTCCAGCAGGATAAAAAAGGGTATCTTGTTAACCCTGCCGGCTATTATTTAGACGGCTATATGACTGATTCCACTGGCTCGCTCACCAATGTTATCAGCCCACTTAATGTCAGCAATGTTGGCTTTAAGCCAACCGCGACAACAACCATGACCCTTAACGCTGCGGTAGGTAAGCTCCCTGCGGACCCCGCCAACTACACACCGCAAAGCTATACAACTGCTGCCACCACAACCTATGATGCAAGCTCTAACCCCCATAAAATAGCCATCCAATGGCAGCAAAGCGACACTAACCCACTTGTTTGGAATGTCTCTGCTTATGATGCAGATGGGACAGGCACCATCGCGCCCAATAATTATCAAGTCACATTCGACCATTCCGGCTCTCTTGCCTCAATTACCGATATGAAAACAGGTAAAGAGGTTGGCTCATCAACAGTAGGCTCAAAGGCGGAAATCCCCATTACGGCCCACTACGGCAACAATGTGGAACAAACCATCAATCTCGCCCTCGGCACCATTGGTGGGACGAGCGGAACCACTATGGTAACAACCAATAACTCCGCCTCTACCAACCAGGCAAACCCGCTTAGCCTCTCTGGCACGACACTATCTATGAGCCCGACAACAATCGGGACAACAACCGATAGTATGCAAAGCTATATGAGCTCCCCCCTCATGGTTGCCAGCACAGCTGCCTCCACCACAGGCGGCACAAACGGGCAAACTAATGCTAGTACCACCTCGCAGGTCCCTGTGGCTGTAAAATGGACGCAAACCTCAGCGTCTCCACAAACATGGTCTGTCCAAGCGGTGGACCCTTATGATGCCACCACCACCTCTCCTGTAAAAATGGATCAGGCTCATTCTGTCATCTTCAATAAAGATGGCAGCATCCAAAGCTTTGATGGTCAAGCTGTCAGCAAAGGCAGCCCCGTTACCACGTCTCTAAGCATCAATGGTACAAATTACACGCTTGACCTCAGCAATGCCTCCCTCACAACTGGGACATCCCTTGGCGGCGATGCTACTACTCTTACAAATGATAGCATTACCTCTGGCACCTATACCGGTGCCGAGATTGAAAGCGATGGCTCTGTCATGGCGCAATTTGACAACGGCTATACGCAGCTTATCGGCAAAGTCGCTTTGACAAACTTTAACAACGTCAATGGCCTTCAAGCCGTAGATGGCCAAGCTTACCTTGCCACATCACGCTCTGGCACCCCTCAAACGGGCCTTGTCGGTGAGAATGGCACAGGCTCCCTCGCTGTAGGCTTTGTGGAAGCCTCCACAACCAACCTAACAGGCGATCTCTCCGCCCTCATTGTGGCGCAAGAAGCTTACAGTGCGAACACGAAAATCGTCACAACAGCCGATACATTGCTCCAGCAAACAATCGCTATGAAGCAATAAACCGTCTCATATAGGCCATAAAAAGGGCGCGGGTGTTTTACCACCTCGCGCCCTTTTTCTTGGCTAGCCAGCACATCTTACTCTCAAGAGGAGGGACCCTTTAGGCCTTGATGTGAGGGTGATTCTTCTTCTTGCGGTCATAATGACCAAGCCCGGTACGAGAAGCCTCTAGCTTCTTCATTGTGGAATAACTCTCACACGCCATGGGATAATCTGCTGCTAAACCCCAATAAAGGCGATACCCCTCGGGGCTTTGGCGATGTTGCCGCTCAATATGACGTTTGAGCATGCTAAACGCCCCACCACAATGCAGACAAATAATTTCATCACGGAAGATAGATTCTTCAGGCGCGCAATAAGGCTCATCGCGGTTTGCAATCCACTGGCCCGGCTTTTCTTTTACCTCAGGGGACATACCTTGTACAAAATGGCTCCCCAGAGAGCCCGTAAACCCACGGCCTTGCTGGCTTGCCAATGCCGCCAAACCTGCAAAAGCGTCCCTACCTTCATTTTTCCCCGTAGGCAGAACGGCCGTCATCTTCTGTGCGAGACGCACAATCTCATCTGATGCGCTCGTCATATCGTGGATAACCCCAAGATCCACAAGCTCTGAGAGGACATTCAGCACGATGCTTGCCCGCTCTGGGTAATGTTGAGCAAGGCTTAGTAGCGTCTCCGTCATGCCACGCAAATGCTCTGCCTGACCGACAATATCACTTAATGTTTGAGATGATGAAAACTCCTGCTGGAAGCGTGCAAGAAGTCGCCCAATCCCCTTCTCAATAAAATTACTTGTTGTCTGCACTGTCATTTGTCCCCCTCCTATGTCCGACTCTAGCTTAGCCTATCTTACCCGTCTTATTAAAAGATTGTTACAAACCACACGGCAAGTGCTTTTAATAACCAGCTCTCACATTTGGTCAATAACTCTCTTTTTAAAAGAACCGTTATAAGATTTTATGAGGAGGACTATACAAATCGAAAAAGACGAAAAAATGGCTATTTTTGTCTTTTTCATGGAAATAGCCTTTAAAAAAGAAGGCTTGCTGACAGATGCCAACAAGCCTCACACGATAACCCAGAGCGTAACGCATGGCTCTCACGTCATACTATCAATGCTGCACGCCACCATAGCAGCAATCCCCATCCCTATTTCTCGCGATTGCTGATAGATAAGCTTATCCCGCTTATAAGAGGCTGTACGAAGTGCCTCACCGCGCTCATCATGCTGCACTTGCGATGACAAAGCCGCCGCCCCTGCGGCAAGCGCGCGCATATCTGTCATGAAATCCTGCAACCGGTCCCCTACCGCTCCAGAGCAAGACGAAACAACGCTACGCTGCATCAGGTAATCCTTCTCAAAACAGTCTCTCTAGCGAGCTTTTGGCCTCTATTGCCTCTTATACGGTATAAAGACCTAAAAATAATAATTGACCCATTCATCATAAGGCCAGCAAAGCCTATATAGAGAAGGCACATTAAAAAATGATTAAAAATATAGCTCACGATTAATTTTTAAGATAATAAAAACCTATCTCTCTATAAGATATTCCTTATATATCTCCATTTTCTTCTTAAATTGGAACCCTATTTCCTAACAGTTAATCTTATATGCCTTATTATATCTCATCCTATACCATTGGAAGGCCTATTACCCTTAACGGGATGTAAAAAGGAGGCGCGATGTCCATATATAAGCTCATTCTCCCTGCGGTTTTACTGCTCCCAGCCCTTACCAGTACCGCATCAACCCCAGCCATGGCACAGCATTTTTATGGCGGCAATGCTTATCTTCTACGCCCACCCCCAGCACCGCCACCAGCTATGAGGGAGTTTACCCATCTACCACCGCCACCGCCGCCGCCGCCCTCCTTCGGCAGCACATGGCAACGGGACGACTACCGCCCCCACGAGCAGCCAGCCCCATGGGCAGGACCGCTTTGGGGGTCTTACCGCGACCCACAACTCTCTGTTCAATATGGCTGGAATGCCCCTGCCTTCACCCCTTGGGGCAATTACATTACATCCCAAGCCCCTTACCTACCCTCTCCTCCTAGCCGGAGCTGTGTGGACCAAAATTGTACAAGCCCTTAGCCATAAAAAACGGGTTCCTTCCAGAGGGAACCCGTTCTTATTAGCCCTCATCTTCCGCAAGAGAGCTTAAACCTTCCAACACATTAGAAGCCGCCTCAATAAGAGGTGTTAGGCTTAATGTTGGGTCTAACATCGCGCGAATACCATATTTCTGTGCTTGGTCAGCCATCCGGGCAAACAGTAATCTATCTTCTGTTTCCACCATGCCTGCTTCCACAGCATTCGCCCGTTGGATCAGTGACCAAAGCCGTTGATTCTTCGCAATAGCCTGATTACGCTTAATCACATCGCCCTCATAAGCGACACTCTCTAACGCGGCTATCAAACGGCGGAAACATTCTGCATCAGCTTCCCTATCAGAGAGAGACTGACTAACAGCACTGCGATAAGCATTCATGGCGTTATGTTGATACATAAACGAGCAACCGCCTCCCCTCTATAGTTATGGCTGGGCTTTTCCACGCAGGCAAAGCCCCCATAATCCCATCAATCAGACAATTTAGCTCGCGGCTTGAATATCAGTCATCGGGACCTCTGCATCCCCCATCATGACATTCATCCCAGAGCTACCTTTCTTCACTGCTGTGACCGTGCCTTTTACTGTGAAGGGAACGTCAGCCGTATTACCGCGGCTATCAACTGTCTTAACAGCAACGCTATAAGCCCCATCGCTTAGGCTGCTGCCGTTATCATCCTTACCATCCCAGCTCCAAGACGTCTGGCCGCCTCCTGCTTGCATGACAGCATGACGTACAATCTGGCCGGCACTATTAGCGATGGAAATACCAACCACTTGGCCAGCACCCGCTTTAAAGGACAAGCCTGCCGAGCCAGATTGCAACGGCAAGGTGGAACCAGATACACTCACCTGACGACCCACAAGGCCTTTATCCTGCGTAAGCTGCCCTGTCTCATTAAGGGAGATAAGCGTGTTAAGGTTGTTATTCGTCTGGACCTGCTGCTCCACAGCGGAGAATTGAGCCAACTGAGAGGCCATATTCTCGGTATTCATCGGGCTGCTAGGGTCCTGATGTTTGAGCTGTGTTGTCAGCAATGTGAGAAAGTTATTCTCATTCTTGGCCATAGAGGCAAAAGCCCCGGCCGTATTAGTACTAGAGCTCCCACTCTGCCCCGCTCCAGACAAAGAGGATGCTCCGCTACGCGCAGCACTATCCGCTGCTTGTTGCAAGGCTAAAAGATTATTAGACGTTGCGCTAACCATGACGTTTTCCCTCCACTCTAAAACTGATTAGACTGAAATATTCAGCCGGCCCATCCCACCAGATGCGCCCCCTGCCGTCCCGGTAGGGGTGTATGATGTGTCATCTTGCGGCGATGCCTCGCTCTGTGCAGCGCGCAAAATAGCCCTAGGCTGCCGCGCTGTGTGCTGCTGGCCCGCACCGCCATCACCACCTGCCAAAAAGCCACCTGCCTGTTGAAAGGTCGCTTGCCCCTGCTGGTTTTGCCCCTGATGTTGGCCTTGGTTAGGGCTTTGCTGTTGGGGCATGTTCTGCTCCCCCCCGTGCGCGCCTTGGCCTGCTTCAGTGGGGAGAACATCAATCTTCATCACCCCTGCATGAAGCCCAACCTCATCAAGCTGACGAGCAAGGATATGGTGCGTTTTTTGCAACGCATCCGTTGTGCCATCATCCTGACCTTGCAATGCAAGGGAGGAAAGCCCTTCTGGCGAACGATTCAACTGGACACGCACGGACGTATCATCAGAGGTCGTGACCGTTATGTTTAATGTCCCCGCCTGCCCGTTAGAGGTGCGAGCAGAAAGCACGCTTGGCGTGGCAAGATTATGCTGCATAAGAGAGGCTTTAACCTCGCCTCCCGCCTGCTGCGCCTGATGTTGCGGCAAACTATGGGAGGAAGCCACCTCCACCCCCATATTCTGGTCAGCGTCGTTGCTGCCCTCCATATGTGATGAGACAAGCCCTAAAAAGGAGCCTTCCCCCACATTCAAACCGCTCTTGCCAGCATCATCCCCATGTGTCGCGGCGGCTATATCCGTCCGCGCGGCTCGCTCTGCTAAATTATGCTCTGATGCACCATCATGTCCCGCTCCACCTTGCTCCCCACCTGAGGATAAAGACTGCCCTCCCGTCTGGGCCGATGATTTTACAAGCAGGTCGAACAATGTATTGCTCCCCGCATGCGTCTGCTCATCGTGCGTTGCCCCATGTGGGATAACCGAAGATGGTGAGGATGGCCCCTTCACTGTGGAAGACATCGCCGCCATAGTGGCAGGTTGGAAACTCAAAGCAGTAACGGCTTGTTTCCCATCTTGGGCACCATTCTGCGCTACCGAGGATACCGCCCCTTGTGATGCAGTAACTGCTTGAGATGATAAACGCACGGAGGCCGCACCCTGCTCCCCTTCGGAAAGAGCATGAGAAAGCCCTCTCTGCATGTTAAAGCCTTGGGCGAACGCCGCCTCTACGGGCGTTGTCTGCTTCATCGGCTGCGTCATAAATGAGGCTGGGGCTTGCTCGGCCATACCGTGCTGGGACGATGCCTCACCCACAGAGGCCATAGACGCATCCACGGCCTTAACAGAGGCCTCCTTTTGCGTTTGCCCCTCTAAAACTGCAAACCGCGCTAAGGATGACGCCGCATCACGCCCCGCAACGCCTATAGAAGCCTGCCCTGCCAGTGAAGCACTCGCTGAGGAGGGCCCCTCTATTGCGGTAGAATGATGCGTTGTAAAAAGTCCCGCTATGGATAACGCTGCTTGAAGATCTACGGCAGTCTGCGCTGATGAAGATTGATGCGCTTTGGAGGGGTCATCATCTTGCTCTGCCTTCTGCCGCGCCTCCGCTGCTTCCTGCGGTGTGAGCGTCTCATCCTTAGCCGCTACAGCCTCTTGTGAAGGGTGCGTCCGCCCCTTATCAACCAGCTTATCCTCTGAATAAACTGTCTGCTCCGGCCCATCCTGCCTTCGAGCTGCCTGTTGTGCTCCTTCTGAGGGAGTATCTCCCTGCTCTGAAGCTGTTTGCTGCTCTGTCTGGCCCTGCGCCTCTGTTTGTACCCCAGTGTCCTGCTGCCCTATATTCGTCTTATTCCCTTCTTGCGAAGAAGGATCTTGCGCGGCATGATCCTGCGCTGCCAATATAGCGGCAAATTGTTTACGCCCCGCTTTAGAGGGAATAGAGATATTGGGCTTAACACCCCCCCCTTGTGTGGCCTTACTCCCTCCCTGTGAGGCAAGACTGGGGTTAATATCCGCTAAATCCATAGTCGTGAGAGACGGCAAAGACATTAGACTAACTCTGTCAGCATAGTATCGACTTCTGCAAAGCCGGGCATGAGTTCTTCTGGGATAGCCTTACGGCCAATCTCAATGCAGACTTGTGGCGGCTGGCCTTGTACAAAGGCCACTAACACCGTGCGGATAATGTCGTAATAATGGTTATCCATTTTCACGACTGATTGCATACGCGACGCTAAAGGACTGACCACACCATAAGCCAACAACACACCAAGGAAGGTCCCAACCAAGGCCCCAGCAATCATCTCCCCCAACACAGCGGGAGGCTTACTAATCGCCGCCATTGTTTTCACCACCCCTAGCACCGCAGCCACAATCCCCAAAGCGGGCAACGCATCAGAAATGGAGGTAAAGGACTCAGCAATATGGAGGTCCTCATGCAGATTTTTCTTTAATTCCCGCCCCATAATTTCATCAAGCTGATGGCTCTCATCAAGATTCATACTAATTAACCGCAAATAATCGCAGATTAAATCGCATGCCTTTTCATCAGCTTTAATCATCGGAGCTGTAGCAAAGATGCTGCTTTCCTCTGGGCTTTCAAAGTCATTTTCCAGAGAGGCAATGCCTTTCATATTCGCTTGCTTCAATAGCCGATACAGCAGAGCCAGCAGATCTAAATAATTCTGCCGCCCATATCGTGGCCCTTTAATGACCAGCATCAGATAGCCAAAAACGGACTTCACCGCCTCCATACTGTTGCTCATGATGAACACACCAATGGCCGCACCGAGGATTGTCAAAAGCTCAAAAGGCATAGAGGCCAGCAAAGGGGCCAAAGCCCCCCCGGAGGCGGCAAACGAGCCAAACACGCATAAGAGTGCAAAAATCAGCCCACCAATATACAGCATCTTAGCCTTCCTCTCTCAAAACTCGTCCTAATACCGCCCCTCTATGGGCTATTTTACGCGCCCCTCTGCTCATCGCGCTTTCCCCTGCTCAGCACCATTTTGAGGCGTGGCAGGCTTATCACCCGCTTGTGCAAAACTATCTGGCAAGGGATGGAAGCGATGAATGAGCAGAACAATCCGCCTATTCTCAGGGGCTTCTGGGTGTGCGGGGTCTGCTAGGCTACGGTCAGCACGCCCTTCCACACTCCTAATCCGTCTATCGGGATAACCAGAGCGTACAAACAGCTCGCGCACACGGTCTGCTCTCATCTCCGATAAGGTCCAGTTTGATAAGCCGTGCGGATTTACCTCCTTCATATGGTAAGGCACACCATCGGTCTCCCCAATGATGGAGATATCCTCTGGCAACGTGCCTAACCATGCAGCAACCCGCTCTAATAAGGCTTGGCCATCCTTATTAGGGACAACCTCACCATTATCAAACATCGCTTTATGAGCTGTATCTTGCACCTCGATGCGAATTTCATTCGTCCCCATCTTAAAACCAAGATTGTCCTTTAAATCATTCAACCCCGCCTCATGCGTGAAAGTGGTTTTTAACCCCTCCACGACATGATGAAGATACGTATCTTCCTGAGCCGCTTGCTCCACTGGCTTTGCAGCAGGGCTTCGCTCTGCCCCAGCACCAGCGGGAGCACCATCACCCGCACGCCCGGTATCTGCTGCATTACCTTGGCCAACTTGACCCACATTTTCCGCCGCACCTGTTTTCGGCCCCCCTAAGGGAATAATCTCTGGCCGACCTGCATTACTATCATCTTCATCAGGATGTGTATCTTCACCGGATGACAGAATACTCACGCCATTATTGGTTAGGATGCCTTCTTGCCCCTTACCATCACGGCCTCTACCATCCCCTTGGCCATCATGAGCATGCTCCTCAGGATCACTCTCTAACGCATCTGGCTTTGGAGCTGGCTCTTGGTCAGAGTTCTGCACCATCCGCAAAGATGACGGAGCAGAAAGCGGGGATGTCTCTAACAAAGCTTGATTCGATGTTGCAGAGCCTGTGCGGTCCGCCATAGGGTTAAAGAATAGAGCAATCCCGCGCTTCTGCTCATCTGTTGTGATATTCAACAACCACATCAGCAAGAAGAAAGCCATCATCGCGGTCATAAAGTCTGCATAAGCAACCTTCCATGCCCCACCATGGTGCCTGCCACTGACAATCTCTTCTCTTTTAATAATGATTGTTGGCGTGTTCTTCCCCTCAGCCATGACGCGCCCACCATTTTAACAAGCAAAAAGACGCCCGCCCTAATGAGACAAGCTGGGCCACGCCTTGCATCACGCAGACCTCCTATTATGAGCAATACCCACCCGAACAGACGGCACACCGGAGAAAGAGGATGTCCCCGTATGGGTCAGCTCAATCGCCGTATCGACCCACACTTCACCGCCAATCTCCCGCCAGCGTTTGCAAAATGTGTAATCCTCACTCAGATATGTGCCGCTTTCAGCATCAATACTTCCCTCAAAAAGGGCAAAACGGCGGCCATCCTCACCTGCGGGGGCGTCAATGCGTTTATATTCCAACTCTGGATAAGCTTTGAGCATACGACTTACCGCATGACGACTAATCATCATAAAACCCGTACCCGCATAAGCGGTTTTTAAGAGCGGACCATGCTCGTAGGTTTCACGCATTGCTGCAGTCTCACCGACATAACGCAATGAGGCTGTCTGCTGCCTCTCCCCAGCAAGAATGTTATGCTTTGTTTGATCATCCCAAAAACGATCCCGCAGCGGATACAACCCCGCAATAACATCCTTACCCGCCTCAAAAAGACGCGTTGGCGCATTAGCGGGAAAACTGATATCCGCATCCACAAACAAAAGATGCGTACAATCGGAGCGGAAATAGAAGTTCGATAACAGCGTGTTGCGTGCCCGCGTAATCATGGCATCATCACCAACATGCATAACCGTCATAGGGATGCTCTGCCCGCTAGAGGCATAACCAATGACCGACAGCATATAGCCCGTTGTCACCATGCCACCAAAACAGGGCGTTGCGAGCATAATCTTCCCTGAGGGTGAAGTCCCTGTTTGCATATTGTGCTCCTTCTAAAGTGCGGCACGATTAAGCCATGATTTTGCCTTATATAACTTTGTTTTTTACAAGGCTAAATGTGAATCCTCAAGATATTTCGCAAGACATAAGCCTTGCACATGCCTAAAAATAGGGTTTTTTTAAGGTCTTGTTGCTGAACTTGTAGAAGGTTTGTTGTGGTTTATTAAGACTTAGGTCACAATTCCTCATACGCTAACGCATGATACTGTGCGCGCTCATCTAACATCGCTTGTTCTTGGCGTTGTGCGTGCTGCGCTTGCTTCTGCTGATGATGCGTTAATATCGTTTTTGTCCCCTCCTCCTCTCGGACTCGCCCCATAAGCACCGCTCTTGCACGGGCACTTTCCGCCTCAGCTTGCGCTAAGGCCTCATCCAACCGCTCTAGCTCCGCTTGGGCGAGGGGTAACCAATGGCGATAGCCATTCCATAATGCTGGGTCTTGAGCGACATCTTCGCGCATCGTCCCTAATAAAGTACGATTCTCCTCCATCTGGGCTATAAGCGTATCTTTTTGCACTTCAATGCGCCGCTCCTCAGCAAGGCAGGCCGCAAGCCGCGTGCGTGCTGCATCAGTATCGCGTTTTTGCATTTTGGCCAGAGCGGTAAGGGCCTTTAGACGTGCTGGCTTTATAATGCCTGCTCCTCGCCATACTCAGCAGGCGCTAAAATCGCCTCAAGCCCAGCAAAGGATTCTTCTAACGAGACACGTTCCATCTTCTTCTGCGTTAAAAACCGCTCTAATTGCGGGCCGAGCTGTACGGCTTGGTCGGTCTCCATATCATTACCCGGCTTATATGCCCCTAAACGAACAAGGTCGCGCACATCCTCCCATTGCGCCAAAAGACGGCGCGCGTGAGTTGTTAACGCGTTTTCTTGCTCACTATTACAGCCCGGCACTGCACGAGAGAGAGAGCGCAATATGTTCATCGCGGGATAACGCCCCGATTCCGCAATTGCGCGTTCTAGCACAATATGACCATCCAAAATCCCGCGCACTGTATCAGCCACAGGTTCGTTTTGGTCATCACCTTCCACCAGAACAGAGAATAACGCCGTCATCTGGCCTGCTTTTTGCGCCCCCTGTGGCGTCCCCGGCCCAGCGCGCTCTAACAGCCGTGGGAGGGTCGCAAACACACTCGGCGGATAACCCCGCGTGGCAGGGACTTCCCCGGCAGAAAGGCCAATCTCTCGCAAGGCTTGGCAAAAACGCGTCACGCTATCCATCAAAAATAAAACGGACTTCCCTTGGTCGCGAAAATACTCTGCCACAGCCATCGCGCTATACGCCGCCTCACGCCGCATTAAGGCCGAGCTATCTGAGGTTGCAATGACCAAAACAGACTTTGCTAAACCTTCCGGCCCAAGGTCATCCTCTAAAAACTCGCGTACCTCACGCCCACGCTCCCCTACGAGGGAAATCACCGTGACATCACACGCAGTCTCCCGCGCTAACATCCCCATAAGGGTGGATTTCCCTACGCCAGAGCCTGCAAACAACCCCAGACGCTGCCCCTCCCGACAAGTGGTGAACAGATTCATCGCCTTAATGCCAAGGTCAATCCGTGGCCCTAGGCGGGCACGCTCTGTTGCGTTAGGGGGAATGGCACGCCGCTTTTGCCGATGGCTGGACGGTAAAAGCACACCCTTACCATCAAGCGGCGTACCCATTGGGTCCACCACCCGCCCAATCCAAGACTCATTAACCGCCAACCCCGCCGAAGGGGCCTGCTGGCGTTGCCCCTTGCCGTACAAAGCAAAAAAGACAGGACAGCCAGCACCAATCCCCTCAATCGCTTCATAGCTCATCGCTAAGGCTTGCTTCTGACGAAAGGCAATAATCTCGGCAAGAATATCGCGCCCATCAAGAGTACGAATCCGTATATGATCCCCCACAGCGGTAAAGGCCGCCAGCCCTGCTACGGTCACACATAGGCCAGACACATCCACAACCCGCCCAGCAAGCTCCCCTAAAGGCACCCCAGCCGCTGCAGGGCGAAGCAAGTCGGGCAGAGCCTGCATAATCCCTTCCTGACTCGCTAATTGCGCTGTTAAAGCCGCATTTTTCGCCCGCACAGCCTGACATTGTGCGGCACTATCGGGCTTATTCGTCAGGATCACAGCCATTACAACAGCCCAGAGCTAGATGATCCGCTATCACTCCCGCCAAAGAGGGCCAAAATCCCATCACCACCATCATCACCACCAAAAAGGTCAATCATGCTGGCAGGCTTATCATCGCTATTATAATCGGGGTGCATCTGGATTTGCGCCAAATATTGCTCCGCGTAACGCTGCACACTATCAGGCTTAGAGAAGGTACTCATATCAACCTTCTTGCTCAAAATACGTTGTTGCTGATCAAAATCCAACACACCGAACTGGTCAGGGTCATACCCGCTTACAACCTCAACCACCCGCAATAATGTGGCATCGGACATCACATCATTAAGCGTTTTCACCTGCCCGGATTGCATCCGCCGGGTGAAATACAACGCATCCCCCACGCCATTTTGCTTAAGCGCATCACTCGTCTCATAACGACGTTGTTCATATGAGCTTACGGTCGAGGCAATCAAATCCGAGGTAAACGGCGTTGCTTCTGCTGTCCCTTTCCCCGCGCCTAAACTAGCGAACGCATCAGCAAAGGCCAACCAGCTCGCATTCTGCGAAGTACGTGCGAGAGACGAAGACGATGTAGGGTCTTGTGTTAATAATTGTCGTTCTACCGCTTGCTGCCCACTTAAAGAGCTTAGGTTATACGCCCCTAATACCACTTGATTAACGGAGTAATTCTTCATCAACGCATCAGTCGTGGTGATGGAGGACGCCTTTTGTTGGAAGTCCGCCACCATGCGCTTGGCTTCGTTATCACCTTTAATGTTATTGGCTGCTGCCTGAACTTCATCCTTACGGGCTGTCAGAAACTGAGCTACAGGCGAAATACCGCTAAGTCCCATATGCCACCTTCCTCCATCAAACATATCAGTAGCGGGCACGAAAAAGGCCATACCCTCGCAAGAGAGCCCATCATAAACCAGAGATATTTAACAAAAGGCTTCTTCTGGCCAATTTTCAGCACAATAAGGCTAATTTCCCCTATAATCCCTGTATCTCTTTTATATAATCCATAAAATAACCTTATAGTCTTCCAAAGGGCCTTCATGAAACATTATGTCATTAGTCTTGCCCGCACGCCAGAACGACTAGAACGCTTCCGGCGCGTTAATAGCCATCTCCCCGACATTACCCATGCACCGGGCATTGATGGCCAACAAGTGGACAGGCAGAACATCATTAAAGCCGGAATGCTAACCGCAGACTGCCAATTTACCGCTGGAGCTGTAGGTTCTGGCCTGACGCATATTGCCCTATGGGGGGCCATCGCCCAAAGCCAAGAGCCTGCCCATATCTTTGAGGATGATGCCTTTCTCTGCCAAAACTTTGCCTCCAAAAGCCAAGAGATCATCCAAAACCTCCCTGAAGATTGGGAGATTATCCTCTGGGGGCAGAACTCCGATGCCCCACTACATTATGAGGTTCTCCCCGGCCAAACGGATTGCTTTGCCCAGTTTAATCAAGATGATGTACGCCGTGGGATTGAAGGCTTCCGCTTCCAGCAGGTAGAAACACTTCCCTTCCGGCTCAAACAAACCTTCGGCATTTGCGGTTATGCCCTCTCCCCTCTTGGGGCTGTATCGCTCATGAAACGCTGCCTCCCTATGGCATCCCTCCCCATCAACTACCCCTCCTTAGGCAATAGGACACTCATTAGCAGCAGCATCGACCATCTTATGAACCGCCATTACGCGGAGATGAAGGCTTATTGCTGTGTGCCCCCCCTTGTTCTGACCGATAACCTAACCGCCCAAAGCCTCAACCGCGCTTAAGAAAGTGAATATAATGACACACCGCGCGTTCCGCTCTCTCCTTACCTCAATGCTTGGCAGTGCTGCCTTGTTCGGCCTTGCCTCTTTAGGGGGCTGTGTGCGGCCTGCCGCACCCTATCTTGCCCAAGGGCAGCTCCTCAGTCAGGCAGGCTTTGTCGCACACCCCGCTAATACAACAGCCCGCTATGGGCTGATGAATAGCCTCCCCGATGGCAGCATCACCTACCGCATGGCCCCTGATGGCCAACGAATCTACCTGTATGCAGACCCTCTAGCCTGTGGATGTGTCTATATGGGGGATGAACAAGCTTATGGGGCTCTTCAGGCCCATATCAAACAAACAATGAGCCACAAAAAGCACGCTCATCTCACCCCCTCACAAGAGCTTATCGCTGCCATGACGGCAGAAAATCACCGCGATACAACACCATGGGATTGGACCATCTGGAGCCCCGCTGCGGACCCTGATAGCAACCAACCCCGCCATATGATTGGTGATTACTGGTAAGGCGTCATCTATTAAACGCGGTTATTAAGGGAGATGTTGGCGCGGGATGTATCCGCCCCGGCCTCTCCTGTCCGCCCATAACCATGGCGGCTTTCTTCCATTGCGCTCTCTACCAAAAACTGCATTACCGCCTCTTGCGTCACTACAGCCCGTTGGAGAAGAACACGATTTTGCGCGGCAATATCTGCAAAACGACTCTGCACTTGTCGGAAACTTGCGGGCAAATTCTCAGCCCCTACCCCCGCTCGCCGCGCTTGCTCTACCAGAGTGGACAATTTTTCGATCCGTGCGGTTTTCTCTGGCAGTAAAGCCGTTGCTTCTGTCACATTCTCCGCTTCCAGCAGGCGATTTTCCTTCACCATAATTTCCGTTGCCTCGGTAAAAGCACGAATGAGAGCCGTGAAAGAAAATGTCTCTTTTGCCGTAAGGTCGCGCCCTGAGAAATGCCCTGCAACTTTACGAAGGGCTTGACCAAGCCTTAGCCTCTTCATCCTTTACGCCCCTTCATACTATGCCCTACCTGGGGAGAATGAGCCGCTTTTTCCTGCATCTCTTTCATCCGACCATAGACTTGATGAGCAATCCCAACCCCACCACTTCGGGCAACTTCCTTGCCGAGCTCCAACACTTGCATAGAGCGAAATTGCTTCTCTGCATTACCACCACCAAAAGGTGCGGCAGAATTATCCACCGTATCGAACATCGGCTGTAACATCTCACCGAGGGCCATTGCCTCAAAATCTTGGGCGGTTTTACGCGTCTTATCCTCCATAGCGGATGAACCAGCCGGAGAGGGCTGCGCTTTAGCTGTATGAGCCGCATGAGCTGTAACAGCAAAACGCGCCGCCATTGTTGATGAAACATCCATATAATGCGCCCTTCCCCTTAGCGGACCTCAAGCTCAGCCTGCAAAGCTCCATCAGCCTTAATTGCCTGTAGGATGCTAATCATATCGCGTGGGCCAACACCAAGGGCATTAAGCCCCGTCACCAAATTGGATAAAGACGGCCCATCAGAGAGAATCCCCATCTTATGCTCACGGTCTGTTGTCGCATTGATCTGTGTTCGTGGCACAACAGCTGTCTGCCCCCCACCAAAGGCATTGGGTTGAACAACCTCTGGCGTGTTCGTCACCTGCACGGTGAGGTTACCTTGTGCGATAGCAACAGTCGTGATGCGGACATTCTCACCAATCACAATCGTACCGGCAGCCTCATCGACAATCACTTTCGCCATTGTATCAGGTGTGACGGTTAAATCCCCAATCTCATACAACGCTTCTGACACATTCCGCCCTGCGAGATTCACTGCAACGGTCCGTGGGTCATCCACTCTGGCCGTTCCGCGCCCCATATGGCGGTTAATGACATCCGCAATTCGCACCGCAGTCGTGTAGTTAGAGTTCTTCAACGCTAAATGGATAATACCACCCGCCCCTAAAAGAACAGGTACTTCACGCTCCACAACCGCACCATTAGCGATATGACCACTTGTTGGGACGTTACGCGTTGCCGTTGCACCGGGGCCTTGTGCGGTAAAGGCATTTGTCACCAAAGAGCCTTGTGCAACAGCATAAACCTCACCATCAGCCGCTTGTAGAGGCGTTACAATCAACGTCCCGCCTGTCAGACTTTGGGCATCCCCCACGGCGGAGACTGTTACGTCAATCCGGCTACCACCATGAGCAAAGGGGGGCAATGTCGCTGTGACCATCACCGCAGCCGTGTTATGTGTCTGTAACTGAATGGCTTTGTCGCGGATATTCACGCCAAGGCGGTTGAGCATGCCAATCAACGTCTCACGCGTAAACAGCGTATTGGTCAGGCGGTCGCCTGTGCCATTAAGACCGGCAACAAGACCATACCCGACAAGTTGGTTGTCGCGTACGCCTTCATAATCCACAATATCCTTAATGCGTACAACCGAGCCATAGGCGGGGCCACCCCACCACGCACCCAAAAACGCATACGCACAAGCCACTAAAAGAGCATAGCGGCGGACGGACCATCCCCCTCTTATCCGCTGGGATAATCCCCCACAACAGCTTTTCAAAAACATCAGGCATAGCCTCCTGCCGCCCAATCTAACCTTGAGAGAAGAATATACAAGGAAAATATTCAATTATAAGCCTTAAAATAGCGCATCATTTTCTTTATATAAAGACATAAAGAAAGACCATTCCTCCAACAAGCAGGGCAAGGGCTTTTCTCCCTGCCTGTCTTACCATGGCTAGCCTCATGTCTGTTTCTCTCTCTTTACGTTATTGCAGCATGTTATTGTTAGGGGGGAGTCTCCTTTCCCCACTAATACCCCTTCGGGCAGAAACAGCCTCCCCTCCTTTAGAGCGTAGCCAATCCCGTTTATGCAGCGATGCTACAGCGCAAGTTGAGCGTGCCTTACGCTTACCGGATGGGTTCCTCTCGGCCATCAGCCGTGTTGAAACAGGCCGCCCCGATAATAAGGGGGCACTCCTCCCCTGGCCATGGAGCATTAACGCAGCAGGGAGCGGGCATTTTTACGCCAGCCGGGAGGAAGCCATCGCCGCGGTGAAAGCCTTTCAACAACAAGGGATAACCTCTATTGATGTCGGGTGCATGCAGGTTAATCTCCTCCATCACCCTACGGCTTTCCCTTCCTTAGAGATTGCCTTCGACCCCTATAATAATGCCCGTTATGCGGGGATGTTCCTCCAAAGAATGCGCGATCAAACAGGCAGTTGGCCACGGGCTGTAGCGGCATATCACTCCCAGATTGCCAGCAATGGCACACCTTATCTTGAGCATGTCCTCCAGCAATGGGCCATCCCCCAAGGCGACCCCGCCCCCAATATCAGCCCCGCACCACATAGTATGCCACACACGGGACCAAAACCGCCCATAGCTCCTAGGCCCGCTACCGCCCCGTATCGCCCTTTCATCATTCGTCAAGCAGGGGATATGCCTGTAGGAAGTGGCATTAACCATGCAGGGACCGGGGCAAATGCCTTCCTCGCCCAACGCCACGCCCATCCACCCCAAGCGATGGCACCTCAGACAACCGAGGCGACAAACCCGCCACCTGCTAATAACCTAAACACACATCGCCCCTTCCGGCCTTTCCGAGGGCTTTTCCGCCCGACAATGCCGCCACCGCCTCATCAACGGCTTAAAACCTCCCAAAATGGGCGCAATCTAGCCGCTTATCGGGCGATGGCTGTCCATAGCACGGCGGCTATGCCTTATATTCCTGCCTATTAAACAGCCATTTAAATAGCCATGGCACGCTGGCGCAAATCTGCACCAACCTCCTGCAAGACAGGAACAAAGGATAATTCTTGGGCACGGAAAATACGCATTGTCGGGTACCATGGGGTCCGTTCCCCTTCATCACCCCAACGCCAACACGCATCCCAACGGCTCACAAGCCACACCTCTCGTCCTAACGCCCCTGCCAGATGCAACGGTGCTGTATCGACAGAAATTATAAGGTCCAGAGCTTCCATCAACGCTGCCGTATCGGCCATATCCTGTACTTCATCCATCACGTCATAGACGGGTTGCGGCGTCTCTACCCCCACAAGCTCACCACGCCGTGGGCCATATTGTAGATTAAAGAAATCCGCCTCAACCGTGCCAAAAGCGGCCATCATCTCCGCAAAGCTGCTCGACCGCCGCTTATCAGAGGCCACGTCTTGCGCGCTTGTCCGTGCATCACCTGCCCAAACTAGGCCTACACGCAGACGCCGCGTCTCTAGCTCTTGAGCCTGAACACCCCTTTGCTGGGCAATCACGCGCTCTACAATTTGTGCAAAATGTGCCCGCCGCTCTAACGGCACAGCAAGATAAGGGGTAAAGGGTGGCAACGCCGCAGGAGATTTGAGGTCACACAGATAAGGTAAGTCTGGAATAGGGCAAGACGTATCATATTCTTTAACCCGTTCTGGCGTCTTTAAAAGCTCCGCTACCAAACAGACCTCAACCATAGGATAGGTCTCGGCCAACAAACGAGCTAGAGGCGGAAGGGCCGCTATAGTGATATGCCCTGCTTGACGAGCAATCTCTGGCAAAAAGCGAATGAACTGTATCGTATCCCCTAAACCTTGCTCTTGATAAAAGAGAATACGCTTCCCTGCTAAAGGCACACCCTGCGTTAGACGCGGCAAATCCTTATAAAACCACCATGAAAGATTAGGCATACGCGGCACGCGCCGCACATAACGCGCAAACCCTTCCTCATATGCTCCAGCTTTAAGCAAGGCCATCGCATACCCAAAAGAGACATCCTCATCACGCGAGGCAAGCTCTATCCCCTTTTGATAATAAACCATCGCCTCGCGCGAGCGGTTAAGCCGCTCTAACGCGCAGCCCATATTATTATAGAGAGCAACAGAAGGCGGCCCCTCTTGTAACCATACCGCCAAAACACGCTCGGCTTGGTCTGCTAAGCCTGCCTCTAACAAGCCCATGGAGATATGTTCCCCTGCAAAAAGACGATGTTCAGGGTAATTCTGCGCAATCTCCATAAAGAGGCTGATGGATTCATCACGCTTACCTGCTGCCATCAAAGCCCCGGCAAGGCATAATTTCAACTCCCCTTGCAGGGAGGCCAAAACAGCATGACCCTGTGGCAAAAGCAGCAGTGCTTTGCGAAAAATCGCTACAGCAACATCATGATGCGCTGTCTGTTGGGTAAGAAAAAGCCCTGCTGCTAAAAGCACCGGAATATCTTGACTAGCCTGTGCTGCCTGTATCGCAAGACTCGTAGCTTGTACCCCTTGACCCATAGCGTAAAGCTCTTTGCAACAAAGCGTCAAAGCCTCTGGCGTTAGCCCCTCAGGCAGCGCACTTTGGGACGGAGAGGGAGGCCCTTTTGCACCATTATGTTGCTCCACCATTGTCATAACATTCCTCCCTCTATGGCCTAAACCACATCCAACCTTATACATGAACTCATTAGACCATAATTATGCCATAATTGAACTTGCTGCGTAAGGACTTAATGGCTATTCTATACCAAGAATAAGATTTAACTTTAAAAAGGCCTTTAAAAGAGTTTCCGTCCCCTCTGAGGGAGGATCGTTCATCGCCCTATAATCAGCCAGGATGACAATGCCCACTCCCTCTCCCACCACTCAATCCTCCTCTGCTCATGCTGATGGAGCAACACATAAACCTGTCCCCCAAAATGAGAGCGGGGTACATCACATGAGTGGGGCTGTTACCTCCCTATTACGCAACCCGATGAGCCTCTTTAAAAAAGGCGGGGTTGCCTCCTCCCTCTCCACCCGCCTACCGGGGACGGATATTCTGCTCGCTTTAGGGGTGATTCTGCTCATCTCTATCCTCATCGTCCCCTTACCGACGATGATTCTCGACCTCGGCTTATCGCTCTCCATTACGTCTTCTGTCCTCATCCTGATGGTGGCGTTGTTTTTAGAGCGACCTTTGGATTTTACATCCTTCCCCACCCTCTTGCTGCTCACCACCATGTTCCGCCTCTCTTTAGAGGTCGCAACGACACGGCTCATCCTTAGCCATGGCAATGAGGGGGCCTATGCCGCAGGCCATGTTGTGGCCTCCTTTGGGGGCTTCCTCATGGGTAATGATGTAGTGATTGGCGGGATTGTTTTCTGCATCCTGCTTGTTGTCAATTTTATGGTCATTACCAAAGGGTCGGGCCGTATTGCGGAGGTCTCTGCCCGCTTCTTCCTCGATGCTATGCCCGGTAAACAAATGGCCATTGATGCCGACTTAGCCTCCGGAGCTATTAATGAGCGCGTTGCGCGTGGCAAAAGAAAAGAGTTGGAAGAAGAGAGCTCCTTTTACGGGGCGATGGATGGTGCGGCTAAATTCGTCCGCAATGATGCGATTGCGGGGATTCTCATCACCGCCATCAATATTCTAGGAGGGCTAACCATTGGTGTGCTGCGCCATAATATGCCCATCAGCGAAGCAGCGCAGACCTTCACCACCCTCACGATTGGTGATGGGTTAGTCTCTCAAATCCCAGCTTTGCTTGTCTCCCTTGCTGCGGGTATTGTCGTCACCAAAGGCGGGACGGATGGCTCTGCCGATGTCACCTTGTTCCGTCAATTAGGCGGCAATGCAAAACCTCTGGCAATTGCAGCAACACTCTCCGCTGTTTTTGCGCTCATGCCGGGCCTGCCTGCCTTTCCCTTCCTCATGATTTCTATCGCGGCTGGGGTTGGGGCATGGGTTCGCTATAAAACGCCCAAACGTAATGAGGACGAGCCTGACCTGACCCAACCAGCAGCCCCCACCACACAACCCATTACCGAACTCCTCAAAATCGACCTTTTACGGTTGGAGATTGGCTTTGGCTTGCTCCCCCTTGCCAGCGGGGATGACGCCCAAATTACGCGGCAAATCAAAGCCTTACGGCGCAAAATGGCAACGGATATGGGGTTTATTACCCCTTCAGTCCGCATCCAAGATAATATCCAACTACCCACAGATCGCTACGTCATTAAGCTAAAAGAGATTGATATTGCCTCGGGGGAAGTACGGCCTAATCATCTACTGGCGATCTGCCCTACCCATAAAGACGGCCAACCAACATTACCCGGTGAAACAACCACCGAGCCATCTTTTCATCTCCCCGCGATATGGATTGACCCAAATTTAAAAAAACAAGCAACAGACCAAGGCTATACAGTTGTGGACCCGGTGACGGTCATCATCACCCATCTCACCGAATCCATAAGCCAAAATCTAGGCGATTTGCTCACCTATACCGCTACGCAAGCCTTGCTGGATGACCTCCCCGCAGAGGAGCAAAAACTGGTCAATGACCTCATCCCCTCGCAAGTCTCACTCAGCACTGTACAACGTGTCCTGCAATCCTTGTTGCAAGAACGCATCTCCATCCGTGATTTGCCCACAATTTTGGAAAGCATTCAAGAAGGCCACGCTCTCGCTGCAAAGGGCATTAAAGCCCTCACAGCCCATGTCCGTATTCGCCTCTCCCGACAAATCTGCAATAGCTATGTTGGGCCTTCAGGCTGCATCTCTATGATTACACTCTCCCCAGATTGGGAGAATAACATCCTCAATAACACTGTTGGCAAAGGCGATGACCGCACCTTAGCCATGCCACCTGCCATGCTGGACCGCTTTGTCACTGCTCTACGCCAAACCTTCGACCAAACGGCTACTTTGGGAGAGATGCCCGTCATCGTAACCACCTCAGCAACACGTGATTCTGTCCGGATGATTGTGGACCGTATTCGCCCCTCTGTTGCGGTTATGGCGCAAGCAGAAATCTACCCCCGTACGCGCATCCGCACGGTTGCCACAGTGACCTAACCCTATTGATACCCTTATAAACCACCCTCTCCTTTAACTGGATCACGCTCATGACCCGTTCTTCAACCGATCAGCACACCACACAGCCAGTAGAGACGGGCGATGTTGTTCTCCCCTCTAATGCGCTAAGTGTCCCAGAGATTCTCGCTTGGCATTCCATCCCCCAAGAGCTTATCACCGCGATGGCCGGTAGCAGCCTTGCTGAAGGGTTAGAGCGTGTCATTCATTTTGCCCCACTGCCTTTAAAACCTGGCATCCCAATGGCGTTGGGCGGGGCATCTGGCTCTGGCAAATCACTCACCCTTGCTAAATTAGCCGCACGCTATGCCCGCCAAGCGCGGCAATCAAAAGGTAAACTCCGCCAGCCTCTCGTTTTAGCCTGCGATAGCACCCCTGGTAGTTACATCAAGCTTGCTTCGATTCTACGTGGTTGTGACCTAGAGTTGGTCAAAGCCTATGGCGGCATGGACCCAGAGGAAATTGACGGCCAAGACCGCATCATTCTGGTAGATTTACCGGGGCTTTGTGTCTATTCCCCCACAGCCATGACGGAAATGCGTGAGGTGATAGACCGTACAAAAGCACGCCTCTCATTAGTCGTCCCAGCGGGGATGGACCCAGAAGAAAGCACTGATATTGCTGCGGCCTTCCATCATTGTGGGGCGGATTCACTCATTGCCAGCCGTATGGAGCAAGCCGGGCGTATTGGTAGCATCATTACCGCGGCGGCTTGTGGTTTATCTTTAACCTATGGGAGTTATTCCGGCTCTATCAATGAGGGCTTTACGCAACTCACCCCGGCTATTCTTGCCCGTCGGCTGCTCGTCTTACCGGGGTGATATAAAAGGGGGGCGTTACCCCCCACCAAAACTGCGGACTAAACCACCAGAGACCATCTGGAAGCCATCCACCAATACAAAGAAAATCAATTTAAACGGCAAAGAGATGGTCGGCGGGGGAAGCATCATCATCCCCAAGCTCATCAACACACTAGATGTCACAAGGTCTATCACCAAGAAGGGCAAATAGAGCAAAAAGCCCATCTCAAAACCACGGCTTAGCTCCCCTACCATAAAGGCTGGGACAATCACCCGCCAAGGCGGCCGCACCGTGGTGGTGTGGGTACCATCCTTCCCCTCCACTGGCGTTGCCTCTGGCTTAACACCAGCGAGATGATAGAAAATAGCCACATCATTAGGCCGCGCATTGCGAATCATAAAATCGCGGAACGGCTCTGCCGCTGCTTGCAAGCCTGCAATTTCATCAACGCGGCCATCCATCAGCGGCTCTATCCCTTGCTCCCAAGAGCGTTCCAATGTGGGCTGCATCACAAAAAAGGAGAGAATGAGGGCCAGCGCAATCAGCACCATATTAGGCGGTGTCCCCTGCGCACCAATGGCACTACGTAAAAGCGACAGCGTAATGATAATCCGCGTAAAAGCCGTCATCATCACCAGCAAACTCGGTGCGAGGGAGAGAAACCCCACAATCGCCGTAAGCTGGACAAGACGGCTTGTCGTCCCCGCCTCGCCAATGCCACCGCCTTTACCCATATCAAAAGTGATGGATTGTGCAAAAGCTGGATGCGCTGCCACACATAACAACACGCCACCTATCACCACGCCACACAAAGCCATGATGCCACATATCACGCTCCGTTTTATCGGCTTATGCTGTTTGGCAGCCTTCATCATGGCAAAGCGACCTTTATCACTCTGGTTCATACGCTTACGCCTCTCATCTCTCTGGCTATTACGCTGTCTCTGATGCGCTCTCTTTAAGAGGAGCAATGTCCTTTAAAGGCTGGGTTGGGCCATCGCCTAACCAGCCAATACAGAGGTCTGTTGGGCCACCTGTAAGAATCACCGCTGTGGCCTGCTGCCCTTCCGGGCCTTTTACAGCGACAGAAAAAAGCGTTCGTTTTGCTCCCAAAGGTACGGCATCTTGCACTTTTAAAGCACGCTCCGGGGCCGCTTCAGTTACCTGCAATAAGCGAGGCATACGGTGGCGCATACGGCGTAAGAACCACGGCGTTATGAAAATAAGCCCCACAACAAGCCCTAACGCTAATACGGGATTCATGTGAAACCCCATAACAGCCTGCATCATCGCCCCAGAACCATGAACCCCACTAACTGGTGCTGGTGTCATAATCGGACGAAACCTTACGCACTAGCTGATGACGACATAATCTCCGTCATCGTCACAGCAATATTATCATCCTCAATGATAGTGATTTCCCCACGAGCAATCAGCCGATCATTGGCGTAAATATCAATCGAGGCCCCTAATTTACGATTTAGCGGCACAACAGCCCCACGGCCAAGGCGCACCAAGTCCCGCACGGGCATTTTAACATCGCCCACCACGGCTGTAATTTTGACAGGAACATCAAGAATCGCCTCACGGTCACGGGCTTTTTCCTGCTCGCTATCGTAATATTTACCGGCCCGCTCTGCGCCTTCTTCTGCTACCTCGGACGAAAAATCGGACAAATCAACACCACCAGAGGCCTGCTTATCATCAGGCTGAGGGGCAGTCGCATTAGGGTTGGTCTCTGTCTCATCTGCCATGCTTATTCTCCTTCTTTTTGTACTATATGCGGCTCTACATCCTGCACGGCTTCTTGCTCACTTACAGGAGCCAGCCTGATGAGTGCCTCCACCGCTTCTGCGACACGATGCCGCACGGCCTCTGCCCATTGGCTCTCATCCAACGTGATGCGCGCTTGCGCGGCCGAAATCGCTACACTACCGGCTTTGCGCTCGGCTTCTGCCGTAATGGCAACATCCTTCGCCCCGGCAAGAGCGGTGCGAAGGGCTGGCTCATCAGCCTTAGCGCAATCAAGAGTGATGGTGCCCTCACATTGAGCCACCAATAAGGCGGCGTCCTCAGCAAGCTGATGGCGCAACCCTGTTTGTGAGAGATCTCCCGCAAAAAGCTGCTCAACAACTCGGCACACCCCCTCCACAAATTGCTCTGCAAGCCGCATCATCTTGGCATTACGGTGGGTCTCCTCCTCCTCCATAAACGCTAAGACCTGCGCGATAGAGTTTGCCATCTCATCACTCAAGCTCTGCACGGCATCCCCCTCACCTTGGCGATAACCTTGCTGATAAGCCTCAGCTTTAAGACGTTCCAACTCATCAGGGTGGAGCGTAATGCTCGGCTCTGGCTCCTCCTCCTCATCATCAAGCACCTCTCCCACCACGTCATGCTCATGGCGGGAAAAATCCTCCAAACTCTCACTGAAACTCCACCGCTTGGGCGGAGCAGCCTGCTGTGTGATGTTGCTCATCAGATTTACTCGATGATTTCATCTTCAGAGGAGGAAGGCGAAATATCAATTTCACCATCATTCGCCAGACCTTTAATGAGCACAATCAGCTCCATCTGTGCGGCTTCTGCATCACGCAAACGCACAGCCCCCATGCCGCGGATCTCATCCTCCAAGAGGCCCGCAGCACGCTTAGACATGCATTTAAAGAACAACTCCCGCACAGTCTGATTGGCCGCTTTAAGGGCCAAGGGCAGCCGACTTTTTGCCTCGCCATCGCGATTGATCGCTGCCATGACGCGCATCATGTCATCAGGGGTGAGACGCTTGATATCATCGAAGGTGAACTTCAGTTGATTCACCTTCTCCATATCTTCTTCGCTCAACAGGCCAAGCTTCTCCGTGAGAGAAGCCTCCGTTTTGCGATCGAAGTTATTATACACCTCCGCCACAAAGGCATAACTATCGCGCTTGGTGGACCGTCCAAAGGCCATAATCAGCTCCTTACGGAGGGTCATCTCCAAACTCTCCAGCACATCCTTGCTGACAGGACTCATATGGAGGATGCGCATAATTACATCAGTAGCGAACTCCTCAGGGAAAAGCGTAAGCACACGCGCCACATGCGCTGGAGCGATATAGCTAAGGATAACCGCCACGGTCTGCGGTTGTTCATTACGCAGATAATTTGCCAAAGTGGCCTCGGGCATATTGCCCATTTTGGCCCATACGCTACGCCCTGATGGGCCGCGTATATCCTCCATGATCTTCTCGACCACTTCAGCAGGAAGGGCGCGTTTAAGGTAATCTTCTGTCGTTTCATAACTGCCGACAAAGCCATCTGCGCTCGAATATTTCTCTGCAAACTCGTTACAAACAGCTTCAACCCGATCCGCCTGTACAATCCCCAAAACGGACATCGCTTTGGAAATGTCGCGCACCTCATCCTCCTGCAAAGAACGAAAAATACGCGCTGAACGCTCTTGGCCTAGAGCGAGCATCAAAATAGCGGCTTTCTCGCTCCCCTTCATCGCCGCGATTAACCCGGGGCGCGCTGTCTCGGATTGACCGGCAGCGGCATCCAACCCGCCATTCATCATTTGCTCTGCCATGATGGCCCTCCTTAACTCTCTGCCACTGGTTTGGTTGGCTCTGGCTCAGCTAACCAATTACGAATGACGGCAACGGCATCATCAGGGTTCGTCTCAACACGTTGAACAACACGCGCGAGGGCCTCTCGGCGCATCTTCCCTTCCACACCCTCAACGCTGATGCGATCACCACGGCCTACGGCATCATCTGGCTTGGCCTCACCCTCTGCCGTACCGGGGGCCGCTGTAGCATCCATCGCAGCAGCATTTTGTACAGCAGCAGCTTCGCTCCCCTTACGCACACGCCGTAGAATAGGCCCAAAGAGCATTGCCACCGCGCCGAGGAGCAAGAGAATGGGAACAATCCATTCCGCCAGATAGATAATCATCTCTCTGGTAAAGAATGGTGTCTCCTCATGCGGAAGGTCTGTCCCACCATCAACACGGAATGGCATTGAAACAACATTGACCTCATCACCGCGTGTCTTGTCATAGCCAATGGTTGTCTGCACTAATTGGGTTAGGCGTTTAACCTCAGCTTCATCCAAAGGCTTCCATGATGGTTTACCGTTTTTATCAGCCGTAACAGTCCCATCCACCAGCACAGCAAGACTAATCCGCGACACACGCGGGCGTGTCTGATTAATAACGCGCGTCCGCTTGCCGATTTCGTAATTATTCGTCTCATCCGTCCGCTCCTCGCTGGAGCCTGTCCGGTTATTCTGCCCTGCATTTGCGTTAGGAAGGTTATTACCAACGCTGGTATTCTGATTCGCCTCCGTATTGGCACTCTTATCCGTACTCGTGCTTTGGGAGCGCAAGACTTGCTCATTCGGATCGTACGATTCATCGGTCTCATGGATGAGGTCCGTATTCATCGTCACAGCCGCGCGTGCCCGCACATGGCCCATGCCTAATGTAGGAGTAAGAATATCCTCCACCGCTTGCGCAAGACGCTGCTCCTCAGCATGACGTTGCTTTTCTAAAGACGATTCTTGGCCTGCAAGACTATCTGGGTCTCCGGGACGTGCTAGAACATCCCCCCGCGTATCCACGATGGAAATACCATGCGCCTTTAATCCCGGTACTGCTGCAGACACTAGGTTCTGAATCGCGGAAATCGCATCCTCTGATACTGCTCCAGTACGCCCCACATCCAAAATCACACTCGCTTGGGATGGGTTCGTCTCCGTAGAAAATAAATCACGATGAGGCAAAACAAGATGTACACGCACATTCCTTACACCGTGAATGAGACGGATGGAGCGTTCCAACTCGCCTTCCAAAGCGCGTGTCTCGTCTATGCCTTGCTCAAACTGCGTGCTGGTGAGCGTGCCGCTTTTATCAAACAGCTCATACCCGACAATCCCCCCACCGGGCAGACCCGCCTTGGCCAATAGAAGCCGCGCCTCTGCCACCTTGTTGGTCGGCACATACAAGGTACGGCCATCCGGCCCTGTATTAGTAGGGATATGCGCCTTGGCAAGGTCATCCACCATCTCGGCGGCTTCATTAAGCTCTAAATCCCCATAGAGCAGGGACATAGAGGAGGTACGATTATGAAAAGCAATTACCCCAAGGGAGAGCAACAACATCACCCCTACGACCCCAAGAGCAATAAGCCTTACCCGGCCAAGGCTCTTCAACCCTTCTATAATCTGCGGCAAACGGAGCTTACTAAACTGCATATAACGGGTATCTACCTGCTGCTCTTACGCCGGAAGCAGCAAAGCCCGCTACCGGATTTACCATATAAGCCACAATAATTATGGCAAGACTATCGCTCTCATGTCATAACTAACCTTCACTATAGCCCAATGTAAAGCCTATATAAGGTTAATTATCGGTGTATGTCTTTACACCTGATTACGG
Organism: Bombella sp. ESL0385; assembly: GCF_009725755.1. Classification (GTDB taxonomy): domain Bacteria; phylum Pseudomonadota; class Alphaproteobacteria; order Acetobacterales; family Acetobacteraceae; genus Bombella; species Bombella pollinis. The sequence continues at coordinate 251,492 of NZ_WNIJ01000002.1, forward strand.
CGCAAAATATTGTGTGCTAGGCGGCACCTTCTTAGCGGGCATCATAAGACGATTAGCGTTTTGCTCTGGCGTCAAACCACGCGGCCCTTCATACGTCTCATGAGCCATATTCGGCGTTAATTCTGGCCGTGCCCAACAATCCACACCATTCCAGCTCTGCGTACAATAAGGCTGCGGAGGCGGGGTGCGTTCTGGTGGGGCGCACCAATCCTCCCCTTCCTCCAAATAACCTGCTTGGCACTGCCGCCCTGTCATCTTGCTAGCCAGATAATCTGGCGCACATGCGCTAAGCCCAACTAAGGTAGGCATAAGCACAAACATCGCCTTCCACGAGCGTGATAATGAACAAGACTGCCCCATGATTCGCTTCTCCTGCATTATCCCCTCATTATTGCCGTGATGGTAAAAGCGGCCCGCTCTGGGGTACCGCCTCATAATGCACACGCTCTGCTGCATCGGCTGCGGGGGCCTCATTCAACCCCGAAGCAGAAGCCCCATCCCCTGCCACAACAGGAATCGCTAAAGCAGGATGATGAAAATGCCGCACACCCACTAAATATTGCGAGACAAGATTCACCCTATCGGGCGTCATATGCGCCATAATACCGGAGAGCTTACGCGTATTCATGGAGGCTGCTATGGCTATCAAGACATGCGGGTCCATAACATCAAAGACCGCAGCCGCCTCTCTAGGGCGCATGACCTCATAAATACCAACCAAGCGTGCCACAGCTTCTTGAGGGACCAGCTTATGATTATCCACCGTCTCCGAAAAAGCCGCTTTTGATTGATTCAGCACATGCATCCGCAGTTCCAACGCTTTACGCGCTGCTGCAAAAATACGCTGCTGCTCCTGCATTTGCTGCTCTGCATCATGGTCTGGGACGCCATCTAGCCCCGCTGCCTTAGCAGGCGAGGGCCAGAGCATACCAACACATAAAAATAAGGCAGCAAAGCCACTTACATAACGCAGTCGCCGGGATTGCTGAAAGCACACACCCGCCATTAGCCCCCCAATGGAATCTCGGCGTCTTGTTCCGCCTCGCTAATATCTGGGGTTTTTGCCGCCCAATGAGGGTCTGGCTCATCATCACCGGGGATGACAAGATGAGCCTCATCATGCGCTACAACAGTTTGCCCTTCCCTCTGGGTGTCAGGACGCTGCTGTCCCCCACCCTTACGGGAAACGGAAATACGGACATCCCCTTCAAAGCTTGCATCCTCATGGATAGCACAGCCTGTTGGGCTTCCCATCTCAATCACACAATCAGAAATACGCGCATTAGCACCAGCCGTTAGCCGAGGGGTAGTGAAGGTCACCCCCGTAACGTACCCGTCAATCATCACTGATTGTGCTTCAATCTGGCCGTCTTTTAGGGTGCCACTCTCGGTAAGACAAATATGCTCAGCTTGAAGGGCCGCCTGCTCAACATCACCAGCAATATGCAGGCTCCCCTCCACGACACCACGCAGCGACTGCACAACAAGTCCTGCTGGAATAAAGCCTTCTCTTTGTTTGCTTTCAGACATTTACTCTCTCCCCTTCCCCATAACGGCCATCCCACGCCATCTAAACCATCTTACACAAGCCATGATTATGGCATAAAATGCCATATCGCAATGTGTAAGCCTTATATAGGCCATAAACCTTAATAATGTCCTTTTATATCCCCTTAAAAAGGCAAGACATTCTCTAAAACCTTCTGCCCATAACGCGGCTGTTGATATTGCGAGAGCTGACCACGCCCGCCATAAGAGATGCGCGCCTCAGCAATGCGGTCATGCGTAACGACATTATCTTCAGAGATATCCTGTGGTCGGACAACACCACTCACCATAATTTGCCTTAGCTCACCATTCACGCGGACTTCTTGGCGGGCCACAACGACAAAATTACCATTAGGCAAAACCTGCGTGATGACACCGGCCAATGTGAGCGTCACCGTATCAATACGCCGAATCGTTCCCGCCCCGGTATTCGCGCTAGAGCTGCTCGTATCAAGCGCATCAGCACTCGTCAGGTGAGATAACGCCTTACCTTTAAAGCCAAACAGACTTGGAATCCCAAAAACCTCTGATGCACTACCGGATGCCGTGGTGTTGTTGGTGACATTAGCTGTATCAGCAACCTGAATCTTCACCGTAAGCAAATCCCCCGCTTGCGCGGCACGCTGGTCTTTAAAGAAGGCACGGCTCCCCGGCCGCCATAAACTGCCTACCTCTGTCGGTGGGGCCTGAAGCGGCGGGCTAGGCATAGTAATCGGCCGATAATCGGGGGCTTGCGTGGGGTCAGCCGTCCGCGTCATACGCGGGAGATGGCCCATTTCGCTCATCCCGCTAACCCCTAAACACCCACTCAACCCCACTAAAAGGCCAGGTACCACACCCACGCGCAGCCATGCCCGCTTTGACCATAAGGACATCATGGGCGGCTTCCTCCATCAAGCATCATGGTGTTAATCCCCAGCCTACGCGCTTCTTCCGAATCAGGAGGAATGGCTGTAGAGGACGCATCAACCCTAATCTCGCCCGAGGCACTGACCCGGCCAATCAGTATCATACGACTACCCAGATTAAGCGCATGGACAAATTGCCCACTGCCACCATCTTCTAACGCACGGCCTGTCGCGGTGAGACGGATGCCCGTGCTGTTGTAGCTCAACAAAACAGGGTCTCCGCGATGGACAAGAATGGCACGCCGTAAATCTGTTGCTTCCACAGGTTGACCTGCCCCGACAGTCCGCACCAAGGCCATGCCAATCATCTTTTCTGGCTCTGGCAAAGAGCGTGCTAATGGGGGCACCGTGCCGGTAAAGGCTGGGTCTATCCGCATATCATCTTGCTGAATAATATGGCCTGATGGCAATGCGTGGTCATACACCATCACAGGCTGTACGGGGCGAATACTCCCGCGCACGGTAAAGCTATCCGCTCCTGCCGTACCAGAAGGATGAGAAGGCTGAGCCAGCGCGGTAAAGCGACCTGTTTTATGGTCCCACTCAAAATTAGAGAGCGTAATAGGGTCCGCTTCCCCCTCATCCACCATAACGGGCGTGAAGCTGGCAATCTCCACCACAACGCTACCCGCACCCTCACCTTGCGCGACCATTTTACGCACCAAAGCGGCAAAATCATCCCGCCCCAACACATGACCAGCCCGTGTAAGAGTCAGACTCGCAGAGGAGGATTGATCATCCCAATCCACTCCATATTGATCCGCTAAGGCGATAAGCTGGCTCCCGCCAATCGTAACGGCTTTCCCCGGCGCAGGGGCTGGGCCAAGAAGGCGATCTTGCCCGCTCTCCAACCCCTCAAAAACATCAGAAAGATAAACGGACGCCCCATGCACAACCCCAGAAGGACGCAATGTTGCCGCCAGCATAGTATGAGGCAGAAACCACCCCGCACCAAGGCAAAGACATGCTGCAATCGCCTTCATCCCACCTATCTTCACCTTACAGAGCCCCTGCATATAGCCCCGCTCTTAACGCAGATTTGTTAAGGTCTGGAGCATCTCATCAGAGGCGGTAATGCTCTTACTATTCATCTCATAAGCACGTTGTGCCGTGATAAGGTCCGTAATTTCCGTCACAGCATTTACAGCGGATTCCTCAACGAACCCCTGCCGAATTGTCCCAAAACCGGTCGTCTCTGGGTTACCGATAATAGGATCCCCCGAGGATGTTGTCTCGGTAAAGAGGTTCTGCCCCATAGCGGCTAGACCATTCTCATTTTGGAAAGTCGTAAGCTGAATCTGCCCCGCTACTTGGGAGTTCGCCTGACCAGAGAGCGTGTATTGCACTTGCCCAGTTTGGTCGATGGTGATGTTTTCAGCATTATTAGGGATCGAAATATTCGGCGTAAGAGGATAGCCATCTGCCGTCACAATCGCCCCATCTTGCGAGAGAGAAAATGTCCCATCGCGCGTATAGGCATATTCCCCATTCGGCAATAGAATACGGAAATAACCGCGCCCTTCTACTGCGAGATCCAACGCATTACCGGTTTGAGCCAAACTACCTTGCTCGTTAATCCGGTAAATAGCTGCGGTACGCACACCCAAACCAACCTGCGCCCCGGCTGGCACGCGGTAACCAGTATCAGAACTCATCGTCCCGACCCGGCGGAGGTCTTGATAGATAAGGTCCTGAAACTCCGCCCGGCGTCTTTTATAGCCTGTAGTCGTCATATTGGCGATGTTGTGGGAGATGGTTTCCACATTGGTGGACTGGGCCTGCATCCCTGTCGCGGCAACATCGAGTGATCTCAGCATAAATGGGCATCCTTAAAGATTCTGCCACCATCGCCATGGCAAGCACAATAAACGCATTACTATGCCCTCTCATAAACCAGAGAAGTTCCTTTTATCAAGGATATTTATATGAACACATCATGAATAAGTCCTTAATTAGGTAGCTTTATCAAGGTTAAATTAAAGCCATATATCAACAAAAAGCCTATAGGAGCTTTACATAAGGCCATAATAATGCGATTAAAACGCCCAATATGGCATAAATAGCCTTTATAAGGACGTTCGGCATGGACATAACCGGTTATCTTGCACTAGCCCGTATTGATGCCCTCACACGCGGGCTTGAGGTCACCACGAACAATCTGGCCAATAGCAGCACGGATGGCTTTAAGGAGCATCGTGTCCTCTTTTCCGACTATCTCTCCCGCCAACATGGGGCCGATTTGGTCAATGGGGAGAAAGTCCTAACCTATAGCCAAGACCGCTCTACTTATTTAGACACACTTCAGGGCGAATTACGCCAAACAGGTAACCCGCTAGACCTAGCTATTAATGGGTCGGGTTATTTTGTGGTCCGTACACCACAAGGACTCCGCCTTACCCGCAATGGCCAGCTCCATCGTGGTGAGGATGGTACGATTGTCGATTCGTCAGGGGACCCAGTGTTGGATGATCAACGCCGCCCTATCACGCTCAACGCTGATGAGCAGATTCTCCCCCTCGGCATTGGGGCTGATGGCACCATCTCTACCGAAAAAGGCATTATCGCTAAATTAGGCCTTGCTACAGTGGAGAATCCTAATACGCTCCATGCTGAAGGTAATCATCTTTTTCGTCCCACAACGGAGCTACAAAACGTCCCCACCCAAGAGATTCGGCAAGGGATGTTGGAATCCAGCAACGTCAATGCGGTGGAAGAAACCACGGCAATGATTAAGACCCAACGGGAATATGACCTTAATTTTCAACTCTTACAAACTGAGTTTACCCGCCGCCTTAACGCGATTGATAAAATCCCCGCTGAGCCTACAACATAACCCTTAACAAGGTTAAGGGATTGTTAGGCAAAATATATGCCTTGTGTTTAACTTCATGTAACCCTCACGCCGTATGGTAAGCCTTATCAAAGCCCACCTTGTGCTTTTCTAGGTTATTGGCCTTTATGCCAGCCTTTTCATTCTGGGAGAAAGAACATGAGTCTCGGTCTATCCCTCAATATCGCTTCCAGTGGGCTTAAAACCATTGAGAACGAGCTTTCAACAACATCTGATAATATTTCTAATGCCTCGACCCCCGGTTATGTGGCAGCCACACCAACGCCAACTTCTATGGTTGTCTCTGGGATGGGCGTTGGCGTTACAACCAATCATAACCGCCTCGTTGTATCGCAAGCGTTGCAAAATGCACTCTATCACCAAAATGCGCAGGTTGCAGCCCTCACAGCCACCAGCAACTCCTTAGCGGCTGTCTCCTCCGTACAGGGGACGACAACAAGCTCTGATGGCTCCACAGCAGTGGGCACGCTAACTAATAACCTGCAAAATGTTAATAACGCTTTTGTATCGCTCACCAGCACCCCGCAAGATAGTGCCGCCCAAAAAACGGTTATTTCTGCTGCTCAAACATTAGTCAGCAACATCCATACGCTCTCCTCCGTCTATCAAGCACAACGCCAAGGTGCGCAGGATGCGGTGACGGATAGCGTCTCAGGCATTAATACCGACCTAACAACGATCGGCCAGCTCTCCCAGCAAATCATGTTGGCACGCTCCTCCCATGCCGATACCTCAGACCTTGCCAATAAACGCTATGAAGCTATGCAGAGCCTCTCTAGCAAATTGGGGGTTAGTTTTACCGAGAAGCCCAATGGCGACATGCTCGTCTCCACACAAGATGGCACAAGCCTTCCCACCCGACCGGACCAGCTTGGCTTATCCAATGGGCTATTAACAGGCCCAAGCTCCACGTGGCCGCTCACTACACAAAATGCCACGCTAAGCTCCAGCATGTATCACGCCACAGATGGTAGTGATAAAGGTGTGCCGGGCATTATGCTCGCTGGGAAAGACATCACCTCCCATCTAACAGGCGGGACATTGGGGGCGAATCTTACACTGCGCGACCAAACCTATCCGCAGATGCAAGCCCAGCTTGATTCCTTCTCCTACACCTTAATCAACCGCTTCAATGCTGCTGGTGTGTCGCTCTTTAGCAATGGGACGACACAAAATCTCTCCTCTGACCCAACCAAAACAGCACCAAATGGACTCGTTGGGCTTTCCTCTCAGCTTGCTGTCTCTGATAGCTACCTCCAAGCCCCTGCGCGCCTGACTGAAAACCTCACCGGCCTTCAGCACTCCAACATCAAACCCAATGCTGTACTCAATCAGGCTTTTGGGAGTGGGCCTTCCTCTGTGACCAATAACCTCATGGCCCCTATGTCCGGTTTGGGGCCAGATGGCCAACAATCCACAGGCTATGAAGGCGCACAAAGCCTGACCCAGCTTGCCACAGCCCTAACGGCAAATCAGGCACAGACCATTAGCCAGTCCAATAGCGACCTTAGCACAGCAACCTCCATCCAAACGTCACTTTCCACCAAAGTGGCCAGTGTCTCTGGCGTGGATGTCAACAGCCAAATGGCGGCTGTTGTCGCCTTAAAGACCTCTTATTCCGCCAATGCTAAAGTCGTCTCTATGGTGCAAACCATGTTCGATACCCTCCTTAACGCGGTGCATTAAACACACCGCCCCTCTCTTTACGCCCTTTATCATAAATAGGAGTTCCCCCTCATGAGCATGAGTGTTGGCCAATATGGTGCCTCTGGGGCAGAATTAATCCTCAATGCCGGGATTAAACAAATTGAAGCCGCTCAAAGCGATGTCGCGTGGCAAAGCTCACAAGGGACAATCTCCTCCAGCATTGCAGGGCTAGGAAGCAACCGTCAGGCGGCCCTCACCCTTAGCCCTAAACTCTCCGAGTTAAACAGCTATCAAAACAATATCTCTATTGTGCAGAACCGCCTCTCCCTCGGCTCCACTGCCTTTACACAAATTACCGACCTCGCACAGTCCCTCAACACTATGTTGCTGAACATGACCTCCTCCGAAGGCGGCTCCACCACAGCAACAAACGCCGCGGCGGATTCAGCCCAAAAAGGCCTCAGCACGTTAGGGACAATCCTCAACACATCTGATGGCTCAAGCTTTCTCTTTGCTGGGCATGATACAGCCGCAGCCCCCGTTACCTCCCCCTCTGGCCTCTCCAACAGCACGCTTGCTCAAACAATCTCTAAGCAGCTCTCTGGCCTAACTGACACGAATAGCGACACTATCTTCCAGCAAGCGACAACCGCGAGTGCCGATAATAGTACCGCTATGAGCGTCTTCTCACCCACTTTATCCGTCTCTGCTGATGACGCAACGACCCTACGCGCTACAGCCGTCATCGGGCCAAATGATAATATCATCACAACCGCTCCTGTCGCGACAGAAGGCGGCCAGGCCTCTGCCACCTCCACAGGCTCACCTATACGCGACCTTATGCGCGATATGATGTTAATGTCCGGTATGAAGGGCATGAGCACAACAACACCCGGCTTTACAAAACTTGTCACCCAAATGCACAGCTCACTAAGCCAGACCATCAATCAGCTCATTGACATGAATACAAGCATGGGGGTGACACAAAACACACTCTCCCGTCAGAAGGGCATCTTCTCCAGCGTTACATTGATGGTAAAGACCCAACTCTCCAACAATCTTGATGCAAATCTTGCTGAGGTCGCCACACGCTCATCCGACCTTAATCTTCAGCTCAAAGCCTCCTTCTCGCTTATTGCTGATACGAAGAACATGTCCCTCGCTGATTATCTCTAAATATCTAACATTCATCCTCCTCCCCAAAAAAAGGCCGCTCTCCCCATAGGAGGCGGCCCTTTTTATAGGATTTGCGCTATAAGATTACAGCTTATCAAACCCCGTGAAAGATAAAGCCTTTACAGCGGCCTCTTGGTCTTGCTCATACGTCCCACCAGAGACCCCAAGGCCACCTATAAGGCGGCCTTGATAAAAAATAGGATACCCACCCCCAACAGCCATCAAACGCGGATGACTAGCAAGGGGAGCCATGTGAGACTCTTGCACCAGGCTGTTCCATATATGGGTTGGTTGCCCAAAAGAACAGGCCGTCCATGCTTTATCACAGGCTATTTCCGCTGTCAGAAAGGCCGCTTCGTCAGCTCGCCCAAAAGCGCGTAAATGTCCCCCCGCATCCATCACCGCGATGGAAAAAGCAATCTTTTGGGCCGCACCTTCTTTTAGAACCGCCTCGATAAGAGCCTGTGCAGCCTCCCATGTAATCTGCGCTGTTTCCTGCTGGTATTTTACGGGCATGATAAACCTCCTCTTATGCTTTATGGCCCATTGCACGCTTTACTGCCGCAACAATCTGCGTCGCACCGGGGATATAGGCTTCCTCCAATAATGGGGAGAACGGCACCGGCGTGTGAGGCGCGCTCACCATCTGCGGGGCTGATTTAAGAGAGGAGAACCGCTTTTCGACCACCTGCGCCATAATCTCCGCCTCGACACCCGCCTTAGCAAGCTGCGTAGCGGCTTCCAAAGCGCGAGGCACCATCGGCCCATAGGTGATGATCGACACATCACGCCCCTCCCGCACATGCTGGTCAAAGCATACGCCCATAAAGTCGATAAACGGCACTTCTGCAACAACGGGCACACCAGAGAGTGCCGCCCCTACGGCAGCCCCAACATAGGCCATTTCCGTTGGTGGGGCATCAATAACGCGGTCGCCATATTTACTATACAGCCCCTTTGTCACGCCAAGGACACCCCCCCCCCAGCAATCGACATCCCCACCAGCATCCACACCGCCAGCCGTATCTTGCCCAAAGAGCAAGAGTTTCAGCTCGCGTGCCATTTCTTAGTCCAATGCCTCATTAATAGCGGCTTTTAACGTAAGCCCTCTTGTCATCACTTATCTCCTGTTAATCTGCTTTTTAGTAAGAAACGTACACACCCTCATGCAGGGCACTTAATGCTGGGAACGGGGCTTTAACGGCCTCTTGCACGGCTGCCTCTACAAGCGATTCGACCTCACGATCCACCACCTCAAGCTCTGATGAGCTAAGCCCTTCTTGTACGGCTTAATGGCTAAACCGCTTTAAACAATCCTGATTCGCCCGTGCCTTAGCCACTTCTCCAGTAGGGCGATAAACCTGCGTATCCCCTTCAAAATGACCATAAAAACGCACAGTCTTACATTCCAACAACACAGGCCCATGCCCTGCGCGCATCTGGGCAATTAACTCCCCTGCGGTGCGATAAACCGCAAAGAAATCCAGCCCATCCACCGTTACGGCGGGCATACCAAAACCTTTGGCGCGGTCCTCGTAACTCGTGACAGAGGTTGTTCTTTGCTGCGGTGTTGATTGTGCGTAATGATTATTCTCGACAACGAACATCATAGGCAGCTTCCATACGCTGGCGAGGTTCATGCTCTCCAGCAGGCCCCTTCATTCACACCGCCATCACCACCAAAGCCAACAGCGACATGGCCTTTTCCCGCCAGCTTATCAGCCAGAGCCGCCCCACATGCGAGCGGAGCCCCCGCACCTAAAATACCATTAGCCCCCAACATGCCCTTGCTGAGATCAGCAATATGCATGGAGCCCCCTTCGCCATTGCAAACGCCCCCTTGGCGGCCGTAAATCTCCTTCATCATCGCCATAACATCCACCCCTTTGGCGATGCAGTGACCATGCCCGCGATGTGTACTAGCAATTTGATCTTCATCTGTTAAATGGCTGCAAATCCCTACTGCCGTAGCCTCTTGCCCTGCATAAAGATGGGCAAATCCGGGGACGCTGCCCGTTTTATAATCCTCATGCAGACGGTCCTCAAAAACACGAATAGTCTTCATCCGCCGATAAGCTGCCAATAAAACATCATGAGGGATTGGCGTATTTTTGTCTTATTTTCTCTCGTCTTTAGCGTTCATTCTTTCCTCCTAGGCAAAGTATATGGCACTATCTCAATGCCTGTTGTTATCTCTATGCCCGTTAGAGGAGAAACCGATAGAACTATCCTGCACAAAACTTGCCTTATCTTCCAAAAATTATGACCCATAAAAAAACGCCACCGTGGTATCACGATGGCGTTCTTTGTAACCAAACCCAAAAGGAACCAGCCCCGTAGGGCTAGGCTTCCCCCTCTTACTGGAAAAGGGACAGAATGTTCTGGGACTGACCATTAGCAATGGAGAGGGACTTAATGCCCAAGGATTGCTTGGTCTGCAGGGAGGTCAGCTTAGCAGACTCAGCGGACATATCCGCATCAGTCAACGCACCAGACGCCGCTGTCAAAGAGTCGGCAGATTTCTGACCATAATCGCTCATGGAATCGATAAGCTTCTGGTTAGAACCAAGGTCAGAGGTGACGTTTGTCATCGCCTCAATAGCTTTCTGCACCTGCGAAATCATCTTCACGACGCCCTGCTTCGGATCCCCCGCATAAGCATCGCTTAGGCGCGCACCATTAGCTGTAGCAGTGAGGAAGATATTCACATCTGGGTCCACACCTGGTGTAGCACTACCGGGGGTTAAACCCAGCATTTCTGACAAGATATGCCCAACACCATAGCCTGTGGTCGCGCCAATCATGCTGCCATAGCTTGTCAATGTTTGCGTATCACCCTGCACGCCCGTCACATAGGTAAGGCTATTGGAGGTAATGCCCAACCCATCAGTCGTGCCGCTCAATGTCCCACCGGAGAGGAGATTGATGCCCTTTGTGGTCGCATTACGCGCAATCGTATCGATGGACTTCATGTAGCCCGTGATTTCTTTATTCAACTGACCAAGGGATGTTTCACTCCCAATGTTATTACCCACCGTTGTAATAGCATTCTGCACATCTTGCAGAACCTTGATGATGCTATTTGCCGCAGAGTTGGTAGAGCTAACAATCTGAGAGGCGTAGCTCAACCCATCATTCACAGCACTCTGCCCAGAGATATCACCGCCAATTTGTGCGGAAATACCAAAAGCAGCTGGGTTATCAGACGCATTGGCCACCTTCTTACCGGTGGAGACGGCGTTCTCTGTTTTAGCAAGTTCACTCTGTGTGGTGTTCAATGTCTCCAAGGCGACCATGGAGGATGTGTTTGTGTTAATGGAAAGACTCATAGTCTTTTCTCCCAGCTCATCTAAATCAAAAGCAACGGCAAGTCGTTGACAGAACTATACAACCACAGAAATTTTACAGGATTCTTACATTAAAGAATAAAAATCACCTTTATTTTAGACAACAACGTAAAGAATTAACCTTATTAACTATATATTTATTATATCTTACCATAAAAAGAACGCCACCGTGGTATCACGATGGCGTTCTTTGTAACCAAACCCAAAAGGAACCAGCCCCGTAGGGCTAGGCTTCCCCCTCTTACTGGAAAAGGGACAGAATGTTCTGGGACTGACCATTAGCAATGGAGAGGGACTTAATGCCCAAGGATTGCTTGGTCTGCAGGGAGGTCAGCTTAGCAGACTCAGCGGACATATCCGCATCAGTCAACGCACCAGACGCCGCTGTCAAAGAGTCGGCAGATTTCTGACCATAATCGCTCATGGAATCGATAAGCTTCTGGTTAGAACCAAGGTCAGAGGTGACGTTTGTCATCGCCTCAATAGCTTTCTGCACCTGCGAAATCATCTTCACGACGCCCTGCTTCGGATC
>NZ_WNIJ01000003.1 GCF_009725755.1 Bombella sp. ESL0385
TCTGACCATAATCGCTCATGGAATCGATAAGCTTCTGGTTAGAACCAAGGTCAGAGGTGACGTTTGTCATCGCCTCAATAGCTTTCTGCACCTGCGAAATCATCTTCACGACGCCCTGCTTCGGATCAGACGCATAGGAGCCAGCAAAGCTTGCACCTGTTGCACTGGATGTCAGGAAGACGTTGCTTGTTGGGTCAGCACCAGCGGAGCCACCGGCTGTCAGGCCCAGAAGTTCTGTCAGGGTTGCACCCTGAGACACACCGGTTGTTGCAGCAATTAATGTGCCATAACCGCTCAGTGTCTGTGTGTCACCCTGCACCCCGCTGACGAATGTCAGGCTATTGGAGGTAATGCCCAGACCATCGCTTGTACCACCAGAGAGCAGGTTGATGCCCTTTGTCGTCGCGTTACGCGCGATTGTGTCGATGGATTTCATATAGCCAGTAATTTCTTTATCAAGCTGGCCAAGGGACGTAGTGCTACCAAGGTTGTTACCAACAGTGGTGACGGCGTTCTGCACATCTTGCAGAACCTTGATGATGCTGTTTGCCGCAGAGTTGGTGGCGCTCACAATCTGAGAAGCGTAGCTCAGCCCATCATTCACAGCGTTCTGACCGGAAATATCACCGCCAATCTGTGCGGAAATACCAAAAGCAGCGGGGTTATCAGACGCATTAGCGACTTTTTTACCGGTGGAGACGGCGTTCTCTGTTTTAGCAAGTTCACTCTGTGTGGTGTTCAATGTCTCCAAGGCGACCATGGAGGATGTGTTTGTGTTAATGGAAAGACTCATGGCCTTTTCTCCCTACTCATCATACGTCATGACCAACGACAAATCGTTGACAAGGCTAATAGACCACATAACCTTTACATGATTATTACACAGCTTCCCTAAAATAACTTAACCTTACCCCACTTGCACTTTTGGTTGTGCTTCACGCCCACGCATATAAGGGCGCGGGCCACGCAGGCTCCCCGGCACAGCTTGCGTAAAAGAATCGGAAAAATGCGGCACGGCCTCATTATCCCCCGCAATATCTTCCACACTTTGCACTGGCGCATTGACAGAAGCTACGGCTTGCTTTGCTTGCTCCAACACCGCCTGCTGCGCCTCCAAACGCTCTAAAAGGGCACGCGCAGCGTTAAGATGCTCTTTTAACTCTGTTTCTTGCCCTTCTACCTTCTTCAACAAAACGGCCATCGAATCGGTCGATTCTTGTGCCATTTTGTGATGGTCCATCAGGTCTTCTTCAGCATTACGCACACGCTCTAGCAAAACAGAGAGACGCTTATCGCCCTGATTAACCTCATGGCGCACACGCTCAAACATATGCGTCACTTGCTCTGTGGAGGAATCCAGCGTGGAGACCATCTCATTTAATGCCGTATAGGATTCACGGATGACACCTAGCCGCCGCACGATCAAGCGGGAACTAATAATCCCCGCTATCAAAACAATCATCAAAAGGACTTCAATAACAAGCTGACTATTTTCCAGAAACATGATGAAGTCCCTCCTGCCCTGCCATGTGATGCTCTGCTGGGATAGCCCCAAGGGAGGCTAAAAGCTCCGGTGTTAAGTCTTCTTCTGGTGGGATAAGCCGCTGGTCAATCCGTACGGCCTGCATATTATGCAACCGGCCTAATGTGCCCTCAAAAAGAGGCGTACCGTCACATTCCATACGGACACTATGTGGCGCATCTGCCTTACAAGGCAAATGCAACACGCTGCCCTTCTTTAACGCTAAGATTTGAGACAGCGGAAAGGAGCTTGATTCAAAAACAGTGGATACTGTCACACTCGTTTCCATAATCTCGGAGATGAGGTGATTTTCCCAAATTGAATCACTGCCGAAGTTTTCCCCCATAAATTGCTGCGCTAATTTCTCTCGTACAGGCTCAAACGTGGCATAGGGGATAACAATCTCCATATTCCCACTTCTATCACCCATATCAATATGAAACTTTGCCGCAATCGCTGCATTAGAGGGGCGGGCAATCACTGCAAGGCTGGAGCTAACCTCCAATCGCTCAAAAGACAAATCTACCTTACCAACTGGGGTAAATGCCTCAGAAAGGTCCGCAAGCGTAATGACTACCAATTTTTCAATCAATGCCCGCTCTAAAGCGGTATGAGGGCGGTTTTCCACCGCTTTGGCCCCACGGCCGGGGATGGCCCCCATCAAAATGTCGACAATCGCGTAGGAAAGGTCAGAATCTAAAATCACTAGACCATAATTACGCCATTGCTCTGCGCGAAATACCGAGAAAAGGGAGGATGTCGGCACGCCAGACATATAATCCCCAAACCGTAAAGAGCGCATATCCTCCATCGTAATATCGACATTATCATTGGTAAAACCACGCAATGTCGAGGAGAGGAAGCGCACCAGCCTATCAAAGACATTCTCCAACATAGGCATGCGCTCATAGGCCACAAAACCGGCCTTTATGATGCGCTCCATGCCACTTTCCTCCCGCAAGGCAGAGTTGGAAAATGTATCGCCTAACATCGCATCAATAGCGGATTGGTCTAACGCGCGGTCCTCATCTACAGTCTCACCATCCCCAGAGCCGGTTGTTGCGGCTGATTCAGCCGCACCCATATCAGGCTGATCGGCTGTGGGCTGGTCTGCCTGTCCCTGCTCATCTTCATCGGCCATTAGGTCTTAATCCATCTTACTGGGTTAGAAGTTCTGTAATATAAACGTTGCTGACATTTACCGGGGCAAAGGCAACGCGCAATCGTCGCAATAAAGCCTCCCGTAGGCGATAAAACCCACTACCATGAAGGTCTTGGGGGCGGCTCTCATGCAAGTAAGTTTGGAAGATGTCCTCTACCTCCGGCAAACGATCCTTGAGAGACGCCTCACTCTCTGCACCTTCAAACTCAATACTCGCTGTCATTTTGACGTAAACCGTCCGCCCCGCCCCATTATCAAGATTAGCCGTGGCAGACGGTACAGAGAGTAAAATACGCGACCCTGGGGCCTCTTTTGCCCCAGCCCCGCCATGTGCTGCGGCCTTCTCCCCGCCCTTCCCAAAGGGGAGGAGATGCGCCTGCCATGCCCCAACGCCGCCACCTACGACAAGCAACGGGATCGCTATAAGCAGGGCTAATTTCTTCTTGGATCTCCCTTTTGCCTCATCAGCAAGAGCGGCATCCTCCTCAGCCCCAGCGACAGAGGCCTCTGTCTCATCACTCATACAGCCTGACCCTCTCCTTAACCTTGGGGAACAGGCTGCATGCTCACGCCTTCACCTGCCATAGCGGTTACGCCAAAACCAGTAGATACAGGCATGCTAGATTCCCGCAGCTCTTGATGATGAGCCGCATCATACCCATCCTCTGCCCGCGCACCTAACGGAAGGAACGCCTCCTCATTCAGCCGATAGCCCATGCCCCAACTGGTGATGAAAGGCTTCTGAATCCCACGGGAACGCAATTTCTGGCGAATACGGCACACCATGACATCAATCGTCTTGCTAATAGGCTTCTCCCGCCCTGCATAAAGGGTAGAAAGAATAGCAGACTTGTTCAGCAAGCTCCCCCGGCGGCGCACCATGAGGGACATAATATCATATTCCCCTTGCGTTAAAGGCAGGATTTCATCATCCACTAAAACCTCACGCATATCTTCTTTGACAGTCAGACGACCAACATTGATGATTTGACTTGTCACGCCATGATCCATCACACGCCGGACAATGGCTTTAAGACGTGCCAAAAGCTCAACAGGCCCTACCGTAATCGGCACGCAATCATCCGCACCTGCTGCAAGCGCATCAGCGACATTATCAGCTGTTAAGTTACGCGCAATAATTAGAATAGGCAGACTAAAGCGGTTATTACGGATTGTTCTAATTAAAAGCGGGTCTGGACTTGTCTGCTGGATGACCGCCACATCAGACTGGTCATTGCGTAAAGCACTTAACACACCCTCACGGCCAGAAATCCGCAAGAAGATGCCGCCCTCCGATACTGCCTCCGAAAGGGTAGAACAGGGGCGACCATCCATATTCTTCGGACTATCACCGACACAAATCAACCGCATGGCAGTTTTCCTTTTTGTCATCGTTTTACACTCCCCTGCTATCAAGACTTAACGCTAACACGACATTAAAATAACCTTGTAATTTCTAATTGCAACAAGAATATTCCTTTAATTTAAGGCCATTTTTTAGATTTCCATGCTATCCCTAGGCTTTCCCTAGCCCTTGACGTATTTCGTAACGAGTTATGAAATAGAGCGTCAAAAGAAAGCTAACGAGGCGACTCCAATTATGACCCATTGCCATCTCATCAACGGCGCAAAAGCTTTTGCCCATTCCGCAGGTCGTTTGAACCAGACATTGCAGGATTATACTGCAACATTTCTCACCTCCTCTGGCATCAGCATCAGCCAGACAATTATTGACCATCATTATAGCATTGAGGAGGAGATAAAGGCCTTCCAAAAAGCAGATATTATCCTTTACCAATTCCCCGGTTGGTGGATGGGCACGCCATGGCCCCTTAAAAAATATATGGATGAGGTCTTCACCGAGGCTCATGGTATTTTTTACAAAAATGACGGGCGTAGTCGTCATGACCCAACCAAGCTCTACGGCTCGGGGGGACTTCTGCAAGGTAAACGCTTTATGGTCTCTACGACATGGAACGCCCCGCTTGAAGCGTTTGAGGAGCCTCATCAATTCTTCCATGGTGGTGGGATTGACGCTGTTTTATTCCCTTTCTATCGCGCTCATGCCTTCCTTGGGATGGAGCGTTTGCCAACCTTCCTTGCCACTGATGTGATGAAAAACCCCGATATTGAAGCTATCACAACGGCCTATCAGCATCATTTAGAGCGTGTTATTCTAACCTTATAAGCTTCTTTATGCCCCCGACACCCCCTTGCCCCCCTTCAAGCAGCCATCACGTGCCATTGCACAGGGTCGGTTACTCATACTGCGTTCGACTTCCTCACACTCTATCGGACCGAAACAGTAACCGACCCTGTCCTTGTTGTGTATGAGCCGCGCATCTACATCGTTGTGCAAGGGGAGAAGGTGCTCTATCTGCATAACCGCCCTATTCTCTATGATGAGAGCCACTATCTCATCTCTACATTGAACCTTCCCGTCTCTGGGCAAATCACACGTGCCTCTGCCTCTGCGCCCTATCTAGCCCTTTGCATCAGCTTCACCTCACTTGAAATGCGAGAGCTATTGCATGATATCGAAGCCGCCTCCCCCTCCCAGACAGCCCTAGCATCCTCTAAATCTTCTTATGCCCCACCCTCCCCCGCAATGGGCTTGAGCAATATTACAAACGATATTCTGGATACATTGCTTAGGCTTGTTAGATTATTAGACAAGGACAAAAACGATCTTTTCTTAGCCAAACTTTACAAAAAGGACCTTCTCTATCACTTCCTACAAGGCCAACAAGGCCATGTTTTGCGTGAGATTGCTCATAATCAAAGTGACCTCTCACGCATTAATCGTGCCCTCATTCATTTGCGTCATCATTTCCATGAGCCTTTTGAGATTCATGACCTCGTCACAATTGCAGGCATGGGGCAATCCAGCTTTTACAAACGCTTTAGCGCAGTAACAGGGATGACGCCCGTCCAATATCGGACAAAACTTCGCCTTCAAGAAGCGCGCTGCCTTATGGTGCATGAAGATGTTGGAGCCGCTCAAGCGAGCTTTTTAGTCGGGTATGAAAGCCCCTCTCATTTTAGCCGTGATTACAAACGCACTTTTGGACGCTCCCCTCGCGCAGACCTTCATCATATCCGCACAATCGGAATAGAGACTTATAAACGCCAGCATGAAGATGTCTGGTTCTAATGCAAAGCTACCCTCCTCTCTCTTGCATTGAACATATACTTCTTTCGCCATAAGCTGCTAAATGTTTAATGGTTCACAATATTATACCCCCCGTGATGAAGGATCATGGCTATGCGTACTGTCGGTTTTGCCTGCACCTCCGCTGAGGATACACTCAACCCCTTCCATTTTGACCGCCGCAACCCTCGCCCCAACGATGTTGTGATGGAAATTCTCTATTGCGGTGTTTGTCATTCCGACCTGCATTGGGTCCGCAATGACTGGGGCCATACACCCTACCCTGCTATACCAGGCCATGAGATTATTGGCCGTGTCATCGAGACAGGCCCGGATGTAACCCGCCATAAGATTGGCGATATTGTAGCCGTCGGCTGTATGGTCGATAGTTGCCAAAATTGTGACCAATGCCGCAAAGGGGAGGAGCAATATTGCCGCGAGGGGCAAAAGCATCCCATCGGCATGAATGGCGTTTATGGCGGTATTGATGTGGTGGACAACACCCCCAATATGGGCGGTTATTCCAAACATCTTGTTGTCCGGCAGGAATTCGCCCTTAAAGTCCCCAAAGGGTTGGACATCTCCAAGGCAGCACCGCTCCTTTGTGCGGGCATCACCACATGGTCGCCCCTACGCACCTGCCAAGTAGGGCCGGGTACGCGCGTTGCTGTTATCGGCCTTGGCGGGCTAGGCCAAATGGCTGTAAAACTAGCCGTAGCACTCGGTGCGGAAGTTACTGTCATTTCCCGCAGTGATAAAAAAGAACAAGACGCCCTCGCCATTGGCGCTGACAAGCTTTTAACATCCAGCAATGACAAGGCCATGCAGGCAGCCGTCAATAGCTTCGACCTCATTATTGATACCATCCCTGTCGAGCATGACATCACCCCCTACCTCCCCTTATTGGATGTAGATGGGACATTCTCCATGGTGGGGCAGATTGGCCCATTACCTACCACCACCACCCTACCGCTCGTCTATGGTCGTCGTCGTATTACTGGTTCCCTCGTTGGCGGCATCCGTGAAACGCAAGAATTGCTGAATTTCTGTGCCCGTAAAAACATCCTGCCCGACACCAAAACCGTTGCCATGCAGGATATTAATGACGTTTTTAAAGAACTCGAAAAAGGCGATACGCATTATCGCTTTGTCATTGATATGAGCACGTTAAAGGCTGACTAAACGACTTCACCTGCCCCGCCATATTGGTTATTGGCGGGGCAGTACCTTTTTAGACGCCTTCTAAAATAGCCCGCAAGTAAGGCCCAGTGCGGCTAGCAGGGTCCTGCGCTACATCCTCTGGTGGACCAGCAGCAATAATCTGCCCGCCTTTCTCCCCACTGCCGGGGCCAATATCAATCACCCAATCACTCGCTGCCGCAACGCGCATATTATGCTCGGTCACGACCACGCTATGGCCTTGCTCCACAAGCGTTTGCAGCTGCCCTAAAAGCCGGTCTGTATCTGAGGGATGCAACCCTGTTGTGGGCTCATCCAAAATATACAGCATAGGGGCTGACCGCCGCTTTTGCAGCTCTGTCGCCAATTTGAGACGCTGCGCTTCCCCACCAGATAGTTCCGGCGCGGGCTGACCAAGGCGAAGATACCCTAACCCAGATTGCACCAATGTATCTAACCCACGGGCCAAGATCCCCTCGCCTGCAAAGAAGCTACAAGCCTCATCCACCGTCATTGCCAACACATCAGCGATGTTTTTATTCCGCAGCGTGATGGCGAGAACCTCATCCTTATACCGTGCCCCATGACAAACCGGGCACGGGGCCTCCACACCGGGCATAAAAAGCAACCCGACCGAGACCGTCCCCAACCCCTCGCAATGCGGGCATCGCCCTTTTGCGACATTGAAGCTAAAGCTACTTTCATCCAACTTTGCCGCGCAGGCAGCATCGGTTGCAGCAAAAAGCTTGCGAATATGGTCGAAAATACCCGTATATGTCGCCAGATTAGAGCGTGACGTCCGCCCAATGGGCTTTTGCGTTATCACAGCCAGACGCTTCACATGCTCCAACCCTGCGATAATCTGCCCTTCCGGCTGCGCCTCCACAGCCTCACCCACTAGCGGTGCGGTCTCATCATCCTCTTGCCGCTCATCCGTTTCCTCAATCGCCTGACCTAGCGCGCGGCTGACCAAACTCACAAGGGCCTGACTCACCAAGCTCGACTTACCGGAGCCAGACACACCCGTCACGCTCACCAACACACCCAGCGGCAACTTTAACGAGAGATTCTGCATGTTCCGCCATGTAATGTTCTCTATCTGAAGCCACCGCTCTATAGGCCGCCTAGAGCCACATTCCAAAGGTGGTGGGGCAAATAGATAAGGCCGCGTACGAGAGGCCTCCACCTGCCGTAAACCATCCGGCGGGCCGCTATAAAGCACCTGCCCCCCATGACGGCCCGCACCGGGGCCAATATCCACAAGCCAATCAGCATGACGCATCACCACCGGGTCATGCTCCACAATAAGGAGGGAGTTCCCCGCCTTGGGCAAACAGCCTAACACATTCAAAAGCGATTCAATATCCGCAGGATGCAGCCCTGCGGCAGGCTCATCCAACACATAAGCCACACCGAACAAAGCGGAATGAACCTGCGTACCCAGCCGCAAGCGTTGATACTCACCGGGGGAGAGGCTATCCACAGCGCGGTCCGTTTGAAGGTACCCTAGTCCCAGCTCCAACAAAATCTCCAACCGCTTCATTAAAGCCGTGCCAATCTCCTCAATCACACGGCCTTGAGCATCACTCAGTTGATTTTCTGCAAGCTGGTCCTTCAGCACATGATAAAGCTGCTCTAAAGGCAGGTGAGACAGGGCCGCAATATCTTGCCCCCCAAAGGTCACAGCAAGAGCTTCAGGCTTTAGACGCGCCCCATGACACACAGGGCAGCGCGTCGCCTGCATGAAGGATGCCGCACGGGCGCGCATTTTTGCACTTTTAGAGCCATGGAAGCTCTGCATCACATAGCGGCGCGCACTCGCGAAAGTTCCCTGATAGGTTGCAGGCTCTCCCCGTTTGATAGCCGCTTGGCTCTCAGCATAATTCAACCCCCGATAGATAGGCTCGGTTGGGGTTTCATCTGTATAGAGTATCCACTCCCGGGTAGCTTTGGGCAAGTCTTGCCATGGTGTGTCGAGGTCTATCCCGCGCATCATAAGGATGTCCCGCAGATTCTGCCCCTGCCACGCACCGGGCCAAGCCGCTACGGCTTTTTCCCGCAGGGTTAAGGTCGGATCGGGCACCATCTTTTCTTCCACAACATCATAGAGCCATCCCGTACCTTGGCAACGCGGGCACGCCCCCTGCGGGGTGTTAGCGGAGAAGTCGTCACTCTCCAGCATCGGCGCATCAGCGGGATAAGTACCCGCACGGGAATAGAGCATCCGCAATAGATTAGAGAGCGTTGTCACACTCCCCACAGAGGACCGGCTACTTGTCCCCGCCTGCTGCTGAAGCGCAATAACAGGCGGTAGCCCCTCGATATTACGGATTTTTGGCGGGGGTAGCTGATGGAACAAACGCCGCGCATAGGGGGCGACTGTCTCCAAATAACGCCGCTGTGCCTCGGCATACAACGTCCCAAATGCCAGAGAGGACTTCCCCGACCCAGACACGCCAGTAAACACCACTAGACAACCCCGTGGAACCTCCAACGAGACATCCTTTAAATTATGCTCTTGCGCGCCTTCTATACGAATCATGTTTGTGAGGGCCTTTTGATGATGTGATAATGACGATCCTGCCATATAGCCTCCCAACCCTGCGCGAACGAGGCGGGAAGACTAGCATATTCTATATCAACCTGATGCCTGTAAAATAGCACCTCTGACCTCAGGCAAATATCTTTCTATCGAACGAAATAAACTGATACAGTCAATTCTATTAAGGAGGAGGTTTTTTCAAATGACTAAAAATTACGAATGGGCTGGCCCAAATGCAAATGTAGCCGAAGTCCTTAATAAATACTGCTACGGAAGCAGCAAACCTCCCTTCGCCTTAATGCTAGATGGCCCATGGGGTTGCGGTAAAACATGGCTCGTGAAACGTCTTTTTGACAAAAAGAGGACGGACCGTGAATCGGATAGTGAGCTAAACATGATCTATGTATCCCTCTATGGGATGCAGAATGCCGAGGAAATAACACAAGCCATCTATGTCGCCATGCACCCCATACTTGGCGGCAAGATTGGAGAACTAGGAAAAACCGTTTTTAAAGGCTTGTTGAAAAGCACTTTAAAGATTGATTTATACCATTTAGATAACAATAAAACTGACCTCTCAGTTATTCTAGGTATGTCTGGAGAGACAAAGAGCAAAGACAAAATATTCAAAAAGCGTATTCTAGTCTTCGATGATGTAGAACGAGCAAAAATGCCCGTATCCGACATATTAGCTCTCGTGCAGCCTTTGGTAGAATCACATGAAAACCGCGTTATTCTCGTTGCTAATGAAAAAGAAATTGCTATTGATGATAATGAAGAAAGAAAGCGTTATGAACGTACAAAGGAAAAGACCGTTTACCTTACATTACGGGTACAACCGGATATTAAAAGTGCTTGGAAAGATGTTATTGAATCTGAATTCAAAAAAGATCTCAAAAAATCTGAAGACAAAGATAATTTTGGAAAATTTCTATTAGAAAATGAAAATAATTTCATTGATTTTTTTGAAAAAACAAATGTAGAAAACATTAGAATTCTACAACTTTTCTTATCTTCTGGAAAATACTTATTTCCATCCTTTAAGGGAAAACAGGAGGATAATAACAATATAATTTTTGATATCCTCTGCCTATTATATGTACTTCTCATAGAAAAAAATATACATGGAAGAACATATGATGATATTGAAAAAATAGTTAGTCCCATTTCCAAAGAAGACGTAAATAATGATTCGTACTCAAAAACACGCGAAAGTAATTATTTCAACCTATTAAACGTATATAGAATGTTAAATGAATCTATATACTACCTTCTAGAAAAGGGAATCCTTAACAAGAAAGACTTTGAAGATAATCTTTCCTATTTTATTCACAATAGAACAACCCCTATATGGAAAAGGATCTCAGCTTTTATTTATGAAAAACCCTCCGATACACATTATGATTCCCTAATTGGAAAATTTCGTTCATATCTCGAAAAAGAAACTGCAGAAAACGATAAGGAACTGCTTCATGTTTGTGACGTTTATTTTATGCTAAAAAACATGAAGATAAACAGTTTTAATGATATAGACTCTGCTACTCTCTTAGAAAAATACACTAAAAGATATTGCGACTCGCTTTTATCAAAAGAAATCGCTTCTCTTACCCAAATTGACATCTGGAATGTAAAAGATTATTCTCCTTGGGAATTTCATAAAGAAAATATCAGCAAGATCAAAAAAATAAATGACATCTTGTCCTGTAAAAAGAAGAAATACCTTCTTAAAAAAATTAAGGACTATTGTGAGGAAAAAATAAAAAACAATCAACCTTTTGAAATTACGAACCTTCTCTTACAAAGATATTTCCTCACAAACGATAATCCCTTCCTTCATAATATCGATCCTGACAAATTTCTGGAATGCATAGATCAACTACCAACAGGCCCAGAACAGAATAAAATCTTCCGAGAACTCTACTTCCGCTTCCAAGAAGCTAAAAACAAAGAATGGCAAAACGAAAAAGAATGGTTTGAAACAATCATCCAAAAACTTCGGGAAAAAGCAGATGACGCTACTACTCATCCTTTTATAAAACGCTTAACAGAACTGCACCTCAAAACACTGGAAGAAGGTCCACAAAAATCCCTGACCAACTAAAAACTACATAATTTTCCAAGAAAAACACCTGGTGGAGGGGGTTGGATTCGAACCAACGTAGGCGTACGCCAGCGGATTTACAGTCCGCCCCCTTTAGCCACTCGGGCACCCCTCCGTACTCAGGTTGGCCGTGTGATAATACGCATTTGGGGCTATGTCAATGCGTGGTTAAAGGATTATATAGGCAATTATGGCTAAAAAATCATCCTCCCGCCGTGTGGCTTTGCCAGAGGCGCAAAATCTCTCCCGCAATCGCTCCCGCCGCAGCACGACCAAGCACGGGGCTCCCGCTACTGGCAAGGGTTATTGGCTCTATGGTCAACATGCTGTGGAGGCCGCGCTCCTCAACCCTGCGCGCGTTATTTACGCCCTGCTTGCCACCAAAGAGGCCGAGGCTGCCCTTCCCCAAACAGCGCATCAACCGCGCATCGTCAGCCGGGAGGAGCTAGATGCCCTCTGCGGTAAAGAGGCCGTGCATCAAGGGGTGTGCCTCAATGTCGAGCCGTTGGAAAACCCGGCTCTCGTGGATGTGATCGACCGCCCCGGCCCTATTCTTGTATTGGACCAAGTAACAGACCCGCGCAATATCGGGGCCATTCTACGCTCTGCCGCCGCTTTTGGGGCCGCTGCTCTCATCGTGCAAGACCGTCACACACCTGATGAAACCGGGACTATGGCCAAAGCGGCCTCTGGCGGATTGGATATTGTGCCCATCATTCGGGAAACGAATATCTCCCGCACGCTGCAAAGCTTACAAAAAGCGGGCTTCTGGGTCGTGGGGTTAGATGCTGGTGGGACGCGCTTAGACCGCACCCAGCTTGGTCAACGCCGTGTGGCTCTCGTTCTAGGGGCCGAGGGGGCAGGGCTACGCCGCCTAACACGAGAGACGTGTGATGAGATTGCCTCCATTTACATGTCTGGCCCGATGGAGAGCCTAAATGTCTCCAACGCTTCTGCGGTGGCCCTATACGAGCTGACCCGCCCCCTCAGCTAACAGCTGCCATATAAAATGGGGTGGTGCCAGAAAACCCAGCACCACCCCATCATTATGCTTTATGGCCTGCTTTTACTTAGCAAACGGATAATCCGTATAGCCTTTCGCCCCAATCGGGCCGTACCATGTGGCCATATCATCTTGTTGAAGCGGTAAATCCTCCTTCAAGCGGCGCACGAGGTCCGGGTTAGCAATATAGGCGCGCCCAAAGCTGATAGCATCTGCCTTGCCTTCTGCCACGGCCTTCAGAGCTTCATCACGCGTATATTCCTGATTCAGCACCAGCGGACGGGTGAACACCTTGCGGATTTCTGGCGATAATTTAGGCTGCTCTGTAGCCCCGCCAAAGGTGCTGGAAGGATTAGCTTCACGCAGCTCCAGCCATGCCACACCGAGGTCATTCAACATCTTCGCTGCCGGGATAAAGACAGTTTCCGGCTTGCTATCTATCGTGCCCTGCACCTCGCCATTCGGGGAGAGACGAACACCGACATGCTCGGCCCCAACTTCCTTAATGACAGCTTCCGTCACCTCACGCAGCAGACGCAGACGATTCTCAACAGACCCACCATAAGCATCCGTCCGATGGTTCGTGCTATCACGCAAGAACTCATCAAGCAGATAACCATTGGCAGAGTGAATCTGCACACCATCGAACCCGGCTTTCATCGCATTACGCGCAGCCTTGATGTAATCCTCAATGATGCCCGGAATCTCATCCAGACGTAGCGCACGGGCCTCCTCATAAGGGGCCTTGCCCTCATATGTATGGATGTGCCCCGGTGCTGTGGAAGGAGACGGTGCCACCGGCTGCTCCCCCGTTATGGAGGAATGGGCCATCCGCCCCATATGCCAAAGCTGGCAGACAATCTTACCGCCCTTCTCATGCACGGCATCGGTAACGGCCTTCCAGCCCTTTACCTGCGCGTCATTCCAAATGCCTGTAGCATAGGCCCAGCCAAGCCCTTGGCGAGAAATCCCCACGGCCTCGGAGATAATCAGCCCGGCAGTCGCCCGCTGTGCGTAATATTCCGCCATGATAGGTGTCGGCACAGCATCTTTGCCCGCCCGTGCCCGGGTAAGCGGTGCCATAACAACACGATTAGCCGCCTTAATAGCCCCAAAAGAGATAGGCTCAAACAACGTTGCCATAACGTCCTCCTTTAACAAACATGAAGAGAAACGTCCCTTCTGCCGTTGAGGCTAACACAGGCTTATTGTTCCATCAATATAGAACTACAATCTTGACAAAACACCCTCCGACTCCCGATACAGAGAGGCATGGCCACGTTATATCATCACCCTGCCCCAGAGGAGGTTGCCCTCCTCCCGCTCCTCCGCGCTATAGCGGACCCGGTGCGTCTGGGCATTATCTATCATTTATACAATTTGGGGGAAGCAAACTGCACAACCCTCCTCCGCGGGCGTCCTAAATCCAGCATGTCGCATCATTTTCAAGTGTTGCGCGAGGTAGGAATTTTGCACACGCGGGTAGAAGGGGTCCAACATCGCAACACATTACGCCTTACGATGTTGGAGGAACGCTTCCCCGGCTTGATGAGCAGTATTTTACGCGCTTATCCCGCTTATGAGGAAGAGACCCTAGGGTGACGTAGGATGTGTCATTGTTAATTCTGCAATAATGCGTGCCTGCTCCGGGCTCCATAACACGATGCGCATATTGCCTTGCTCATCCTTTAACATCACGGCCAAGGCCCCATCAGGGCGAGCGGACATCATCGTCACCTGCTCGCCTACACGGCGCGGTAGGCTTAATAAAGCAGGACCAGAAAGGGATGAAGAAAGAGCTGGAGCCTCCTGCCTCACCACAGGGGTAGGGACATGATGAACAATGCGGTAAATAATAATCCCCACCAAGGCGGCCGCCCCTACAATAATCATCACCCCCATGATAATCACCGCCGCCACTAACGCACGCGGCGGGCGCGGCGGGACACTCTCGCTGTTTGTTGTGGATTCGGCTAGGGTAGGCGGCATGTCTGATGTTTCCATTCCCGATTCTCTCTCTGCTGATGCAGCCATGCTTTACGCCTTCACGATTCAGCAAGGCCAAGCAGGACAACGAGCCGACCGTATGTTGGCCGATGCCATTGGGACATTATCCCGCTCTCGCGTTAAAACCTTAATTGAGACAGGCTACCTTACCTGCAACGGCTCCCCACGGCGAGACCCTTCCTTCACCTTACGAGAAGGAATGACGCTAGAACTCCACCTCCCCCCGCCAGAGCCTGCCCGCCCACAAGCTGAGAGCATCCCCTTGGATATTCTTTTTGAGGATAGGGACCTCATCGTCTTGGACAAACCCGCCGGGTTGGTGGTCCATCCCGCCCCCGGGAATGAAACGGGGACCCTTGTAAATGCCCTCCTCGGCCATTGCGGGCCTGATTTTGAGGGCATTGGAGGAGAGAAACGACCCGGAATCGTGCACCGTTTAGACAAAGATACATCTGGCGTGATGGTCGTTGCGAAAACCCCCCTCGCTCATGAAGCGCTCTCCGAAGCCTTTGCTACCCGCACGATGGAGCGCGCCTATCTTGCGCTCGCATGGGGGATTCTCCCACCTGCTGGTGAGTTTGAAGGGGCTATCGGCCGCGATAAACGGGACCGCAAACGCATGGCCGTTGTTATCCAAGGGGGAAAGCAGGCCTTAACGCGTTATAAAACAAAAGAAACATTTCATAACGCCGTCTCCCTTGTGGAGTGCCGCTTAGCAACGGGGCGTACGCATCAAATCCGTGTGCATCTCTCTCATAATGGGCATCCTTTATTAGGCGACCCTGTTTATCTTCGTCGCATCCCCGCTGCGGCGCGCAAACTCCCCGTGACACTGCGCGATGAAGCGTTGGACTTCCCCCGCCAAGCCCTCCATGCCGCAACACTCGGTTTTACACATCCCCGCACACGGGAAATGCTGCATTTTACCGCCCCTTTGCCGGAGGATTTTCAGGCATTAATGGGGAGCCTTAAAGCATAATTCATCAATATAACTTTTTCTTAAGTTTAACATTTCGATGAAAACGATTAAAAGAATAGAACCTGTAGGAGTCCTAAATGCAGCGCATGCCTCCACTGCCTTATTTAGGGGTGGAGATATGAACAAGCAGGAACTAACCTCCCTAAGAGGGCGCATCATTCCTGTGATGAAAGAACGGGTAAGGATTGCTCTTTCTTTCGCCAGCTAGGTGCAAGGAGTCGAATATATATGAAGTCTCCCACTACTCTCCCTGCCATTGGGCCGGAGACCAATTTATCCCGCTATCTTCAGGAAATCCGCCGTTTTCCTCTCCTCACATCCGAGCAAGAGTTAGATTTAGCCCGCCGCTGGCGAGATAAGCATGATAGCAGTGCTGCTCATGAGCTTGTGACCTCTCATCTGCGCCTTGTTGCAAAAATTGCCATGAGCTATCGCGGTTATGGTCTGCCCGTAAGTGAGCTTATCAGCGAGGGCAATATCGGTATGATGCAGGCTGTCCGCCGTTTTGACCCAGAGCGCGGCTTCCGCTTAGCCACTTACGCTATGTGGTGGATTCGCGCGGCTATTCAGGAATATATCCTCCATAGCTGGTCCTTAGTGAAAATGGGGACCACAGCGGCGCAGAAAAAACTCTTCTTCAATCTCCGCCGCCTTAAAGGCCAGATGCAAGCTTATGAGGAAGGCGACCTTCAACCAGAGCAGATTGACCATATTGCTAAGACGCTCGGTGTACCAGAGCAAGATGTCATCTCCATGAATCGCCGCCTCACCGCGCCGGATCATAGCCTTAATGCCCCACTGCGCATTGATGGCGAGCAAGAATGGCAAGACTGGCTTGTGGACCAAAATGAGAGCCAAGAAGATACGCTAGCTGAAAATGAGGATATGAATGGCCGTAAGGCCCTCCTCGCTGAAGCGATGCAAACCCTTAATGAGCGTGAGCGTCACATCCTCACCGAACGCCGCTTGAAGGAAGACCCTTCCACTTTGGAGGAACTATCCCACCATTACGGCGTCTCACGCGAGCGTATTCGTCAAATTGAAGCTCGTGCGATGGAGAAATTACAAAAGGCTATGGCTTCTGCCGTAAAAGCCCGCCGTAAGGAGCAAGGCTTCACGGAGGATGACGCTTAAAACGTCTCCTCTCCCCCTCTGGCCCTTTTTCATCCTTGCAAGACTGCGGTTCGTTTTAACGAGCCGCATTTTTATAAATAGCATCATCAAAAAAGGCGGTGCCCCATAAGGACAACCGCCTTTTTTAGAACCTCAGTTTAACCCGATGTCTTATTTAGCGCGTAGCACCTCAACACCCGGAAGGGTCTTACCCTCCAGCCATTCGAGGAAGGCACCGCCCGCTGTGGAGACGTAGCTCATACGGTCTGCCACACCTGCATGACGCAGAGCAGAAACCGTATCACCACCGCCTGCCACTGTAAGCAGCTTGCCTGCTTCAGTCAGCTTCGCTGCGGCCTGAGCCACTTCCACCGTTGCTTTATCAAACGGGGCAATCTCAAAGGCACCAAGCGGACCATTCCAGACCAGAGTCTTAAGGTCAGCTAAATGCTTGGAGATAAGCTCGGCTGTTTTTGGCCCGGCATCGAGGATCATGGCGTCATCAGGCACCTTATCCACCGGCACAACCTCAGAAGGCGCACCCGCTTTGAACTCACGCGCGACAACGGCATCTACTGGCAGAACCAGCTTGCAGCCCTTCTCTTTAGCATGAGCGGCAATCTTGCGGGCTGTCTCGTGCATGTCGGCCTCTTGGAGGGACTTGCCAACCTTCACACCCTCAGCAGCGAGGAAGGTATTAGCCATAGCCCCACCGATGAACAGCACATCCACTTTATCCAACACGTTGCCGATGAGGTCCAGCTTCGTGGAGATTTTGGAGCCACCAATAACGGCCCCAACAGGGCGTTTTGGATTCTCCAAAGCTGCAGAAAGAGCCGTCAACTCAGCTTCCATCAAGCGGCCTGCATAAGCAGGCAGAAGATGGGCTACACCCTCTGTCGAGGCATGAGCGCGGTGAGCTGCAGAGAACGCATCATCTACATAAATATCCCCATTAGCAGCCAATGCTTTGGAGAATGCAGGATCGTTCTTCTCTTCCTCAGCGTGGAAGCGTGTGTTCTCCAACAGGAGGACATCGCCATCCTTTAGGGCATCAACCGCCTTTTTAGCTTCTGGCCCAACGCAGTCGGACGCAAAAGCAACCGGGCGACCTAGCAGCTCACCCAGACGCTTACCCACCGGTGCCAGCGACATCTCAGGCACGACCTTCCCTTTAGGACGGTCGAAGTGGCTGAGAAGGATGACCTTGGCCCCCTTCTCAATCAGCTCGCGGATGGTCGGCAGCACACGCTCAATACGCGTTGTATCGGTGATGGCACCTTCATGCATGGGGACATTCAGGTCAGCGCGGAG
This sequence comes from Bombella sp. ESL0385, assembly GCF_009725755.1. Taxonomy (GTDB): domain Bacteria; phylum Pseudomonadota; class Alphaproteobacteria; order Acetobacterales; family Acetobacteraceae; genus Bombella; species Bombella pollinis. Next base: position 18,074 of record NZ_WNIJ01000003.1, read on the forward strand.
AAGTACGCGTTTACCGCGTACCTCCGCTTTATCTAGCGTGCGAAAAGCCATGATCAGAGTTTCCCAAAGAGAGACGCTGTGTCGGACATACGGTTGGAGAAGCCCCACTCATTGTCATACCATGCGCAGATGCGGACCAGCTCACCGCCATCAACCAACGCTGTCTGCGTTGCATCGAAGGTGGAGGAGAAGGCAACATGGTTGAAGTCGTGGCTCACCAGCGGCTCTGTATTGTAGCCAAGGATGCCTTTCAGCCGGCCCTCAGAAGCCTCACGCACGGCCTCGTTCACTTCCTCGATGGAAGATGGCTTACGCTTCGGCACGAAGTCCAAAGAGACGAGGGAGACGTTCGGCGTTGGGACGCGAATCGCTGTACCATCCAGCTTGCCCTTCAGATGTGGCAGAACCAGCGCAACAGCGCGGGCAGCCCCTGTGGAGGTCGGGATGATGTTTACAGCTGCAGCGCGCGCACGGCGTGGGTCTTTATGCAGTGTGTCGATTGTGCGCTGGTCACCCGTGTAGGAGTGAACTGTCACCATGTAACCACGCTCGATGCCGAACTTGTCATCCAGCACAGCAGCGACTGGGGAGAGACAGTTGGTTGTGCAGGACCCGTTGGAAACGATCTGCATACCCGGCTTCAGAGCCTCGTTATTCACACCATAAACGATGGTGGCATCTGCATCCTTACCCGGAGCGGAAATCAGCACATGCTTTGCACCAGCTTTCAGCAGGGCAGAAGCTTTATCGCGTGCTGTAAAGAGGCCTGTGCACTCCATCGCCACATCAACACCCTGAAGCGGAATCTCTTCTGGGTTACGCTGAGAGGTCACCTTGATAGGCCCGATGGTCTTACCAGCATGGGTCTTGATGAGCAGGTCACCATTGACGACCTCAACCTCAGCCGGCAGGCGGCCATGGATGGTGTCATATTTCAGGAGGTGAGCGTTGGCCTCCACAGAACCGAGATCGTTAATCAGTACAGGCTCCACATCTGTGCGCCCGCTCTCGATAATCCCACGAAGAACCAGACGCCCGATGCGCCCGAACCCATTGATTGCAATTTTAACGGCCATTGGTCGCTTCCTCCATAATTTGGTAGCTAAAGGACGTACCATCCATAGCACCCTTGTGGCAGAGCAACAGAGGGAAAATGAAGTTTTTAAAGCAAGCCTGCTACCCTCTTGCGTCATGCCCCGCTTCCTGCGAGTAAGTCATCTATGATGGTTTTCTATACCCACCGTTCCGCTTTATGGACCCGCACCGCTCTTTTTGCGCTGCTGGCAACCCCTCTTTGGGGCTGTAATCCGATTGATCAACGCACCTTCGACCCGCAGGCGGGTAGGCCCCCGCGCGTTGCGGCCCCTGCTTTGCCAGTCGCAGCTCCCGGTAAGCCTGCCTTCCTGCAAATTATTGAAGGTACACCAGAGGAAGAATACGGCCCAGCGGTAGAAAAAGCCGCAAAGCTCGCTCTCAGCCGGAAAAGCAACATCCTCTTTACCGTCCAAGGCATAGCACCTATGCAAAAAACACCGGAAGCTGAAAGAGAAACCTTACACACTCTCACGCAGAACTTGGTCTCCCCTGTCGCTAATCACATATTGGCTGCGGGTGCGCGTCCTATCCAATTGGATATGCGTGTGAGTACCGATCCCACCGTCCATAGCAACATGGTGCGTATTTATGTCCGCTAGGCGTCCCCGTCTTACCTGCGCTCTCCTCCTTAAAAAAGCTGACCATACCCTACCGGGATGGCTCGCATGGCATTTGGCCTTAGGAGTCGAACATATTGCCATTATTGATGCTGGAGCCTTTGATAATGCGCGTCAGATAAGCCAAGCTTACCAAGCAGACTGGCCTATCTCGTGGCATCCTGTGGAGTTGGATGAGACTCTCCCCGCCGAGAAACGCCGCTTAGAGCTTACACGTCATGCCCTCGCTCATCTGCGCCACATCACACAAGAGCTAGACCAGCCTGATAGTGACGATGAGAGCGATATAGCTGAAAATTGGGTCGCGATTCTTGATGCAGACGAGTATCTTAACCCAGAGCATGAGCTAGATTCTCTCCTCCAAAAAGTTCAAGAAGATACGGCGGCGATTGCCCTTCACTGGCGTATTTATGGGACGGCGGGACAACTTCGTCCCCCGCCTGGTCATATTGTTGCCAATTATCCGTGGCATGCCCCAGAATCATTCCACGACCATCATTTTGTCCGTTTGCTCGCCCGACTCGATCATTTGGCTAAACCCGAAGCTCTGACGAATCCGCACCTGCTTGACCTCCCCTCCGAGGCCATCATCCGGGCTGATGGGCAGCCATACCGTCCTGATGACGCTGACTTACTTGTGGCCCCGTGGCAAGGCGGTTGTATCCAACATTATATCTGTGCCCAAGCGCATGATGAGGCCGAGCTTCCCCCCGCTATGCGCGCTCATTATGACCGTAATGAGCAGATAACCACACCAGCGCATGACAAAATTGTGCATATGCGTCAGCTTGCTAACCAGATGCGAGAGAGTGCCCTCATCTCCGGGTTGGCACGCTTGCGTGAGCTTGCAGCACAACAATTAGACGAAAAACGGGCTGAATGGTTTTTGCAAGACCATGACCTCACTTTGGAAGACCATGTCCGCCATGATGCCTTCCATTATGACCGCGTACGCCCCTCCTTAGAGGATATGCTTGCCCTCAACCCGCAAGTCGCCGCTCCTTATAATCCTGGTCGTACGATTCTCCTCCGCACATCTGAGGGGCAGTTACTGGAATGTGACCCACCAGAACAACACCGCCCCTTTGCAGGCTTCTGGCAGGAGAGCATCCCGCATCTCCTTACGCTTTATACGCAAGATGAAACGCCCTTTACCCTTGGGGATGCGCCTTGTCCCTTCAGCATGACTAGTTTGCGTATCAGCTTCGACCCTAAAACGCGCAGCATCCATTTGCCGCACGAAACGGGCCATGCCAGCACCCCGTTGGAAATGATTCCCGCTGCCGTGCCACCCTCCATGCTCTTTACGCCGCTTCCCCCTATGGATGAAGAAGATGGCCTCAGCGTACGCGGGTTGCTCCTTTGGGTAGCAGGCCATGCCCATACCCAGCCGCAAGACCTACAACGCGCGCTATTGCTGTTATCACCTGATTCCGCACAGCATTTACGCACATTAGCCCCCATGCTGGAGGAGTTCTTGCCCCGCTTTACTGCACGGCCTGCTTTTCTACCATAAATGCGGCTAAAACAGCCCTAAAAACCAACGCCCCGCTACTATAAGGCTCACCCCCAAAACCACACCAAGGGTAAGGGCGAGCATAGAAAGGCGGGGCGGCCCTTCGGTAGGACGTTGGGTAAGAGCGGCAAGGCTTGTCCGCAATGCCTCTACTTCTTCTTGATGAGCACGTTCCTCATCCTGCCTCTGGCGATGTTCCACACTCTGATACCGGATAAACTCTGCGGCCTCTAACGGCGTTGTGAAATACTGCTCCACTAAATGCGCTAAAAGGGTCCCTCCCTCCTGTTCATCGCCTCCGCCATCGCAAGCTAGAATACGATAAGCTGGGCAGCGCGATAGGGCCTTAATACATGCGGGCTGCTCCCATGCAGAAAGATGCCCCTTTGCCATAATCAAAAATATAATCTCATGCTCTATCTGCGATAAGTTCTGTAGAGCCTCCGGCCCTTCCGCTTCGGAGACGGCGCGTAACGTCACGTTGCGCTCCGACCATAATCCCCCAAGAGCATGCACCATATGGGCCAGCCGCTCGCTACCCACACCAAGGCCAAGCAGTAGCATCCGGGCCCCCTCCTGCGTAGGAAAGGCACGCCGACGTGGTGGGAGACTACGCATAAGCTCCATCACCATCTCACTCTGGCGATGAGCCTCCTCCAGCGCATCACGCGTAAGGGAAAGAACATCCATTCGTAATGTGAGCTGCCCTTGTTGCGCGTGGGCGCGCAACACCCCTATGACCTGTACCGTCTCGCCCGTGCGCAAGCCTTCTTCCGCTACCAAAGCAGGGGGAATCTCCAACAAAAGAGCCGCCCCTGTATGGGCATCTAGCAACGGGGTTGCCTCCCGCCGCCGCCAACGCTCAACGGGGATCTCACCTATCACGCCCTTTACACGTATCGGTGTACGCCACTCCTCAAACCGGCTGCATATATCCGCGCATCGCCGCTGAAAGAGCGTTAAAACCTGCTCCGGCGCAAAAAGGGGATACGCTGCCTCCCCCTCTCGCCTTGGGGGAGAAGGAATACGCCGTGAAAATACCTCCATGACTTACCCCTCCTCCAACAATAAAGGCCCCAGAAAAGGGGCCTTGTAGCATCCTAAAAAACAAAGAGCGAGACCACATTGCTTTAAGCGAAAAAGGCCTCATAAAGTTCTGGCTTAAACCCCACCATCATCTGCTCACCCTTCACCGTAACAGGGCGGCGAATCAAAGTCGGATGAGCCAGCATGAGAGCCACAGCTTTCGCTTCATCCAACCCTTCTTTCTCCGCCTCATCCAAACGACGGAAGGTCAGGCTAGAGCGATTCAACAGCTTCTCCCACCCCACTGTAGCGCACCATGCCTCTAGCAAAGCCGAGGTCACACCATCCTTACGGACATCATGGTAGTGGAAGGGTATCTCTGCCTCCTCCAGCCATTTCATAGCCTTCTTAACGGTGGAGCAGGTCTTAATCCCGTAAAGGGTAATCACATCAGCCATGAAGGCGGCTTTCTTGCAAAAGAACTCTAAAAGGGGGAGATGGTCTCATCATGGTGCTGCTGGCGAGGATTGAACTCGCGACCTCTCCCTTACCAAGGGAGTGCTCTACCACTGAGCTACAGCAGCCTTGCGAAAACCTATGGCGGGTTACCTAGCCTGTTCGCCCTCTCCGTGCAACCCTTAATTAGTCATCACGATAAATCTTTTCGTGCCGCTCATGCCGTTCTTGTGCTTCTAGCGACAATATGGCAATAGGCCGTGCCTCCAGACGTTGCAGACCGATAGGCTCGCCTGTCTCCTCACAATAACCGTAAGACCCATCCTCAATCCGTGCCAACGCCATATCAATCTTGATGATTAACTTACGCGCACGGTCACGCGTTCTTAGCTCAAAAGCACGGTCCGTCTCCACTGTTGCGCGGTCTGTTAGATCAGCCTCGTGGATGCCCCCTTCGGAAAGACTCGCTAACGTCTCCCCCGCCTCTTTGAGAAGGTCCATCCGCCAATGCAGCAATTTTTGCTTAAAATACGCTAATTGCCGTTCATTCATAAACTCTTCATCCTCAGAAGGACGATAGTCGGGTGAAAGCGTAATCATGTGCAACGTCTCCTCACAACACGCTACCTTTCCCACAGAGCTGCTACAGCGCACTAGCAGAAAGGATGTTGCCTCGGTTTATATCGCTCTCAAAAAAGCACGCAAGGTAGATTAGGAGGTTTTTTAGGAAATCTTCATTATTTTAATAATAGTTTAATAATTGATGCCCATAGCCACTTAAATAAAAACACCCTTTATGAAAGAACGCATATTCTCTACAAAGGCAGCAAGTTCACCCTGATAACGCATTAATTTTGTGCCAACGCGCGGCGGCTAACACGCACCCTCACAACACGGCGGCGTTCTGTCTCTAACACTTCAAACAACCAGCCAGAGAACACCACCTTATCCCCCTGCGCAGGGACACGGCGTAATAGAGCCATCAAAGCCCCGCCTAATGTATGATACCGCCCATCCTCAACCATTGGGGGTAGGTCCAGCCGTGTGCATACATCATCAATCGGCATGAAACCATCAAGGATATATTCCTCTTTCCCATCCACCTCATGCCGTTTTTGAGAGGACGCATCTAAGGCCTCATCCCCAATAATCGCCTCAAAAACATCAGAGGGTGTAACGATGCCTTCAAAAGAGCCATATTCATCAAAGACAAAGACTATACCGAGGGAAATCCCCTTCAAACGCTCAATCATCCCTTGAGCTGTAAGGCTATCTGGAATAGCGGGCGGGGTGCGCAATACAGCATCAATCGAAAGGGGCAAACCTAACAACAGTCGGTCCATCACATCCTTAGCCAGCATCACACCGACTGGATGGTCCACATTGTCCTCACAAACAACAATCCGCCCGTAAGAAGACTGCCGCAACTTACTAACCAGCGTCTCCTCATCCGCATTACGGTCTATCCAAAACAGCTCATTGCGTGGCGTCATAATCGCACGAACGGGACGATCCGCTAAGCGAAGCAGACGCTCGATAATCTCACGCTCCTCCGTTTCCAAAATCCCCGCTTGCATTCCCTCTTGCAGGACGGCTTTAAGCTCCTCCTCCGTTACAGTGGCACGCGGGAGAGAGCCTATCCCCACAAGTTGCAGCACACAATTAGAGGTCTTACTGAGCAACCACACAACCGGGCGCGTACACCAAGATAAGGCCAAAAGCGGCGCAGAGAGATGAATGGCTATAGCCTCTGGTCGCTGCAATGCGATTTGTTTGGGCACAAGCTCCCCAAAGACCAGCATGGCAAACGTGATACACGCCACCACAATAATGATGGATAGCTCACCAGCAAATGGTTGAAAAATAGCCCAATGCTCAATGTAATGCTGAAGTGATTCCTCAATCTGGCTGCCCCCAAATGCCCCCTCCAAGATAGAGACAAGGGTCATACCTATCTGCACAGTCGGCAAAAAGTTTTGAGGATTTTCCGCCAGCTTTAATGCACGCTCTGCCCCAGCAACTTTTGTTTGTGCAAGATGGGACAACCGGGCGCGTTTGGCAGAGATAAGAGCTAGCTCACCCGTGGCGAAAACACCATTAAGGACGATGAGCAGAATAATTATAAGGATAGGAATCATCATAAAACTATCCTGCCCTGATAAGCCCGCCATCACAAGGTAATGACGAGAAAATCAGAGCAGGAAATATGGCCCTACTTTGCCGGGGCCGGGGCTGGGCTTTCACTCTGCCCGTTAATGCGTACGCGTGGACCACGAGCCGGTTTGCCGCGCTTAGCGTCCTCGCCTTCAAGCCGCTCCATCTGGCGCGCTACCTCAGCATCATACCCGTAAGAGGCAGGCCGCTGATTCGCTAACGATATCTCCGGAGCCATGGGCTTTTCCGTCTCTGGCCCTTGCAACGCTACTTTGATGAAATGCCAAGGACGCTGCACTGCATCCATCACCGCTGTGGATTCATAGCCAGAATGGACCATACAATCGGCGCATTTCTCATACGCACCGGTACCGTACTGGTCCCACGCTGTATCATCCATCAGCTCCTTGAAGGTCTTAGCGTAACCTTCACCCAACAAATAGCAAGGACGCTGCCAACCAAAGACGGTCCGCAACGGCTTACCCCATGGGGTACAATGATATGTCTCGTTGCCTGCTAAGAAGTTGAGGAACAAAGGAGACTGCGTAAACCGCCATTTATGGCCCTTACCCAAGCGGAAAATATCCCGGAAAAGGGTCTTCGTCTTTTGGCGATTAAGGAAGTGCTCTTGGTCCGGGGCACGCTCATAAGCATAGCCCGGTGCTGTCATCACACCATCAACGCCTAGGCGCATGACTTCATCAAAAAAAGCTGCAACACGCTCTGGCTTAGCACCATCAAACAAGGTGCAGTTAATAGAGACGCGGAAGCCTTTGGATTTTGCCAATTTAATGGCCTTCACCGCACGATCATACACCCCTTCTTGGCAGACGGACGAATCATGCATCTGCTGGTCACCATCGAGATGGATGTCCCACGAGAAGAAAGGTGATGGTTTATAGTCATCGATCTTCTTCTCTAGCAAAAGGCCATTCGTGCAGAGATACACATATTTTTTACGCGCCACGAGGCCCGCAATAATCTGTGGCATCTCTTTATGTAAGAGGGGCTCTCCCCCCGCCACAGCAATCACTGGGGCACCAGCTTCAGTATCCGCATCAAGACATTCTTGATAGCTCATACGCTGGTTAAGAATCTTCGCTGGATAATCAATCTTGCCACAGCCCGCGCAAGCCAAATTGCAGCGGAACAGCGGCTCAAGCATCAACACAAGCGGGTAACGCTTGCGCCCTGTGAGGTGCTGCTTGAGAACGTACCGTCCAACTCGGACAGCCTGCATCAATGGTACGGCCATTATAATCCTCTGATAATATCTTCCTGAGCTGAATCACGGTATCAGAACACCCGTGGCACATAGCCCGACAGACGCGCCAGAACGATATCTGCCGGGCCTGCATCGCTCCCTCTCGCAGAAGCAGCGCAGAAATGCAAGCTTAACGAACTAAGCCCTACACCCTCACTAGAGGATTCGGTGGAAGATTCTCTCTTTTCCTTCTTACTGTGGACTCGTTTATCCGGCGGCAATGCGCTATACTGTCTCGCTAACTGTAGCAGATTCAACACAGTTATACGAAATCCTGCAAGGCGTACCCTTGCAAACTGCCCCATCGCCTCTTGCATAAAAGGACGCATAGGAGGAAAGAGCATGTCCATGAAACGTTGTCTTATCTCTTCCCTTGGAATGATGGCCCTCGCTATAGGGACTGTCTCCACTCTTGGGGTTCATCCCGCACTGGCAAGCCGGAGTTCGGCATCTGCCACCCCTGTTGCTACAACGCCACAAGCCCCGATAGAAGCCTTATATAAGGCCTTGGATAAGTCTGAACATTCCTCTGCCAATATGAGCAAACGCAGCGCAATGATCGCGCCGTTCGTTGAGCATGCTTTTGATATGGAGTCCATCCTCAAACGCTCCATCGGGCTACATTACGACCATCTTTCTACTGCTGAAAAAAACGACCTATTGGCAGCTTTTAAACATTTCACCGTAGCGCGTTATGTCTCTACCTTTAAGCCGGGAACAGATGCTGTCTTTACCGTTGTAAACACGATCCAGCAGGATGGACGGACCATCGTCCACACCACTATCGGCGGGAAAGATGACCCTAATGGGACACCAACACCCATTGACTATGTCATGGCCCAAGGTCCCGACGGCTGGCGCATCACCGATATTTTGCTAGATGGTCATATCAGCCAAGTTGCTGCTCAACGGGCTGATTTTAAGACAATCTTCAACGAGAAAGGAGCAAACGGCCTAGCGCGTAGCCTCACCACCAAAGCTGACGATTTCCTCCGCGAATAATTTGCGATAGCTTTTCATCACGTCCACCTACATTATAATTTGTATCCCACTCCGCTGGGCAGACGTGATGAAAAGCTTAGAAAAACGTCCTTCCCTCCATTCTCATGAGGTATCTTGATTGATGGCCCCACTCTTTGCGATAGCCTCCGCCCTGAGCGGAGCTTTTTCACTAGCGGGGCATGTGCAGAATCTCATCGGGACAAGCTTACTCTCTCGTTTCTGCCAGAATGTGCGCATCCCCGGTCGGCCTGCCCCCTATCAGCGCGAGGCTTCCTCTCACAACCAAGAGGCTCTAAGCCCCAGCGTTACGCTCATGAAGCCGGTACATGGGGATGAGCCACGCCTTGAAGACGCATTAGAAAGCTTCTTCCAGCAGGATTACCCATCCTATCAAATCATCTTCGGCCTACATAAAGAAGATGATACGGCTCTACCGGTAATTCGCCGCCTCCAGCAGCGTTATCCTCATCACGATGTAACAATCATTATTGATGATGCCTTACATGGCCCTAATCGTAAGATCAGTAACCTCATCAATATGTATCCCTCTTGCCGACATGACATTTTGATCATCTCTGATTCCGATATTCATGTCAGCCCAGATTACATCACGCATATTGTTGAAGCATTCCAACAAGAGAAGGTTCAGCTTGTAACCACACTATATGCGGGCTTACCTGCTAGCCCCAGCCTCATCCGCATGTTGGGCGCCCATAGCATTAACACCAACTTCCTCCCCGGTGTGATGATGTCCCGCCTCATGGGGCGTCAAGATTGCCTCGGGGCTACGATGGCCCTCAAACGAACGCATTTACAACAGATTGGTGGGTTTGAGGCCCTTGTCTCTCATGTCGCTGATGATGCCGTGCTAGGCCAGCTTATCCGCCGTAATGGGGGGGAGATTGCCCTTGCGCGGACTTTATGCCAGACGACTATCACCGAGACCTCCCTAAAGGACCTTTTCACCCATGAGCTACGCTGGGGACGAACGGTTCGGAGTGTGGAGCCTCTTGGATATGGGCTTTCTGTCCTACAGTTACCGCTTTTCTGGGGGGTGTTGTGTGTCCTTTTTGCACCATCGCGCCGTTTTTCATGGGGCTTGTTGATAGGAGGGATGCTCTGCCGTGGAGCCGTGACACGGCGCATTAACCACCTGACAAACTGCGCTTTACCCGGCATTTTCCCTTTCCTTATATTCCGAGACTGCCTCTCTGCTTGTGTGATGCTCGGAAGTGCCCGTGGCTCGCGTGTAACATGGCGGGGGCAGACAATGCACATCTCCCGTGGCAAAACACGTACGAAGTCCCTATAACGAACCCCAACAACGATCGTGCCCCTTAATCCTGATCAACGAAACCGGCGTTGACAGGCCCGACATTATCAGGAGTGTCCATACATGTTGAGAACATTGTTTCTACAGCCCCCATCCTTCGACGGCTTTGATGGTGGTGCTGGCTCACGTTATCAGGCGAAGCGAGAGATTCGCTCCTTCTGGTATCCTACATGGTTGGCCCAACCTGCAGCAATGGTCCCCGGCTCTCGCTTGATTGACGCTCCACCGGCTAAAATGGGCATGGGGCCTATCCTTGAGGATGTGAAGAATCGTGATCTCGTCATCATGCACACCTCCACACCCTCCTTCCCCTCTGATGTCCGCGTGGCACAAATGCTGAAGGACGCCAACCCGAAGCTGAAGATTGGTATGGTTGGCGCAAAAGTTGCCGTCCAGCCCGATGAGAGCCTTGCCCAAGGCAGCCCGATCGACTTCGTAGCCCGCAATGAGTTCGACTTCACCATCAAAGAGATTGCCGAGGGGAAACCTCTCGCAGAGGTTGATGGCATCACATGGCGTAATGAAAATGGTGAGATTATCACCAATAAAGACCGTGCGATGATTGAGGATATGGATAGCCTCCCCTTCGTAACGGAGGTTTATAAGCGCGACCTACGGATTGAAGATTACTTCATCGGTTATCTCAAGCATCCTTATATCTCCATCTATACAGGCCGTGGGTGTAAGTCCCGCTGCACCTTCTGCCTTTGGCCGCAAACTGTGGGTGGGCACCGCTACCGTACCCGCAGCCCAGAGCATGTAGCCGCTGAAATTAAGCTTGCGATGAAATACTTCCCGCAGGTGAAAGAGTTCTTCTTTGATGATGATACCTTCACCGATGACCTCCCCCGCGCAGAGGCCATCGCACGGGAGCTGGGCAAGCTGGGTGTAACATGGTCCTGCAATGCTAAAGCCAATGTCCCTTATGACACGCTAAAAGTTCTGCGTGATAACGGCTTACGCTTGCTGCTGGTAGGGTATGAGAGCGGCAATCAACAAATCCTGCATAACATCAAAAAAGGTATGCGGATTGAGACAGCGCGTGAGTTCACCAAAAACTGCCACAAGCTGGGCATTAAGATTCACGGGACCTTCATTGTTGGTCTGCCCGGTGAAACACGCGAGACCATCCGCGAAACCATCCAATATGCTAAAGAGATTGACCCGCACACATTACAGGTCTCTCTCGCAGCTCCTTATCCGGGGACATTCCTGCATAAGCAGGCCTCTGAGAATGGCTGGCTGAATCTTGATGAAGCTGAGCTGATTGACGAGAATGGTGTGCAGATTGCCCCGCTGCATTACCCCCATCTCTCCCATACGGAAATCTTTAAGAGCGTGGAGACCTTCTATAAGGAGTTCTATTTCCGCCCTTCCAAGATTTTCGCTATCGTCAAGGAGATGGCAACAGACCCACAAATGCTCAAACGCCGCTTGCGTGAGGGTGTGGAGTTCTTCCAGTTCCTCCGTCAGCGTCATTCTGCCTAAGGCAAACGCCGCATGAATACCTCTACACAACGCCGTGTTATTTTCTCTGCCGATGATTTCGGTATGAGTGTGGAGGTCAATGAGGCGATTGAGGAGGCCCATCGCAAAGGCCTCCTCAGCACGGCAAGCCTCATGGTTGCCGCCCCGGCTTTTGAGGACGCTCTACGCCGTGCCCAACGTATGCCAGACCTCCGGTTGGGGTTACATCTTGTCGTTATAGAGGGCGATTCCTGCCTGCATCTGCCTGTTATTACGGATGAAAAAGGCTGGTTTGGTCGGAATCAAGTAGGGCTGGGCTTTCAATATTTCTTCTCTCCCACCACGCGCTCTGCGTTAAAGAAGGAAATCCACGCTCAATTCCAGCAATTTGCACGCACAGGGCTGCGGTTGGACCATGCCAATGCGCATAAGCATATGCATCTCCATCCCACAATCGGGCATTTACTGCTCCAAACGGGCAAAATCTATGGGTTAAAGGCCGTTCGCACACCTATGGAACCTGCGGGCCCCTTGGGGGAAACGCCTCACCTAGGTGACCGCGCGTTGGAGCAATGGACGCGTGTCCTACGCTGGCAAATTTGGAAAGCCGGGATGAAAACCAACGATTCCTGCTTTGGTTTGCGGTGGTCTGGCCATATGACGCCAGAGCGCATCCAACGCCTCATCCCTCAACTCCCTGCCGGGGTGAGTGAGATTTATTTCCACCCTGCCAAGAGCCAAAACGCACAAATGGCTGCCCTCATGCCCGGCTATCAGCCAGAGCAAGAGCTAGCTGCCTTAACAGACCCTGCTACGCGCGCGTTACTCGCCCCACATAACATCCAACTGACAACATGGGACGCGCTGTAAACACACCGCGCCCCCTAGTGCTACGCCTTAGGCTTTAAGGGCAAAATCCGCACCTGGACGACCACCAAGGCGAGCAATCACATGGCCTGCAGCCTCATTGCCTAACCGCGCAGACTCCACAAGAGAATGATGGCGGCTATAGCCTGCGAGGAAGCCCGCTGCAAAAGCATCACCCGCACCAGTTGTATCAACCAGCTTCACCGGCTTAGTGGGGACATCGTGCCGTTCCTCACCCGCTTGGATAACAGCCCCCTTCTCCCCACGGGTCACAACACCAAGGGCAACATCATGAGAGAGGGCTTTTAAAGCATCATCAAGCGTCTCTGTCTCGTAAAGGGCGAGAATCTCAGCCTCATTGGCAAAGAGGATATCAACCGATTCTGCCACAAAATCCCGGAAAGCTGCCTGATGACGTTGGATGCAGAAACTATCAGAGAGCGTTAAAGAGACCTTACGCCCCGCTTTATGCGCTAAACGGGCTGCCTGATAAAAAGCCTCCTGCGCTTGGGGGCGATCAAATAAATAACCCTCAAGGTAGGTAATAGCCGACTCGGCCACGATATTCTCTAAAACATCATGGGGTGTGAACTCCACACAAGCCCCTAGATATGTAAACATCGTGCGTTGGCCATCGGGCGTAATCAACACAATGCAACGCGCTGTAGGAATAGCCTCGCCAGCCGCTAGGGGCGTGGAGGGGACATCTATACCCTGTTTGCGTAAATCCGCTGTAAAATCCTCGCCCGCTTTATCGGCTGCAACCTTACCAAGATAAGCTGTTTTTACCCCCATACGCGCAGCAACAACCACACTATTCGCTGCTGAGCCACCCCCTGCTACATGCTCGATATGGATACGCTGCTCCAACTTTGCCATGGTAGCAGCATCAATGAGCGTCATGCTCCCCGGTACAGCCCCAAACTCTGCCAACAGCTCTGGCGTGACAGTTGCCAGCACATCCACGATGGCATTGCCAATGCATAAAAGGTCATATTTCGGAGGGGTAGCGGACATGATAGGTCACTTTCTTTTATAGTCTGACATTAAATATTCCCTACCATAACCTTCAGACCTTGTAGAGCCATCTCTCTTTATCCTCTCGTGATAAGGAAAAGATGCACTTACCTGCATGGATTACCTAGCCAAGGGCACGACTTCCCTCTATTTTAGGGATACGCCTGATGACAGGGCAGAGTTCGGCATGGCTCCCCTTAGGAGATGTGCCGTTATTGCGTGCTACTCTATCGCCTGATTAAAGGAAATCATGTCTCTACCTACTCCCCCCTCCCCTATGCCGGGTCCCGCTCCCCGCCAGCGGATAACCCCCAACCGCAATAATCACCAAGAAAAAACACGCACAGTTGACAATGCGCGGACTCTCATCGTCCATAACAGCATTACCATCCGCGGCTCGATTGAGAATATTGAACGTCTCATTGTCGAAGGAACAGTTGCTGTAGAACATTTAACGGTGAAAGAACTTATCATCGCCCCTGACGGGCACTTTCATGGTTCAGCAGAAGCGGGAACGGCTGAAGTTGCTGGCACACTAGAAGGTGACCTCACTGTCCGCAATATGCTTACTATCCGCACTAGTGGGCGGCTACTCGGCAATGCAGAATGTCGCCGCTTGCAGGTCGATGAAGGCGGCCAAGTCACAGGGAAGTTGGGCATGATTACCTCAGCCCTCCCCGGCAATAAAGACCATAACGTGTCCCACCATCATGAGAGCGAAAAACATAGCACCGAGTCTCATCACGCCTAAGCCCGGCTCTATCTGTTACGCTATGGCCTCAGCTTACAAAAAAGCTGCCAGCTTCCTTAAAGGACTGGCAGCTTTTTTGTACCGCTTATATGGCCATTTTAATGGCGGCGGTCTCGAATCTTTACATAAGCTATGGCCGCATGCTCAGCACAATAAGGCTTGCCCGCAAGAGGGGTAGCCCCACAAAAATGAAACTCCGGCGTACCGGGGTCCCCATGGGGCCATTGGCATGTTGGCCCTTGTCGTGTGGAGCGATCCATCACCTCCCGTACCCGGCGCGGCGGCGCAACCTTACGCGGCGCAGCCACAACGGCAGGGCGGCTCGCCTCCTCTACATCCTTTAATGCTGGCTCATCAACCGCAACTGTCTTTTGAGGGGTAGGCGGTACCGCCGGCACCTCCTGCGGCTTTGAGGCAAGCTTCTTCGGCTTTTCTACCTTCGCCTTCTCCTCCACAGGGGGCGTAGCGAACAGCTCCTCCGTCACAGCGGATGCCTTTTTCTGCTTCGCTGTGGCAGCTGGGGCCTCTCCCTCAGCAGTTTTTTTAGCACGACTAGCACGCGGGCGCGCAGGCTTGGCCCCGCCCTCCGTAGCGGTTTTATTACGGATGGGGGACGGGCGCGAGGGTAAGTTAAGACGATGAGCCTTACCAACAACCGCATTTTTTGTAATAGAAAGCTGACGGCCAATCTCCGCTGTGGAGAGACCTTGCTCCCACAATTCTTTAAGACGAGCAATCAGCTCATCTGTCCATTCCATAGCCATTGCTGCTCTCTCCACTCCTGCCCGTAGCGTTGTTACGGGGCTCTTATGCTACGCTTTTATCAGGAAAATAAGGTTAGCTCAAAACTAACCTTTCTGCCCCATATTCATAGGGGCATGAGCCCCCCGCTCAATAATCCGCAACTGCCCTTTTTCCACACATAAAACGGTCTCACCACGCAAAAGAGCTTGCGCCTCCCGGCCGAATAAACGCGCCCGCCACCCTGTCAGGACAGGTAAGTCCTGCTCTCCTTGGACCAGACGCTCCAGCTCCTCAGCAGAGGCAATAAGCCGTGAGGCCACCTTGCCTTCCTCACTCCGCACAGTAAGAAGCACCTTCAATAAGGCTAATACTCCTGCCGGAGCGCGCGGGCCATCGCCTTTGCGGCGAGAGGGAAGCTCTGGCCGAGCTTCCTCTGGACATTGCTCACCTTGCTGCACTGCTGCCAATAAAGCCCGCCCTAACGGCCCTTCTGCAAACTCCGCCGTCACCCCGCGAATCCGAATCAGCTGGGCTATAGTATGCGGATGGACTGCGGCAATCTCCAACAAGCTTTCATCACGAATAATGCGCTGACGCGGGACATCCTCTTGCTGTGCTGCCCCTTCGCGCCATGCGACAATCTCCCGCAAAATCGCAAGAACTTTGCGGTTATGCGTCCGTGGCTTTAGCTTCTTCCATAATTTTTGCACATCAGGCCGGAACACACGCTCATCTGCCAAAGCAGATAATTCATCCTTAACCCATGCAAGCCGCCCTTGCTCCTCTAACTGATGGAGGAGCATCTCATAAATCACCCGCAGATGCGTTACATCAGCACTTGCATACGCAATTTGCGCTTTTGAGAGCGGACGCGCCGCCCAATCACTAAAACGATGCGATTTATCAATCGACTGCCCCGTAAGGGAGACTACGAGGTTATCATACCCCACTTGCTCCCCAAAACCTGCAACCATAGCCGCTACTTGTGTATCAAACACATTAACGGGCAACCGCCCAAATAAATGCAGGAAAATCTCTAAATCTTGCCGTGCTGCGTGGAAAACTTTCACACAATCTGGCTCAGCCAACAAAGCCGCCAAAGGGGAGAGGTCTATCCCCGGTACGCATGTATCAATCAAGGCAACATCATCTACCCCGCCAAGCTGTACCAAGCAGAGACGTGGCCAATAGGTCCTCTCCCTAACAAACTCCGTATCTATCGTAACAAAAGGCTCATGCTGCAATTTAGCGCATATAGAGGCCACCCCGGCAGAGGTGGTTATCATAACAGGGGCCGGGAACACTCGCTTTTTAGACATACCCCCTCTTACACCCTCCTACAAAAGCTGACCATCTCTCTGCCGCACGATAACACCATAAAAAAGCTCGGCAATGCAGGAAGACCCCCTCCCTGTTACCGAGCTTTCATCTCTACCTTAGTGCGCAAAGCGCATCAGGCTGATTAACCGATATGAGAGTCCAACCATACTTTAAGCTGGCTCTTCGGCAATGCCCCCATCTGCTGCGCAACGGGCTTACCCTCCTTAAAGAGAATTAAGGTCGGGATGCTCCGCACACCAAAGGTTGTTGGTGTCTCTGGGTTAGCATCAATATCCAACTTCGCAACGGTGACACGGCCTTTATAATCCTTGCCGACTTCCTCTAACGCTGGGGCAATCATCCGGCATGGGCCGCACCATTCTGCCCAAAAATCCACCAGAACATAGCCTTCTGCCTTCAGCACATCATTCTCAAAGGCTTGATCCGTCACTGCAATCGTATGTTCACTCATCGTACACTCCCCCTCGGACTCTCTATAAACTCTCACATCCTGTTGTCCCTGCCATAGTTCAGAGACGCTGACCACTGGGCTACTCAACAAAGCAGCTTTGCTCTTGAGCCACTTGAACGCTCTTTTACCCAGAAATGTGAACTCACCTAGTACGCTTATCCATGCCGTTGATGCTGCTCCTTGGGAAATCGGTATTGTTGGTCTGAATTATATGTAAATCCTATAAATCATTGCCCTTAGCCAACTCTCTACCTTACGGACTGCAACGCTTCCTCCAATAAGGCGGGAGGTAACTCTGTTGCCAACGGGCCATCGACCCATACAAGGAAGCACCGTGCCTCATGCCCCGGATAAAGCCCTTGCATAACACGCCGGTAACTCGCCATCTGCGCCCGATACGCCGCCGGAATACGCCCCGGTTGGGAAGGAACATGACCCGTTTTATAGTCGCACAGCCACACCGTTTGTCCATCAAAACAAAAGCGATCGACCTGACCCAACACAACGCGGCCTGTGCCATCTCCCGCACGGCCCAACGTCCCTGATATGCCTTGCTCGGCTCGGCTTCCCGGCCCAAAAAGCGGGGCTAATAAAGGCATCTCCACAATAGAGACCACTTGCTTTGCAAGCTGTATAATCTCCACCTCATCCACACCCGGCATCGTATGCCGCAACCATGATTCTGCTTTCTCCTGCCGCTCTAACGCCGCAATATCGGGGAGGAATTGCAACAGGCGATGGACCAGCACACCCCGCTCCATCGCATCTTGCCGCCGTTTAACAGGCTGTGGAATCACCAACCCCTCACGCATAATCTCCAAAGGTGAACGCGCTGCTGGTAATGGACCATAAGCCGCACTATCAGGCCGACTCGGTGCGAGCGGGCGGGCCAACGCATCCTCATGCGGGGCGGGCTGTATCTGCCAATCAGGGGCATGGCCCATCCACTCCGGCAAAATAGGGGGAGCCACTGGATGAGGCTCTGCTACTTTAGACGAGACCGCAGCCTCGACAGGTCTTTCCAGCACGATCTTCTCACCCTCCCATCCTCCCTCAAAGGGTGAAGCAACCGGCTGATAGGAAGCCAAACGCTCGATTGTCTGACTTTGAAGTGCACGCAAGCCCTGATAGCAATAGTCATACCATGTGGGGATTTTAGGGGCTTGCTTCGGCTCCCACCCACAAATGAGCAACGCATCACTCGCCCGTGTTAGAGCCACATAGAGCAAGCGGTTACTCTCCTCCCTCTGGCGTTCCTGCTCTTGCGCGCTGTAAAATGTTGTTTGCTCTGAATGCATTTTCGTCTGCGGGACCCATAACGGCCCCTCTACATCATCTCCCTCTAGCCCAGCCCATAATAAAGGATCAGCTTTGCCGGGGCCGTGCGTTGTATGCGGTAGAATAACAAGCCGCGCTTGCAACCCTTTAGAGCGATGAGCCGTCATTAACCGTACAGCATCAATCACCGTCTCAGCTTCACGCTGGCTCTCCACCGTACTGGCACGCAACCATTGCAAAAACCCTTGCAAGGATGGGGGATGTTGCGTCTCATAGGTTAAAGCTGCTGTAAGAAGCTCATCAATCGGCTCTGCAGCTTCAGGCCCAAGGCGAGAGAGGAAGCGTGTGCGCCCGCCTTGTATGCCAAGGGCCTGCACGAGAATCTCATAGGGCGTGTCATAATCTACGCGCTTATAAAGGCCCTGCAAGCACATCCAAGCTGCATGCCAGTCTGGCCGTTCCTCATGGCGTTGATTTAACACACTCCAAAGCGGAACCTGCTTGAGAGCCTGTTTTTTGCCATCCCATGTCGCCAAATCCATGAGCGATTCATCACTTAGCCCCCCAAAAGGAGAGGTCAGCACGCTCGCGAGGCTTAAATCATCCTGCGGCAAAAGCAACGCATCACAAAGCGTCATAAGGTCCTGCACGGCTGCTTGCTCCACCAGCCCAGCCCGAATGAAGCTTGCCACAGGGAGGCCGCGCGTCTTTAAAGCCCGGATGAGCATCCGCAAGAAAGGCGAGCGTTTCGGCACGAGAATCATCACATCCCCGGCTTTTAGCGGGGCTGCGCCGGGCTGTAAGGGTTGGCCTATCTGCTGTTGGATATAATGCGCTAACGCATCAGCAAGACGTTGGGGGGCACTGCGCTGCTCCTCATTTTTATGAGGGGCCCGCCATGGGTTATTCTCTGCTGGTTCTATTATGTCCAACTGTGACGCTATTTGAGCATCAGCAGGGACAAGCGGCCATAACTCCACACGCCCCCCACCGCCAGAACGTGCCGATTGATGAATAAGCGGGGCTCTATCCCCTGCCTCCCGCAAACCATCAATCGCCTGCCGCGCCCCTTCTTGTTCCCCCGTAAAGACGGCATCAACCATTGCCAAAACCGGCGGCAGAGAGCGGAATGAGACATTCAACTCTGGCTCCCGCCATAAAAGCCCGGCCTCTTGCACACGATGTGCAAAAATCTGCCGCCATTTATGAAATTGCTCTGGCTCCGCCCCTTGGAAGCTATAAATCGACTGCTTAAAATCCCCCACCGCAAAGACTGTCCTAGGCCGTGGCGTATCCTCCCGCCCCCCGATGCCGGAGAAGAAATCGGCCGTCAAAGCCCCGGCAATCTCCCATTGCAGGGCGGAGTTATCTTGCACCTCATCTAACAAAAGATGGTCAATCCCCCCATCTAATTTATAGAGGACCCACGCCGCCCCCGGCTCCTGCAAGACATCCCGCGTCCGAGCGATGAGGTCATTATAATCCACAACGCCGCGATTCTTCTTATCATCCTCAAAGCGCATCATCACAGGCATAGCGAGGGCGAGAAAAGCGGTATTTACCTCCAATAAACGCTGAGCGCGTATAGAATCCTCTAGCCCTTCTTGACGTTCGGCTTCATCTATGAGGCGTTCTGCTAAATCCGGTGCTGCCTCGCGGGCCTTTGCCCCTAGATGGCGGCTTAAATCGCGTTTCTCACCCTTATCAGTAAAAAGCAGCTTTTTAAGAACTGTTCTATCCCTCTGAGCTGCGGGCTTACCCAACCAGCTTAAAATCTCCTCAAATTGGGCACGTTTTGTCTCTGCCAATGCCGGTAAGGCTTTTTGAATATCCGCCCGCCATGCTGCCTCATCTTTAAGGCTACAAGCCTCTTTAAGCACGTCATCCGTACCGTGGCTTCCACACGCTAAAAGCCTTTGATAAGCCTGCTTAACGCGCTCTGGCTCATGCTGCCATATTTTCAAAAGCGGTTGGAGAAGGCCAGATTGCGCATTGCACTGCCCTAAAAGCCCCATCAATTTATCAAAGCCTGTCAGCCCTGCCAGCACCTGCACCGGGTCTTGGTGGCGTGCGAGGCTCTCCTCCAACGCATGGCGGAGAGCAAGCTTTGTATCAGCCTCCTCGATGAGCGAAAAATGAGGGTCTAATGCCGCCTCAAGCGGGAAACGCCGTAATAAAGATTGGCAAAAAGCATGGATGGTCTCAATCTGCAATCCGCCCGGCGCGTCCAGAACTTTTAGAAAAAGCCCACGCGCACAATCCCGCGTTTCTGCTAGATTAGGGACATCTAACGCCGTAAGGGCTTCCCCTAATGCCTCATCAGAAAGGGAGACCCACCGCCCAAGATGCTGCTGCAAACGATGCGCCATCTCAGCCGCAGCAGCCTTAGTGTAAGTTAAGCATAAAATACGCGAAGGGGCCGAGCCTTCGATCAATATAAGCTGCCCATCCTCACCGGGATAGGCGATGGGCAACATAAGCCGCAACAGCCGGTCAATCAGCAACTTCGTCTTACCCGACCCTGCAGAAGCCGACACAAAGGCCGAGGCCATAGGGTCTGATGCTAATCTCTGAGCCTCATTGGCCTGTTTAAGAGCCTCTTGATGCGCGCTCATGCTTCATCCCCTCCCGCAAGACGCCATTCCGCTACACGAGCTAGCTGCGTATAATCGCTATAACGTGCCTCCCGCCCCGCCCATGGCTGGGAGCGATAAGGCCGGTTAGGCTCATCATAATCTGCCAATAGCTGGCGTAATTGCTCCAAAGCAGGACCTATAAGCTCCCCCAACGTCGCCTTTGCTTTGGCAGAGGGTATGCGCACCTCCTCACCCGGTGTCTCTCCCCCGCTTAACCGCCAATAACGCAACGCCTCAACCTCCATGGCGGGTAAGCCCTCAAAGGCCCCTTTGGCTAAAAGCGCAGCTTCCAGCACTAATTGAGATGACCACCCCGCAACAACATCCTTTTGGGAAGGAAGCTGACCTGTTTTATAGTCAAAAAGACGCCCTTGCGGCTCTTGTCCCGGCTCTGCCAGCACGTCAATCCGGTCGGCTCGCCCTGTGATGTAAAACGCCCCGCCCGGTAAATCCCGCATGACGTAATCCAACGCAATTTCCGTTTGCGAGGTGCAATTCACCCGCCCGGCATTCCGCCAACTTTCTCGCTCTAACACCCAATCGGCAATGCGATGCAGGCGGGGCCGCCACCAACTTGCAAGAGCAGGATGGACTTGTGCCTCATCCAACGCGTCATCAAAATAACGATGCAAATGCTCTGAAGCCTGATCGGGCCACGTTGTGGGATAACGTGCCATCATGCGCTCTAACGCACCATGAACAACCTTCCCATAATCAACATGCTCTGCTCCTTCCTCCAGCGGGGCAAGGGCTTTTAAGCCAAGGACATACCGTGCATAAATTGCATACGGGTCCAGCTTTAACGTATCAATCCGCGTAATGCTCAAACGGCGTGGGCGCAAAGCCAAGGGCGGCTTTGGCTCTGGCGGGGCAACGGGGCGTGCCTCCCCCACAGGCATATCCAACATCGCTTGCCATGCTAGGGCGGGATGCTCTTGTAAAGCGTGGCCTTGCCCCTCCAAAAAAGCAGAAAGACGCATCACCCACCGCGCAGGGACCGTGGGCGCACCATCGCGCCGCTGAGCGTAAGAGAGAACAACATGCGCCGAGGCAAGAGCGGCCATAACAAAATCATGCGCTTGGGCTCCGATCTTCCGCTCTGGTGAGGGCAGCCCCACACGCTGGCGCATCGGGCGGCTCATCCACGGGCCGGAATCAGCAACGGGAGGCCAAACACCCTCATTCAACCCACCCAGAATTACGGTATCAAACGCTAAAAGCCTGGCTTCCAACACCCCATAGATAGCAATACGCGGATGAGCGAGCTCCACACCATCTTGATAGCCCCGCAAGCCCGTCAAACTCTTACCAGCCATGCTCGTGGTCAAGAACCCATCTAACGCGCTGAGGGGTTGAGGAGGAATGTCCCCTGTATGGCTCATCAATTCCACAAAATGCCGGGAGAGCGTACCGCCATCCTCCCCACGCCACAAGCGAGAGCCGGGGCGCGCTTGGTCGGGGCCGTCTCCTTCCTCCTCCGTAACGGCGAGGGCTTCCGCTGTTTGGAGCAAAGCTGTCAGCATCTCCGGCACGCGTGCTGTAGCCTCTAATGCCCGCATCGGGGCAAAAGCGGCCTCTAAGGCTGCCAAGAAGCTCTCTAATGTTTCAGGCTGGTCTGGCGCATCAGCTTGATGCCCATAATCCACCCTTTGGGACTCCTCCATCCTCTCCAAAGCCTGACGCAAGCCCTCCAAACCCGGCTGCGGAGCAGGGCCACGCAAAAGCCGCCGCTCTAAAAGGCGGGCACTCGCCCGGGCACGTCCGGGGCTCATCCCTAGAGCCGTCAATGGATGTTTGAGGACAGAGAGCAACGCCACCGGGCTGAATTGCCGTGTCACCGCCTGAGCAATAAGGCGCATAAACACAGCACTAGGCGTGCGGGATAAAGGCTCGCCCGCACTATCATCAGCATGAATCCCCAAACGGAGCAGAGCCGCCCTCACACGGTCTGCCAAAGCACGATCTGGCGTGACTAATGCGCCAGAACGACCCGGCTTACCCGCCACATCCCGCAAGATAAGCGCAATCGCCTGTGCCTCCTCTTGGGATTCCGCAGCAGGTAGAATGGACAAACCTTCATAACACGCTGCTATATCGGCCAAAGGCTGGCCCCAAGAGGCAATTCCCGCTTCTGGCACCATCACACATTGGAAGAGCCGCTCCCGCGCAGGCCGCTGCACACGCCCCCATTGAGCGATACTGCTCCGCTCTATCCCCATTTGCTCCAACACATCTCGGAACAAAGCTTGCGGATGTGTGGGAGGGAGATGCTCCCACAAAGCATCCTCCATCTGGCAATCCACCCCTTGGAAGACCACCATCCCACGCGGTAAGGCAGCCACCGTGCCTAACATCGCCGCTACGCCTGCCGAGCCATCCACAAACCCTACAGCCCAAAGCGGATAATCTGGCGGCATCGTTGCCCAACACCGCGCTTGCGCCTCAAGCAACGCGACCTGGCGAGCCATGATATTGCTCCGCTCCTCCTCTTTGAGGATGGCAGGCCATGCTTCCGTTACAATTTTGAGGAACTCTAACGTCTTTTGCCAATGCCCAGCAAAATCATCCGCAACGGCATTCGGGAGAGCCTCATATAAATCCACCCCGCTGCGCTCAGCATCATCCATTAGATCTGCTAAAGCTTGAGCTAATGGCCATACACGATCAATCGTCCCACCCTCACGACCAGAGACCGTAGTGAAAAAAGGAGCCGCTAAAATCAAACGCGCAAGAATGGCTAAGCGAAAAACAGGCCCTACAGCGGGGGGGAGGGCCTCATCCAACGCCATGGGGAAAAGCGTTTGCTGCTCCACATCGCTCAAAGAAACAATAGCCGGTAAAAGAGCAGGGCGGCCATCTAGCACACGCAAAAACGCTTCCATAAGGGCGCGTGCCACACGGCGACCGGGTACAAGGATGGTTCCGCTATGCCCCCCACGCCGCATCTCATCCCCTGCTTCCTCCCCATTACGGGCTAGCCATTGATGAACCACTTCATCCAAAAACGCACAAGAGGCGGGGATTGTCGCGCTATTCATAGGGGTATGAGAGGCCATCAGCTTTGGTTTCCCTCATACATCATCGCAAGCGTATCTAAGCGTTCTTCTGGCCAACCATGAAAAGCTATATGCCGCTCTTGCTCTGTTGCGCCCGGTGTAAAGGTGAGATGAAATGCCCCCTCTGGCAGCAATTCCGCCGCGCGGTCTGGCCATTCCACCAGCATAATACCTTCACAAGCATCATCCCACGACAACTCATAAAGCTCATCGGGGCTGGAGAGCCGCCATAAATCATAATGAAACACCAACCCCAATGTTGTGTTATAGGGCTGTACTAACGCAAAAGTCGGGCTGGGAACCTCCAACGCTTCATCATCAGCAAGGGCGCGAATCAGGGCACGGGCAAAGCTGCTTTTGCCTGCCCCCATCTCCCCATGCAGGGCCAGACAATCCCCCCGTTGCAACAAACCCGCCACATGCCGGGCAAAAACCGCCGTTTGCTCTGGGGAGGAAAGACGCACATCCATCAGCAAAACCACCCTCTACCGCTCTTTATGCCCTATTCTTTAACTTTATGGGCTTATAACATAGCACAATGATACCCTGTAAATGACGCGCAAAAGGCATCACCCCCTACTCCCCGCGGCAAAAAATGCTTATGGAGACGATTATGACACATTCATCTGCCACCCACACAACCGACATCGCCATTATTGGCGCAGGCCCCGCAGCTCTTTTTGCCGCTTTTGAATGCCGCATGTTGCGCCTCGACTGCATCTTAACTGATGTTCTTGATTGTGTAGGGGGGCAATGCGCGGCCCTGTACCCTGAAAAGCCGATTTACGACATCCCCGCTCATCCTTCCATCACGGGGGGGGATTTAATCGCTGCGTTGGAGGAGCAAATCGCCCCCTTTAACGTCCCGCGCCTCCTTGGCAGCCGCATCAGCCAGCTAGAGGGGGAGGCTGGGGCCTTTACCCTGCGTAATGAGCGCGGCGATGTCATCCACGCGAAAGCCATCATCATCGCCGCTGGGGCTGGGGCCTTCGGCCCGAACCGCCCTCCCCTAGAGGGGCTAGATGTTTATGAACGCAGCGGTAGCGTGCAATATTATGTAAAAAAACGTGCCGCTTTTGAGGGTAAACGCATTGTCGTAGCAGGTGGTGGTGATTCCGCCTTGGATTGGGCATTATCCCTCTCCGACATTGCCGAGACGCTCTATCTCGTCCACCGGCGGGACCGCTTCCGTGGGGCCCCGGAGACACTGGCCCAAATCGAAGCCAAAATTGAAGCTGGTGCGATTGAGAAAATCGTCCCCTATCAACTTCATGGCCTACGCGGGACTGATGGGCAGCTCAGCCATGTTGAGGTCATTGCACTAGATGAGACCGTCCGCGCCTTAGAAGCTGATGTGCTACTGCCTTTTTATGGTCTTTCAACCGACCTTGGCCCTGTGGCCTCATGGGGGTTGGAGACGCAGCGCAGCACGATTGCGGTAGAGCCTGCCACCATGCAAACCAACTTAGAGGGCATCTTCGCCATTGGTGATGTGGCGCATTATCCCGGCAAAATGAAGCTCATTCTCCAAGGCTTTTCCGAAGGGGCCGTAGCAGCCCATGCCGCACACCATGTCGCTCGGCCCGATAAAGCCTTACGTTTTGAACATTCCACTAGCCGGGGCCAGCCGGGTAAGGTCTGACCCCTCCCCGCTGCCCTCAGGCAATCTCTTTTAGAAAAACAACCTTAGAGGCCCCACCTTCCACGAGGGTCTCGATAGCCTTGTTGAACACACGGCCATGCTCGGTCCCCATATGGGCCTTAAAGGCGGCCTCATCGCGGTAGCTTTCCTCAACATGAAAGAGGTCCGGCTCAGCCTCTAACGTATAGACCACAAAGCGCACACAGCCCGGCTCGGCACGAACATTCTCGGCCAAAGCGGTAAGCAGACTAGCCACCTTTTCCCGATGGCCGGGTAGAGCCTTCATCGTGGCATAAAGGTTTTTCGCCATGACGCATTCATCTCCTATCATATGAAGAAAAGGCCGAGACAATAATGCCCCGGCCTCCCCTTTGTTACACGCTCTCACAAATGGGCGAAAGCTTAGCCCTTCGCACCGCGTGCCGCACGCTTACGCTCGTGCGGGTCCAGATACCGCTTACGCAGACGAATCGCAGAAGGTGTGACCTCCACCAGCTCATCATCCTCAATGTAAGCAATGGCCTGCTCAAGGCTCATCTTACGCGGAGGAACCAGCACAACGGCGTCATCCTTGCCAGAGGCCCGCATGTTCGTAAGCTTCTTCTCACGCACGGCATTCACCTCTAGGTCATTCTCACGGGAATGTTCACCCAGAATCATGCCAACGTAAATCTTCTCACCCGCATCCACAAAAAGTGTCCCACGGTCCTGAAGCGAGAACAACGCATATGGAGTCGTTGCACCATCTTCAGCAGAGATGAGGGAGCCATTACGGCGGCCTTCAATCGCACCAGCGTGAGGCTGATAGGAATGGAAAAGACGGTTCATCAACCCAGAGCCACGTGTATCGGTGAGGAACTCACCATGATAGCCAATCAACCCACGCGATGGGATCATGAAGGTAAGACGAACTTTATCCCCACCGGATTGACGCATATCCTGCATCACACCCTTACGCAGAGACATCTTCTCCACCACAACGCCGGAATAAGGCTCGTCCACATCGATGACGACCTCCTCAAACGGCTCCTCCTGCTCGCCTGTCTCCGGATTCTCACGGAACAACACGCGAGGCCGACCAATGGTCAGCTCAAAGCCTTCACGGCGCATATTCTCAATCAATACGCCAAGCTGAAGCTCACCACGGCCTGCGACCTCAAAAGCCTCACTCTCTGGGCTTTCTGTCACCTTAATAGCCACATTACCTTCCGTCTCCTTAAAGAGGCGGTCACGAATCTGGCGAGAGGTCACCTTCTTGCCCTCACGCCCCCCGAGCGGACCATCATTAATACGGAAGGTCATAGAGAGAGTCGGCGGGTCAATCGGTGTGGAGGGCAGCGGCTCCTCAACAGAAGGCTCGGCCAATGTATCAGGAATCGTAGCTTCAGAGAGGCCAGCAATCGCAACAATATCGCCCGCCTCAGCTTCCTCAACAGGCACACGCTCCAACCCACGGAAGGAGAGAAGCTTGGTGATGCGGCCTGTCTCGACCACACTTCCATCAGCCCGCAGCGCACGGATGGGCATGTTCACCTTCGCCCGCCCCTGCTCAATACGGCCTGTCAGGATACGGCCAAGGAAGTTATCGCTCTCCAAAATTGTGGAGACCATCGCGAAGGGCTTATCTTTATCCAGCCCGGGGCTGGGTACATGCTCTAAGATAAGGTCAAACAAGGCATGAAGATTCTCACGCGCGCCCTCTAGCTCCCGGTCTGCCCAGCCTTGGCGGCCAGACGCATAGAGCATCGGGAAGTCGAGCTGCTCATCATTCGCGCCCAATGCTGCAAAGAGGTCAAACACCTCATCATGCACCTCATCAGGGCGGGCATCGCCACGGTCCACCTTATTAACAACAACCATCGGGCGCAAACCACGGGCCAAAGCCTTACCCAACACAAACTTTGTTTGCGGCAAGGCCCCCTCGGCAGCGTCCACCAAAATCACAGCACCATCAACCATGCTCAGGATGCGCTCCACCTCGCCGCCAAAGTCGGCGTGGCCGGGTGTGTCGATGATGTTAATGCGGGTATTCTTCCATACAACGGACGTACATTTGGCGAGGATAGTAATACCACGCTCACGCTCTAGGTCGTTGCTATCCATCGCCCGCTCGGTGACGGCTTGATTCTCGCGGAATGTGCCCGATTGCTGGAGAAGCTGATCCACCAGCGTTGTCTTCCCATGATCGACATGGGCAATAATGGCGATGTTACGGATGTCCATAGACGATCTTTCAGGAAATAACAGAGTAAAACAGAATGATGCCCTTACTGCACCGAAACTGATTTTTTTGCAAATCCGAACCGTGTATGAGACGAGCATAAACATAGATTTTATGCCATAACCCCAGATAAAGGAGGCCCTTATGAGCCATCCCCCACGCCCAACGGCCCCCGGCACAGATGCCCTAAGCCAGCTCGGCCGCCAAACTATCCAACCGGAGTCGCCTGATAAAGCGGAGCTAGAGCGCGTCCCCGCCCCTCATAAGGGGCGGCGTTATGTTGTCCGTTTTACCGCACCAGAGTTCACCTCCCTCTGCCCGGTGACAGGCCAGCCAGATTTTGCCCATATCGTCATCGACTATATCCCACGCGATTGGATTGTAGAGAGCAAATCCCTCAAGCTCTATCTTACCAGCTTCCGCAATCATGGAGCCTTTCATGAGGATTGCTCCGTTACAATCGCCACACGCCTTGTAGAATTGCTAGACCCAGAATGGCTCCGCATCGGGGCTTATTGGTACCCGCGCGGGGGTATGCCGATTGATGTTTTCTGGCAAACAGGCCCTGCCCCTACAGAGGTTTGGATTCCCCCTCAAGATGTGCCCGGTTATCGGGGGCGTGGCTAAGCCGCTCTCCCCTTAAA
This sequence comes from Bombella sp. ESL0385, assembly GCF_009725755.1. Taxonomy (GTDB): domain Bacteria; phylum Pseudomonadota; class Alphaproteobacteria; order Acetobacterales; family Acetobacteraceae; genus Bombella; species Bombella pollinis. The sequence goes on from NZ_WNIJ01000003.1 coordinate 46,652, forward strand.
AACCGAGTGTAACATCACCGCCAATCAAAATACGATTCTGATGCCGGAAATCCGCAAAGGGCCGCGTGTTGTTTAAAGAGCGGTCAAAGCGGATTTCTGGCCGAATTTGCAGCAATTTTACATGATGGCCAAGCTGCGGCCGCCATACCGCATTGAGGGAAAAATCCCCATAAGTGGTCGCTGGTGCGCTATAAGTCCGCGCCGGTAAACCCAATAGGGCGCGCCCATAAGAGCCATCCTCTGGATATTGCACGATGAATTGCCCTGTCGAATCCCGATAGACTTCCGCGCGCGCGTTAAAGGTTAGGCTAGAAGTCGCCGCATAAGCCCCCCAGAGGACGCCGCTCCATGTATTGGCCTCCAACCCTTCATCATGGACCTGTGTGGCCTCGGCTGTGAGGCTCCATTTAGGAGTAATCTGCCATGTCGCATTCAGGTCATTCCAGTAACGTTGCGCTTCATGCGCACGATGAGTCCCCAACTGGCGGCGCGCATCCTCCGGCCCGACACGCAGCAGATAGGTTACCGATACCGCTCCCCCGGCAAGCTGGCTGGCATTAAACCCCACATAGCCAGCAGGACGCCCATTATTATTCCCACGGCCAAAGGATTTTTGATTCCCCGCATCTACACCAAACAACACCGCATAATGTGAGTTAAGATGCCATTGCCCATAAAACCCAACATGCTCAAACGGGTTAGAATATTGCGCGGTATAGGTCATCGTATAAAACGCACGCCCTGCCGGGTTTAGCACCTCTACCCCCATAGGGGAGGCGAGAATACCCGCCTGGACATCCAGCCCTTCCTTCGTCAACCACGGCATATGCAGAGCAATATTGGCTTGAATGGGCGTGATTTGATAGCGATCATGCTTCAGCCAACGATCAGAAATCCCCGTGATGACATAAGCCCGCGCATCCGAGCCATAGAGCATCTGAATATTCGCCCCTAACCCGTAGCCTCCGCCAATAGGATCAACCGGTTTGGTGATGGTCAACGCCACCTGATTCAGCAACCCTGTATCGCTATGTGATTGCAAAAGCTGACCAAAGTTCATCCCGTTATGAGGGTGCCCACTATTGGCCATAGCCCCCGCCTCTAGCTGAAGGCCGACATCAATATCGGAGAACCAAGTCTTCGTCTCCGTTTTCGCTGCAACAGGCTGCCCCGTAGCTGAAGCAGACACAATAGGAGCCGAGGAGAGCGTCCCTCCCTGCTCTGGGGGAGCAGCAAAAGCAGCCTGCCCCTCATAACCAGCCGTACCACATAGCCCCATCACCAGAAGATACCGCCAGTTCCACATGAAACGTCTCGCTTATTGTTTCGCTTGCGTAAGTATATCCTTTTCCGCAAAAACAAAACAACCGCAAAATAGGCCGTTAAAAGGCAATGGCCGTCTCAAGATCGATCAACATCGCATCTTTATAGCGTTTAATGGCCCCGGGGTTCCAAAGATATTGCAAGCCGGGGCGCAAAAGCAGCCAACGAGCAGGCCGATAGCCGTAATTCAGCTCAATCGCTTCCTCAGAGTGAGGCGCGTACAGTCCCGCCCCACGGCCAGAGCGTTGGAGATGTTGAATCCAATGCGTCACTTTAGGATTCGCCCACAGGACCTTCATCCCCAGGCTGATTGTATCATCTGGGCGGCTTGCGAATGTCCCCTTCCGCGTAATACCGGCCGTCATATAATAGGGCGCAATAGCCGTGCGCGGGTCCCCCCAAGTAAAGGAGCCAAAAAACGCCGTCCCACGATGCGGGTCTGCCTCATCGCGCTGTAACATCCGGTCAAATTGAAACCACCCACCAAAACGACCACGCACCTTAGTAAGCGGGGCTCCCTCCGCAGCTGAAGGGGGAATCCCGTAAGTGCCCATCTGACCGTATACATTCTTCACCTCAGAAGTATCCCAATAACCGCCCACCTTCACATTGGTTTGCAGCGGGCCGCTATAATCATCCTCTCCCCCTTGGTGCCAGCCTAACTGAAAGGGCAGAAACGTCCCTGTCGCCCCGTGTAGATTCATCTTCCAACCATTACGCACGCCAGAGATGGTTGGGTCCACGCTATACACCCCAAATTGCACCAGATAATGATCATTCCCCGCAGGGAAAAACTTTACCCATGCCCCCGGATGCGCCGTAGGGTAAAACCCATAACCTGAGTTCATCGCGATGGATTGGGGCATCCCGCAAATGCCGTTATTTTGAAATTGGCAATATAAGTTCGCCCCCCAATAGGTGGAGGATTGCTCGAAGTCATTCTCGGTATTAATTTCACCAATTTCAGTCTGGACGTAGTGATTCCAGTGCATTTCCCAGCTTAACCGCCCTAAGCGCATAGTCTCACCTGCGCCATAAATCTCCATCGGGCTGTTAATCACAGGCAAGGTATTCCCCAACCCTGCCCCCTGCCGCGCAAGAGTCAGGAAATGCAACACACCGGCATTGAACTCTAACCCCGCTAACTTCTTTAGGTCAAAATCAATCGATAGAGCTTCCTCATCGGCGTAACGTGCTGCGCGGGACTTCCCACCAAACGGATTGCCCGCAGAATCAGAAAAATACCGCCCGCTAACGCTCACACCATGGTCAGACAACCATGTACGCGCACCCCACGGATCCCCAAAAAAACCATCCTGATTGATAAAGTCGTGCCAACTATTGGGTAGTAGCCCTTTTTGTCGCGCCGTTGGTGCTGGCTCCTCCACTGCCCCGCGTGAAAATGCATCACCGGGAATAGGTAATGGCATAGAGCCAAAAGCTTTTTCTTCATCCTGCGTTACATGCTCATGAGGGCTAGGCTTCAATAATACCGCCCGCACCTCCGCCTCAGCCGCTGCCGTGTTTGTGGCTATATCCGCCCCGTTATGAGGTGAATCATCCGGGGCAGTGGTGTGCGCTAAAGCCCCATGGCAGCTCAGCAGCACACAAATGGCCCCCGCCATTGCTGCATTAGCTTTTTGCCATATTCCACACATACACACGCCTTTATAGCCATTACGCGGATAAAACCGGGGCCTTCATAAAAAGAAGACCCCCACATACAACCCCTCTATGCCAGCAAACCCTAAAACGCAGCAGCATGAAGGAAGGATACACTTCGTCCCCCTTTATATAAATTTTATCGTTCAATTCCAGTGGTGAAATCTATTTATAAAGTAAGATACCGTCATAATCGGCGCATCCACCCTCTCCTTAAAGCCAATGAGCGCGCTCTAACCGGCGCAAAACAGGTAGCAACATCACTAATACGCAACATAGCCCCACGCAGCCTAAAAAGAGGGTTCTAAACAACGCGCCATAACCGGCCATACCGCCGCTGCCATCAGCGGGTAAACTTGCTAAATCTGCTACAAGACTACCAAGATACATCCCCACCCCCCAGAGGAGGAACAGCCCGCCCATTAATAGCGCGCTCACCCGCGCCGGGGCATAACGTGCAACAATGGCAAGGCCTAGGCCAATCGTCAGCAACTCCCCAAGGGACATCGTGCCATAACCCGCCACCATAACCCATGGTGAAACAGGCCCTGTGCTCTGTGATGTCGCCACCCACCAAATAAGAAACGCCACCCCCACTAAAACATAACCACAGATAATCTTTACCGCTGGGGACGCGTCACGCCCTTTCATCGCACTCCGCCGGTAGAGCCACGCCAAAAACGGGCTAAAAAGCATAACGGAAATCGGGTTGAGGGCCTGAAACTGCCCCGCAGACATCGTAAAGAGCCGGTATGGCCCTAGCTGATACACACCAGAGACATCCCGCATCGCAAAAAGCGTTAGCGAAGTTTGCATTTGCTGATAAAAAATCTGGTAGGCCATCGTCTGAGTGGACAAGATATAAGTCAGCAACAAACCCGGCCGCTCTGTCTGCTCTGCTCGGAGATATAGCCACACCCATAAAAGGACCAAACCAAACCCAGCGATGATGATGCATAAGCGCACTAATGCCGCACTATGCAACACCCATGTGCAAAACCCCCACACCACAATAAGCGCAAGCAACACGCCTGCACTCACCATCCCTTTGGATAACGGGCTTACCAACCGTTCCACCAACGGCATGGAGGGCGGCTCCCCCACAGACTGAGAGGTCACAGATTCTGCACTACGTTGGGCGAGGAAGCGGCGCATATACCCGCCCTCTAAGGCGTAATAGCCCAGCCCAATCAACAACCCTACAACGCAAGCAAGAAACGCCACCGCCGCCCCGTAACGCTGCTGAAGCCACGGTGTCAGCAACATTGAAACGGTCGAGCCGACATTAATGGCCATATAATAAAGCGTAAAAGCAGCATCCAAGGCCGTGCCATCCCCCGCATAAATCCGCCGGACCAACGTCCCGGCATTGGGCTTAAACAAACCATTGGAGAGGGCAATTAATGTAAGGGCAGGCAAAAATACCATCTGATGCCCTAAGGAGAGGGCCAACAAACCATAGCCTATTGTTAAGCCAAAAGCCCCTAAAAGCATGGTCCGCCGTGTGCCTAAGCACTGGTCCCCCAGCAGCCCTCCCAAAACGGGAAGACTATACATAAGGAAGCCTAACCCCCCTTGCATGAGATTGACGTCATGATCACGCATATGAAGTTGCGCGACCATAAAGATCGTCAATACGGCCTGCATACCGTAATAGCCAAACCGCTCCCATAGCTCTATAGCCATGACAACAACAAAAGCCCGCCGCCGCGCGGAGAGGAATGTCACATCTAAGCGCGGAAGGTCAGACATAAGGCCATGTTACTCCATTACGAGGGAGAAACTACTATTCATCCCTTTACGCAAAAATCAACCACCAGCGAGGTGAAACCCATCCACCAGCGCAACCCCTGCCAGACCTAGCAGGCACAGCCCCACCACAAAAACCACCGCAACCAAAAGGCCAAGCAGGTTCGATTGCCGAACACGTTGCCAAAAAGACATGCCCCACAACATGGCCACTTATCCTTTATTTGCTTCCGTCTCGGCTTCTTGCGCCTCTTTCTCCTCAGCTTCTCGCCGTATAAGGGCTTCAAGCTCTGGGGAGATTGTCCCAAGAACAATGCGTAAGCTCACCAGCAAATTACCAGCCGGATGGGTCTTAGTCTCAGCGATGCCACGCCCGCTTAACCTAAGGATTGTCCCGCTATCGGAATGTGGCTTTACCTTCAACGCCACGGTCCCGGCAGGGGTCCGCACATGAATCTTCCCCCCCAATATAGCGGTTGCTAAGTCAATATCCTGCACAACGCGGAGGTCCCGCCCCTCACGTTTATAATAGGGGTCCTCTGCGACATGGACCTTTAACAACACATCCCCCGCAGGGCCGGGGCGGCCATCCATACCGGGTTGCCCCGGCTCACCTTTGCCTTTTAAACGCAGAGTCTTACCGTCCTCAATCCCGGCGGGGATGCCAACTGAGACCTCACGCCCTCCGCCAAGACTTACCTCCCGGCGCGTCCCTAAGGCACATTCCTCCATACTAATCCGCAACTCGCCATGGAGGTCCTCACCACGGCGCGGCCGTGCAGAGCGGAAGCCACCCCCACCAAAGGCACCGCCAAAAATATCGCCTAAATCTTCCGCGGTGAAACTCCCCCCTTGGAAGCCCCCACCAAAACCACCAAAGCCACCACCGGGGCCAGCACCTGCCCCACCAAAACCACCCCCAAAAGGACCACGCGGCTGGCCGTCCGCATCAATCTCGCCACGGTCAAACTGTCCGCGCTTTTCCTCATCCCCTAGGACTTCGTAAGCTTTACCAATTTCCTTAAACCGTTCTTCCGCCTTAATATCACCGGGGTTACGGTCAGGGTGATATTGCTTAACTAAACGGCGATACGCACTCCGAATCTCTTTATCGGTGGCGGTATTGCTTACGCCAAGAACCTTGTAAGGGTCGGTTGCCATTATTGCCCTGTCGCCTCCAGATTCGTATCATCCAACAAATCAATCAACACCGCCAAAACGCGGTCCCGCCCATAACCTGCCGTCTCGGCCTCTTTAATGAGGCATTGCAAACGAGGACGCAAAAAATCAGCTGCTGATTCTGTCGATGCTTCAACCATATAAACCTCTCTCTCTTAAAAGAAGTGGGGTGTTTGTCAGATAAGGTCAATAGAGGATACAAACATTACCTATGCGTTTCCTTCCCCCATTATGGCTTGCTTTATGACCACCCCACCCCGCCGCCTCATTATTACAGGGAGCGACCACCGCTATTTCCCGCTCCTCCAAGAGCTTGTGGCCTCCTTACGGCGTTTCCCTCATCTCGCAACGATAGAGATTGCCTGCATTGACGGCGGGCTAAAGCGAACGCAAATCCACTGGCTTAAACAACAGCATATCCTCCACCGCGCCCCGCGTCACTTTCCTCATGTCTCCCCGCGCGCCCTCCGCAAACGGCCTCATCTCGCCATTGAACTCTCTAAAATGGCACTTGACCAGCTTTTCCCTGATTATGACACGCTATTATGGCTAGATGCCGATAGTTGGGTGCAGGATTGCTCCGCTATTGACCTCCTCCTCCGCGCTGCAGAGCAAAAGGGGCAACCCCTCGCCATCATCCCGGAGCTTTTCCTCCATAAGCCGTTATTTCGGCTCCGCTGGCTTGCTTTTTCACTCACGCAGCTGCGCTCCATTCTTTATAAAAATGCCCGTATAGCGCGCCTGCCCCGCCATTTATGCCGCGCCATTGGGGTACGCCCCACCCTCAATGGCGGGGTCTTTGCCCTCTCCCGCACTGCACCGCACTGGCCGCGCTTACGCTATTGGCAAGAACGTGTCTTACGCTATGGGAAGATATTTAGCTCCAGCCAACTCGCTTTTGCCTTAACCAGCTATCATGATAACTACCCCATCGCCTTTATGCCTACAGGGTGTAACTATCTCGGGCCATGGATGCTTCACCCGCAAACAAGTCAGCTCTGCGAGGTTACCTTCCCTCATAACCCGGTGGGGATTGTTCATCTCGCAGGATATGATGCCATGCGGCTAGACCCCAAGGTAACATTGACCATCCCAGACCTAAACGGCACCTCTCACGCCCTCAATCTACGCTTCCCCTTCATACAGATTCAGCAAGAGCAAAGCGGGAATCTTAACGCGTAAAGGCCCGTAGGAACATATTCTGCCCATTATGTTCCTCCACCTTCAAGGTGGTACCTGCAAGTTCACGCCCCTGCCAACCGGCCCCGAAAGCTACATAGAGCGAGATAGCATCATCCATGCGCTTCCCCGTTGCCGCTACAGCGGCTGTCCGGCGGGATAAAAAAGCTTGTTGGGAGTTAAGAACATCCAAATAACCTGTCAGCCCCGCCCCATAAAGCTTACGCGCGCGTGATAACGCTAATGCAGCTTGCGTGGCGGATTCGCGCTCTTGGCGGACAAGCTCATTATCCTGCTCCCAATCGTCCAAACTATCTTCCACCTCGCGGAAAGCATTTAAAACAGTCTGCCGATATTGTAAGCGGCTTGCCTCAGCCTCGCTCCGCGCTTGGGCGATTTGCGCGCTATATTTCCCCCCATGCAGGACGGGTAAAGAAGCCATCATCATGACATTCCAGCTCATCCCACCAATCTGAAAGGCCTGATAGGCCGCAGAGGCATTGGGGTTAAACGTCAGCGGAATGCTGAAGTTAGGATACAGATTAGAAATTGTAATCCCAATACGGGACACACTGGCAGCATAACGCCGCTCTGCGGAGCGAATATCAGGCCGATTGGTCAGCACGGTGGACGGCAACATCGCCGGGAAAGGCGGCAATGTCGGGATAGGCTGCCGTTCCTCTAGGTCTGGCTGCTCTTTACCGGGCATTTCCCCCATCAGCACATTAATAGAATGAATCAACTGCTCCTGCCGCGCATGGAGGGGGGGGAGACGCGCTAATTCGGCATGTTCTTCTGTTCGGGATTGCGCAATAGCCAGCGAGTTGCTCACCCCATTCGCATAAAGACGCTCCACCATATGCGTACTATCACGCGCCGTGCGGATGGATTGCTCTGTCACGGTGATTTGCGTCTGAACGGTGCGTAGCTCGATATAATCTGTCACAAGCTGGCTAAGGAGAGAGAGCAAAAGGCCGCGGCGTTCCTCGATGCTGACTTCAACTAATCTTTTACGCTCTTGCACCTGCCGAGCGATATGACCAAAAATATCAATCTCCCAACTCGCACGCGCGCCATAGGTCAGAACAGAGGCATTAGGGTGGTTGTTAGGGTTACCCGGACGTAATGGCCAGTTATCAACATTAATAGAGTAGCGATTATCACCCCCACCCGCATTAGCATCAAGCTGTGGATACCAATTCGCCTGCGCTTGGCGGCGAATGGATTGCTCCGCCAAAATATGTTGAGTGGCAATTTGGAGGTCGTAATTACCTTTAAGTGTTTCTTCCACCAAGCGATTTAACACCGGGTCCCGGAACTGTGCCCACCAATCCCGCAAATTTGCCTCTGTCTCGGCGATTTCCTCTTTTGTGGCAGGGTGAGGCTGGCTAGAGAAATGGTCCGGTACCTTCATTTTCTCCGGTTTATATTCCGGCCCTACCATGCAAGAGGTCAGAAAAAGACAGCTACTTACAAGGAGGGGGAGAAAACGCGGTTTCATCTCAAAGGTGATCCTGCAACCATGTTGTAAGTAAACCCCGTCCACCGGCCTTCTCTTTCCCCACCGCAACGGTGGCCGTCATACCAGCCGAGAGAATAACCTCGGGGGGAACTTCATCAAGTTCAATACGCACAGGGATGCGCTGAGCAAGTCGCACCCATGTAAAGATTGGGTTCACATCCGGTAGGCCAAGCTTATCAGACACGCCATTTGTATCGTTAATACCACGACCAATACTAACAACATGCCCCTTGAGGATATGGCGGTACCCCATAAGCTTAATCCGCGCGACATCCCCTACATGCACGCCGTGCATCTTTGTTTCTTCAAAATAGCCGTAAACCCAATAGCTATGAGCATCAATCACGGCCATACGCGGCTGGCCCGCAGTGACATAATCCCCGACCCGTAAATTAAGATTCGTCACATAGCCATCAACAGCTGCATAAACAGTGGAACGTTGGAGATTCAGCAAAGCGGTATCGAGAGCGGATTGCGCCTCCTCTACGCGGGCACGGCGCACTTCCATCTCGGAGTTAAAAACGTCCTGCTCCTCTCGCGAGACCACGCCACCGAGTCCCATACGGCGATGAGCGTTCATCATGCTCAATTTATAATCTTCTGTAAGGCCAGCAAGACGAGAGCGTGCTTCGTCAATTCTTAGCCGAAACCGTAATGGGTCGATGGTAAAAAGCGGATCACCACGATGGACAAACTGGTTATCCACAACGGGGACAGACACAACCGTGCCTGAAACCTCTGGCGTAGCTGTAACAACATACACACGCACACGCCCATCGCGCGTCCACGGGTCAAGGACGTAAAGGTCCCATACCACATAACCAAGCCCAACAGCCGCCGCGATGACAATCAAGGTCAAAATTGGGCGTATAAGACGCCGAAACCAGTTCATACTCCCCTCTCCACTTCACACATAAAGAACAAGCAGACAGAGAACACAGACATAAAGCCCGATCTCAAATAGAGCGACATGCCAGAACCAGCCTAACGCTCCCAAACGCCACAATATATACCGTAGCACTAATGTGACAAACACAGCAGCGACAGCATAGACAGAAATGGGGGAGACAAACACACCGCACAAGCTTACTTCCGAAAGCATCATATCCCCTTACCTCCCCTCATAAGGGCCTTATTGGGTGATATTATGGGTGCTGTACTCACGTTACTCCCCACTAGGCCATTCTCTTTAAAGAGAGCTAGCCTTCTGCATAGAGGTGCGGCCTTAATTAAAAAGCCGCTTCCTTCCTCTCATAAAAATGAAAGACCCGTAAAATCACTTTTTCCGGCGCGTGAACATAGAGCGTGCAAACCGCCACGCTTGCCCCCCTACAAACCGACCTACCGGCCCGCCCGCTACACCTAGCAGAGCTGTAAGAGCAAATGTTTGTTTAAGCTCATTCCATTTCTCCTCCCGCTCCTTGCGCGCCCGTGCTTCTGCAAGGCCCGGGCGACCAGCACGCAGCCCCAACAACAAGAAGATAAAGAAGAAGACAAGGTCCACACCCAAGACACATACAGCAGATAGCAACGCACTAAGATGGCAAAGCTGCGAAAACAAAGCCCATAAAACAGCGTGAAAGGTAATCGCTGCAAAAGTGAGAAACACAATCGCGACAATAAGGAACCCAACCCGTAAGCCGTGCCGCTTTGCACATTCTTGAAAAATCTTGCTTTGAGCAGAAAAAATCGCCTGCCCAATTTCCAGTAAATCGCTCATAATGTGACTGCTGCCCCCTCTTTTAATCCAAACACGCCATAACCGGATAACCGAGATGAGTCTATCCACGGCCCGCATAGGGTAGAGTACGACTATAGCACCGCATTGGGGAAAAGAACAATCTCCCCCATAAGGCGCGATGTCGCGTCATAAATAGCGTTTAATTCTAAGGCAGAAAGAAGGCAAAAAAATGACAGTAGCAATTTTAACCTTTTGCTTTTAATCATATTGCAAGACTTTTTCGTTAAAAAGCCTTAACACCGTCCCATCGAGCCTAAGCTCAGCTGTAACATTTTGTTCTTCGATATATGGTCTTCACAATCATCATGCGTGTCATGTTCTCTTCTCAATTATGGTGCTTCTTTGCATCTTTTCTAAAACCCACGCCGTTATGGCGGCGCACGACCACCATTGCTTATATCTTCACTATAGCTCTATTCTCCCCCTCCTCTTGGGCTGCTTCCTCTTTACCAAGCGCAGCACCGTCTTATTGGGCTATACCAGAGCAAAGCCTTACAGCCATTATTACGCAGAAAACTGAGCAGACCCTTCCTTACTTCCTAGAGCGTGACAGTTATGCCCTAGATGATATTAAAAAGCTCACGCTCTCCTATCCCCAAAGAATGCAGGCTATCCTCCTTGATAGTACAACATCGGCCATCATTTGCGCACGCGGTTGGGCACAGCCACTCCAAGCGACAGGACAGTGTGGGCAGCCTGCTGGGTATTTCCGCGATGTTATTTTCTGGGACCCTTCACGCTTAACTACCCCACCCCATTGGGCTGACCTTTGGGATGTGGCGCGCTATCCTGGTCAACGCATCTTCTTCCAAGGGCCACGTCCACTTTTAGAGATTGCCCTACTCGCTGATAGCGTACCTCCCTCCCACCTCTACCAAGTTCTTGCCACCCCTCAAGGGGCAGACCGCGCCTTCCATAAACTAGACCAGCTACGCCCTTACATCATATGGTGGCGTTCAACCTCGCAAGCTCATCATATCCTTGCCCAACATTCTGTCCTCATGGGCGTGGCCCCTTGTACAATCGTCCTCTCCAGCCAATCTCAACATGGGACCGCACCCCCTTATCGTGTCCAGATGAAAACAATCCTCTATAGCCCTGCTATGTGGGATATTCCCATCACTTTACCTTACCAAAAAAGCAATGAAACAAAGCAGAAACTCCTCACCGACCCCCCTCGTACAGCCGAGCTTCCTGCCTCCTTACCGCCCGAATCACTTGAAATTAGTGATAGTTTCTGGGCATCACATGCACTCTTCTTAGGTGAGCGTTTTAATAGATGGCTCGCCCATTCTCCTCCCATCCCCTAACCTACATAGTATTGCTCATGACTAACCATCCCCCTTTCTGGAAAACAACGTCCCTTATGGATATGACACCAGAACAATGGGAATCCCTCTGTGATGGCTGTGGTCGTTGCTGCCTCAATAAACTACGCGATGATGATACTGATGAGATTATCTGGACCGATGTCTCATGCCGCTTACTCGATACAACCACATGCCGTTGCACAGATTATCACCGCCGGCATAAGCGCGTTCCTGACTGTATCTCCCTCACCCCCGCTTTATTGGATGAGATAGATTGGCTCCCCCCAAGCTGCGCCTATCGCCTCCTCCATGATGGGTATGATCTGCCAGACTGGCATCCCCTCCGCAGCGGGACGAGCGAGACGGTCATCAAAGCGGGAGCCTCCGCAAGTGGTCGCTGCCTGAATGAGAAACAGGCCGGATTATTAGAAGACCATATCGCCGACTGGCCCGGTGCGTGGCCCGAACATGCTCCACCCTGCCTAGCACGCCATAACCGCCATACACGCTCATAATCCATGTTATTGCCGCCACTCCTTTGGCGTCATTCTGCGCGGGCGCGCCGCATTATTTTGCGCTTAGACCTCCGCAAACGTGCCATCGTCATCACCTTACCCCCCGGTGTGAATCGCCAACAGGGGATGCAATTTCTCCAAAGCCAATCACAATGGCTTGCCCAAGCGATGGAGAGCCTCCCCCGCACTGCCATAGAGCAAGGATATATCTGGCTAGAAGGCAGCATCATCCCTCTCCTCCCCACCATTACGATGGATGGCCGTACACGCCTAACAGAGCAGGGCCTCCATATTGGCCATCCATCTGATGAACATCCTCGTTATGTACGCTCTTTTCTTAAACGCCGCGCGGAGGCTCTTTTCCCATCCCTTCTCCAACATCATAGCCAGCGGATGAAGACACGCCCAACAAAGCTCAGCTTACGCGATGTTAAAAGCCGATGGGGAAGCTGCACACAACAAGGCCGCATCATGCTTAGCTGGCGGCTTATCATGGCCCCGCCGGATATTTATAATTATGTGATTGTGCATGAATTAGCCCACCTCACCCATTTTAATCATGGGCCAGATTTCTGGGCCTTAGTGGATGCTTACACCCCGCACGGACAAATTGGACGTAAAAAAGCAGAAAAATGGCTTTCACAGAATGGTGCTAATCTTTTAGCTATGATATAGGGGACCATCCAGAGCGCGCTTGGCGGAATGGTAGACGCACGAGACTTAAAATCTCGAGTTCGCTTAGAACGTGCGGGTTCAAGTCCCGCAGCGCGCACCAGGGGGCTGTATAGCCCCCTTAACGCCCTCCCCGTTATCAGGCCTACGGCTAGAGAAAGTGTGAGGATTAGGATTTACCATGGTGCTTGCACGCATCCGTCGCTTTTTTGGCCGTGTTACTGTTTCCGAAGCACGTAGCGACTATTCTCCTGAGTTAGTCCGCATATATCGTAAAGCATGCAAAGGCCATGTGTTAGAGCAAGTCCTCCTCGGCAAAGCCTTGCTCAATAGCCGGTATGTTGCGCGCGATGAAGGACGAGCCCGTGAATGGTTTATGGTTGCAGCTTCGGCCAATTATGGACCTGCCCATAATATGCTTGGCCGTTGCTCTCAATTTGGGTGGGGCTGCCCCTTAGACCTCACCGAAGCCGTACGCCATTACGAGAGAGCTGCCCAAACTGGGGATTTATGGGGGATTTATAATCTCGGCATTTGCCATATGCGCGGCTTAGGGGTGGAGGCAGACCGCAAAGCCGCCTTCATCTTCTTCCGCCGTGCAGCTCTGCGCGGTCATGCTAAATCTATGAACCTCCTTGCCCGCTTTATTGAGGAAGGATGGGAGACACCGCCAAACCCCGCCGCCGCGCTAGATTGGTATCGCCTCTCTGCCGAAGGGGGCGATTATCGTGGCCAACATAATTACGCCACAGCCCTCCTCAGCATGGGCCAGCCAGAAGCGGCATTACATTATTGGCGACTAGCGGTAAAAGACGCCACGCCTGACATTCTCCAAGCCATGCACCGGGATTTAAGCGAGCCTGACGCGCCTCAAGACCCAGAACTCATGGCGACCCTGCAACGCAGGCTAAAAGAGGCTCTAGCCAAAAAGAGCTAGAGCCTCAAATAGATTAAAGGGCGACCGGATGGACCCAACCGAATGGGTCAGCCTCCTCACCACGTTGCAAGCCGCAGAGAGCGTTGCGCAACTTCATCGTAACAGGCCCAGCCGTCTTGCCATCCCCAAAGGCAACAGACCCCGCTTTACGGCGGAACTCTCCAATCGGGGAGATAACGGCAGCCGTGCCACATGCAAAGGCTTCGGTAATGTCCCCTGTGGCCGCAGCCTTAAAGACATCCTCAATCGCCAAAGGCTCCTCCACCATCGTAAGGCCCATATGACGGCCCAGCTTGAGGATACTATCGCGTGTAATCCCGCGCAGAATCGTGCCCCCTAATGGCGGGGTCACCACGCTGCCATCTTTCCGCACGAACATAACATTCATGCCGCCCATTTCATCAATAAAGCGGCGTTCCTTCGCATCAAGGAACAGCACTTGGCTACAGCCATTATCGCTTGCCTCTTGCTGAGGGAGCAAGCTAGAGGCGTAATTACCACCACATTTTGCCTCTCCCGTACCCCCTATAGCGGCGCGTGTATAATGCTCCGATACCCAAACAGGGATGCTCCCATTCCCGCTAAAATAGCCCCCCACTGGGCTTGCCAGCACGATGAAGAGATATTCATTAGCCCGCTTTACGCCAAGGAAAACCTCATTAGAAATCATAAAGGGGCGGAGATAGAGGCTCTTTTCTGCCTCCGCGGGAACCCAATCCCGATCCACTTTCAACAAAGCCTTAATAGCCCCGAGGAAAAGCTCCTCAGGCAATTCCGCCATAGAAAGACGGCGTGCCGAGGCTACAAAACGTGCTGCATTGGCCTCCGGGCGGAATAAGCTTACCGCACCATCTTTACCACGATAGGCTTTTAGCCCCTCAAAAATCTCTTGCCCATAATGCAGCACGGTAGAGGCCGGGTCGATTTGCAGCGGCTGACGGGGAATAATTTTGGCATCATACCACCCTTGCCCGTCTTTATAGCGAATAACCGCCATATGGTCGGTAAATACACGCCCGAACTTGGGGTCGGCCATTAAAGCGGCCCGTTGCTCAGCTGATGTCGGTGTTGTTGTTTGCTCAACCGTAAACTCTACCATGGAACCTCTCCTAATCTTCCCAGCGCGACTCAAAACCAACGTTTAAAATAGGATATAAGACATACTATGTCTTTTAAAGATATTTTCTTGAAACTTTATATCTCAAAACAGCCTGACGAAAAAAGCCTCATTATAAAAAAACCCCCACCTGCAAGAGGTGAGGGTTTCTTCTCTGGCCCAAGCCAGCCTCCACGTAAGAAGGAAATTAACGCTTGGAGAACTGGAAGGAACGGCGAGCCTTGGCCTTACCGTATTTCTTACGCTCGACAACACGGCTATCGCGCGTCAGAAAGCCAGCCATCTTCAGCACGCCACGCAACTCTGGCTCATAATGAGTCAAAGCACGGGAAATACCATGACGAACAGCCCCAGCCTGCCCAGACAGACCACCACCGCTCACAGTGCAATAAACATCAAACTGATTATCACGATCCGTCAGCAAGAAAGGCTGATTGATGAGCATGCGCAGCACGGGGCGGGCAAAATATGTTGCCACCGGGCGACCATTAACAACAATCTCACCCTTACCAGGCTTAATCCATACGCGGGCAACGGCATCCTTACGGCGGCCTGTCGCGTAAGACCGGCCTTGCTTATCGCGCTTAACTTCATAAACGGGGGCTGCATTAGCAACAGCAGGGGCCGCATTGGCGAGGTCCTGCAATGTGCCGGTACGCTCTTGAGTTTCTGACATAGTGACAGGCCTTACGACTGACGTTTCAGGATATTCTTACGATTCAGGGATGCAACATCCAGCACCTCTGGCTTCTGCCCATCATGCGGATGCTCTGTACCCGCATAAACATAGAGATGCTTCATCTGTGCGCGCTGAAGCGGGCCACGAGAAATCATCCGTTCGACAGCTTTCTCTACGACTTGACCGGGGTTTTTCCCTTCAAGACGCTGAGTGATGCTGCGCTCTTTAATCCCACCGGGATGACCGGTATGATAGTGAAAGAGCTTCTGGCCGACCTTGTTGCCTGTCAGAGCAATCTTCTCTGCATTAATAACGACAACCGCATCCCCGCAATCAACATGCGGTGTGTATTGCGGCTTATGCTTACCACGCAGGCGGTTAGCAATGATGGTGGCGAGACGACCCAAGACCAGCCCTTCGGCATCGATCAGGATCCATTTTCTCGTCACCTCCGCGGGTTTCAGCGAAAGTGTAGTCTTCATGACGTATCATTTCCTGTTTGAGGCACCACACCATAATAGTGCCAGAAAAAGGACCGCCCCAGCACGGCTCTCCCCTATAAATGAAGGCACCAGATGCAAAGAACAGTTCTAAGATGGGTGCCTTATCGCGAGCAGCAGCGAAAAGGTCAAGCTTTTTCTTTTCCATCCCCATGCGAGAGACGGGCAGAAAATAGCCGTTTTTTAGTGTATGGTATTATATTACCGCAAAATAATGACCCTCTTTTACCCTTTTTCTCGCTCTCCTACCTGCCCCCCGCTTGCCCATAAGCCTACCAATGCTATTGTACGGCCTGTTAATGGCGTGCCCGGATAAGGTTTTTCTGCATGAAACGGTTATGGCTCTCCCTATGTCTGGCCTCCCTTGTCATTATTATGGGAGGATTCGGCATCTATCGCGAGGCCGGCGTACGCCTTTCCCATGCGTTAGAGCGTTTTCGTACCGCTCTGCCCGCAGAGGCCAGCTTTCATTACCGTAAGGTTCGCCCAGCCCTCCTATTGGGAGGAATCACCCTTTATGACGTATCCTTCCATTATAAAGATACAACCTTCCAAGCGCAGCGGGTCCGTTTTGGCTATCCTAAACTTCTCTCCAACGGGACATTAAGCCTCTCTAGCCTCCGCTTAGAAACCCCAAGCTATACAAACCACACCCATCACATCACAGTCACACAAGCTAACTTCCATCATCTGCTCATCCCCTCCTCCGCCGAGACATTGCATGAAGGCCATGATGAAGCCGATAGTATGCACTCCCTCGTGGCGATTATGTCCTTCGAGCCAGAAGATATTACTTCCTTACGCTTTGAGCATATGGAACTTACGCATTTGCAAGTAAGTAGCCTCCCCCCCACAACGCCACAAACCCCCACACCTCCACGCCCCTTCACGATACAAGCCCTCTCAGCAGAGGATTTTATTGTAGAGGGTTATGGTAAGGGGGTCCGCGTCCATACATTAATGGATAATGTTACGCTGGATGTCCGCTTCCCTAGCGAGCCAAATGGCGCAATTCCCGCTATTCTGCGGCAAATCCTCCTCCCCTCACAAGGCTTATCAGCACCGCAAGCAAAAGCTCCGCTTGCTGCTCATCTTGCTCTCCAACATTTGGAAGCACGGCAAGGCTATATTCAATGGCTGAAACATCCCACCCATCACGATAGCGACCCTGCAGAGGTTTTTTGGCAAGACCCTGCTGCCCCTCTATGGGAAAAACCGGGTAAAATTGAAGTTGCAGGGCTGTCGCTCATCGTTAATCAAGCTGACCACCGCCGCACGATCAATCTCGCTCATCTCACAGGAGAACGGCGTAATGAGAAAAATAACCTCCATACGGAAGCCGACTTACAAGGGCTGACAACACGACTCGCCCCTCCGTCATCGCTTACCGCGCCCTCAGTGAGCATGCCCGCTATGTATCATCTTAACGCGAACTCACGCCTTGAGATGGGATCATGGCGTGAGAGCCTCCAATTACGGACCACTTTTGGCACCGATAGTCCCACCTTGCTCTCCATGGAGCTGAGCCTTCCAGAGATTAACCCGCTCCATCTTACCGATAATAACGCAGCACGATTCCTCCATACAGGCCAGTGCCTGAGCACGGAGCTTTCTATCCAAGGGGCGGATTTCTTCTCTTATTACAAACTCTTCACCCATCAACCTGCTGCACCTGCCCCTACAGAGGGAGAAAGCAGTGGTGAGAATACCCCGCCCGCAGAAGCGAACAAAACCATTGCCCCACGCTTTAACGCGTTAGCCTTACAACGGCCCATTCTTGCCCCTGTGTTGGATTTTCTCCTCAGCCCGAAGGGACGCACTTTATCTATCAAAACCGGCCCCCTCTCCTTGGAGGACCTCGCCCATATCTCGACCGATGCCACTGATGAATCCCGCTTCGACCGGCTACATATCCTCAGCGTCACAACGCAGGAGATGCAATAAGCCTTAAGCTCTTACAGAGGCGTCTATCATCATTTTGTAAGGGAAAGAGGCTGGGGCGAATGACGGGACTTGAACCCGCGACCACCGGTACCACAAACCGGCGCTCTACCAACTGAGCTACATCCGCCACACAGCGACCTGATATTTATTAAATCCTGCTTGCCGCGTCCAGCCCCTTACAAAGATTTTTGTCATCTTTTTTTGCAAGATGACACAGCCCCCCTTCCAAACGGGGGCGCGGGCTTCACACTCCCGAGCCAGCAGCTTATAGTTGCGAGACATATCACCGCATGAATCCTTGGCATATCGTTATAATAATAGGGAACAACGTACAGCATCTATGGCTATGAATCATTACATCCAACAATGGACCCAACGCCCCGTTAAAGAACTCCTCGCTGGGATGGTGGGGACTTTTGCGCTGATTCCCGAAGTTATCGCTTTTTCTTATGTTGCGGGGGTCGCCCCTTCCGTCTCGCTCTTTGCCTCCTTTGTCATTTCCGTCTCCATCGCTATTTTTGGGGGGAGACCGGGGATGATTTCTGGCGGGGCGGGGTCCGTTGCCTTGGTCTTAGCCCCACTTGTCCATGCTCATGGGGTCGATTACATGCTCCTCGCCACCCTCATGGCGGGGGGACTGCAAATCCTTTTTGGCATGCTGCGCCTTCATTCCCTCATGCGGTTTGTCTCCAGCGAAGTCCGCACGGGCTTTGTCAATGCGTTGGCGATTCTCATCTTCTCTGCCCAAGTGCCTCAAATGCTGGGGGTCGGGTGGCAAACTCATATGCTGATTCTCATTGGGCTAGCGGTGATTTACTTGCTGCCGCGCCTCTCCCAAGCCATTCCCTCACCTCTAATTTGCATTGTTATTCTCACGCTCATCACCGTGATTCATCCTATGCCTGTCCGCACGATTGCGGACCTCGGCCCCCTGCCGACTGGCCTGCCGCATTTCACACTGCCGCATATCCCCCTCACGGCGGAAACATTATCCATCACATTCCCTTACGCTCTTGCTGTGGCTGCCGTGGGGTTGTTGGAATCCCTCATGACGGCCAGCGTGGTAGATGACCTCACCGATACGCATGGGAAACCCCAACAAGAATGTACCGGCCTTGGAATCTCCAATATTTTTGTCGGGTTGTTTGGTGGAATCGCCGGTTGTGGGATGATTGGCCAAACAGTGGGTAATCTCCGCTATGGCGGACGGGGCCGGCTTTCTACCTTCACCGCAGGGGCCTTCTTATTGCTCCTCATGGTTGTGCTGCATCCATGGGTCGCGCGTGTACCTGTGGCAGCCTTGGTGGCCATCATGATTATGGTCTCCATCAGCACCTTTGCATGGGGGAGCCTAAGGGATATTTTCCATCATCCCAAATTAACCAGCCTTGTGATGATTATCACCGTCATCGTGGTGGTGCTGACCCATAATCTCGCAGCTGGTGTGTTGGTCGGTGTTTTACTCTCTGGCTTGTTCTTTGCCTGGCATACAGCACGGCTTGTTCATGTCCATGCCATGGAGGAACATAACATCCTCACCTACCAGATACAGGGGCAAATCTTCTTCGCCTCAGCTGACCTCATGGCCGACTTTATGGATTATGGAACCTCCGCCCCCCGCGTAACGCTAGACCTCTCCCATGCCCGTTTTTGGGATATTACCGCCGTGCAAGCCTTGGAAAAGATTGTCGAGAAGTTCCGTAAACACGGCAAGGAGGTCACTGTCTGCGGGTTAAATCACGCCCAACATGCCATCCTGACCGAGCAATCTAACGAGGATGCCTTCACTCTCTGAAGGCAGCTCTCTTTACGCCATATTCTAACCCTCTGGCTGGAGGGTGAGATGCGGGTAATGCCGCACAAAACGCTGCTGGTCAGCTGGGAAGAGACGGACCATGAGGGTGAGACGCTCCTCCCCATCATGCCGCTCTGTCACCTCCCCATGTTCATAGAGCCACGCTAAAGCGGCTCCCTCTGTCACGGGGATGGATACGCTAAAACGCTTCATAGAGCGGGTCATGAAGGCATCAATCGCCTCCATAAGGTCTGGGAGGCCTTCCCCTGTCAGGGCAGAGACAGCAACACTCCCCTCCCGCACAGGAATACTGGCTGTCCCACCAAGCAAATCCGCTTTATTGAGGACCTCGATAACGCGCTCCGGCCATGCTTCATCCAACATGCCATCGGCCGCCATATCATTAAGTACGGACAACACATCATCACGTTGGGCAGCACTATCTGGGTGCGCAGCATCGCGGACATGGAGGATAATATCAGCCTCCGCCACTTCCTCTAAAGTTGCGCGGAAGGCGGCAATCAACTCCGTAGGGAGGTCGCTAATAAACCCCACCGTGTCCGATAAAATCACCCGCCGCCCGGAAGGGAGCGTCAGATTGCGCATTGTGGGGTCTAGCGTTGCAAAAAGCTGGTCCTGCGCGTGCACACCCGCCCCTGTGATTTTATTAAAAAGGGTTGATTTCCCTGCATTCGTGTAGCCAACCAACGCCACAACGGGGAAGGGCACCTTCCGGCGCGCATGACGGTGCAGCCCACGCGTCCGGCGGACTTGCTCTAGCTCCTTACGCAGCTTGACCAAACGCTCATCCAGCATCCGCCTATCAGCCTCAATCTGCGTTTCCCCCGGCCCCCCGAGGAAGCCAAACCCACCGCGTTGCCGCTCCAAATGCGTCCAAAGCCTTACAAGGCGGGAGCGTTGATACTCCAAATGTGCAAGCTCGACCTGCAACACACCTTCCCGCGTGGCAGCCCGTGCGCCGAAAATATCAAGGATTAAGCCCGTACGGTCCACGACCTTACAGCCCATCGCTTTTTCTAAATTACGTTGCTGCGCAGGTGAGAGGCGCGCATCTACTACCACAACCCCAACGGATTCTGCTTTGACAATCTCCGTCAGTTCCTCCACCTGCCCTGCCCCCAGCAAGGTCGCTGGCCGCCGCGCCCTTAGCGGGTAAATCGCCGTATGGACAATCTCTAACCCAATCGATGCCGCCAGCCCTACGGCTTCCTCAAGGCGTGCCGCAGCCGCGCGCCCTTCAAGAAAAGCCTGCTTCTCTGCGGGAAGGATAACAGCAGCGAGGGTCGGCTTACGGGCTGTATCGTGCAAAGGCTGCTTCACAGCATATCCGGTAAAGCAGCAACAGGCATAATCGTGCTCACCGCATGTTTATAGACGAGCTGTACATGACCATCCCGGCGTAGCAACACGCTCTCATCATCAAATTGAACGATGACGCCTTGTAGCTTCACCCCATTGACTAAAAAGACCGTCACCGCTTCTTCCTGCTGCTGCACATAGGCCAAAAACTGCCTCTGCACATCGCTCCCTTTTGGCTCTACCATATGGTCCTTCTTCACTTTGCTTCCTGCCCGCTTCGCGCTGATTGAGCAGCAGAGCGATCCTCTTGCGTGACGCCCAGTTGTTTTAATTTACGATGTAGCGCGCTGCGCTCCATACACACAAAATTCGCTGTCCGGCTGATGTTACCACCAAAACGCATAAGCTGGACTTGCAGATATTGCGTCTCAAAATGGTCCCGCGCCTCACGCAGGGGCAGGCTCATCACATCGGCCTCCGCAGTAAGGCATGTCATAGAGGGGGCCCCCTCACGCACAATATCAGGCAACATCTCCGCCCGGATGATGTTGGACTGCTCCCCCTCCCCAGCGGGAAGCATAATGAGCATACGCTCCATCAAATTACGCAGCTCACGAATATTGCCCGGCCAATCGTAAGTTTGCAGACACGCCAACGCATCGACCGACAATGTCCGCACAGGCAAGCCAGAGGAGCGTGCGCAACTTTCCAAAAAATATTGGGCCAGCATGGGGATATCCTCTGGCCGCTCCGCCAAAGAGGGGACCTGCAACGGCACAACAGCGAGGCGGTAATATAAATCCTCCCGGAAATGCCGTGTTGTAATCTCTGCCTGCAAATCCCGGCTTGTTGCCGCTAAAACGCGGACATCCACCTTCATACTATGCGTCCCACCGAGACGCTCGAAGGTATTAATCTGCAAAGCGCGCACAATTTTGCCCTGAATCTCCAGCGGCATATCTGCGACTTCATCCAACAAGAGCGTGCCTTTATGGGCGCGCTCTAACAAGCCGGGGCGGCCGGGTTTGCCCTCACTCCCTTCCACCCCAAAAAGTTCTTCCTCAAAATGATCAGGCGCAAGAGCCGCGCAATTCAACACCACGAAAGGACCTTCTGCGCGTTTAGATTGCGCATGAATCATCCGCGCGACCACTTCCTTCCCTGCCCCAGCCGGGCCGGAAATCAACACGCGTGAGTTTGTAGGGGCCACACGGCTAATTTGCCCACGCAAAGCATTAATCAGCGCGCTATCGCCCATCAATGTCCCTTGCTCACCTGCCCGCAAACGTAGCTCGGCATTTTCCTTTCGCAACCGTGCTGCCTCTAACGCACGGCGCACAATGACCAATAGCCGATCCGTCTGAAATGGCTTCTCTAAAAAATCATAAGCCCCATGATGAAGGCTGGAGACGGCGGTCTCAATCGTCCCATGGCCAGAGATCATAATCACGGGCACATCAGGACGTTGCTCCTTAAAGAGCTTTAAAAGGGCCATACCATCAAGCTGCGAGTTTTGCAGCCAAATATCCAAAATGACGAGCGAGGGACGGCTCTCCCTAAAGAGACGAATCGCTTCATCAGAATTCGCCGCTTCACGGGTTAGATAGCCGTCATCCTCCAAAATCCCAGCTAAGAGAAAGCGGATATCCGGCTCATCATCAACAATCAGAATCTCATGCTCCATGACTTACCTTCATGCTCTGCTTTCGCCATCTCCTGCAAGGTCTTTATCCATCAAAGGGATATGCAATGCGACCAACGTCCCTGTTGCCTCTTGTCCTGCCTCAAGAGCCCCAACGAACATCTGACATTCCTGCTCTGTCAACGGGCGTAACCGCACCTGACCGTGATGAGCCTCCATCGCACGATGAACGATGGCCAGCCCCAACCCCGTCCCCTTCTCCTTATGGGTTACATAAGGCTCGGTAAGGCGTTGATGCTCCCCAGCAGGCAGACCCACGCCATTATCTGCAACGCTTATGATTGCCACTCCCTCCTCTTGCGTCAAGCGCAGGATAATCGTCCCGATAACAGGGTGCCCTTCCCCAACCTGCCGCTTGGTCATGAGGATAGCATCTGCTGCATTTTGTAACAGATTGATAAGAGACTGACTAATTAAACGATGGTCACACCGTACAATAACCGCCCCTCCCTCTGGCATATCCAACTGATAAGCAATTTCGGGATGGGCATTTTGCTGGAGGAACAACGTCTCCCGGCAAAGCCGGACGAGGTCATGCTCGGCCATTTCCAGCTGGGGCATCCGCGCAAAGGAGGAAAACTCATCCACCATGCGCCCTATATCCCCCACCTGCCGCACAATCGTGCTGATGAGACGGTCATAAATCTCCGGGTCGCTGGTAATTTCTTTATGAAAACGCCGCCGCAATCGCTCTGCCGCTAATTGAATCGGCGTGAGTGGATTTTTAATCTCATGAGCAATACGGCGTGCCACATCCGCCCATGCGGCTTTACGCTGCGCGACTTGGAGGAGGGTAATATCATCAAACGTGACAACATAACCCGTTGACCCTGCATGATCATTTTGGTCCGCCACAGCACAAACAAGCAAGGTCCGCCCTGCCCCAGCCCCGCCACCACTCCCCGGGCCACCGGGGGCATGAGCATGTTCAGCATCAATTTGAATCTCCGCGCCATGCTCTTTATCAGGCTGCTCCTTCACCGCTTGCAGCAAAGCGGCAAACTCTGGCACGAAGGCCACTAAGGGCCGCCCCTTTGCTTGCTCCATATCCCGCTGAAGAATAAAAGACGCTGCCCGGTTAGGCAGCTCAACAAGCTGATTATGGTCTAAGCCAATCACCCCAGCAGACACACCGGCAAGGACTGTCTCGGTAAAACGGCGGCGTTCATCAATTTGGTCATAAGCCAGCATGAGTTCAGAGCGTTGGTCAGCAAGCTGGCTGGCCATGAGGTTAAACGCCCGAGAGAGTGCCATCAACTCATCTTCCCGATTCCCCTTACCCTCCACGGGAACACGCGCTGTTAAATCCCCCCGTGAGATACGCTGTGCCGCGCGGATTAACTGGCTAAGCGGCCGTGTAATGCGATTAGCTTGGGAGAGGCCACTTAACATCCCCACCGCTAACACCAGCAGCCCCATAAGAGCCAAAATCACAATAAGGACAAGCTGCGCCTTCCCACGATTATTGAGCATGCGCTGATAATCCTGCACCAGCGCATTTGT
Organism: Bombella sp. ESL0385; assembly: GCF_009725755.1. Classification (GTDB taxonomy): domain Bacteria; phylum Pseudomonadota; class Alphaproteobacteria; order Acetobacterales; family Acetobacteraceae; genus Bombella; species Bombella pollinis. The sequence goes on from NZ_WNIJ01000003.1 coordinate 71,001, forward strand.
CCGTGTCATATGATGAAGAATCTCAGGGTCCACCGGGCGGGTAATGACGAGCATCAAGCCAGAATTACCCCCCAGCGAGACGACCCCGCGGACCAGTTTTGCCTCTGGTTGGTCCAGCAGCACGACCTCACCCGTCCGCGCCATAGCCGCAACAGAGCGTGGAGGAAGCTCCTTTTGCGGGTCCTCCGCCCGAATGGCCAGCAATCCCCCAGTGGCGATGATTTTATAAGTCAGCGGGTTAAAGATAATCGCATCATTCAACCCGCGCTCGGTCACCTCATCTTCTAACAACGCTTGTAAGCGGGAATGATCATGGAACAAATCCGTCCCATGGGTGAACATTTCATCATTCTGAACCGTCAGCAGCGTATTAGCTAAAGCGAAGGCTTCTGTCCGTGTATTCTCATTATGTTCCCGCAAATACCCCGCCGCGACAGAGCGTGCCTCACTCAACGCATTATTCACCCGATTGGAGAACCAAATCTCCACCCCGTAATGGAAGAATAGCGCAGACAATACCCCGACCATCAAAGCAGGGGCTACAGCCACAACACCAAAGAGCATAACCAGCTGGGTATGCAGCCGCGCACCTGCTTGGCCCATGCGCCGCTCGGCCAACATCCGGCCAATTTGCCGCACTGCCGCCGCCCCAATGAGCATAATTGTGATGAAATCGAGCAGAAAAAGCAAAGCTTGGGCCCGCGGCACACGCGCGAGAGACACACCCCCAGCTAAGACGATGAAGGTCACAAAGGTCAGTACCAACGCCACAACCGTCAGCACCACCATACCGTTAGGGCTGGTAAGCCGCCAGAGGGAGGCCCTCATTTTCCCAGAAAAGAACCGCCTCATCACGCGCTCTCCTACCGCGCCCCTGGCGGACGGGGAATCGTAATCTGAAGCTCCTGAATCCGCTTGCGCAATGTGTTCCGATTCAACCCTAATAAAGCAGCGGCTTTAAGCTGATTACCCCCCGTATGCTGCAAGACCATCATAATAAGAGGCTTCTCTACCGCGCCCACCACACTATTATGGAGGTTACAACTCCCTGCCTCTAACCCTGCACGCACGTAGCTCCGCATCACAGGCTCAAACATCGCCGCCAAACCGCCTTTAGAGGCCGCCGCTAAACTACCCACAGCTTGCAAACGCTCCGGGCCTAAACATTGCTCCACCGGTAAGGAGGCTAGCCAATGCCGCAAGCCGTCCTCCAGCCCCCCATGACGCAACAAAGTCGCATGGTCATGGCAGCTCGCCACAATAATCCGTACGCGCTCCTCCCGCCTCACATGAGTCCGCCCGGCTAAAAACAGCGCAAAGCGATGCTGCATCTGGGGGGAGAGGCAATCCAGCTCATCAATTAAGAGCGTGCCTCCTTGAGCTTGCTCTAACCAGCCATTCCCTGCCGTGCCAAAGAGACGCTCCTCCCGCAAAGCCCGTGGCACGCCTGTTAGGCCCGCCACCACAAATGCCCCATGCGCGCAAGGGCTGTGAACATGAATCTGCTGGGCAATATCCAGCCGCTCCCGCGCGCTAGCCCCGTGGAGGAATAAAGGCCGCATCGCACGGGCCTCGCGGGCAGTACGCTCTGCCATTATGCGGCATGCCGAGCAAGGGCGGCTTCTCGGTCCCTTACAATGCCTGCGGCGATCGCCTCATCATAAAAACGCGTAAGCAACGCGATGACAGCACCCGGATCATCCAGCCGGTTTACCTCCGCACGAAAAGCCGCAGACCCCGGCAACCCTGCCGAATACCAAGATACATGCTTACGAGCGAGACGCAGGCCGGGACGCTCTCCAAAATACTCCATCATCATATGATAATGCTTTAGGACAATATCTCTCTCGGTGGCGAGGTCAGGGTCTGGCACATCCACCCCACTGCGCAAGGATTGTACAAGCTGTGCTAAAAACCAAGGCCGCCCGTAACAGCCCCGCCCTACCATCACGCCATCCGCCCCTGATTCCGCCAAAGCCTGACGGGCTGAAGCCATGCTGACAATATCCCCATTTACAATCACAGGTAGCTTTACGGCCTCTTTTACCGTCCGCACAAATCGCCAATCAGCATGACCATTATAGAACATCTGCCGTGTCCGCCCATGGACGGTAATCATACGGATGCCCACATCCTCCGCAATCCGCGCCAACTGAGGCGCATTAAGGCTGGCATGGTCCCACCCCATACGCATCTTCAACGTCACAGGGACATTTACTGCCTTAACGGTCGCCTCCAAAAGTCGCGCGGCTAATGCCTCATCCCGCATGAGGGAGGAGCCTGCCATCTGCCCGATCGCCACCTTCTTAACCGGGCAGCCGAAATTAATATCCACCACATCCGCCCCACCTGCCACGGCGATTTTAGCAGCCTCACCCATAGCTTGAGGGTCACAGCCTGCAAGCTGTACGGCATTAATCCCGCCAGCCCCAGCACTACGCGCCATACTCAATGTACGTTCATTCTCCCGCACCATGGCCCAAGAGGCAATCATCTCCGAAATCACCAACCCCGCCCCTAGCTCGCGTGTTAAGCGGCGGAAAGGAAGGTCCGTCACACCAGACATAGGCGCGAGGATGACAGGGTCCTCAATCACGCAATCCGGCCCTAATGTGATAGGAGGCAAAGGAATCGGGGTGGGCATCGCTCGTTAAGACCTACGGGTTTTTATAAAGGGCATGAGGGGGATTTTACCGCTCTCCCCGCTAAAGAGCAAACAAGGGCCTACCCTGCCCCTCCACCACCTCTACGATGACGTACCCGCCGCATAGCCAGAATCTCCCGCTCATGGCGTTGTCGTCCCGCCGCAGTGACCTCAAACCGGCCATCCTCTCGTTGCTGGGTAAACCCCTTTTTTGCAAGACGCTCTAAGCATGCACGGTCCTTTAACGGGGCGCGGAAGTCCGGCATCTTCCCCTCCGGCGGGGGGCCAACAGGCCGCCCCGTTGCGCCGCTTAACACCACCCTATGCAAGGCTGAGCGGCAGCATGTCTCTAAATATAATTCATCCCAACTCATGCGTTTTCCTCTCTGATGAGCCGCTTCATCACTTTATTGCGTCCACGAATATCATTAAACTATCATCATCACACGGCATGAATGGCGTGAAACTACTTGACAAACCCTCGCTATGAGGTCTGAAACAGCCAAGACCATTGATATGAAGGGGAAAGAGAATGCTGGACCTCGGACAAATCGCCACACAGCTCCTACGCCGCCTCGACCCCGAAACGGCTCATGAAATCGCCATCCACAGCATTGCATACGGCTTAGCAGGCCGTGGCAAAGCCGACCACTCCGCCCTAAAGACGCACGCTTTGGGCCTAACCTTCCCCAACCCCATTGGCCTTGCCGCGGGGTTTGATAAAAATGCCCGCGCTGTAAGAGGCCTCGCAAAATTGGGCTTCGGTTATATTGAAACAGGGACCGTTACCCCCCGCCCCCAGCCCGGCAACCCCAAACCACGCCTCTTCCGCTTAATTAATGACCATGCCATCATCAACCGCATGGGCTTTAATAGCTGCGGGATTGATCGCTTCTGCCAAAATCTCACACCGCTATTCCGCCCCAATAAAGAAGGCCACGTCCAAGCGGCTGGCGTACCTCTAGGCATTAATCTAGGCATTAACAAAACGGGGGCCGACCCCTTAACGGACTATCCCGCCCTTGTTGGCAGGGTAAAATCCTACGCCGATTATATTACAATCAATCTTTCCTCCCCCAACACGCCGGGTTTGCGTGACCTCCAAGAGGTGGACATGCTCTCCCGCCTGTTAAAAGCCATCCAAACGGCCCATCCAGACCGGCCACCTTTGCTCATCAAACTCGCACCCGACCTTGAGGACGAGGCTTACGGTCCCATCCTCCAAGCGGCGATTGATGGTAGAGCGGATGGCCTCATCCTCACCAACACGACTCTCGCCCGCCCCAAGAGCTTAACAAGCTCCCACCGTACAGAGACAGGCGGCCTCTCTGGCGCACCGCTCGCTACCCGGGCGCGCGATGTGCTAAAACTGGTCGCTGACTTGAATAAAGGGCGGCTCTGCCTCATATCATCTGGCGGTATTGAGAGCGGGCGTGACATCTTAGACCGCCTCAAAATGGGGGCTAATCTTGTCCAAATCTATACCGCCTTTATTTATGAAGGGCCTGCTGCGCTCACACGTTTAAAGCAGGAGCTTTTGCAAGAAATGAGCCGCGATGGTATTCGCAGCCTTGCCTCTCTACCACGCTAAACACTCCTGACGAATTACCATAGGACCACGGACCATCTTATGAAACTTGCTCTGGTCGGCATCATCAAGAATGAAGCCCATGACATCCTATACTGGCTTGGCTGGCATGCCCGCTTAGGCATTAATAGCTTCATCCTCTTTGATGACGATTCAGATGATGGCACCCGCGCTCTTATCCGCGCTGCTTGTGTGCATTGGGATATTCGTCTTTTTCACATTCGTGAGCATAGTTTAGACCTCACAGAGCAAAGCCACCTTAAACGGCAACAGCAAGTCTATTGCGATGCGCTCAATGCCGTGAAGGGGCAATTCGACTGGGTGGGCCTGTTTGATACAGATGAATATCTCACCCTATGCGAACACGAAACCTTACCTGACTTCCTCGCTACGATGGGGACGGATGTCGGTGCGGTGGCTCTGCATTGGCGTGTTTATGGTCATAATGGCCATATCACGGCCCCTACTTTACCGCCCTCCCACAGCTTCATCCAACATAGCATGGTTGAGGAAGCCATAAACCGGCATGTGAAATGCTTCATCCGCCCGTCTTATTGGGACCAAAAAAGCTGGGTGAATGTTCATTACTTCCCCCTCAAAAAAGGACAATATGTTACCGCAAGCGGCAAGCCCGTCACATGGTCGGCCGAGGCGCAAGGCATCACAGCAGAGCAAGCGGATTGGTCTGTTGCCTTTTTAAGGCATTTTCAAAACCGTAGTGTGGAGCAATTTGTTGAGCGTACACGCAACCGCAAGGATATTCACCTTAACCTAGCAGATGTTAATTTCTCCCAATGGAATGAGCTGGAAGACCACTCGCCTCGTGCCGTCACAGCCTCCCTTTTAAATTGGGTACGGCCTGTTATTACCTCCGGGGCTGTCAGCGCGTTGGAGCAACTCCACCGCCGCCATCCTCCCTTAACAAAGCATCTTCCCCCATCCTCCACCCAGAATCCCTCCTCCTTCACTATTTTTGCTCTTTACCCCAAAGAGGAACGCCATCTCGGCCTTAAAGAGGGCCTGATTCAGGATGTGGAGGCTCAAGAGCTAGAGCAGCATAAAAATGGCGTTGGCCTTTTTATGCTCCAAAGCCGCCGCGTCCCTACAGCGGCCTTCCTCTTTGCTTTAGACCAAAATCATAAAATTGTGGATTTTGCCCTCCTTGGCGATGGACGACTAGGCGGGCTGCCCCGTTATGACCTGCTGCCAATTATGGAGCAAAAAGCGATTGTGCTGCGCCAGAAAGGGGGGTTCTCCCGACGCGGTTATTTCCTTTCCGCTCCCCCTAAAGAGCCTCTAACCACCAACCGTCTTAAAGCGGATATGTGGGAATGTTTTACCGCTATCCCTCAGCCAACTCTACCCACGGGGCAATCTTGGCTTACCTTCCCTGCTTTAAACCTTGCAGAGATGCTCCTTACAGCCCCCGCCCTGACCTTGGAGGATATTTCCCTCCTCACGGCGTTGGACCGCCATATAACAACATGGTTGCTGCCACTACTCGCAGCGCATCTGGACGAAGCCGAAGCCCGGACTCTACGAAGCTATCTAGGCCCCTTTGCGCCCTTCATACTATAAGAGACACAAACTCTGTTTACCCATAAAAAAGGCTCCCTCTCTTGGGGAGCCTTTTTTGTAGCACTCTAAAAAGACGCTTTAGCGGCCCAGATTACGCAGCCTCACACCGCTCATCAGCCGCTCCTCAATCTTCGCAAGGGACATGCCTTTTGTCTCTGGGACATAAAGGTAGGTCAGCCCAATAAAGAGGAAGTTCAGCACCGCAAGGAGCCAGAACGTCCCTGCCGCGCCGAAAAACTCCATCAAAGGGAGGAAGCTGACACTCACGCCCATATTGGCCAGCCAGTTCGTCAGGGTAGAGATGGACATCCCAAAATCCCGCCCTTGGATGGGCTGAATCTCCGCACATAGCACCCACATTAATGGCCCAGCGGACATGGCATGGCCTGCGCAGAAGATCATCAACACAAACACCGCCATCATTTGGGAGGCTTGCTCGGTCATACCCTCATTCAACAAGCCCGCTAATGCGCCCATAGCCAGAGCCATCACCGCAAAACCAACATATAGAATCGGCTTACGCCCCCAGCGGTCCACCAACCCTACAGCCACAAAGGTCGCCAGCATATTCACCAGCCCAATAATGGCCGTACACCAAACCTGCGAATGGGTATCGAAATGCGCCGCATGGAGAATCTTCGGCGCGTAGAACATCACGATATTAATGCCCGCTAATTGCTGCATAGCCTGCAAGACAATCCCCAGCAGCACAGACCGGCGGAAGTTCTTGTTCCGCTTCAATAGAGAGAAGCCCTCTTGCTTTGTCTCTAATTGCGCGCGAATGGCCTGAATCTCTTTAGCCGCTTCTAGCGGGTCATTACGCAAATCCAGCAGGATACGGCGTGCTTCTTTATGGCGTCCCTTCATCACCAGCCAATGCGGGCTATAGGGCAAAAACAGCACCCCAACAAAGAACAGCACCGCAGGAGCTGAAGCAAACCAGAACATCCCGCGCCAATTCCCCCGATAAGAGAAGAATGTATCAGCCAAAAAGGCGATGAAAATCCCCACCGTAAGCATCAGCTGGTAGGTAGAAATCATCGCCCCGCGCGTGTCCTCACTGGCAATCTCGGAGAGGTAAAGCGGTGCTGTAAAAGCCGAAAGCCCCACCGCATAGCCCATCACAACACGAAAGCAAATCATCGATGAGATAGACCAGCTAATCGCACAGCCTACCGCACCGATCACAAACACAGACGCACCACAGATTAACGCCCGTTTACGGCCAATCTTATGGGCAAGGGTACTCGCACTAACAGAGCCGATCGCCGCCCCGGCCATCATAGCACTCACAACCCAAGAAAGGGCCATCGTAGAGGGGTGAAACTCCCGCGAGAAGAAGTCTAACGCACCAGACACCACACCAATATCAATACCAGACATCAACCCAGCCAAAGCGGCAACAACGCCAATGACTAAAATCTTAAACTTTGTTGGGTCAAAGAATGAAGTATCTTCATCCTCATCACTCATACCGGGAGGAACTACGCGGGGGTCAACATCATCTACCATGTGCGAAGTATACCCTCTCTACAATAAAGATAAATGAACCTAAATGGGGGCCTCTACTCTAGAACGCCCCCACCCTCACACTAAGGTCAATCTTTCCGATGACCAAGGTCGCGCAATTTTACGCCGCTCATCAGGTCTTTCTCAATAACATCCAGCGGGACATCCTTTGTCTCTGGCACAAAGAGATAGAGCAGAACCACACCAACAGCGTTTAATATCGCAAAAAGCCAGAAGGTATTTGCACTGCCGATAGCCTCCATCACACTCAGGAAGGTTGTACCGATAAGGAGGTTGCTGAGCATGTTCGTCCCTGTGGAGATGGAAATCCCCAAGTTACGGCCTTCTGCTGGCTGAATCTCTGCACAAATAACCCACATAAGCGGCCCAGCAGACATCGCAAACCCACCAACGAAGATGATGATCATCGCCAAGGCAAGAAGCTGCTGGGGCAGAGTTGTCGTCCCAATCGAGAGAAGGAAGGCCAAAATCGCCATGCTCGCAGCCATGATGCCATAACCGGCATAAAGGATAGGCTTACGACCCCATTTATCGGAATATCCAACAGCGACAAAGGTCATCAGCACATTCACAAGGCCGATAAGGGCTGTACACCACATCTGAGCAGAAAGGCCAAAATGGGCAGCCTCCAAAATGCGAGGGGCGTAGTACATGATAATGTTAATACCGGCAAATTGCTGCATAATCTGCAACAACATCCCCAACCCTACAGAGCGGCGATAATTGCCATTCGTCTTAAAGAGCTTCCACCCTTCTTCCTTGGTTTTCAGCTGCTCGCTGATGGCTGCCAGCTCCTTATGTGCCTGTGCAGGCCCATCACGCAGACGCGTCATGGTCTCCAAAGCTTCTTCCTTCCGCCCCTGAATCATCAACCAGCGTGGGCTTTGGGGGAGGAACAGGAAGATAAGTAAGAAAATAACAGCCGGGATAGCCTCCACCGTCATCATAGACCGCCATGCACCAGAAGGGGCAAACCAGCTATTAGAGAAGAAGGCTAAGAAAATGCCCATCGTCTTAAGCAGCTGGTAAAGTGAACCCATCGCCCCGCGCTGCTCTGTGCGTGAGACCTCTGAGAGATAAAGCGGTGTTGCAAAATCTGACAGGCCCATCCCGAAGCCGACAATCAAACGGCATGCAATCATCATCGCGACTGATTGCGATGTGGCACAGCCAATCGCCCCAATCGAGAATGCTGCCGCAGCGACTGTTAGCGTAAACTTCCGGCCTAAGCATGATGTTATCTTGCTGCCTGTCAGCGCACCAATGGTCGCCCCAACCAGCATCCCCCCGACAACCCATTCCAACTCCACCGTTGTGGCATGGAACTGCTGCCCAAAAGGACGCAACACACCAGAGATGACACCAATATCCATCCCGCACATCAACCCGGCAAGGGAGGCAAGGATACAGACTAGCAACACACGTCGCCTAGCTGTTGGGTCAATAGTCGAATGCGGGGACTCAACTGTCTCGTTCATAATCTCAAGCCTCTCCTATCTCAGGGGCATTTTGCATCAGAATCATGCGATAGCATAAACTATAATTTACCCTAATGCTTTATCATATCATGTTTATCCACTTTCTTTTCCGCACATTCAGCACAGGTCCCTTCAATCTCCACTGTTGCCGCTTCTGCATGAAAGCCCTGCCCGCGGGCCGATTGCAGCAGAACAGCCGCAACGACATCCTGCTCTAGCTCTTGCACACGCCCGCAATGGCGGCAGATAAGAAACTGAGCGCGATGCACACCCCACGCTCTATGCGATTTACAATCCGCATGGCATGCTAAACGATGATGACAGCCTACAAAGGCACTCAAGCGTTCAATGCGATGGATAAGCCCTTGCTCAAGAAGAAACTCCAACGCCCGATAAACGGTCGGCGGTACGGCCTTGGGGTGATGCTCCCGCAATAAAGAGAGTATATCATAAGCCCCTAATGGCCGCTCCTCTGCCAAAATAAGCCCCAAAACAAGGCGTCTTGTTGGTGTGAGACGCTGGCCCTGTTGGTGGCACCATTGTGCAACCTCCTCCAAACGCGCTGTAACATAAGCGGGAAAAGGCGTCTCAACATGCGGCGGTATGACGCTTCGTCCCTTCATGATGCATCATCTGGCAAAAAAGCCCAACGCCATGAGGCCAACCCCTCACGCGCTAATTCCCGATGGACCACCATAACAGCTGTGCGCAGCTCATCAATCATGGGGTCTTCTGCTAAATCCCGCGCGAGGGCTTCAATCAATGTGACAGAACGATGCCGCCCGCCGCTGCAGCCCACGGCAATGGTAACGTATTTCTTCCCCTCTGCGGCAAAGCGCGGCAAGACTGTGCGTATTAGCCCCAAAACATGAGCGTAGAATTGCTGATAAAAGGAATCCGCTTTGACATAATCCGCCACGGGCTTTTCTAACCCTGTATGAGGGCGCAACGTCTCATCATAATGAGGATTCCGCAAAAAGCGGGCGTCAAGAACGAGGTCTGCCTCCCGTGGGAGGCCCGCCGGATATGCAAAAGACATCAACGTAACCGACAACATCGCCTCAACCCCCGCACTAAAGCGAGCATTTATCATCTGGCGCAAATCCGGCACGGGGAGGTCGCTCGTATCAATCACTAGGTCCGCCATAGCCCGTAGGGGTGACAGCATCTCGGCCTCTAACTCCAAGGCGGGACGCACACCCCCATCACCAGCTAGAGGGTGCCGCCGCCTTGTCGCTGTGAAGCGGCGCAACAGCACATCATAATCCGCTGTCACAAACAGCAACTGGACCGCACAATCCTGATGACGCCGCGTGCGGGTTAAGAAATCCGCCACACGATGCGCCTCAAAGCCACGGCTGCGGACATCAAGCCCAATAGCCAAGCGTTGGCCTGCCCGGCTAACTAGGGCCTCAAATAAATCAAGCGGAGGATTATCCACGACCTCATAATCAAGGTCTTCCAACATCCGCAAAGTGGAGGCTTTACCAGCACCAGAGAGGCCAGTTACCAACACAATATGCTGCGCAGAGTGTTCCTTCGCCCTGATACCCATAGCTCTCTATCCCGCGCTTAAATGGTAAAACTAAACCCCTTTACGCAGCATAACACACTCTCCAACAGGCAAGAAACACTCCCCCCCTTGGCGCATAGAGTAGTTCTGCCTAAAGCAGGTAAGCAAAGGCAGGCGAATCACGAAGCGGGCCCCACAAATATGCCTCTCCCCGCTCTCCTCATCCACACGCTCACAATTTTCGGCATAAAGGGCACCATCAAACGCCACAATAATTTGCCGACTAATGGCAAGCCCTAACCCAGAATGTCCCCCGAAATGCTCCCCCGCTGGACGCTCTGAATAGAATCGGTCGAAAATACTATCAAGTTTTGCTGGGGGGATACCGGGGCCTTCATCCTCAACAGCGATTTCTACAGCTGGACTACCGGGGGTGATGAAGCCGTCCTCCTCTAACTGAGGCGGCCCAATAACAGGGCGAATCACAAGCCGTATTGTTCCCTCTGCCGGAGAAAAGGATACAGCATTACCTATCAGATTATGGAAGACCTGCATTAAGCGATCCCGCACCACTTGCACACAAATGATACGCTGCCCCTCTGGCACGATGAGGACTAAATGTGGCCCGCCTTCCTCACGAACAGTCTCATGAACATCAACAAATTGTTCTAATAACTCAACAAGATTTACAATAACCCTGTCTTCCCGCTGCAACTCCCCTTCCACACGGCTAGCAAAGGAAATATCAGAGATTAACCGCTCTAACCGCCGCACATCGCCCCCGAGGATAGATAAAAGACGGTCCCGCGCCTGCATATTCGTAATCCGCGGTAACGTATCTAAAGCGGAACGGATGGAAGAGAGTGGATTCTTCAATTCATGACTAACTTCTGCAGCAAAACGCTCCACATCATCCATACGTGCCCATAAGGCCAAGGCACTCTCCCGCAAAGCGCGCGCAAGCTCACCTATCTCATCGCGGCGGCGTAGTAATGTATAGGGCATGCTATCTATATGCCCCGCCCCCGGCTCGCGCATATCACGAGAGCGCACCACAAGCCGCCGCAAAGGAATAGCGAGGGTCATCGCAAGATACCATGAGAGCAAAACCGCCGCACCCATGCTCAGCAACATCATCACGATAATAACCCACCGCACCTTCATCAAAGAGCGATCAATATCCGCATTAAAGCGCGTTAATTGAAGGACACCCACCGTCTGCCCCTCTATGAGGACAGGCTCTACAACCGTCATGACAAGCTCATGAGCATCTGTCAGACGTATATAAGGTGGAATGTCTAACGGCGAACTGATTAAAACCCCATCGCCTGTCTCATTGCCAAAGTTTTGAGATGTTGTTGAATTATCTAATGGGACCGGCCCTTCCTTCGTATGTAACGGGATTAACGCTAAAACCCATGTATAAAGCTTATCAGCCATACTGACATTCGGCTGCCAGCTTACCCCTCCAATCGGGGAGGACTGCTTTTGGCTTTCTGTTAGAATATGGCCATTCGGTGCATAAAGGCGGGCTTCTGCATTGCGGCTAAACCGCACCATGCCCTCTAAAAGAGCATGAGCTTTTGTTACATCCAACTGCTTACCGGACGATACATCATCACATTGTGCGTGCCGTAGGACCGAGACATAAATCCGCGCCTGTTCGCGCAGGGCCTCAATACTATCCTCCAATAGCGTATTGCGTACCGCATTGATGGAGAGCAGCATCCCCCCCATAAAAAGTAAGGGTAAGAAATTAACCAGCAAGAGACGGCTTGTAAGTGGGGACACCCACCGCCGCAATTTAGGCAAACGCGATGCAAGCCACATATGCGCCATCCATCGCCGCGCCGCCTCTAATCCCGCCATCACGTACTCAACCTTTGCTGTATTACTCCCGATACCGATATCCAACACCATAAAGGGTTTCGATATGGTTAAAGCTGTCATCTATATGGCGGAACTTTTTGCGGACCCGCTTAATGTGACTATCGATTGTGCGGTCATCAACATAAATACTATCGCCATAAGCCGCATCGATAAGCTGGTCGCGCGATTTCACCATCCCCGGCCTTAATACAAGGGCCTTAACGAGCAAAAACTCCGTCACGGTTAAGGCAACATCCTGCCCACTCCACATACATTGATGGCGCGCCTCATCAAGCGATAACCCCCCACGAACGATGATTTCATTACGCCCTGAGCCTTCACCATCCAATCCGGTTTGGCTTATCTCATGCCGCCGTAGCAAAGCCCGAATACGCTCAACTAACAAACGAACAGAAAAAGGCTTAGTGATGTAATCATCCGCTCCAAGCCGTAAGCCCATCAACTGGTCTAATTCTTCATCTTTGGAGGTCAGAAAAATAACGGGCAAACTGCTCGAGCGCATCCGTAGACGGCGTAAAAGCTCCATCCCATCCATACGCGGCATTTTAACATCCAACACGGCCAAAGACGCCGCACGCGATAAAATACCCTGTAAGGCACTTTCCCCATCCGTATAGGTATGGACGGTAAATCCCTCAGCCTCCAATGTCATCTGCACAGAGGCTAGAATATTACGATCATCATCTACAAGGGCGATGATGGGGGCCTTCTGCCCACCGCCGCCACATGTTTCTTCCCCAAAAGGTTTATAAACACCAGGGAAGGAACTCTTCACCATGGGAACTCCTACCATTAACCACGGAGCTAGAAACAACCGAGAATCTCGCCCCTATGGCACAATATAATTTCAAAACTGACGGATATATCTAAAATCCATATCCGGTCATAATTTATACACCAAAAATTCATAATTTTTAAATACCTAATAATATGGTCTATGTAAGTTATTGTACCTCTATTTTACTTTTCATTAACCTATGAATGCCGCACAGAACCTTTTTCCTCATATCTATCGATGCAGCTATTATCTCTTATCGATATTGTACGAAATCACCTCCCCCCAGCCCAAGGCCTTGCAAAAGACGTGCAAAGCCACGACATTCAAAATCTCAGGAGACTAGCGTGCGATGATGGTCTCTGCCATATAAAGCAGGCTCGCTATCCCATAAGACGCGAATAGGGTCACGATATGACAGAACAAACATCTCATACCGATACAGAACAACCTAACCCCACCCCGCATGAAGCCCCAGCAGATGAGGGCCACACGCAAGGGCAGGAGGGTACTGCCGAAGAACGCATCGCCGCATTAGAAGAGAAATTGGCCGAGATGGAAGACCGCTGGAAACGCTCGGAAGCGGAAAACCAGAATCTTCGCACCCGCCATAAACGTGAACTTGAGGATGCCCGTCATTACTCGGTGCAGAAATTTGCGCGCGATGTTGTAGAGGCTGCCGAGAACCTTCAACGAGGCCTCTCTGCTTTACCCCCGCATGAAGAAGGCGAAGATGGACTCATCACCCGCCTGCGTGAAGGGTTTGAGGGGACAGAGCGTGCCTTCCTCTCCATTTTGGAGCGGCATGGCATCACCAAACAAGACCCTACCCATGAGCCTTTTGATGCCAATCTGCATCAAGCCATGCAGGAGCAAGAGGTCGATCACCTCCCACCAGGGCATGTCGTCCAAGCATGGACACCAACATGGTTGCTCAAAGACCGGCTGCTTAAACCTGCTATGGTTATAGTCTCCAACCCTTCCTCAACCGGTCAAGCACCGAAGAAGGATTAAGCAAAACAAACACCCTCATGGCTCTATGACGAACATTCAGAACATCCTTATTATTCGTCATGGGGCCTTAGGAGATGTTTGTCAGGCTTTTGAGGCCTTTGCCTCCATTCGGCAGGCCTTTGCGCATGCCCATATTACCCTCCTCACCAGCAGCCCTTATCAGGCTCTTGCTGCCTCCACCCCTTGGTTTGACGCTATCGCGATTGATGACCGCCCCCCCATCACACATTGGCGGCATTGGCGTAATATCCGCGCTCTGCTGCACAAGATGGACCTTGTGTTCGACCTCCAAAACTCTGGTCGTACGAGCCGTTATCGCACGCTTGCACCGCGTACTATCCTATGGTCAGGCCAACAAAAGCGGGCGAGCCTCCCTCATCATAATCCCCAAGCCCGCCAGATGCATACGCTCTGCCGACAACGCGACCAGCTCCGCAGCGCAAATGTCCCTTTACAGCCCCGCACGATTCCAACCTTTCTAAAGGATGAAGGCCCATTCCTTACTGAACCTTATGTGGTGCTTGTCCCCGGTGCTGCACCACATAGACCCGCCAAGCGATGGCCCCTCGCCTATTTTGCAGATTTAGCCCACACTATCGCCGCATGGGGGTATGTCCCCCTCATTGTAGGGAGTGCAGCAGACGCTCCCCTTGCCGCGCATATCTGCCACCATGTTCCCACAGCGCGGGACTTTACCGGCAAAACCACATTGCCTGCTTTAGCAGGGCTGCTCCATCGCGCTTTGCTTTGTTGTGGCAATGATACTGGGCCACTACATATGGCCGCTATGATGGATTGCCCCACCTTAACCCTCTTTTCTGCCGAGAGTGACCCCCGCCGTTGCGCCCCCCACGGCCTCACAGTAGGGCAAAACCGCGTGATACAAGCAGATACGCTTGCTCATATACAGCCAGAGCGTGTGATTACCTTGCTACACGATTGGGGCCTCCCCCTCATGCAAGCACGCAGAGCACATTACGCAAAAAAATGATCCAGCGGCACACTATCTCATATTAGAGCTTGCAGAGACATAACTTTAAAGGCCATTTTGCCATCCGCTATGTTCAACGAATCCCTTTTCGCTTATCATGAGCTGAAGAATCCCTCTTGATGATGACTGACCAAGGAGTCCTTTCATGCCCGCCATTACCCTACCCGATGGAAGCATTCGCACCTTCGATGGGGCAGTGACAGGGACAACTATCGCCGACTCCATTGGTCCAGGTTTAGCCCGTGCGGCCATCGCGATGGAGGTTGACGGCAAGGCTGTGGATATAGGCTTTACCATCACGCAGGATAGTGCTGTTCGTTTCATCACCCGCAAAGATGAAGATGCCCTCCCGATGATTCGCCATGATGCTGCCCATGTCATGGCCGAGGCTGTGCAAGCCCTCTGGCCGGGGACGCAAGTGACCATCGGGCCAAGCATTAAAGACGGCTTTTATTACGACTTCTTCCGCGACAAGCCCTTCACCCCTGCCGATTTTGACGCCATCGAAACCAAAATGGCCGAGATTATCGCCCGTGGAGATGCCTTCACACGAGAGGTATGGGACCGTAACGAGGCCATTGCCTTCTTTGAGGAACGCGGTGAGAGCTTTAAGGCCGAATTGATTCGCGACCTGCCAGAGAGTGAGGAGATTTCCATTTACCGCCAAGGGGAATGGTTAGACCTCTGCCGTGGGCCGCATCTCCGCACGACAGGGGATGTTGGCAATGCCTTTAAGCTCATGCGGGTGGCCGGGGCTTATTGGCGGGGGGACCATCGCAACCCCATGCTTACGCGCATCTATGGCACAGCATGGCGCGATAAAAAGGAGCTTAAAGCCTATCTAGAACGCCTAGAAGAGGCCGAAAAACGCGACCATCGCCGCATTGGCCGGGATATGGACCTGTTCCATATTCAAGAAGAAGCCGTAGGGCAGATTTTCTGGCATCAAAAAGGTTGGCGGCTCTACACAGCGGTGCAAGATTATATGCGCCGCGCCCAGAACCGAAACGGCTATCAAGAAGTCCGCACCCCTCAACTTGTGGACCGCACCTTGTGGGAAGCCTCCGGCCATTGGGATAAATATCGTGAGCATATGTTCATCGCCACAGTGGAGGATGAGGATAAGACCCTCGCCCTCAAACCGATGAACTGCCCTTGCCATGTGCAGATTTTCCGCCATGGTTTGCGCTCTTACCGAGAGCTGCCGCTGCGTATGGCTGAGTTCGGGGCCTGTCATCGCTATGAACCCTCCGGCTCGCTGCATGGGATTATGCGTGTGCGCGGCTTTACGCAGGATGATGCGCATATCTTCTGCACGGATGACCAAATCGCTGAAGAAACGGCCCGCTTCGTCACTATGCTAGGCGAGGTCTATCAAGATTTTGGCTTTGAGAGCTTCCGCGTCAAGTTTTCCGACCGACCTGAAGCCCGTGCTGGCTCTGATGAGGTCTGGGACCGTGCCGAAGGAGCCTTAAAACGTGCCTGCGAAATGGTTGGGGTAGAGTATGAGTTAAACCCCGGCGAAGGTGCCTTTTACGGGCCGAAATTGGAGTTCGTGCTGACTGATGCCATCGGGCGCGACTGGCAATGTGGGACATTGCAGGTCGATTATGTTCTGCCAGAGCGGCTAGATGCCTCTTATATTGGTGAAGATAGTGCCCGCCACCGGCCCGTTATGCTCCATCGCGCTATCTTGGGGAGTTTTGAACGCTTCCTTGGTATCCTCATTGAGCAATATGCCGGGAAGTTCCCCCTCTGGCTGGCCCCAACGCAAGTTGTGGTAGCGAGCATCGTGACGGATGCCGCTGATTATGCCCAAGAGATTACCGCACGTCTGCAAAAAGCGGGCTTGCATGCGGAGGCTGATATTCGCAATGAGAAAATCAATGCGAAGGTGCGTGAGCATAGCCTTGCCCGTGTACCAGTCATCCTCGTTGTTGGCCGCCGTGAGGCAGAGGAAGGTACAGTCAGCCTCCGCCGCCTTGGGGAGCAAGCCCAAAAGGTCCTCCCTTTTGAGGAGATCCTCCCCGCCTTGCAGGAGGAGGCAACACCGCCGGACCTCCTCCGCGCTATGCAGCAGAAAACAGCCTGATACGCAGTCCATCCTCCCCCCTTGCGCCGTACCCGCACGGGGGGTATGAATCTAAACAGAAAGTTTGAGACCCCTCACCGTTTTGTATCGGATGAGGCCCTAACATCGACAGGAGATGACCATAGCTAGACCGCCGTTTCCCGCCGCCCCTAATCGCGAAGGGCCGCGCGTTAATGAAGAGATCCGAGTGCCGCAGGTGCGCGTTATTGATGCCGCAGGCGAGATGGTTGGCATTATGTCAACAAGAGAGGCTCTTTCCCGTGCTTTTTCTGAAGGGTTAGACCTGCTGGAAATCAGCCCTACGGCCGAGCCTCCGGTGGCGAAGATTCTCGATTACGGCAAGTTCAAATATGAACAGCAAAAGAAGCGTAACGAGGCCCGCAAAAAGCAAAAGGTCATTGAGATTAAAGAGGTCAAGGTCCGCCCCGGTACCGGCGAGCATGACTTCCAGACCAAGGCGAAGGCTGTCCGTTCCTTCTTAGAGGAAGGCGATAAGGTTAAGGTCTCTCTCCGCTTTAAAGGCCGTGAGGTTGCTCATCAGGAGCTTGGCTCTAAGATGATGCACCGCATCCGCGAGTCTGTGGATGATATTGCTAAAGCTGAGCAAACCCCTCGCTTGGAAAATCGTCAGATGATTATGATTCTGGCCCCAAGCAAACAGCGGGATACAAAGTAGGCTTTGTACTTGCTCCATAAAAAACCCGGTCCTTTATAAGGCCGGGTTTTTTAGTTTCTATCAGCTTGCAAGCTCCACAAGTGGATGCGACCGCTGCCGCCCTAATAAAGTGCATAAGGTAGAGGTAGGGACACTTTGATTGAGCGTATAAAAATGGAAATGCTCCACCCCTTCCGCGCGCAAACGCTGGCAGAGGCGATCCACCACCACGGCACTCAAGCGCGTGCGAATAGGGGGGAGGTCATCCACCCCCTCAAAGAGCGTTTTTAACTCCTCCGGGACAGAAGCCCCGCACATTTTGGCAAAACGCCATGCTTGTGCCGCCTTACCAATAGGCAAAATCCCCGGTACGATGGGTTTATTAATCCCCGCCTTCACCGCACGATCCCGGAAGCGCAAAAAACATTCTGGGTCAAAAAAGAATTGCGTAATCGCCCTATCGGCCCCCGCATCAAACTTCTCTTTAAGATGCTCAATATCAGACTGCGCCGATTGCGCCTCGGGGTGCGTCTCTGGGTATGCCGCAACAGAGATCTCAAAAGGGGCAATCTTCTTCAGCCCCGCTACAAGGTCTGCTGCATAATGATACCCCTCTGGATGCGGGCGATAAGGCGTTGGGGCCTCACCTTTGGCAACCGGGGCATCACCCCGCAACGCCACAATATGCTTTACCCCTAGGTCCCAATAAGCACGGGCGACATCATCCACCTCACCTTTAGCGGCATTAACGCATGTAAGATGCCCCGCCAATGGGATAGGCAATGCCTCTACCATCTGTCGTAACGCCTCTAACGTACGCTCCCGCGAGGACCCACCCGCCCCGTATGTAACGGACATAAAGCGTGGCTCATAGGCAGCAAGACGCTGCGCTACCCGCAATAAAGCCGCGGCTTTCTCGTCCGTCTTAGCGGGAAAAAATTCGAATGAGACCTCAGCCATGACGTCCGTTCCTTCTAAAATAAATGTAAGTTATCGCGTTTTCGAATCCTGATGTAACGGCAGGCGGCCCATCCAAAGCTTAACCGTCAACTCACCATCCAAAGAGAGAGGCGGGTCTAAC
This sequence comes from Bombella sp. ESL0385, assembly GCF_009725755.1. GTDB lineage: Bacteria > Pseudomonadota > Alphaproteobacteria > Acetobacterales > Acetobacteraceae > Bombella > Bombella pollinis. Next base: position 89,830 of record NZ_WNIJ01000003.1, read on the forward strand.
TCCAACCCAGCCGCTTTAAACCATTGCTGCATGCGCTCATCACTAAAACCGAGATACATATGCGCATCCCGCGTACGGAGCTCCTCACGGTCATGCAGGGCGAAATCCACCACCAGCAAACGCCCACCAGGGCTTAAAATCCGCGCCGATTCGGCAATCACAGCCGCCGGATGCTGTGCATAACGCAGGGCCTGATGCAAAATCGTCAGGTCAGCCGAGCCTGCTGCTAACGGCAGAGCATAAAAATTCCCCTGCCGTAACTTAATCTCCTCACCATCAGCCGTGCGATCATCTTCCAATTTCACACGCGCTAGCCGGAGCATAGAAGGGCTACGGTCAAACCCAATGGCACTCTCACAACGTGGGGCGAGAAGCTCCAACATGCGCCCCGTACCTGTCCCAATATCCACCACGCGCCCCAATGGCCCCGGTCCGACAAGCTCTATAATGGCCGACTCGACCGAATCTTCCGAGACATGAAGGGAGCGAATCGCATCCCATTCCGCGGCATGGACCTCAAACCAATCTTCTGCCTCACCCATACGGACATTCCGCACAGCTTGGAGACGTTGACGGTCAGCCCGGCCTGTCTCGTCATCTTCTTCCTCATGATAACGCCGCCAATGGTCCAACGCGGCAAAGATGGGCTCTAGGTCATTCTCATCTCCTAAGGCGAGAAAAACCCAGCTCCCTTCCTTGCGGCGTTCCACCAACTCCGCCTCCGCCAATACTTTAACATGGCGAGAGACACGCGGCTGGCTCTGGCCCAAAACTTGAGCCAGCTCACCGACAGACAACTCCATCTCACGCAATAAGCGTAAGATTCGCAAACGTGTTGGCTCTGCAAGAGCCTGAAAGATGATAAGAGCACGATCCATGTGAGAGCATATATAACGATTTCATTATATATGCAATACATATTGACACATTAAAAAAGCCCTGCCACTTCTAATGGCCGAAGAGAGATCACCCCGCCGCGTTGAAAGCAAAAAAGCGGTTGGACGTAATCTTCCATGGCTGTCTTACACGAGCAGTCTCATTCTTACTGGTGGGGGCTTCCCTCCACCAAAACGCCAGGAGGTATGTCATGACCGTACGTGTCGCCACATTGGGCTTTCCCCGTATCGGTGGTCGCCGTGAGCTAAAAAAAGCCCTTGAGAGCTTCTGGGCTGGTAACAGCAGCGAGGCTGAACTGCTCGAAACCGCCGCAGCCCTCCGTAAAGAAAATTGGACCCGCCAGAAGGAGCAAGGAGCGGATATTATCCCCTCTAACGACTTCTCCCTTTATGACCATGTGTTAGATACCAGCGCACTTGTTGGGGCTGTGCCGGAGATTTACGGCCATAAAGGCGGCAAGGTGGACCTCACCACCTATTTTGCCATGGCCCGTGGTCGTCAGGTCTCTGGCGAGCATCCCGCTCATGGCCAATCCCATGATTGTTCCTGCCAGCATCAACACGCAACCGATGTTCCTGCGGCGGAAATGACAAAATGGTTCGACACTAATTATCATTTTCTGGTGCCGGAGTTTAAAGCGGGGCAAAGCTTCCGCCTCTCCTCCACCAAAATTATTGATGATTATAAAGAGGCCAAGGCCCAAGGGATTGAGACACGCCCTGTTCTGCTTGGCCCCGTTAGCTTCTTGCTCCTCGGTAAAGCGCATGGGGCTGCCTTTAATAAGCTAGACTTACTCCCAGCTTTGCTGCCTGTTTATCATGAGGTCCTCCAAGCATTGCACCAAGCCGGGGCAGAATGGGTCCAGATTGATGAGCCAACTTTAGTGCTGGACCTTGATGATGCCGCCCGTAAAGCCTTTGCTCATGCTTATCAGAGCCTGAATAAAGCAGTACCCGGCATCAAGCTCTTCCTCACAACCTATTTCGGTGGGTTAGGCGATAACCTAGAGACTGCCCTCTCCCTGCCTGTCCAAGGCTTACATATCGACCTCGTCCGCGCTCCACAGCAACTTAATGACGTTGTCGCAAAAGCGCGGCCGGACTTGCTGCTCTCCCTCGGTGTGATTGATGGCCGTAACATCTGGAAGGCAGACCTCTCCAAAATTATCGCACAAATTGCCCCGATTGCGGAGAAACGGGACATCATCGTTGCACCGTCTTGCTCCTTGCTCCATACGCCCATCGACCTAGAGCGTGAAACACAGCTGGATGCAGAGGTTAAAAACTGGCTCGCCTTTGCTGTGCAGAAAATTGCCGAGCTGGCTACGATTGCCAAAGCCCTTAATCAGGGGCATGAGAGCGTAAAAGCCATCTTAGATGCCTCCGATGCTGCCGTGCAGAGCCGTAAGACCTCCACACGCATCCATAATCAGGAAGTCAAAAAACGTGCTGCTCAAAAAGATGCAAAGCTAACCCAGCGTCAATCCCCCTTCCCTACACGCCAAAAAGCGCAGGAAGACGCCCTCAAGCTGCCGCTCTTCCCCACAACGACCATCGGCTCCTTCCCGCAGACCAAAGAGGTACGCCAAGCCCGTGCCCGCCATGCGAAGAAGGAACTCTCTACACAAGATTATGTAGCCTTCCTCAAGAAGGAGACAGAATCCGCCATCAAATGGCAGGAAGAGGTTGGGTTGGATGTGCTCGTTCATGGTGAGTTTGAGCGCAACGACATGGTGCAATATTTTGGTGAGAAGCTCTCCGGCTTTGTCTTTACCAAACATGCATGGGTACAATCTTACGGCTCCCGCTATGTGCGCCCGCCCATCATCTTTGGTGATGTATCCCGCCCCGCCGCAATGACGCTAGATTGGTGGCAATATGCCCAATCTTGCTCCAAAAAGCCGGTCAAGGGCATGTTGACGGGCCCTGTCACCATCCTCAACTGGTCCTTTGTGCGTGATGACCAACCACGCTCTGAGACATGCCGTCAGATTGCCTTTGCCATCCGTGATGAAGTGCAAGACCTAGAAAAAGCCGGTTGTGGCGTCATCCAGATTGACGAAGCCGCCCTGCGCGAAGGCCTCCCCCTCCGCCGTAAAGACTGGCAACATTATCTGGATTGGGCTGTGGAGAGCTTCCGCATCACTGCCAGCGGTGTGCAGGATAAGACGCAGATTCACACCCATATGTGCTACTCCGAGTTTAACGACATTATCGAAGCCATCGCCGCTATGGATACTGACGTTATCTCCATCGAGACAGCACGGTCCAAAATGGAGCTGCTAGAGGCCTTTACTCACCATAAATACCCCTCTGAGATTGGGCCGGGTGTGTATGATATTCACTCCCCCCGCGTCCCCTCTGTGGAGGAAATGGTCGAGCTACTCCGTGCTGCGGAGAAGAAGGTCTCCCGCCGTCAACTTTGGGTGAACCCTGATTGCGGCCTCAAGACCCGTAATTGGGCAGAGGTCCGCCCGGCCATTGCTAACATGGTCAAAGCTGCCGAGATCCTGCGCGGTTAACGCAGGCAGTAAGCTGAGGGAGGGGTGTCATCAACCCTCCCCCACAGCAAAAAGGCTCTTCCCTTTAATGGGAAAGAGCCTTTTTTAATGGACCCATCCTATAATAGACTTAATGGCTTGATGTTGGCTTATCGCTTTTACCAGAAGGCACAACATGGCAGGTAAAAGCCGTACCCTCTTTATCCTCCCGAGCGAACGTGACCTCATCGCCTTTGGACCACCAGCTATAGCGGTCTGCGACATATTTCGCGCCATCACCAGCGACAACATTGGCAAACACCATCACCCGTCCATCCACAGGCAATATGGCAAGGGCCATAATATCCGCACTATAATATGTGACCGTAAACGGCTTTGCTGGCAGGGAAGTCCGTAAAGAGCGGACATCATCCCCGGCCTTCTCATTATCCACAGTGCAATTATAGGTCACATCCTGCCGCCCGACTGTTTCATCCGCTGGGAGGGGGATGAGCAAATGATTCTCCCCCTTATGGGCAGGCTTTGCCATGGCCATAGAACTTACACACATGAAAGCCGCAACCCCACATAACCATAAACGACTTTGCTGTTTCAGCATCTTACTGCACCCCATCAGACACAACTCCCTTTATCACTGTGCGGCGTTTACGCGCCTGACGCGCACCGGGCGGGGGCATTTGGCATGCCATAAAATACAGCCCCACAACGAAAGTCAGCTGCGATAATAAGCCCAAGCGGTCCCATAACCACATTTGTGGCTTGGCTGCCCCCACAAATAGCGAGATGGTCTCGTAGAGCAAAAACCCAAGACACACCACACGCAAGCTATACATCATCGGCCTTAGAGGGTTCATCATATTCGGCCTTACTAAGGTCTGGAACCGCTGGAAGCCAATAAACAACATGATGCTACAAAGCAGCACCAAAATAGCTTCCACACTTTCACCCAGCGTTGCCCCGTAGAGGAGTAACGGAGCTAAAAGGCAGACAACTTGTAAAAGAACAGACCCAAGCTCAAAACTGATGCCGATATTCCAAGCGGATGTTTCCTCTGGCAGACGGTCCACCAGAGGTTGAAACAGCCTATCCAAAATAAAATCATCAATCGCTTTTAGAAAATCTGCTTTCATTCCGCCCTCTTCCATTCCATGCCAGCATTGCCTAGCATAATCCCTTATAGAGATGGAGGATAATAAACCCCTCCTCTTAACGATAAGCCGCCTCTCCTTGTCATCAAAGGATATATACCTCATGCCCCGGCCTACACTCTTCCGCTCTGCTTTATTAGCAGCCTCTCTCCTAGCAGGCGGCCTCCCAGCTTATGCGGCCTTTGCGCAACCGGCCCCCACCGCACCGCAGACCACACAGCAGGATGAAGCCGGGGTCACCCGCGCGACTCTCAAAAATGGCTTGCGGGTTATCATCATCCAGAACCACCTCGCCCCTGTCGTGCAAACCATGATGAATTATGAGGTCGGCTCGGTCAATGCGCCGGCTGGCTTCCCCGGTACGGCCCATGCGCTAGAGCATATGATGTTCAATGGCTCCCAAACCTTAAGCCGGGACCAGCTTGCTACCCTCAGCGCACGATTAGGCAATAATGATAATGCCGATACAACCTCGGATGTCACCCAATATTACTTCACAGCCCCTGCAAGTGATTTAGACATTCTCCTCCGCATTGAGGCAGGGCGGATGGAAGGCCTCACCCTCAGCAAAGATGAATGGGCTCATGAGCGCGGCGCGATTGAGCAAGAAGTCTCACGCGACCTTTCCAGCCCCATTTATCGCTATATGTCGCAAGTGCGCGGCTTGCTCTATAAAGGCACACCTTATGAGGCTGATGCCCTTGGCAGCCGTCCTTCCTTCGATGCCACAACGGTTGAGCAATTACGGCAATTTTATAAAGATTGGTATGCCCCCAATAATGCCGTCCTCATCATCACGGGGGATGTTGAACCAACCCACACCTTAGCCCTTGTTGAGAAGGCCTTTGGGGCTTTGGCCGCGCGCCCTCTGCCTGCGCGCCCACAATTTACCCCCAAGCCCGTCACCCCGCATGAGCTTGCCTTGCCGACCGACCTCCCTGTGGGGTTAGTCACACGCGCCTGGCAAATGCCCGGCCAGCGTGACCCGCGCTTTGCTGCTGCCACCTTGCTGGCTGATGTACTCTCCAGCCAGCGAGGCGACCTTTTTGCCCTCGTTCCCCAAGGCAAAGCGTTAGAGACTGGCTTTTTATACGACCCAGACGCCCAAGGCGGCATTGCCACCGTCTATGCCGCCTTCCCCCAAGGGGGTGACCCAGCCCCCCTCCGGGCCCAAATGGCCGCAATTATGGAGCATTACCGCACAACGGGCCTCCCCGCAGACCTCATCGAGGCTGCCCGGCGGCGCGAAATTGCCGCATTGGAGTTTAATGCCAACAGCATTAGCGGGCAGGCTGAAAGCTGGTCACAAGCTGTTGCCATCCAACATCTACACAACCCACGCGATATGATCCGCGCCTTCCAAACCGTTACAAAGGCCGAGATTGATGCCCTCGCGCAGGAATGGCTAAAGCCTGACCATGCTATTAGTGCCACACTCACCCCGAGCAATTCCGGCAAGCCCTTGGCTGATAAAGGCTTTGGCGGGGCAGAATCCTTCACTAATCCTCCCAAAGAGCATGTCACCCTCCCTGATTGGGCCGAGCAAGCCCTCGCACGGCTGAGCCTGCCCCCAGCCTCACCCCAACCTTATGCGACAATCCTACCAAATGGGCTGCGGCTGATTGTTCAGCCTGAGCATGTTAGCCACACCATTGAGCTTTACGGCACAATCCGCCAGACACCCTCCTTACAACAGCCGCAGGGGAAGGATGGCGTTGCCTCTCTGACCGATCAACTCTTCCTTTATGGCAGCACACAGCATGACCGCTTGGCCCTTGCCCGTGCGTTGGACGACATCTCGGCTGAGGAAAATGCTGGGAGCAGCTTCACCCTCAGCACATTGACGGAATCCTTCCCAGCAGGGCTGTCCCTCCTTGCGGAACATGAGCTTCACCCTGCCTTCCCAGAGGACGCCTTCCGCATCACACGGGAGCAAGAAGCCCGTAGCCAGAAAGGGACACTCCAATCCCCGGCCCATCATTTTGGCCGTGCGGTGCGTAAGGCCCTCGTCCCCGCTACGGACCCCACACTCCGCGAGGCAACACCAGAGAGCATCCGCGCTCTTAGCCTTGAAGATGTCAAAAGCTACTATAAACAAGCCTACCGGCCAGACCTTACAACCATCGTCATTATTGGCGACATCACCCCAGAGGAAGCACGCCAAAAAATCATGGCCACTTTTGGGGGATGGAAGGCCGAAGGCCCCACCCCTAGACTAGACCTCCCAGCTGTTCCCCTCAGCCGGGCAAGCCAAGCCGTGGTAGCGGACCCGGGTCGCTCCCAAGACCATGTTACATTGACTGAAACATTGGGCCTGACTATCACCAACCCAGACCGTCACGCTCTTGCCGTTGGCAATACCATCCTCGGGGATGGCTTCTCCTCCCGCTTAATGCAGGACCTCCGCGTCCGCACGGGGTATGTTTATAGTGTGGGTAGCCAGCTTAATTATAGCCGTACGCGCAGTACCATCTCCATCACCTTTGGAGCAGACCCCGCTAAAGTCTCCGCCGCCCAAGCTCTTGCACTAAAAGACCTTGAAAGCTTGCGGACAACACCCGTCTCTGCCGATGTGCTAGACCTCGCCAAGGCCAGCTTGCTACGTAACTTCCCTATGAGCCGCGCCAGCTTTAGCTCCCTTGCTGGGCAATGGCTCTCCCTCATTGACCTCGGCCTCCCACTTGATAGCCCTGACCAAGCTGCGAAAGCTGTATATGAACTCAGTGCCGCAGATGTGCAGAAAGCTTTTGCTAAATGGGTCCGCCCGGCGGATATGGCGCGTATCATCATGGGGCCAGCCCCACACACAAAGCCGCAGCACTAAGCAGCCCCATAACAACCCCATAACAAAAAGGGCACCCCCAGCGGGTGCCCTTTCCATCGCTACTCCCTTTAGCGCAAAACAGCTTAAAGCAGCTTCTCCGCTTTAAGATATTCCACCGCTTGGCGGATGCGATGGCCGTAGAGATGCTCCTTCATCGTGCGCTCCTGCGCTTTTTTAGCCATCTCAAAACGTAAATCATCATCACGCAAATACCGGCTTATAATCCGCTCAAAATCATCCCGGTTGGAGAAAACGGGAATCTCATCTGCATCATAATAGCGGCGTAATTCATAAGTCTCCTCATGAAAGACTTGGAAGGCCCCTGCCGCTGCAGCCTCAAAGGTCCGCGGCCCTGGTGTGGAAGGGGCAATGACGAAGCGTTTATTCTCAAAATGCAGAGACCGCCCTAGATTCAACACAAGGCGGGAGCGGCTATAAAGCTCAATAAGCTGTTGCTTTTCAATTCGTGCATCAGAAAAGCCAATCCCCATCTCGCCCCAGCCCGGCCCGATGATACGGATATTCAACTGTTGCAGTAGAGGCATCAAATTACGAATCACCTCTTTGCGTGAGCTAAACGCCACACCACAAAATAGCACATCAATCGTCTTGTCCGTATTCCGCTCCAGCGGGACATAATGCAGCTTAGGGCACGCCCCTAAAGGCAAATGAAAAACCCTATCACGCTGATAAAAATTATGCCCCCAGCGGTCGCACGAGAAGATGACGTCAAAATCATACCCGATTTGATAGCTCGCATCCTGCTCGTATGGGTCCTCTGTTGCCCAAAAGGCCGTTACCGCCCCTACATGGCGTGCCTCCCGCGCAATCTCCCCATAATAGGTACTCTCCGGCAAGTAAGAGCCCATCGCAAACACCAACGTAGGCTCCAAAGCGCGGATAGCCGAGGCTGCTGTGACGACATTAACCGCAACAACATTCCCCTTGCCAAAGCAATCCTCCAACCCATCCATGATGGTCGCGCGCACCTGAGCATTCGCATGGCTTTCATAGCGTCCGCCACTACAGAGCAACACTTTACGCCCTTGCGTCTCGGCAGAACCAGATGCTTGAGCTGCCTTATTTGTGGTCCGTTTCTTCGCTGCGCTCATTGCAATTCCTACTTTCTCGCTCTCTCTGCCCTATTAGCCCAAGGAGGCTTGCACAATATGTTGTAACGCCTGCCGGAAATGCTCCGGGTCTGTATCCTTCTGAACAGCCTTTAAAGCAGAATGACGAAGCCGCTGCCATAATGCCTCATCATTATATAGCCGTTCTACCGCCACTGCGAAGGCCATAGGCTCATCAGCAGGAACGCTCAAAAGGCTTTCCTCCGTTTGCCAGCCGACCTCCTCCCGCAGCAAGTCCGTCACTACCATCGGCAACCCCCGTGCAGCCGCTTCCTGCACTTTAAACGGCAGCCCCCCCGCAAAGCGGGTTGGTGCAACAAAAACCCGGTATGTGTCAAAAAGGGCGGTTAAGTCCTCCACAGGGCCTATAATTTCCACACGCGGATGCTGCCCTAACGCCGTCATATCAACAGAGGGGTGAACATAGCCTGCTATATGCAAACACACATCCTCTGGCAAAGCCTTTAGATGCGGCAAAACCTCCTCTACAAACCACGTCATACTATCATAATTAGGCGACTGCTCACTATGGAACGCCCCTAAAAAGAGAATATCCCGCCGCTCCGCATAGGGCCGTGGCGTTGGCGCAACCTCCATGCTATGGCCAAGCACCATCACATTGCCATAACCTGCACGGCGAATCAGCTCCGCATCATGCTCTGTAACGGCAATAATTTGCTGGCAGTAATGGGCACTTTGCAATTCCTCCGTTAAGAGAGCATCCAAAGCTCGCTCATACTCCTCACCCTTAACAGGTGCCGCAGGCGTTCCATCAGGCAAAAGGCCCGTCACCGCCTGTTGCAACAATGTTCTTGGGGCCGCTACAACCTCTGTATCCAACACAGAGCCACAATGAGGTAAAAACCGGCTCGCTTCATTTAATACTGGCAATAGGCGCGCCATATTATGAGTCCGCCCCACCCACAGCAAATCATAATAACCCGCACGCTCCTCCAAGAAAGCTGGCAAGGTGGACATATCATGATCAAAGGCTAGCTCTACCTCCTCTGGGAAGTCCCGATAAAGCAAAAAGGCGGGCAGTTGCTCGCGCATTACGGGGAAGACCGTCACATGATAATCCAACGCTACTAACGCACGCACGATATCATTAGAACGCACATAACCTGAGCCAAGCCCCCGCAAGGGGATTCGATCCTCTATCAAAAGCACACGCTGCCGATCCGGCCTGCGCCGCTCCCGCCCTAAAAGAGCATTGCGAATATGCCGAGGCTGTTGATGACGCAGGAACTCCAGATGTTGCTGGGCAAAGACCTTCCAATGCCGTTGGATCAAACTATGCGACCCACTCTGGCCAGAACTCCCAAACTCCAAATGCTCAACCATCGCCAATGGCTCATACACAATCCGCGCCCCAATTTTTTGGAGACGAACGCATAAATCCGTATCCTCAAAATAAGCAGGCCAATAGCGCGTATCATACCCCCCTAAACGGCGCAGCAACCCCGCCTTAACCAGCAAAAACGCTGCCGAGCCATAATCAACATCCCGCGTAAAGCTAGCCTCTGGGATATTCGGGTCATCCTGCCTGCGGTACCCATATGTCGCACCATCCCGCCAAATGATAGACCCTGCCTCTTGCAGCTGCATATTCGTCCGCACAAGCCGCGCTGCCACAGCCCCCGTTGTCTCCGCACGATAAAGCCGCCTCAGAGCGTGATGCAACGCATCTGGGTACAAACGAACATCATTATTAAGATATAAAACCGCCGGGGCTGTGACATGAGCCAAGGCTTCATTACACCCCAACAAATACCCAATATTGACCTTGTGGCGCAGAATGATAGCCCCTTCCACAAGCGTCTCTAAGCCCGTTGTTTCATCACAAGAGCCAGAATCCACAAGGATAAGCTCTATCGCCCCATCATAATTCCCCCGCAAAGAGGCAAGAGCCTGAAGTGTAAGGTCTATCTGGTCATGCACCACCATGATGACGCTGACCTCCGGCATCCCCCACACACGGAAATCCAACTTCTGACGTGCTAGGAGAGGCAATGCTAGCGCAGCATCATCACGAAAAAGCTGACGTGTTTGGTCCTCCAACACTGCGGGGTCATCTATCCCCGCCGGTGTAGCATGACCATGTTTCTCCGCCACAAAACGAGCAAAGGGGCTCTCAAAGACCCCACCATCGCAATCAAACCATACAAGCGGGCATTGCTTATAGCGATGAAGGTCCACCCCTTTTGCAGGGCTGCGCCCCTCATGCGCGCCAAAACGCACAAAATGCTCGTAGCCATTACGCAAACCATCCCCCCCTAAAGAGGGCAGAATATCGGGCGATGTCTCGCGGTAATAAGCCTCATCAAACCACGGGGAGGGATTAAACGCTTCCGGTGTGGGGTTTGTGAGATAATGATGCAACGCATTACTATACTCCCCCGCTGCAATCGCCTCTTGCACCTCTGGGTAGGTTTGTAGATACCAAGGGGCATCAAAATACCATGAAGCTGGAGCGGCATCAGCAATATGAGAGGGTAAAACCAGCCATGAGGCTAATAACCCTTCTGGGCCAAACCATGCCTCATAACGGCGCGCCATAGCCCGCAAGAGACGGACATCACAAAACGGCCCCGCCTTAAAGCCATGCTGCTCCCCATAAGAGAGGTAATGATCATACCCGTTATAAAAGCCCTGCTCGGCAAGGTAATGACCCGTTAACGCGACATAACGGCGGCGATAGGCAGCTTCATCAAACAACCAATGTGGGGAGCATCGCTTATAGCCACCAGCACAATAGTGAGCAAACCCGGATGGCCAACGCCGCTCCAACAGACCACGGCGAACCTCCGGGTAAGCCTGCCTGTACCACATCTCATCAAAATACCGATTAGGAGAATGGCCCCGATGGCAGCCTATTTCCTCATAAAAACGCTGCACATCATCATAGCCATGCTGAGCCATAAGCTCAGCCACATCGGGGTAGCGTAACCTATACCAGTCGCTCTCAAACCTCCTCCAACATGGGATACGCCCCTCTTGGGGAATGGTCTCTAGGGGCGGAAGCATAGCTGTCATAAACTCGGCTGTTGGTCAGCAAGCTCTGACACCAAAGCCCGCACCCGCTCAACATGCTGGACCTTTGGCTCTTTACGTTGGGCAGACTGACACCGCCCGTCCGCCATATGCACGACGTGGTCCGTCACCACCATGCTAAACACCTCCCCAATGATATTGACCAACGCACAACGCCATGTCCCCGTCAGCGCATGTAATTGGCCTTTCCAAGGGTGCAATATCCCCTCAAAACCGGAGCAGAGCGGTGCATCCCCGTGAACCATACGCACATCATCTCGCGCAAACCGCTCCAAAGCGAAAAGAACCACTTTATCGCTCTCATCACTCACCATCGCTGCATAAAGCATGCCAGAACGGCCAAAGCCATTAAGGAAGCTCCAACCCCGCAAGGCTAAAGCCCCACGCTCCTCCTCTGGCGTGGCGGCTACAGCCTCTTTATCCCCTACGCCAAGGACCTCGAAGCGATCTAAGAAATAAAGCTGCTCGCCACGTTCTTGAGCAAATAACCGCCCCCGTGGGAAGCGGGCTAAGGGCACACCACGCAGCACAGTATCCCCATTTGTCACACGGAAGAAATCAGCCAGAATGACGCTATTCTCCGGTTTTTCAGCGAGAATCTTCTGCACCCGGCCTTCTTCCACCTCTATCCCATAAGATAAAAGCTGGAAGGCTCCGCGACCATTAATCACATTGATAATGCCGATGCGGTAACGTCCCTCACACCATTTCCCACGCAACGCTACCTTCGCTGAAAAACCAGAACGCCGCGGCACTTCGCTGCCGAAAAGCTCCGAAATATCCGTCCGAATCTCGCGCTCTGCCTTCATGAAAATTAACGAGCTAGGGTCATCTTCACTAATCAACACGACATAGACCTGCCCAGAGGTACTGACATCAGGCAAGAAGAGCCAGCCACGCACATGAAACTCATCAGCAGGTTTAAAGGTCTTCTCTGCACCCTCAACCAACACATGATGGCAAATATCATCCAAGTAACATTGCGCCCCTTGGATGGCGAACCAATCCGTAATCTGTGCAGGCAAGCTTACTGAGAGGTCACGAATAAGTGGTGGATCAAAAATATGCCGCGGCGGGGCTTGGTGCTTCCATGATGGGATAGGCAAGAGATGGATCTGCCCTGCATCAAGCATTAACTCCGAAACACCCAAGACACGCCGCGGTGCAAGATCATGGTACAGCTTGAGCAAGCCCGCCGCATAATCACCCTCATGCGTCCAAAGCTCTGGCCCAATAGCCTTCATCATCTTATGACGAATCTCTTCCGAAGACCGTAAAAGCTCCAATCGTTCCAAAGCAATATCAGGCCGACTAATGGGGATTTTATAACCATTCACCCCATCAGTTACACGGTCATGCAACGCACCAACGTCAGTAACAATAGGCACAAGCCCATATTGCCAAGCCTCAGAGAGGGAAATGCAATAAGTCTCCGGCCATATGGACAAGAACAAAGCAACGTCAGCCTGCTTCATCACATCCGTACCACCTACATCATACCGGCCATGAACGGTCACATTAGGCCGTTCCATCGCATCCAACACAGGCTGATAATCGGGGTGAATGTACCCTAAGATATGAAAATGGAAATGCTCTGGATGGGCAGCCTCAATAAGGGCAAGGACAGTATCAGCCCCTTTTGTTCGTACAAAATTACCCACAATCGCCACACCGAGAGGGCGGCGGTCTAATGGCTCATATTTATTCGGAACAACTGGAACCGTCACATCTGGGCTGGGAATCCCATTTACCAAGCTAATCTTCTTATCCAGCACAGGATAAACCCGGTGCATGAAGTCACGCGAATGGTTTGTCCCAAATATGATGGCATCAACATGATGCAACATCCGGTCGATAAAGGCGCGGCGCGTTTGCTCCCCGCCATATTCCACCCCTTCAGCTATTTTGAGCATTACATCCATTGCAAGGACGGAGTAAAACTCCCCCTCAACATAGCGCATATCTTGATTCAGTAAGTTATAACGCGAGGAAACAAGCCAAAAATCATGCGCGGAGAATAGCACCCCCGTCCCATTGGCTTTTGCAATTAACGGCAATGACAACGCGTGATGACCAAGATGCTGAAAATGAACAACATCAATATTATATTGACTCAACACGCTGGAGAACGCCGTCTCCTCCTGCGCATCGCACACAATATCTTGCCAGTCATGCTCAGCAATATCAAAGCGTTCTAGCTCATGCCCATTAGCAGAGAGAAGACGACAAAACGCCCCCCGCCTTAACCAGAAATAAAACTCAACCTCACGCCCAAGAGCTGCGCACAACTCCCGCTGATAAACCTCTACCCCACCCCACACTTGCTCATGAATTGTGGAATGCGTACACATCAACACACGCAAACGGCTACGCCGGGGGCTGGACAGAACATCCGCTGGAAAAGTCCGCTTAAACTCCGCCTTTGTAATCTCTTGGATTTTTTGCAAGCGATGCTCATAAAGATGCTGTTTCAAAACAGCTTCCTGAGCACTAACGGCAGAGCGTTTCCGCAAGGCCGCATTATTGAGGAGCCGTGCGATGTTCTCGACAACCTCATCATCATTATGAGCGAGATGAACCCCTTCTACACTTTTAAAGCAATTAGCATCCATCCCCGGCGCAACTTCGACCACTTGCGCCGTACCCGCTAATCCCAGCTCAAAATAACGAGGGCCGGGTGCTGTCGCTTGGCTGACATCACCATGACTTGCATAATCACGAAACATCGTCAGCGCGACAGCACTTACATTAGCAAAGTCAATAAACGCTTCATGACTTACAGGCCGTTGCAAAGCAAGGGCTGCAATATCCTCTGGCAGAGGGGGTAAAAACTCGTTACCGGGACATACTAACTTTAACCGAACATCCGGAAAGCTCGCCAAAACACGCCGCAAGGTCCGTACGCGGTTAGGCCACATTGTTCCAGCAAAAAACAAATCATAATCGCAATCAGGCAATGCCCGCACTTTGCGCTCATGCAGACTCTGGCTTGCCGCAAGCGGGAGATAATGCCCCTTACCCTGATAAGCCTCTACGCAAGAAGGATCATTAGTAAAGATATAATCAAATAACGAAGCTGCTTGGGCGTTAAACTCCCTCATAAAGGGATCTTCAAACGTCCATAAAATTACAGTCTTAAAGGCAGGACGCACACGGCGAATCAAAGCCTGATTAAGCCGCTGACCATCAATACAAAGCAACGTGTCATGCTGACCAGAGGCCGCAACCCCAGCAAGGCTCATATTATCAGCAACAAAGATATTCTCTTTGCCGAACAGATCCTCTGCCGCACGCTGAATAGCAAGGGTCAAATAGGCATTCGGATTATGTGTATAATTCGTATTGTAGATAACCGCCATTTATAACTCCGCGCCCCAAAAATATTGCATCATGCAGCGAATGCCCATCTCATTTCATTACTAAGCGGCGATTTATCACTCTTATTAGGATGAAACAACAAGAGGGTGACCACAACCGGCCACCCCCTTATCGCCTTAGACAGGGGAAAGACGCAAGCCCCCTCCCTGCTTTAGGTTAGACGCCTCAGTCCTCTGAGCTACGACGACGAATAGCCGCACCCAGAATATCACCCAAAGACGCCCCGGAATCAGAAGAACCATACTCATCAATGGCTTGTTTATCTTCCTCAACCTCACGACCGCGAATCGTCAATGCCAGCTTACGAGAAGCACGGTCTAGGCCAACAACCTTGGCATCGACCTTCTCACCAACGGCAAAACGCTCTGGACGCTGCTCGCTCTTATCGCGGGCCAGCTCACCACGGCGGATAAAGCCTGTCAGCACATCATCAACCTTGACCTCGATCCCGTTGCTCTGCACAGCAGTCACAACACAGGTTACGACATCACCTTTATTAATGCGCTCCAGCACATCGGCAGCAGGGTCTTCCTGAAGCTGTTTAATACCGAGAGAGATACGCTCTTTCTCAGCATCAACGTCAAGAACCTTAGCCTGAACGACTTGGCCCTTGTCGTAACGCTTCATGACCTCCTCGCCGGACTCATCCCAAGAGAGGTCGGACATATGGACCATGCCATCAATATCGGCAGACAGACCAATGAACAGGCCGAACTCTGTGATGTTGCGGATCTCACCTTCGATGATGGAGCCAACTTTATGCTCCTCAGCGAACTGCTCCCAAGGATTGCGCTGAACTTGCTTCAGCCCCAGAGAGATACGGCGTTTTGCGCTATCGACATCCAGCACCATGACCTCAACCTCCTGAGAGGTAGCCACGATCTTGCCCGGATGGACGTTCTTCTTCGTCCAGGACATCTCAGAGACATGAACCAGACCTTCAACGCCCGGTTCCAGCTCAACAAATGCACCGTAATCGGTGATGTTGGTCACGCGGCCTGTAAAGCGCGCATTGACAGGATACTTAACAGCCACATTCTCCCATGGGTCAGCCTCAAGCTGCTTCATCCCCAAGGAGATACGCTGTGTATCGGAGTTAAAGCGGATCACCTGCACGCGAACGGGCTGGCCAATCTGCAACGCTTCGGACGGATGATTAATGCGCTTCCACGCAATATCTGTCACATGCAGCAGACCATCCACACCGCCGAGATCAACGAACGCACCGTAATCGGTGATGTTCTTAACCACGCCATCAAGGATCATCCCTTCCTTCAGGCCCTGAATCAACTCAGAACGCTGCTCGGCACGGGTCTCCTCCAGCACAGCGCGGCGGGAGACGACAATGTTACCACGCGCACGATCCATCTTCAGAATCTGGAAAGGCTGCGGCTGGCCCATCAACGGCCCAACATCACGCACGGGGCGGATATCCACCTGGCTACCCGGCAAGAAGGCCATCGCCCCGCCTAGATCCACCGTGAAACCACCCTTCACGCGACCATAAATCGTGCCATTAACACGCTGATTATGAGCGAATGCGCCTTCTAGTGCGGTCCATGCTTCTTCACGGCGAGCCTTCTCGCGTGAAAGAACGATGGAGCCATCGCGATCCTCGTAGCGTTCAATGAACAGCTCAAACTCATCGCCCGGCTTAATGTCCGGTGTTGCACCCGGCGGGCCAAACTCACGCAGAGCCACACGGCCTTCACTCTTGAGGCCAACATCCACAATCACATGGTCATCCGTCAGGCGGATAACGCGACCGCGGACAACAGTGCCATCAAACGCACTGTCGCTGCCCAATGTCTCTTCCAACAGGGCTGCAAAATCTTCTTTACCGTGTTCCGGTGTATTCTGAGTGGCAGAAGCCATGTATTTCCAGCATTCCAGAGCGTCGCAGCCTATGCCCGACACTCAGCTATGCGCTATTCCCCCGACTATCGAAGCCTCAAGGAACAACGTCTCCTCCCAACCCCACAACCCGGAGTGGAAGTTATCATCATCACAATACCTTATATTCCCGTTTTAGGCATATAAGGCCGTAACATTACGGGTTGTGTAATATTACGCTACCACCACAACACGCTTGGAGGGGGGACTGTCAATAACGAAGTGTGAAATCACACCCGAATAATCCCTTTCTCCTGCAAAATCTGGCATACTTTCTCTAACACGGCAGCGGCATCAAGCCCATCAGTCAAAATCTGCACAGCATCCTCCGCAGGACGAAGCGGAGCCGTTTGACGTGAGGCATCCTGCCCATCGCGCGCATTAATGGCGGCCACTTCCGCCGCTAACGCTGCCGAATCGGTACAAGACTGGCCATAACGCTGGATGTAACGCCGCTGGGCGCGGACCTCTGGCGAGGCCGTAATAAAAAACTTCGCCGTAGCTTGGGGGAAGACGACCGTACCAATATCCCGCCCATCCACAACCGCGCCACGCGCACGGGCAAAGAGACGTTGCCGCTCTAGCAACGCTGCGCGGACCTCTGGCTCCTTTGCCACGAGAGAGGCTGCACGATCCACCTCTGGTGTGCGTAAATCATCGCGGCGCATATCCTCTGGCATAAGCTGGCGGGCTTGCTCTGGCCCATCATGAGCGGGGTCACCACCTTGGTCTAGCACACGGCGAGCCACAGCGCGGTATAGCAACCCGGTATCAAGGTAAGGCAAAGCCAGTACCTCCGCTAATTGCCGCGCTAATGTCCCCTTCCCCGCCGCCGCAGGCCCATCAATCGCGATGATAGGGTATTTCATGCCATGCTTGCTCATGCCGTAAGCCCCGCACCAAGATGATTCATCAAAGCCACAAAACCGGGGAAGCTCGTCTCGATAAACGCTGTATCATCAATATGGACAGGTTTTTCTGCCGCAAGCCCTAACACGGTAGCACTCATCGCTAAACGATGGTCCATATGGGTTTGCACATGCCCCCCACCGGGAAGGCGGGCTTGGCCCTCAATAATCACATCATCACCTTCCACCTGCACCTTTGCGCCATTTGCCTCTAGCAACGCTACGGTGGAAGCGAGGCGGTCACTCTCCTTCACCCGCAATTCGGCAAGGCCGCGCAAGCGTGATGTCCCCTCCGCAAAAGCACAGGCCACAGCGAGAATCGGATATTCATCAATCATGGAGGGCACGCGTATGGCAGGTACATCAACACCCTTTAGCCGCCCAGCGCGCACATGAAGGTCCCCAATGACTTCCCCGCCCTCAATGCGCTCATCGCGTATCTCTAGTGAGGCCCCCATCTCCTTGAGGGTTTTAAAGAGGCCTGTACGTAACGGATTCTGCCCCACAGCCTCTATAACAATGGACGACCCCGGCACAAGCAACGCCGCCACAACGGGGAAAGCCGCTGATGATGGATCCCCCGGTACCAACACATCCTGAGCCACCAAACGCGCTGGACCTTTTAGCGTGATGCGCCGCCCTGCCTCTGGTAGCTCCTCCACCTTCACCTCTGTGCCGAAATGACGGAGCATATTCTCGGTATGATCGCGCGTCGGGGCGGGCTCCTCCACCACGGTTTCTCCTTCGCAATTCAACCCTGCGAGCAGGATAGCGGACTTCACTTGGGCCGAGGCCACTGGCAAGCGATAATGCAATGGCTTGCCTTTACCAGTCCCCTCCACAGCCATAGGCAGCTTCTGCCCCGCACGGGTGACGAATCGCGCCCCTGTCTCGGCCAAAGGCACGCTCACACGCCCCATAGGCCGACTGCGCAATGAGGCATCACCTGTCATGATGCTCATAAAAGGATGCGTTGCCAGCACACCGCTCAAAAGCCGCGCTGCTGTGCCAGAATTACCCATATCCAGCACATCGGCAGGCTCTTTAAGCCCAGCTACGCCACAGCCCTCCACAACCCATTGCGTGTCCTT
Source organism: Bombella sp. ESL0385 (assembly GCF_009725755.1). Taxonomy (GTDB): domain Bacteria; phylum Pseudomonadota; class Alphaproteobacteria; order Acetobacterales; family Acetobacteraceae; genus Bombella; species Bombella pollinis. The sequence continues at coordinate 108,653 of NZ_WNIJ01000003.1, forward strand.
GCGTGTTACCTTGGCCCCTAAAGCGCGCATAGCCTCAGCCGTGCGGAGAACATCTTCTCCCTCCAATAAGCCGGTAATGTGCGTCCGTCCTTCTGCAAGGGCTGCGAACATCAAGGCACGATGGCTGATGGATTTATCCCCCGGCACACGGACCCGCCCCGCTAAGCCAGCAGGAGCAGAGGAAACTATCAAAGGGCGTTGTGCTGTCATAATTTTACGTCACATTATCTCGGTTTAGAGCGTTTGATTCTGCGAGGTTACAGCATCTAAAGGGAAAAGTCTGTCCCCTTCCTTATCATGAATGATTTGACAGGCGGGCATTTCGGTGGCATGGGCCAAACACTTCTCTTTTGTGGCAATACGGGCTTCCAAGATTATGGCAAAACCAGAACTCGGTCTGAAACGGACTTGCGTCGATTGTAATGCGCGCTTTTATGACCTCAACAACATGCCAGTTGTCTGCCCTAAATGCGGCACAACCCAGCCAAGCCACCTCTCCCGCTTGAAGAAAGAGGACGAGCTCGCAGACGAGAAAGACAAAAACCTCTCCCAAGAGGACCACGAGGATGATGTGGACCTCGATACAGGCGAGGATGATGATTTGGATGATGACGATGACATCAGCAAAGATATTGAGGTCTCAACCGATAAAGATGAGCGTGACGACTCCTAAATCACGCTCTCATGCTCATCCGGGGTCATGCCCCCCTAAAGGGGAGGCCCTTGCGCACCTCCCCGGCAAAAGCCGTATCCTCCCTTGGGTGCGGCTTTTTTCTATTGCCCATTTTCTAGGCTGCGCTGCCATTCCGCTCCCCATCATGGCACAGCCCACCGCAATAGCCACCCTCACCCAAGAGCTAAACCAACGCGATAGTGCCACGGCTGTGTTGCAACAACGCTGCCCTATCCCCATAACGGCACGCTTATTAGGCGCAGACGCTCCGGCTTCCCTCCATAATGAGGCACGTCATGCCCTCAACGCCCCTTCTGATGGCCACTTAACCACCCGCCATGTGCTCCTCCTCTGTGAAGGTACGGCACTTTCCGAAGCGTGGAATCTTTACCTACCAGACCGCCTCACCCCACAAGCACGCACACTTTTAGCCGATGGTCATACACCCTTTGGCCGCGCTGTGGGGGAAGGGCATTTCTATCGCCAACGTCTGAGTCGCCCTATGGGGAGCCTCCCGCCGCTTATCATCATAGAAAATCGCGCCATTCTTCGCCGCAAAGCAGACGGCAAGCCTTTGGCGTATCTGATAGAACGCTATAACCGCGCGGCTCTAACGCCTGTTACAACGCCGGGGGCGACCAGTTTAAATGTTGTCCCCCATCAGGGGCGAGCATCTGCCCCGTAACAGATGGCAGCATGAGGAACATGCGGGCAATCGCCGCAATTTCCTCAACATCTGCCCCACGATGCAGCGGTGTACGCTGGCACATCGCCTCAAAATGCTCCAAAGACTGCCCAGCAGCCGGCAAGACCGGGCCGGGGCCAATCGCATTTACCCGCACGCGTGGGGCCAACCCCAAAGCCATCGTACGCGTCAAGCTCCATAAAGCAGAGCGCGCTACTGTATAGCTGACAAAATGCGGCGTGAGATTCCATACGCGTTGGTCCAACATATTCACAATCAGACCTTCAGCCCCCTCTGGCAGGGCCTCCGCCATGGCTTGGGAGAGCACAAAAGGCGCACGGAGATTTGGCTCCATATGCGCATCCCAACTCTGACGCGTCACACTGCCAAACTCATCCCGCTCAAACACTGATGCATTATTGATGAGCACCCCCAGCGTGCCAAGCTGGGCGGTAACATGCTCCATCATCGGCAATAAGGCGGCCTCATCGGCAAGGTCTGCCTGCACCACACAGCCCCGCCCGCCAATCTGGCGCAATAGGGCTTCGGCCTCATCCCGGCTGTTACGATAATGGATAGCAACGGCAAACCCTTCCGCTGCCAGCATCTCCACCATTGCCCGGCCAAGACGCCGCGCTCCACCCGTCACTAACGCCACACGCGGCATGTGGGGCGAGAGACCCACCATCCTATAACGCCTTGCGTGAGGACATAGCCGCAGCCAATGTGCCTTCATCTAACACATCTAACGCCCCGCCCATCGGGACGCCATGACCCAACCGGCTCACAATCACCGGGTAAGGGGCGAGCTTTTCTTGCAGCCAATGAGCCGTTGTTGCCCCTTCCACCGTGGCCCCTAGGGCAAGGATAACCTCCTTCACCGCGCCTTGCTCCACATGCTTCATCAAGCCCTCAAGGTTTAAATCCTCCGGTCCACAGCCTGAAAGAGCAGAAAGAACCCCACCTAACACCTGATACCGCCCGCGATGCATCCCTGCACGCTCCAACGCCCATAAATCACCCACACTCTCCACCACACAAATGACAGACCCATCACGCTGCGGGTCCGCACAAAGAGAGCAGGGGCTACAGCTATCCAAATTGCCACATTCTGGGCAGGTTTGAATCGTCTGCGCGGCCTGCTGCATCGCCCCCATCAAGGGCTGTAAACGTGTCTCTGGGGCTTGCAAAAGGGCTAAGGCCGCCCGCCGTGCCGAGCGTGGGCCAAGGCCGGGTAAGCGGGCAAGACGAGTGATAAGAGCGTCAATCTCAGGGCTTATACGCACGGTCTATGATGGTCCTCACTTTTTAGAAGGGCAAGTCCATGCCCGGTGGTAACTGCAACCCACCTGTCACCTGCTTCATCTCCTCAGCACTGGTAGCTTCAACCTTTGTGCGTGCATCAGCAAAAGCGGCCAGGATTAAATCCTGCAATGTTTCCATATCCTCTGGGTCTGCCAATTTGGGGTCGATAGTAATGGCTTTCAACACGCCTTTCCCCGTCATGCTCAAACGAACAAGACCATTACCTGCCGTACCCTCAATCTCCAAGCGTTCCAACTTCGCTTGGGCTTCCTTCATGCGGGCTTGCATTTGGGTGGCCTGCTTCATCATACCAGCCAGATTCTTCATAACATCACTCCTCCAAAAAAGGGCTGCTTATTCAAACTCATCCTCATCGGCATAATCGGCATCCGGTGGGGCGAACTCAAAACCAGGGGGGACATCCTCCCCTAATGGAACAATCATCTCTGGTGGGAGGCCATAATCATCCAACGTATGATCCCGCACCTCGCCAATTTCTGCTTTGGGAAAACGCTGTAAAATCGCTTTAACAAGCGGATGTTGCTTTGCTTTATCCTTATGCAAAGCAATAATCTCCGCCCCCTGCTCATCTAATGTCGGCTCCCCCGCCGCCTCGGAGGGCAGAACCTCCCACCGGCCGGGATAAAGCCGCTCTAACAGCGCGATAAGCGTCCGAAAAGCCTGCCTTTTACGCTCCTTATCCTCATCAGCAATGCGCAACACAACGCGGGGCGGGGCAAACTCTACCAAATGCCCCAAATGACGCAACACACCATGAAGATGCGCCTCTTTTTGCTGGCCTACCAACGCCACCATTTCCCGCCAGCTACGCGGCATGGGGGGGACACCCCCTTCCGCCTCACCTAAGGTCGGTTGAGGCATGATTGGTACAGCAACGGGGCTCCCATTCTCGGTTGCTAAGCGCAAAGGCTGCGGGGCGGGGCTGGTTTGCGCCTCTGCCTCCATAGCAGACTGTGGCTGCGCCATCGCACTCCCCCGCACTACGGGGCCAGAAGGTACATTCTGCCCCTGATAAGACGCTGTAGAAGAAGGCGTTGCCGCGGCACGGCTTGAGGGAAGCTGCTGTTGCCCCATATGCTCCGCTGGCCCTGCCGCCCCACGAGGTGACGCCCCACCAGATGGCCCGTTTGGGTGCGCTCCTCCCGCCGTTTTATGAAGCTCTGCTGCGGAAACCTCCTGCAACTGACGCACCAAATGTGCAGGGGTTGGCAGTAAACTTGCGTGGCAGAGGCGAATCAAAACCATCTCAGCCGCTTGACGGCGGTCGGGGGCCATATCGACCTCTGCCAGACCTTTCAGCACTAATTGCCATGCACGACCTAAAACGCTCGCCCCGACATGCTCAATAATCACCCCACCACGAACACGCTCCATCTCTGGCAGCTCGTTCCCTTCGCGCAGGCTAGGCAGGGCCTTAAGGCGCGAGAGCAGATGCAGCACATCCAGCACATCGGTCAGCAACACGCCAAGGTCTGCCCCCCGGGCATAGGCTTGCCCTGCCATGGTGAGAACCTCAGCCACCTGCCCACGCAAAGCCGCCTCTAAGAGGTCGAACACCAAGCCACGGTCTGCTAGACCAAGCATATCCGCTACCGCAGCAGTATCGGACGCCCCTTGGGCAATCGCTTGGTCAAGCAATGACAACCCATCACGCACCGAACCATCAGCTGCACGCGCGATGAGCGATAAAGCCCCTTCCTCCAGTGTTGCCCCTTCTTTTTGGGCAATGCGCGCAAAATGCTCAGCCAACATAGCTTGCGGTACACGTTGGAGGTCAAAACGCTGACAGCGCGATAAGACCGTGACAGGAACCTTCCGCAATTCTGTCGTAGCGAAAATGAACGTTACCTGCGCGGGAGGTTCCTCTAGCGTTTTAAGCAACGCGTTAAACGCATTGCGCGAGAGCATATGCACTTCGTCAATAACAAAGACCTTCATCCGCGCTTGCATGGGGCGGAAGCGGGAGGCCTCAATAATCTCGCGCACATCATCCACACCTGTGCGAGAGGCAGCGTCCATCTCCAACACATCGGGGTGACGGTCCGCCAAAATAGCCTTACAATTAGGGCAAACTCCGCATGGCTCCGCTGTTGGGCCGCCTTTACCATCTGGCCCGACACAATTAAGCGCGCGAGCAATAATCCGAGCGGTTGTGGTCTTACCCACACCGCGCACCCCTGTCAGCATAAAGGCATGTGCCACACGCCCCACAGCAAAAGCCCGCCGTAAAATACGGACTAAACTCTCTTGGCCGATGAGGTCATCAAATGTTTGGGGGCGATATTTACGCGCTAAAACACGATAAGGCGTACCCTCCCCTGCCGAGGGAGCGGCCTCTAGCGGGGCAGCATCACCAAAAAAGCCTGCACCACCTTCTTCCGGGGGAAGGGGCAAAGCATCATCATCCGTCACGGCTGTTCTGGCCTCCCACAGCTCTCATGTTCTGGAAAAGACCACGCGGAGGGCATTTCTCTAAGCCTGCAGACTTTGTACCTCCAAAGCCTAACAGGTGGAAGACCGGACACCCGACCCGATACGATCTCACTACGGCTGCTCCCTTCCGGGCCTGACCGGGTTCGCAAGTCAACCGCCCAGGGCCGATCTCCCACGCGGCTTCTAGCATGAAAGGTGGGGGGGATGGCAAGCCCTTTACGGAGCGACAGCCCCACCACCGGGATGGCGCGGGTCCGCCACCCCATAAAACGGCCCAATTCCCTTAGCAGAAGGCTGCATACCCAAACGTGGCCCACCCACCAGAATTGCCTCTGTAATCCCCCATGGGCGATGCGCGATGAAATGATACCCCATATGCTCCAACGTCTTTTGCACCTCGGGGCTAAGCGCGCCGCTCTCCATCTCCACACTATCCGGCTTCCATTGCTCATGCAGGCGTGGGAGATCAACCGCTTGGGCTAAATCCAACCCGTAATCCACCACCCCCAATAAGCTTGAAAGCACAATGGTCGGAATACGCGACCCGCCGGGGCTACCAGTGACCATAACCACCTTGCCCTCACGGCTAATAATCGTAGGCGACATGGAGGAAAGAGGCGTCTTACCCGGGGCAATCGCATTAGCCGCAGACCCAACAAGGCCAAACATATTCGGCTCACCAGGCTTGATGGAAAAATCATCCATCTCATCATTCATCCAAATGCCGGTCCGCCCGCCCATAACGCCAGCCCCAAACCAACCATTGAGCGTATAGGTTGTGGAGACCGCCATACCTTGGGCGTCAATAGTGGAGAAATGCGTTGTCTCATGCTTCTCCTCCGCTGGCTCCGCCCCAGCATGGGCCACATGGCTAGGGCCGGGCTGACCGACAAACAAAGCATCGGATGAAATAGCATGATGCGCTGGTAAAGCTGCGCGAATCTGTGCCGCATAGGCGGGGTCTGTTAAATAAGAGACCGGATTTTGCACAAAAGCGGGGTCGCCAAGGTCACGCCTGTCAGAATAAGCATGGCGCATCGCCTCAATCTCGTAACGCACAGCTTGCGCGCTATGTAACCCCAACTGGGTCATATTATAGCCAGAGAGGATGTTCAGAATCTCACATAGCGCAACACCACCCCCACTTGGGGGCGGGGCAGTCTCAATCTGATAGCCCCGATAAGCACACCGTATGGGCTCCATAAAACGCGGCTTATAGGCGTGGAAGTCCGCCTCTGTAAGCAAGCCACCCCCTAAGCGAGCCACACGCAAAATCTCCGCCGCAATCGGTCCGTGATAAAATGCGCGGTCACCTTGTTGAGCAATTAACGCTAAAGAGCGCGCTAAACCGGGCTGGATAAGCCGGTCCCCTACAGCAAGCTCTGACCCATCAGGGCGAAGGAAAATACCGCGCGCATACTCATCTTGGCGGAAATAATCTGTCGATGTATGCAAAAGCTCCACATCGCCTTCCTCCAGAACAAAGCCATCTCGTGCGAGAGCAATGGCTGGGGCCATATCCTGCGCACGGCTTAACCGCCCCCAGCGTTTACGCACAGCCTCCAACCCGGCAACCGTCCCCGGTACCGCCACAGCTTGCCAACCAATGGTAGAGAGGCCCGGCTTCACATGCCCTGCAGCATCTACATACATATCAGGCTGTGCCCGCAAAGGGGCATGTTCGCGGAAGTCGATAAACACAGCTGGGCCATGCGAGGGGCGAAGGGTCATAAACCCACCCCCACCCAGATTTCCCGCTGCGGGATAAACGACGGCTAACGCATAACCAACAGCCACCGCCGCATCTGCTGCATTACCGCCTTCACGCAAAATACGCGCTCCTGCCTCTGAGGCTAAATGCTGAGCGGAGACCACCATTCCCCGCTCCCCTCTAACCAAAAGGCCGGGGCGGGTTGTATCTGGCCCATAAGCAAGGGGGTCATGGTCGGCACTAAGCGGCTCTGCTTGGCAAAAAGGCACCATGCCAACGCACAATGCCCCGATAACCAGCCGCATTGCTCTCTTACGCCACGCCATCATACCCCCTCTACCCCCTTAAACAGCGTAAGGCGGCTTTGTGTAACCACGCGGTGAGAGAGTAAAAATCTCGTACCCATCTTCTGTCACACCAAGCTGATGCTCAAATTGAGCGGATAAAGAGCGATCCCGCGTCACAGCTGTCCATTCATCAGCGAGGACTTTCACATCCGGCTTACCGAGATTCAACATAGGCTCAATGGTGAAGACCATACCTGCCTCCAAAACCGTGCCCTGACCGGGCCGCCCGTAATGGAGAACACTCGGGGCTTCATGGAAACTACGCCCAATGCCATGCCCACAAAAATCCCGCACGACACCAAGGCGATGCTTCTCCGCAAAGCTTTGAATGGCATAACCAATATCCCCCAGCGTTGCACCGGGGCGGACCTGCTCTATCCCCAGCATAAGGGCTTGATAGGTCAAGTCGATCAATTTCTCTGCTTTGCGCGGGGGCTTGCCCACCACATACATGCGCGATGTATCACCATACCACCCGTTTAAGATGGAAGTGACATCAATATTAAGTACATCACCTTCCTGCAAACGCCGCTCACCAGGGATGCCATGACAGACAACATGGTTCAGCGAAATACAGCATGACTTAGGAAAGCCATGATAATTCAAAGGAGCCGGTGTGGCCCCATGAGCTAACGTATAATCATGGATGATTTTATCCAACTCACCCGTTGTAATACCGGGGCGGACATGCTCGGTAATCATATCCAGCGTTGCCGCGGCTAACTGCCCCGCCGCTTTGAGGTGCTTAAAATCCTCTGCCGTATAATGCTGGATATTACGCCCATCTTGAGAAGCCATACCGTTTGATAGTCCTTATACTTACTTAAAAAGCCCCTTACCCATGCACCCCTCTGGCAATCATCCTCATCACCACGAGATTAGGAGCGATGATGCCCACGATGGGAGGCCCACGCATGATGCAACCCGCGCGGGGCTGCATGAGTATGATAACTTACTAACATAACATCACGATGCAAATGCCGACCGCGCGCAGCACGATGCTCCCCACGCCATGCCACAGCATAAGCCCCCACCTTTTGGAGGAGAGGCAACGGCGTCTGACCCGCTTTGGAGAAGCCATCATTCAACAAAGAAATCATCGTCTCATTACGGCTAGTATTGCTAGAAGCCCCCATCTCAACAGCGATTAAACGCGTCTCCCCTTGTTGGGCGGAGCTTACAAGATTATGGCCAGCAAGATCGGTATAGCCTGTCTTGAAGCCATCCGCCCCCTGATACACACCCAAAAGCGGGTCATGATTCGGAATCATGTGACGGCGGAAAGCAAATTGCCGCACACCGAAATAATGATAATATTGCGGATAATCCTGCAACAGAGAGCGAGCAAGCACGCCTAAATCCCGTGCTGTCGTCACTTGATCAGGGTCTGGCAAACCAGACGCATTGCGGAAGGTCGTATGGGCCATCCCCAAACGACGCGCTTGGAAGGTCATATGCGCCGCAAAGCGTGTTTCATCCCCACTACCAAGATACTCGCCCAGCACACAAGCGGCATCATTAGCGGACTTTGTCACCAAAGCGAGAATCGCTTGCTCCACTGTAAGATGCGTACCCGGCCTTAGCCCTAATTTGGAAGGTGCTTGTACAGAGGCATGGATGGAGACAGGCATCTCATCATCCAACGTAATGGTCCCACGCTCCAACGCTTGGAAGGTGAGATATAATGTCATCATTTTTGTAAGAGATGCGGGATAACGCTGAAGATCCGCATCTTCCTCCGAAAGCACAGCTCCTGTCCGCGCATTTAGGACAATGGAAGACACATGGCCTGCAAACTGCGCTCGCGCTGTACCAGCGAACGTTACCAAGCCCACAGCAAACGATAACAAAGTACGGCGAAAGAGCGAGTGCATCAGGACAAATTATCCTTACAGAAACAGGGCAGGAGACGCAGAATAAGGCATTTTTTAGAACCTTCTTTTGTAGCCTGTCTAGCTAATTTCCACACAGATGTTCAACATTTAAAGATTCTTTAATCATTGACCAGCACTTCATCACATCTATGTTACGTTCTTATAAAGGATCTCCCCTCTCTCTCCGCTAAAAGACCTAGCAAACAGCCCCTTGTGACGAATCGCGCCAATGCAATGCAGCTGTGCTGTACGCTATCATCCCATAGGATTCTTACTTTTTCCTGCTAAAGTAATAGCCAGCCCTCGCGAATTATTAGGAGACACCCCATGCAGCGCAGGCCCTACGGAGCAACATCGCACCCTTCTATAGACGATGCCAACCTAGACGTGCTTGTTTGTGCAGTGCGAGAAGATACACTTACCGACCAAAAAACAGAACTTACTTATCCCTCTATGTATAAAGTTCTGCTTCTTAACGATGATTATACGCCAATGGACTTCGTTATATTTATCTTAGAGCGTTATTTTGCCAAATCACCTGATGAAGCCCGCCATATTATGCTGGAGGTTCATAATCGTGGTAGTGGGGTTTGTGGCATCTTCACCTATGAGATTGCTGAAACCAAAATCGGGCAAGTCATGGACCTAGCCCAGCAAAACCAACATCCTCTGCAATGCACCCTTGAGAAAGCGTAAACGCATTGCCACCTCTAATTGCGGTTGATGTTCGATAACTTTCTGTCCCGCAATTCATCATTCTGACATGGATATGTGTCACAAGGAGCGCATTATGTTGTCAACCACACTCGAACAGACGCTTCAGCGCGCCCTCATCATTGCCGGGCAGAACCAGCATGAATTCATCACGCTGGAACATCTCCTCCTCGCTCTTTGTGATGATCCTGATGCAGAAATAATCTTCTTAGCATGTCAGACAGACATCACCCATCTCCGCCAGGCGTTAGAGCGATTCCTCCTTAGTGAACAACGCGCTGTTATTCGCCCCGACCTAGAGGACGCCCCCCAACCGACAACAGCATTTCAGCGTGTGATTCAACGCGCAGCGGTTTATATCCAAAGTTCAGGCTACCCCACCATGACAGGCGGACATATCTTAATCGCTATGTTTGCGGAGAAAGAAAGCCATGCCATCTTCTTCCTCCAACAGCAAGGTCTTACCCGGCTGGACGCTATTCGTGCCCTCCAACAAGAGAACCAAGCCTCATCACAACACGAGGAGCATCACCACAAAAAGGCACGGCACTCACGCAAAAACACCGCCGCCTCTGCTGAAAACGGCACAGAAGGGGACACCAAAGAAGCCCTGCGCACATATTGCACTAACCTCAATGAGCGCGCCTACCATAATAAAATCGACCCTCTTATTGGGCGTGAGGAGGAGGTTAATCGCGTCATCCAAATCCTCTGCCGCCGTACCAAGAATAACCCCCTCCTGGTTGGGGATCCGGGTGTAGGTAAAACGGCTATTGCCGAGGGTTTGGCTCAAAAAATCATACGCGGACAAGTACCCGCCATCCTCGCCGAAGCACGCCTCTATAGCCTAGACCTCGGAGCCTTACTCGCTGGGACACGCTATCGCGGTGATTTTGAAGAACGCCTCAAAGCTATTATTAATGAGCTAGAGGAAAATCCTAATAATCTGCTCTTTATTGATGAAATCCACATGCTTGTTGGGGCGGGAGCTACCACAAATGGCTCTATGGATGCGTCTAATCTACTCAAACCCGCTTTAGCAGCAGGGAAATTGCATTGCATTGGCTCCACCACTTACCAAGAATATCGCCAGCATTTTGAGAAAGATCACGCCTTAACCCGGCGTTTCCAAAAGATTGATGTTGCCGAGCCTTCTCAAGCCGATACAATCCGCATCCTCCGTGGATTAAAGGACCGTTATGAGGACCATCACGATATCCGCTTTACCGACCCCGCCATTCGCAGTGCTGTAACACTCTCTGCGCGGTACATTCACGACCGTAAGCTCCCCGACAAAGCCATTGATGTCCTTGATGAAGCCGGGGCGGCCTGCCGCCTGCTTCCCAATAGCCGCAAACGCCGTACAATCGGAGTGAAGGATATTGAGGCTACGATTGCCCGTATTGCCCATATCCCTCCCCGTCATCTCTCCACTGATGATCGTACCGTCTTGCGCCATTTACCAGAGGAGCTACGCCGTGCCGTTTATGGGCAAGAGCCTGCTCTGGAGGCTCTCTCCTCAGCGGTCATGCTGTCTCGTGCAGGCTTGCGCGATACGGAAAAAACCATCGGCAGCTATCTTTTCTCCGGCCCGACAGGGGTCGGCAAAACAGAAGCCGCACGGCAATTAGCAAAATCGCTCGATATTAAGCTGATTCGCTTTGATATGTCGGAATATATGGAGGCACACTCCATTTCCCGGCTAATTGGTACCCCACCCGGTTATGTCGGCTTTGAACAAGGCGGGCTTTTAACAAGTGCCATCGACCAAAACCCCCATGCTGTCTTACTGCTTGATGAAATTGAGAAGGCCCATCCAGACCTCTTTAACCTTCTCTTGCAGGTCATGGACCATGGGAAATTAACCGACAACACGGGCAAAACGGTCGATTTCCGTAATGTTATCCTCATCATGACCAGTAATGCTGGGGCGAGTGACCTCTCCAAAGAGGCTATCGGCTTTGCCCGCACAGCGCGTACAGGCGATGATGAAGACGCTATAAAACGACTCTTCTCGCCAGAGTTCCGCAACCGCTTAGATGCCATCATCCCCTTTGCACCGCTCAGCCCGGATGTTGTCACCCATGTAGTAGAGAAGTTTGTTCAGCAGCTTAGCAACCTATTAGCGGCTAAAAATATTACCCTCCAACTCACCCCAGCAGCAAAGGCGTGGCTTGTTGAGCATGGATATGACCGTACAAATGGGGCTCGCCCACTTAGCCGCTTAATACAAGAGAAAATCAAAAAACCTCTATCGGAAGAAATCCTCTTTGGCACCTTAGCCAATGGCGGGAGTGTCAAAATCGGTGCGCGTGAGGGAGAGCTTACCTTCACCCTTTCTGCCGCCACATCATCTACACCTCCTACTAACGCCCCAACAAAAGGCCAATCAGCCAAAGGCACTCCAACAAAAACCCTCACCCCGGCTTAGGCTCTAAAAGCCTGCCGGGGCACGGAAAAGCGTTATTGGTAACGCTGGCCATTTACACTTACAAACCCCGGCCATGGCCACTGGCGGCTTGTGCCATGGTGGGTCCAGTCCAACCCTTGCCGACTGGGCCCATCATAATAATACCGCCCTTGAACCTCGACATGATCCCCCACTTTCACCCATGGCCATGCAGGGGCGCGCATTTCATCAAGATTTGAGACGATGCGCAAAGGAGTCCCCCCCGCTACAGACATCAGAAAATAGCCATGCTGCCCGCTGCGGCTTTGGCGCGCTCGATAAACATGCACGACCGTCCCACAAATATGCTCTGGCATGTCCAAATGCTGCCCGTAAGGAATCTGCTTATGGGCAAATTGCTGATTATAATGGGCCTGATCCTGCACAAAACGCTGATTATCACATTGCGCGGGCATCGTAGCCTCTATCGCCGTCTCAGCTCTTGCAGGGACTAACCCCACCCCACTGGCCAAAAGCCCCAATAAGCCTGCTCGTACCATCATTGACCATGAAAAGCGCATCATCTCTCCTTTCCTCCCCTCTTTCCCCATCGCCATAGCAGGAGTATCGTAAGGGAGATTTCATCATTACGGGGACTTTCCCGTTACGATAACCATAAGGGCTAGCTGACTATAACGCCATCACGCACCTTGCTGATAAGAGGGAGAAGACCATGCCTTTGCACCATTTAAAGACCCTTCGTACACGGCTACAAAAGAACCAGCCCGCCTCACAAGGTACGCCTGTTACCTTCGCAGGGGCTTGCCCTACTTTTGAGGTCATCGCGCTGGGGGTTCGTAGTGGCGTTGCTGATGGCAACCTTTCATCCTACCTCATCCGCCCTCTTGGAACGAATGAGGCCGTGTTATGTGATGCTGGTACGCTCGGGAACGGGCTAAAACGGGCCGAGGCAAAAGGGGTACTAAATGACATCCCCATCATGCCCAACTCTGCCCTTAGCCGGGCTGGCCATGTCCTGAAGCAAACAGTGCGGGCTTATCTCATCAGCCATAGCCATTTAGACCATGTCGCCGGGTTAGTCTTCACCTCACCAGAAGATACGGCAAAGCCGCTTTATGCGCTCTCCCAAACAAACGCGATTTTAGCGGAGCATCTTTTTAATAATCGCGTATGGGGGGCCATGGGCGATAAAGGGCCAGAACCCCGCATTGGGAAATATAGTTACCATAATATGGAGCCGGGGCAGGCACAAATTGTACAAGGAACAGGCCTAACCATCACAGCATGGCCCCTTAGCCATGCCAGCACAACATCCACAGCCTTCCTCATCCAGCATGAAGGGCAGGCAATTCTCTATCTCGGCGATACACAAGCCGACCAAGCTGATGGCCCGCGTAACCTCCATAAATTATGGGAGGCTATCGCCCCCTTAGTGCAGAACAACACACTCAACACCATCATTATGGGCGCGACCTATCCCGATAGTCAGCCTGATGATGCACTTTGTGGCCAATTACGCCCTAAAGACCTCCTCACATCACTGCGTGAGTTAGGCCATATTTGCGGCGGCCGCCATCATATCCGTGGGTTGCGTGTCATCATCACCCATGTGAAAGAAACCTTCCACGATGGGGAATGCCCCACGCAGCAGATTTATCGCGACCTCCAAGAAGGTAACGATATTGGGATTCACTTCCTTATGGCAGAACAAAGCGCGCGTTATCTTGTCTAACAACAAAGCGCGTACCATTCTTATAAAAAGACGAGCCTTCCTCACCACTATAGGTGTGGGAGGCTTGGGGCTATGCCAGACAGCATCTGCCAAACAAAGGCATCATCACGCTCAGCCCCACCACCATATTCCCCCCTCAGATGCGCCACCCCTTACAGCCCTCTCGGAAGCAACCCGCCAACAAATTAGCCAATTAATTGCTATTGCCCCCCATCGCTCCCGCCAAGAGCGCATCGTTCTGATGTCCCAATTTATGAAAGGGACGCCCTATCTCGCCCAGCCACTCATTGGCTCAGCCACCACGCAGGAAGAGCTCATCCTCTCATGGCGAGGGGTGAATTGCATGACCTTTGTGGAAATCATCCTCGCCGCTAGCCGCAGCTTCACAGTGGAGCAATTCATCCATGCTCTCATCGCTACGCGCTACCGCCATCATCATGTTACCTTTACCGAACGCCGGCATTTTTATAGTGATTGGCTATATGGCACGCCTATTCTGTGTCGCGACCTCAGCCCGCATTTTCCCTATGCCCAGCATATCTCCAAGACACTCAACCTCAAGCTCCCACCTACTTCTCCTGCCAATACGGCACCAGAAGACCGTTACCTACCGGGGATTCCACTTAAAAAACGGTTAATTACCTATCTACCAACAAAGCCATTATTAGATAATTTACATCACCATACCATAAAAACGCATATAAAAAGCGGTGATGTTATTGGTATTTACAGCCCCTTACCGGGGTTAGATGTCTTCCATATTGGGTTAGCCATTTGGCGAGGACACGAACTACTCTTTCGTAATGCCTCCTCCCTACCGGAGCATCGCTATGTTGTCGATACACCTCTAGCGGACTACCTAAAGGAAAGACGGGGCATCGTCCTCTACCGACCTATTTTGTAATGGAATGTAATTGCTACCTAGTAGCCAGACATAAAAAAAGGAATCCCTCCCCCTAAATACATAGGGAGAGGTAATCCTACACATGAAAAACCATGTTACCGTGGTTTCCCAACCGATTTGTCTAGATTCCTTTTACAAACATGCTGAACTCTGTCAATAATAATGAAAGGAAGATATTACATGACACCCCCCATTAAAGACTCCCTCCTCTTTGGTATTGACCTCGGCATTGGCTCTTGCGGGTGGGCTGTCTTAAATCAACAGCCACAAATAAACTACATTGAAGCCCTCGGCAGCTGGTGCTTCGACGTCCCAGAAACCGATAAAGAGCGCACCCCCACCAACCAAATTAGACGCACAAACCGCCTGTTACGCCGTGTCATCCGCCGCCGCCGCAATCGCATGGCCGAGATACGCCGTCTCTTTGCAGAGCATCACTTACTCAACGATGCCCATCCCGATGCGCTACGCCGCACCGGAGTCGACCCATGGGAGATGCGTGCCCAAGGGCTTGAACGTCCCCTCACCGCAGAGGAGTTCGCCACTGCTTTAGGCCATATTGCCAAACGGCGCGGCTTTAAATCCGCCGCTAAACGCGCCAAAAGCAATGCTTCGGCCGAAGATGGCAGAATGCTTGCCGCGATTGAGAAAACCAAAGAACGCTCTGCCCAATATCGCACCATTGGCCAAATGTTCGCCCGCGACCCAGACTATACCCAAAGACGCCGCAACCGAGATGGCTTCTTTGACCGCACTATGAGCCGTGATGATCTCCTCCATGAAGTCACCGTCCTCTTTAAAGAACAACAACGCCGCGGTAACCACTTCGCCACACCAGAGCTAGAAAAGGCATTTGTAGACATCGCCTTCCGCCAAAAACCTATGCAGGATAGCAGTACCCTTGTGGGCGATTGCCCTTTTGAACCCGGTGAAAAACGCTCCTCCCGCTTCTCACCCTCTTTTGAGCGTTTTCGCCTCCTCAGTCGCCTTGTTAATCTCCGCCTCACAGACGGCCCAGAGGAACGCCGCTTAACAACAGAAGAACTCCGCCTTGCTTATGAGAAAGCTGGGACAACAGCCAAATTGAGCGTGACAAGACTTCGTGAACTTCTCTCTTTACGCGATGACCAACGCTTTACAACCATTTTACCCACAAATGAGACAGAGGATATCGCCTGCCGCACGGGGGGCAGCTTGACTGGTACAAAGGCGTTTCGCTCCGTTTTAGGGGATTCTCTTTGGGAACAGTTACGGCCCTACCCGGCCATACTCGACCAAGCGGCTTGGATCATTAGCTTCCATGAACTTGCAAAAACAATCGCCGAAAAATTAAAAACGATCGAGGGCCTTCCTCAAGAGGCCTACACGCTTCTCTGCAAAGCAGTGGAGGATGGAAAATTCGCGCAATTTAAAGGGGCCTCATCTCTCTCCGACAAAGCAGCCCGCGCGCTCATCCCCTATCTGGAGCAAGGGCTAACCTACGATAAAGCCTGCACAAAAGTCGGCTATGATCATACCGCCACCGCTTTGCGCCAGCATGATACAATCGATACAAAAGCCAAGTTTAAAGCCTTGATGGAGGAAGTACGGGACAACATCACCAATCCTATTGCCAAAAAGGCCGTCACAGAAGGCATGAAGCAACTTGGGCGATGCGTAACCGCTGGGGCTTACCCGGTGCCATCTGCATTGAACTTGCGCGTGATGTTGGCAACAGCCTTGAAAAACGCCGCGAGATTGAAAAAAATATTGAGGCCACGACCAAGAAACGCGAAAAAGAGCGCGAGGAAATACGCGAACTCCTTTCCATCAAAGACGTCCCCTCTGAGACATTGCTCCGCTACCGTCTGTGGAAAGAGCAAGGCGGCCGATGCTGCTATACGGATGAACCCATATCCCCCCACCAGCTTATCTCTGACGATAATAGCGTACAGATAGATCACATCCTGCCATGGTCACGCTTTGGGGATGATAGCTACAGCAATAAAAGCTTATGCTCTGCCAAAGCGAATCAAGAAAAACAAAACCGCACGCCTTATGAATGGCTCCACGGCATAAAAGGCCAAGACGAATGGGATAGATTCACCGCGTCTGTGGAGAGCCGGAAAGAAACAAAAGGCATCAAAAAACGCAACTTCCTCCTTAAAGGCGGAAAGGAAACAGAAGAACGCTTCCGCAGCCGTAACCTTAATGACACGCGCTATGCCGCCCGCTTAATGGCAGAAGCCGCTCGCTTGCTCTACCCCGCTGGCCATCGCGGCGAGAAGGGCGGTAAACGGCGTGTCTTCACCCGCCCGGGAGCCTTAACAGCAGCCCTACGCCACGCATGGGGCGTTGAATCGCTCAAGAAAATAGACGGCGAACGCCTCCCTGATGACCGTCACCACGCCCTTGATGCTGTCGTTGTAGCCGCCGTGAGTGAAGGCGAAATCCAAAAACTGACCAAATCCTTCCAAAAGTGCGAGCAACAGGGCCTCCCACGCCCATTGCGCCATGTTCCCCCACCATGGGAGACATTCCGTGAGGATGTAAAGGCAGCCTATCACACCATCCGCGTTGCACGGCCGGAGCGTCAACGCGCACGCGGTGAAGGCCACGCCGCTACCATCCGGCAACTCCGGCAGGAGGAAAGCGGCCCTGTCATTTACGAGCGCAAAGCTATTGAAGCCCTCAAACTAACTGACCTTGCCAAAATTAAAGATCCAGAGCGCAATGAGGGGCTTATCACCGCACTTCGCCATTGGATTGAGGCTGGTAAACCCGCTGATGCCCCACCACGCACCCCCTGCAACATAGCCGGTGCTGGCCATGAGATACGCAAAGTGCGCCTTGCCACTAACAAAAAACCGGCTGTCCCCGTCCGTGGGGGCATTGCCGACCGTGGCGATATGGTGCGCACAGACATCTTCACCCGCCGCAATAAAAAGGGGAAGACGGAATGGTTCATGGTCCCCATCTACCCTCATCAAATTATGAACCGCACCCAATGGCCTACCCCACCTAATGCCGCAGTCATCCGTAAACCAGAGGAGCAATGGCCTGAAATGGGCCCTGAGTACACATTCCAATTCAGCCTATACCCACGCAGCTATATCCGCCTCTTTAAAAAAGGCGTGGTGATAGAAGGCTATTTTGCAGGAAGTGACCGCGCCACAGCTTCTATCACTGTGTGTAATGCTAACGATAAAACCAACCGCCAAACAGGAATCGGCATCAAAACGCTGGACCTCATCCAAAAATACGCCATCAACCGCTTTGGCGAGCTATCCCCCATTAAGCAGGAGACTAGGACATGGCATGGCGTTGCGTGCATATCTCCCGCCCAGCCCGACTAAAGCTCAAGGACCAACAGCTCCTTATCATGCAGGATGATGATACAATCATCCTGCCGCTAGAGGATATTGCCTGCTGCGTCCTCGATACACCACAAGTCACGCTCTCCGGCGCGCTTCTCTCCGCTTTTGCTACCATGGGGGTCGCCTGCATCATCCCTGATGAGAAACATCACCCTGCTGGCATGCTGCTTCCATTCCATCGCCATTATGCCCAAGCGGATATCATCCAATTACAGATTGGGGCCTCCCAACCGCTCCGTAAACGCCTGTGGCAAGCTCTAGTAACGGCAAAAATCAATAACCAAGCGGCCATCTTAGCCGCCCGCGCTCATAAGGATGCCAAAAAACTACAAAGCATGGCTGGCTTGGTCACATCGGGGGATAAAGAGAATATAGAGGCTCAAACTGCCCGCTTTTACTGGTCCCGCTTATTCCAGACCTTCCTCCGCGCTGATAGCACAGATAAACGCAACGGCTTACTTAATTACGGTTATGCCATCCTCCGCGCGGCTCTCGCTCGCGCCTGTGTTGCCGCAGGGCTTATCCCCTCATTAGGGCTTCACCATGCCTCCCGCACCAACGCCTTCAACTTAGTGGATGACCTCATCGAACCTTTCCGCCCCAGCGTGGACCATATGGTCGTCCATTACCTCCCTGAGGGCGACACTGCCACTGCCACCCTAGAAGACCGCCGCTTTATGGCAGGGATACTCACCCAAACCGTACGTATTAGGCAAGACAACATGACCATCCTCGCCGCCACTGAAACCATCGCAGCGGATTTGGTTAAAGCCCTTGAACATAATAGTGCGGCCCTGCTGCGCCTCCCAACCCCTTTAGGGAAACCCCCATGAAAGCTGAGGAGACTCGATTCTTGTGGCTCATGATTTTTTTTGACCTCCCCGTCCGCACCAAGCTCCAACGACGGCAAGCGACGCAATTCCGCAATTTTTTGCGTGATGATGGCTTTATTATGCTACAATACTCCGTCTATGTTCGTGTTGGGCGTGGGCAAGATAGTATTGATAAACATATACGCCGTGTTCGCACAGCTTTGCCAAGAGAAGGCAGCATAAGGGCTTTGCAAGTGACTGATAAACAATATGGACGGATGGAAGTTATGCTCGGCCTCGCCAAAAAAACCGAGAAAATAGGAACGAAACAGATGGAGTTGCTATGATTTTCGGCCATAAAAACAGCGAAAAATCATGCAACATCAATCTGTTACGTTCTAGCTAGCCTACCATAGACAAATCGGTAGGGAAACCACGGCTTGAACTTATACTTGCATTGCCGCGGGATAAGCTTATCACAGAGGCAAGGCTATGTTTTAGTGGTGTGTAGGTTTAGGGATTTATCTGGGATTTGTGTGTGGTATTTATTGGATGCGGGGGTAGGATTTGAACCTACGACCTTCAGGTTAT
>NZ_WNIJ01000004.1 GCF_009725755.1 Bombella sp. ESL0385
ATCCCTTCCAGTCTCTACTTATTAACCAATATTCAATTCTCAATGACCACCCAAACAACCCCAGAACTCCCGCCCCAGCGCCGCCGGTAGAGCGCCTTATACCCACACCACAAAACCCACGCAACCCGATTCCTTAAACTTTCTCAAAGTTTCTGCTCAAAAATAAAAAAACCGCCCAAAACGGGCGGTTTTTTACCAAGTTACCTCCTCCGCTTAGCTCTGAGCGGTGGCATGTCCATTTATGAGCAACCCTTGCTCATTAGCGGAGATTGTCACCTCATCCCCATCATGGATGGTCCCTTCTAACAGGAGGCCCGCAAGAGGATTCTGTAACTCACGCTGGATGACCCGCTTTAATGGGCGCGCACCATAGACGGGGTCATACCCAGCCTCGGCCATCCACTCCCGTGCTTTATCATCCAGAGAGAGGGTGATTTTGCGATCAGCCAGAAGATGCCGCAGCCGCCCAAGCTGAATCTCCACAATTTGCCCCATATCGGCCCGTTGGAGACGGGAGAACAGGATGATCTCGTCCAGACGATTAAGGAACTCCGGCCGGAAATGCGCCCGGACAACCTCCATCACCTCATTACGGACGGACTCGGTGGATTCGCCATCCTTCTGATGCGCTAGAATCTCAGAGCCGAGATTGCTCGTCAGCACGATGATGGTATTGCGGAAATCCACCACACGGCCTTGCCCGTCTGTCAGACGGCCATCATCAAGCACCTGAAGTAAGATGTTAAAAACATCCTCATGCGCTTTCTCCACCTCGTCAAAGAGGATGACCTGATAAGGACGACGCCGTACGGCCTCGGTCAACACACCGCCTTCATCATAACCGACATAGCCCGGAGGGGCCCCGATGAGACGAGAGACGGAGTGCTTCTCCATAAACTCGCTCATATCAATCCGCAGCAAGGCGCGTTCATCATCAAAGAGGAACTGCGCGAGCGTCTTGGCAAGCTCGGTTTTACCCACACCGGTAGGGCCGAGGAACAAGAAGGAACCAATCGGGCGGTTGGGGTCCTGCAAGCCCGCACGCGCACGACGCACTGCGTTAGAGACAGCAACCAAGGCTGATTCCTGCCCTACGACACGCTCCCGCAAGACGGATTCCATACGCATGAGTTTGGACCGCTCACCTTCTAGCATCCGGTCCACGGGCACACCTGTCCAACGGGAGACAACCGCAGCGATGCCTTGGTCTGTCACCGTATCGGCAAAAAGGCCGGTTTCATCTGCTTGTGCTTCAGCCTGCTGGGCTTGCTCAATCTGACGCTCTAGCTCAGGGATGCGGCTATACATCAACTCAGAGGCCCGTTGGAGATTCCCCTGACGTTGCGCAACCTCAACCTCTGAGCGTGCATGGTCGAGTTCTTCCTTATATTTCTGCACAGCGTTCATGCGGTCTTTCTCCGCATGCCACGCTGCACTCATCGCATCGGACTTCTCTTGTAGGTCGGCAAGCTCCGCCTCCAACGCTTCGAGCCGCTCACGAGAGGCTGTGTCATCCTCTTTGCGAATCGCCTCACGCTCAATCTTGAGCTGGATGATGCGGCGGTCTAGCTCGTCCAAAGCCTCGGGCTTGCTGTCGATTTGCATCCGCAGGCGGCTCGCGGCCTCGTCAATCAGGTCGATAGCTTTATCGGGGAGGAAGCGGTCCGTGATGTAGCGGTTGGACAGCGTGGCAGCTGAGACCAAAGCGTTATCGGTAATCCGCACCCCATGATGCAGCTCGTACTTCTCCTTAATCCCGCGCAGGATGGAGATTGTATCCGCCACAGAGGGCTCACCCACAAAAACCGGCTGGAAGCGGCGTGCGAGGGCGGCATCCTTCTCGATATATTTGCGGTATTCATCCAGCGTTGTGGCCCCAAGACAGTGCAACACACCGCGGGCGAGTTCTGGCTTGATGAGGTTGGAGGCATCCATCGCCCCGCTAGAGCGACCGGCCCCAACAAGGGTGTGCATCTCATCAATAAAGAGGATGATTTGCCCCTCGGCACTTTCAATTTCTTTGAGGACGGCCTTCAGACGTTCTTCAAACTCACCTTGATATTTCGCACCGGCAATCAATGCGCCCATATCGAGGGAAAGCAGCTTCTTATTGCGCAAAGCCTCTGGCACATCGCCATTGACGATGCGTAGAGCCAGCCCCTCCACAATGGCGGTCTTACCAACGCCGGGTTCGCCAATCAGTACCGGGTTGTTCTTGCTGCGGCGTGCCAGCACTTGGATAGCACGGCGAATCTCCTCATCACGCCCGATGACGGGGTCCAGCTTACCTTCCTGCGCTTGGGCTGTGACATCGCGCGCATATTTCTTCAACGCATCGAAGTTATTTTCAGCCGAAGCTGAATCAACTGTACGGCCTTTGCGTACAGCGGCAATGGCCCCTTCCAACGCTTGAGCGGACGCTTTGCCCTGCCGCAGAGCCTCCCCGGCGGGGGTTTTGCTCGCAGCAATACCCGCTAAAAGACGGTCCTGCGCGACATAGCTATCACCGGCGGCTTTGGCAGCAGCCTCTGCACCATCTAAGACACGTACAAAATCCGGTGTTGGTTGAGGTTGTGACGCCCCACTGCCTTGCACGGTTGGCAATTTCGCCAAGGCGGCATCATTAGCGTGTTGAACAGATTTAGGGTCACCCCCTGCTGCACGAATCAGGCCCGCAGCGGCCCCTTGCTCGTCATCCAACAGGGCCTTGAGCAAATGCTCTGGCGTTAATTGCTGGTGATAATCACGCAGAGCAATGGTCTGAGCCGCTTGAATGAAGCCTTGGCTCCGCTCTGTAAACTTCTGAATATCCATAATCTTGCCTCTCCGTCTCGCCCCATTTTTGGCAGCGATGAATGTCCAGCCTGCCCCATTATGGCGACATGCTGTGCCTAAAATTTAGGCACGATGACGCCTATTTCAAGAGGGCGTTCCGAGATTATCCCCGCATCAATTATGTGAGCCGAAATGAGGCTTATGGCAATGGAAGGGCAGCTTTGCGTGTTACGCTTAGGCCTCCCCTACAGATGCAGAGAGTGAAGCGGGCTCCAGCCCTACGCTGGCTAAAGCGCGTTGCCATTTTGAGGAAGGGTCCACGTCAAAGATAATATCGGCCTGTGCCGGGGCGACATACCACGCATTGCCGTGGAGAATCTCCTCCTCCAACTGTCCGGCCGCCCATGCTGCATGACCAAGAAGGAGCATAGCTTGCTCTGGCCCCCGCCCTGCGGCGAGCTCTTTAATCATCTCAAGGCTTGCGCTGACCTCTGCCACGGGGCCTTCTTCCGCCAGAACGGAGAGACGACGCTTAGCCCCTTGCTCGCCCAAAGAGGTGGGCGTGTGGAGGACAAAGCCACGTCCTGGCTCTACCGGCCCACCAACACCGACACCAAATAAGCGTTGTGGTGGGTTGGGTGAGACATCAAGCTGTCTGAGCAGCTCGCCAATATCTGGGTGGGTGAGACGGCGATTAACAATCATCCCCATCGCCCCAGCCTCCGCAGAGTGCGCGCAGAGATAAATGACGGTTTGAGCAAACTCCGTCCCCGCCAAAACAGGGCTGGCAATGAGCAAACGGTCCGTCAATATCTCATGAGGGGCAAGAATCGGCATGAACACCTCTTACAAACAATATGAGCAGCCATCATAACAAGATATGGTGCTGTTTTTTACACATCATAGAGCGGAGTGCGCACTATGTCGCCATCACAGATTATTCTCGTCACAGGGGCTACGGCAGGCTTTGGCCGTACAATAGCCACGCGCCTTGTTAAAGAAGGGCATCGTGTCATCGGGACAGGCCGCCGGGGTGAGCGACTCGCTGCCCTCCATAAAGAATTGGGCGCGCACTTTCTCCCCCTCACATTAGATATGCAGGACCATGCCGCCCTGCGCGCTCTGCCAGACAGCTTGCCAGAGGAATGGCGGGCTATTGATGTCCTCATCAATAATGCCGGTCTTGCTTTGGGTGTAACCCCTGCCCAAGAGTCCTCCATTGAGGATTGGGAGACCATGATTGGCACCAACATCTCCGGCCTTGTGGGAATTACCCACGCAATCTTGCCGGGTATGGTGGCGCGTAACCGTGGTTATATTATCTCCATCGGCAGTACGGCAGGGCATTACGCATATCGCGGGGGGAATGTTTATGGGGCGACAAAAGCCTTCGTTGCCCAATTTATGAAGAATCTACGCACAGACCTGCTCGGCACGGCCTTACGCAGCACAACTATTGAGCCCGGTCTTGTAGGCGGTAGTGAGTTTAGCAATGTGCGTTTGCGTGACGATGCCAAAGCCCGCGCTGTTTATGAAAATGCAACGCCACTCATGCCTGCTGATATTGCCGAGACCGTCTCATGGTTGATTAACCTCCCCGCCCATATGAATGTAAATCATTTAGAGATTATGCCTGTCTGCCAAGCATCGGGTGGTTTAGCGGTCATCAAAAAGGAGGGGTAAGCCCCCTCCCTTATGACATCAGCTACGGCGGCGGGAGGATTTCTCCCCATTACGCGCGGGGCCAGAACGACGCTTTGAAGACGGGGGACCACTGCGGCCCTCTCGTCCTTCCCGCCCCTCACGACGCCCCCCACCGCCGGGGCCGCCAAAACGTCCTTTCGGGGCCCCAAAACGGCGGCCCGGCGGGCCACCACGCCCACGGCGCGGGCCTGCCCCACCAGCGGGGGCCTCGGCAGGCTCGATAGTGACTTCATCCTTATCCGCCCCAGCGCAACAGGCATTAAACCGCGCGACTTTTTCATCAGAAATCTGGAACAGCGTATCCTCTTGCTGGATGCGGATGCTGCCAATATCGCGCTTCTGCACCCCACCGAGGCGGCAAATGAGAGGGATCAACCATTTAGGGTCAGCCTTCTCGCTACGGCCCACACCAAGGCGGAACCACGAACCGAACATATCATGCCCACGGCCCGTGCCCTCGCGCACCGCCCCACGAGTTGGAGGCTCTACCGAGACGGGACGAATATGCTCCACGCGCGGTAGATGCGCTTTATGAAAGCCCACTAACGCACGGGCTAAATGAGCGGCATCAAACTGCTCGACTAACTTTGCCACAATCTCCTCTGGGACAGAGGCATCAACCTCGCCTGTCAAGATCGGGTCTTCTAACAAACGTTGAGCGTCTTTCTCGGCAATGGCTTCTGCTGTGGGGACAGGCTCCCACTCTGCTTTAACGCGAGCTTGGGCGAGCACGCGCTCCGCTTTGCGCCGTTGGTTAAACGGCACCATCAACACGCTCACCCCCTTACGCCCTGCACGGCCTGTCCGACCAGAGCGATGCAAGAAGGTATCGGAGGATGAAGGCACACTCGCATGTACAACAAGCCCCAAAGCGGGGACATCAATCCCACGCGCTGCGACATCCGTTGCCACGCATACACGCGCTGCCCCAGAACGTAGGCTCTCAATCGCGCGGGAACGCTCATTCTGACCCATTTCGCCAGAAATGGCGACCGAGGCAAAGCCACGCTCTAGCAAGGCGGCTTGCACCTGATTCACCAAAAGCCGCGTATTGCAGAACACCATAGCGGTTTGGCTCTCATAATAACGCAGCACATTAACGAGCGACCGCTCCACCTCTTGCGGGGCTGTAACCACGCAACGATGGGTGATATCGGCATGTTGCTTTTGGCCGGAGACGGTATCAATCCGCTTAGCCTCTTTTTGATAACGCCGTGCCAGAGAGGCAATTTCCCGCGCGATGGTGGCGGAGAATAAAAGGGTGCGGCGGTCCTTAGGGGAGGCGTCCAGAAGTTGTTCTAACTCCTCCCGGAAGCCCATATCCAACATCTCATCAGCTTCATCCAGCACGACAACGCGCAAAGCTGCGAGATTGAGCTTACCACGGGAGAGATGGTCACAAAGCCGCCCCGGTGTGCCAACAACAATATGCGCCCCACTGGTAAGGGCGCGGGCTTCCCGGCGGGCATCTGTCCCGCCGATGCAGCTCGCAATACGCGCGCCCGTCTCACCATATAGCCAAGAAAGCTCTGCCTGCACTTGCATAGCAAGCTCCCGCGTAGGGGCGATGACTAAAGCAAGCGGTGCTTTTGTAGGGGCCATCTGGTCCCCCTCACCCAATAAATCGGAGGAGAAGGCTAGACCAAAAGCAACCGTCTTGCCGGAGCCTGTTTGTGCGGAGACGAGCAGGTCCCGCCCCTCCAACGCTGGCTCTAATACGGCCTCTTGCACGGGCGTTGGCTGCTCATAGCCACGCGTTGCGAGGGCGCGAGTTAAGGCGGGATGGGTATCGGGAAAAGGCATCGTCAAAGAACACTCGGTCATACACGGGCTGTTACGAACCAAAATATAACAGCTAGAAAAGCGGTAAATACTCCTTTACCTGCCACAAAGCCAGAGAAGATCACCACCAAATTAAAAAGCAGCGCGTCCGCTTCAACTTCCAGCGGGGCAGCGGCCTATCACAGCATGTACAGTATCTTGCCATGCAGTAAGGTCTTCTGGGGGGACAACCTCGCCTGTATCAAGCTCCACAAAGCCTGCACGCTGCATTAATGCGCTGGTGAGGCGTACGCGGTCCTCTGGCTCCAACGCTTGCCAAATGGCCACGGCTTTGGCAGGGACGAATCTGTCGGAAAAACTGATAATCAGCGGGGCACCGGGGCGGAGGATGCGGCGTATCTCCTCCAAAACCTGTTGTGGCTTAGTGAGATACGCCATGCCATCACATAGCAACGCCCCATCAAAACTCGCATCATCAAATGGTAGGGATGTATCTTGGTTGAGGTCCTGCTCCTTAAAGGACGTTAATGCAGGATTCGCCTGCAAGGCGGCTTTATAAACATCAATCCCGATGAACTCTTGAAAGGTCGCATCCTCTGGCAAATGGCTCATCGCCCCGCACATAAGGTCTAAACTACGCCCCCCTACTGGTAGGGCTGTACGATACAGGGCTGTAATGGCTGTACGCGCGCCCATATCCATTAATGAATCTAAATCCTGCCGGGCCCAGAAGCTTTTATCTGGCTCGGCTGAGGCTTGTGTAAATGCTTTCTCGTGTAAGCCTTGCACGGTGCTCCCTTCCTTTACTCGCTAGGTCGGTCATTATCATAGATAAAGAAAAAATGCGCTCACTATAACGGGGCATTTTACCCCAGCCCCACAAGCTTATAAAAGAGAGCCATCTCATCCATCTCTAGGAGGGCCTTATGGGCATGTCCTTTACGAAAATGCACGGATTAGGGAATGATTTTGTCATTCTTGATGGCAGAAGAACCCCCCTTACCCTGCCCTCCACCTTGATAAGCCGTTTATGTAACCGCCAACGCGGCATTGGCTGTGACCAGCTCGTCACGCTCTCCCCGCCCACACGCGCCGGGGCGGATGTGTTAGTTCGCTTCTTCAACCCTGATGGGTCAGAGGCGGGGGCGTGTGGTAATGCCTCCCGCTGTGTTGCGGCCTTATTAGGGGGGAACCCTACATTACAAACCCAAAATGGCCTCCTCCCCACATCACAAACAGACGGGCTTGTTTCTGTCCTCATGGGTAAGCCTCATCTGGACTGGCAGAGCATCCCCCTCGCCAATGCGTGTGATACAGCCCATCTCCCCCTTTATGATGGGGCTGCATGCTCTATGGGCAATCCCCATCTCACGCTCTTTCGTTCTATCGAAGATGCCGCCACACTTGGCCCTGTTTTGGAGACGGACCCGCTCTTTCCCGAGCGTGCCAATATCGGCTTTGCGGACATACAATCCCCCACCCATCTGCGCTTGCGTGTGTGGGAGCGCGGAGCGGGGCTGACCCTTGCTTGTGGCTCTGGTGCCTGTGCGGCTGTTGTCAATGCTGCTCGGCGCGGCCTTGTGGAACGGACCTGCCTTGTCAGTATGGAATGTGGCTCTCTCACCATCACATGGCAGGATGATGACTATGTGCTCATGACAGGCCCCGCCCAACATGTGTTCACCGGTACGTTAGATGAGACATGGCTGGCAGAGGGACAGGCCCCCGCCCTATGAGTGTTACACTTCTCACCTTTGGCTGCCGCCTAAATGCGCATGAAAGTGACGCGATGGAACATCTTGCCCAACAGGGGTTAGGGCAAGAGGGGCACACCATCATCGTCAATAGCTGCACTGTTACAGCCGAGGCCGAGCGGCAAGCCCGGCAGGCTATTCGCCGCGCTCATCGGGAGAATCCCTCAGCGCGCATCATTGTAACTGGATGTGCCTCCGAGCGTGCAGCAGAGGCTTGGGCCGCTTTACCCGGTGTTACGAAGGTTATCCCCAATACGGAAAAGACACATCCCTCCACATGGGGTTTGCCGGAGGAGGCAGGTCGCACCCCACCGCCTTCCCGCTATATTCGGGCGTTACTGCAAGTACAGCAAGGCTGCGATAATGATTGCACCTTCTGCGTGATTCCAGCTGGGCGGGGGCAATCGACCTCTATGTCCTTAGCAGACATCATCCCCAAAGCGCGTGCCCTGACAGAGGCAGGGCATTGTGAGATTGTCCTTACAGGGGTGGATATTGCCTCATGGCAGCATGGGGGACAGGGGTTGGGGCAGCTCTGCCGTCATCTTTTGGATGAAGTGCCAGAGATTGCCCGTTTGCGGCTTTCCTCCATCGACCCCATGATTCTTATCCCTAAAGAAGGCGACCATGCTTTATGGCAGCTCATCGCTGATGAGCCACGCTTTATGCCGCATCTGCATTTATCGCTCCAAGCGGGGTCGGACCTCATCCTCAAACACATGAAACGCCGCCATAATACGCAGGATGTCGCAAAGTTAGTGCAGCATGTGCGCCGCTTGCGGCCTGATGCAGGCTTTGGGGCGGATGTGATTGCGGGCTTCCCAACGGAGACGGAGGCGTTATTCCAAGAGACATATGAGTTCCTCGCCGAGCAGGCTATCCCTTTCCTCCATGTCTTTCCCTATAGCGAACGACCTGGCACGCCAGCAGCACGCATGCCCTCTATTCCGCGTGCCATTCGCCAAGAACGTGCAGCGAAACTTCGCCACTTAGGCCATGAGGTGAGAGAGCAGTTCCTCCACCGCTTTATTGGACAGGAAAAAACAGTCCTTATGGAAAGCCCCACAAGCGGCCATACGCCAGAATTCGCCGCCTTTACCCTCACCTCTGCCCCACAAAACATGCCCCCTACTCAACGCGGGCGGTTAGAGCGCATCCGCATCCTAAAGGTGCAGGATGGTCTTTTATTGGCAGAAATCCTCTAGGGAGGGCTTGACGGCTCCCCCTTTCTCACACCAAGTCGTCTGCTATGGCTGGATTTTTCTCACGACTCAAACAGGGTCTCTCCCGTTCAAGCGCGCGCCTTAATGCGGTGTTTGTAAAACGGCAACTTGATGATGCCACTCTTGAAGAATTGGAAGATGAGCTGATTGCGGCTGATCTGGGCCCGGCAGTTGCGGAGCGGATTATAGAGCAGTTCCGCCAGAAAAGCTTTGGGGAGGATATTACCCCAGAGGAAATCCGCCAGACCCTCGCCGCAGAAATCTCTCGCGTGTTGGAGCCTGTGGCCCGCCCCTTTGCGCTAGACACCACAAAAAAACCCCATGTTGTGCTGGTAGTGGGTGTTAATGGTGTGGGCAAGACGACAACCATTGGCAAAATCGCACATCATTATCATCAAGAGGGGAAATCCGTGATGATGGTGGCCGGCGATACCTTCCGCGCGGCGGCGGTAGAGCAGCTCCAAATCTGGGGGGAGCGCACGCACTCACCCGTTATAGCGGGCAAGGCGGGAGGAGATGCCGCAGGCCTTGCTTATGACGGGCTAAAGCGCGCAACAGAAGAGCAAGCCGACCTTCTCCTTGTTGATACAGCTGGGCGATTGCATAACCGCCAAGCTTTAATGGATGAATTGGCCAAAATCATCCGCGTGATGCAGAAGTTTGACCCCACAGCCCCCCATAGTGTGTTGCTTGTCCTAGATGCCACAACAGGCCAAAACGCCCTAGAGCAAGTGCGCGTCTTTCGCGACCTCGTCAATGTCAGTGGGTTAGTCGTCACTAAGCTGGATGGCTCTGCCCGTGGGGGTATTGTGGTCGCCTTGGCCGAGCAATTTAAGTTGCCGGTTCATCTCGTTGGTGTTGGCGAACAGGCAGAGGACCTCCGCCCCTTCTCCGCTACTGATTATGCCCGTGGCTTAGTGGGTGACGTACCAACGCAATAACCACCCCTATTGATAAAAGGATATGACATTAAAAAAGGAGTGCCTCCATGACGGGCACTCCTTTTTTCATCCTCCCCTCTTAAAAAGAAGGATTAGTCGGCTACGCCGCTATGGGTGGAAATCTTGGATTCCGCAAATGTATGGTGCCAAACATGCCCTTTATCATCAAAAATAAGCAGCACTGTTTTGGCCTTCCCATGCCTACCATTAGAGAAAGCTGAGTAATAGGGAATGTAATTCTCCCCATTCTCGTGCAGAGTTTTAAACTCATACTTCCAGACCTCACGACCGCCATCAGTGTAATTAATCTCCAGCGGGTCGCCAAACATGGTCTTAACCTGATCCTTGGTTGTCACACCATCTTAGATTTTTTGATCAATCGTTGCAGCCGTCTCATTCTTAATGGCCCGATTGCCGTAAGATGAACAACCTGCCAGCACAAAAGCCATCGCCCCTGCACATAATAATTTCCGCATCGAACTTACAATTCCTCTCAATAGAAGATTCATGCCATACCAGCCCAGTTATATAACGGGCTGGCACTCACATAACACAATTCCGGCCATTCAACCCTCAAATGGGTCTGTTACCAAAATTGTATCCTCACGTTCCGGGCTGGTGGAAAGCAGCGTAACAGGCGCGCCAATCAATTCCTCAATCCGGCGTACATATTTAATCGCCTGGGCAGGGAGTTCCGCCCAAGAACGCGCACCGCCTGTTGTTTCATCCCAACCCGGCATGGTCTCCAAAACTGGCTTCACACGGGCCTGCGCACCCGGTGCGGAGGGGAAGTGCTCTATCCTCTGCCCATCTAGCTCATACCCAACGCAAATGGAGACCTCTTTCATACCATCGAGAATGTCCAGCTTTGTTAGCGCAACACCACTCACGCCCCCAACGCGCACGGCCCGGCGGACCATGGCCGCATCAAACCAACCACAACGGCGTGGGCGGCCTGTCACAGTGCCAAACTCACGCCCGCGCTCGGCCATGCCTTTGCCAACATCATCAAATAATTCAGACGGGAATGGCCCTTCCCCCACGCGGGTTGTATAAGCCTTAGCAATCCCCAACACAAAACCGACCGATTTCGGGCTCATCCCGCTCCCAGAAGCAGCAATCGCCGCCACTGTGTTGGAGCTGGTCACGAAGGGGTAAGTCCCGTGGTCCACATCCAGCATGACAGCTTGTGCGCCCTCAAACAGGATGCGCTTCCCAGCGCGGTCGGCCTCGGCAAGACGGTCCCACGCACGGCAGGCATAAGGCAGCAAACGCGGGGTAATTTCTTTAAGGAAGGCGAGGATCGCCTCCTTTGTGAAGGTCTCTGCCCCCAAGCCGGCTAAAAGCGTATTGTGATGGAGCAACAGCTCATCAATCTTCCAATCCAGCGTGTCAGGCTCGGTCAGGTCACAAATGCGGATGGCACGGCGGGCTACTTTATCCTCATAAGCAGGACCAATGCCGCGGCCTGTCGTGCCGATTTTATGGGTACCACGAGCCTGCTCACGCGCGCGATCCAACGCCCCATGCACAGGAAGAATCAAAGGAGCTGTCTCGGCTATCCAGAGTGTTTCTGGCGTGACGGTCAGGCCTTGCTCTGTCACGCGGTCAATCTCGCTCATCAAAGCTTTGGGGTCCACCACGACACCATTGCCGATGACGCCAATCTTCCCCCCGACTAAACCAGACGGCAGCAATGATAATTTATACACCTGATCATTAACGACCAGCGTATGGCCGGCATTATGCCCACCCTGAAAACGCACAACAATATCGGCACGGCTGGACAGCCAGTCCACAATCTTGCCTTTACCCTCATCGCCCCACTGGGTCCCGATTACGGTAACATTGGCCATAAGAATGCTCTTCCTTCAACGTCTCATAATGACGATCCCTACCCGCTTATTAGCGCGGCAGGGGGGTGGGTTGTTCATCTTTCCAGATATGACTGCACCGTAAATGATGCGCCTCCTGCTCCATCGCACTTGATTCCCCAAGCGATGCGATGGTGGCATAGCCTGCCTCATGCAGGCTGGACAAGTCCTTCTGTGCCATATGGGGGGGAACAAGGCAGCGTTTACGCCGTGGTGGTGGCTCTGCCACCCTTAAAAAAGCATGGGGATGAAGTGTCAACCCACATGCTGGCTCATCCCCTGCGAGATAACGCCCCCCACGTCCCAATTCCTCACGAGAATGTAGAGCAAAGACCGTTACACATACCCCAGTATGATACCGCCAACCTCGGAAATCAACCGGGTCCACCGTCAAGCGAGCCGTAGGTAGGCGTGCTAAAATCGCTGCCACATCTGCCCGTAAACGCGCCACAAAAGGGCGTAATTTATCAGGGAATGTCAGCGTCTCTAACTTCTGCAGCGCAATATGAGCCGGGCCAACAGCATCCATCATCCCTAAAAGCAACTCCGCCCATGCCCCACCATGCTCCCGCACGGCGGCGGCATCACGCCGGTCTAACGCATGGATAATCGCCTCACGCTCAGCCCCGCTAAAGCCATCCTCTATCAAGCTCCAAACCATAACAGGCATGGAAAGGTCAAAAGAGACATAAGCAATCCCCAATTTTGCGAGGGCCTCCGCCCCTAGAGCGATGACCTCGGCATCGGCCTCGGCTTTATCAGGGCCGATAAGCTCTATCCCCGCTTGGGAGATTTGACGCTGCCCCTCACGCCCCGGCGTGCCGATAACCACACAATCCCCCGCATAAGAAAGACGGAGCGGGCGCGGGCAATCCTGCATCCGCACCGCTGCAATACGGGCGATCTGCGTTGTCATATCCGGCCGCAATGCCATCATCCGATGCGAGGATGGATCTAACAAACGGAAGCTCTGCTCCGCCAAAGCCGCCCCGGACCCACTCAACAAGGAGGCCTCAAACTCTAACAAAGGGGGACGGACGCGCTCATAGCCATGGCAGGAGAATACATCCATCACCGCTGCAAGGCCGCGGGCCTCTGCCTCGGCCTCGGCGGGGAGGAGGTCCACAAACCCCATAGGCAACAAAGCCGGGTTTGATAAATCTGGTGTCTCCATCATGCCCGCACGGCCTCTTCTGCAACGCACCCATAAGCCCAATCTAACCACGGTAAGAGGGCCTCTATATCCTCTGCCTCAACCGTGGCCCCACCCCAAATCCGTAATCCGGCAGGGGCATCACGATAGCCAGCAAGGTCATAACCCGCTTGCTCGGCCTCTAAAAGGCTGGTCATCTTCTTAATCGCCGCAGAACGTTGGGCATCATCTAAAGCCTCAAACCACGGTGCGGTAATCTTTAAGCAGATAGAGGTACAAGAGCGTGTCTCTTTTGTCGCACTGAGGAAGGCCACCCAATCACGCTGAGCCACCCATGCCTCCACAAGGGCGAGATTCTTCCGTGCCCGTGCTTTCAGAGCCTCTAAACCACCAATGGATTCCGCCCAACGTAAGCTATCCAACGCATCTTCCACACATAACATGGAGGGGGTGTTGATTGTATCGCCGCGGAAGATAGCCTCATTCAGCCCTTTTTTATTCGTAAGGCGGAAAATCTTAGGCAAAGGCCGCTGGCTGCCCTCCTCCAACCGTTGTACGGCACGAGGGCTGAGTGCCACCATGCCATGCGCTGCCTCCCCCCCAAGGGCCTTCTGCCACGACCATGTCACAACGTCCAACCGCTCCCATGGCAGGTCCATCGCAAACGCAGCCGAGGTCGCATCGCAAATCACCAACCCTTCATGCTGGGCTGGCACCGCCTCAACCGAAGGGATGCACACACCTGAGGTTGTGCCATTCCATGTCAGTACAACATCACGCGACCAATCGATCTGCGTCATATCGGGCAGGGAGCCATAGGGGGCTTCCAACACGCGGAGGTCATCTAATGCGAGGACATCGCGTAAATCCTGCGCCCATGTGCCAGAGAAACTCTCAAAAGAGAGGACATCCACACCGCGTTGCCCTGCTATGGCCCACAAAATCATCTCCACTGCCCCCGTGTCAGAGGCTGGGACAATGCCAAGTTGCCAACCCTCTGGCATACCAAGCAAAGAGGCTGAGCGCGTTATCACCTCATGCAGCCGTGCGCGCCCTTCTGCCGCACGATGAGACCGCCCAAGAAAAGCCCCTTTAAGGGCATCAGGCGTCCAGCCGGGGCGTTTGACGCACGGGCCAGATGAGAAATACGGTCGTTGCGGACGGCGGGAAGGCTTAGCGGGGGGCATAACGGGTTGGTCATCCATCATTACGGTAAAGGATCATCTTTTCTTAGGTGTCACACGCATCATGAGGGGTCAAGATAAGCGAAGCATGATTGGCAGAACAACGCCGATTGCGTAAGATACACATCATGATAAAACAGCCGCGCCGCCACACAAAGCGTCTCATAACCTTAGCTTGGTTAGGGCTTTACCTCCTCCTTAGCCTCTTTATCGCAAATAATTGTGAGCTAGCACAACATAGATTGGCTTTCTGCCTTGCGAGCCTCTTTGTACCGCTATGCGTTTTATCCTGCGGGCGTTTTTTAGCATGTTGCCTCAGTGTACCATTAGCAAGCCTTATAATCGCCAATCTTTATATCATCATCCATTATCACAAAATAACCTACGATATGTGTATGGCCATCGCCGGGACGGATGGAGCCGATGCGGCCACTATGCTGCGGACAATCCCTATCACGCCCTTTTTACTCGCCGGTTTGCTCCTAGGCGGTGCGCTATACACCACAGCACGAGCTGCGCGTTTTCGCCCTCTCCATGCTTTAATCGGCTTTATAGGCTGTGCGCTTACCTTCACCATTGCCTTACATCGCCCTCTTAATCGCGATGTTGCCGGACATTATAATGTCGCTATTACCTATGATGATCTGCATCATCGTTACGTCAACAACCCGTATTTTGCAAAAAACCTCGCTTTTTACATCAATCTTCCCGGTTTTATTGGTAATTCCCTCGCCATTTTCGCACTTAAACAAGGCTATCAGCAAACAAAATCATACCGCCATAGCCTCACCTTTGCCCCGCATGAGCACATAAACTCCGCAATTCTGCCGGGGCGTGTTGTAGGAGAGAAAAACATCATCCTCATCATCGGGGAATCAGACGCAGCACGCCATCACGGCCTTTATGGCTATACAGAGCAGGACACGACCCCACACCTCCGCACCCTCGCCGCACAAGGCGCACTATGCGCCATGAGCAACGCCCATTCTGCTGCCAGCATGACGCATAACGCTGTGCCGATGATGATCTCCTTCCTCACCCCGCAAGACCGCCGCGCTATCCTGACTGAGAAAAACCTCATCGAACTCGCTCGCGCCCATGGCTATAAAACCTTATGGGTAGGAAGCCATGAGGGGACATCCCTCTATAATAGTCCGATTGGCTATCTCTCCGGCTTTAGTGAACAGGTCGTTCGGCCCGATTACAGCACCCTCCCCCTCACCGTGCGTGAACATGACGATGAGAGCCTCCTCCCTGCTCTCCAACATCAATTAGAAATTTATCGGCAGGAGCCGGCGGGGCATTTTATTATTATCCATCTCATTGGTAGTCACGTTTCATACCGGGAGAAAACAACCCCAGAGGACCGGCACGCCCTACCCCGTGCTGGGAGCTATGACCAAGCCATCCATCATGTGGACCATCTCATCGCAACGATTCTTCAGATGGTGGAGCAGACATTACCCCATAGCACGCTCCTCTACAGCGCAGATCATGGGGAAATCCTCACCTCACCTGATAATGGCATGCATGGGGTTTATGATGGCGGGCAAGAGCAATATCGTATCCCTATCTATTTCGCAGGCCTACATCATGCCTCTTATTGCCAGCAAGCCGAGGCACTCCGCCAAACTGATGGGACATTCTCCCAACTTATGGAGAAATACATCCTTTTAACGATGATGGGGTATCAACTCGCCCCAGAGGCTCTACACGCAGCCCGGCAACAAGACCTCATCTTACATTCTGATGGGGAGACTTACGATTATAACCGGCTTCCCGGCCCCAAAGCCCCGTAACGGCTTGGGAAATGATGGTGCGAAAGAGGGGACTCGAACCCCTATGCCTTGCGGCGGTCGATTTTGAGCCGACTGCGTCTACCAGTTCCGCCACTCTCGCCCATATTATCCTGCGTTCATCCGCAGGTGATGACCCGCTTATAAAAGATTCCGCCACAAAGGACCAGAGGTGAAGAGAAAAAATCTTAGCGGGTCACTCTTTCCCGCTCATCAACAAGATATTACGCATCGCTGCACCTGATGCCCCCTTGCCTAAATTATCTAGCCGCGCTGTCAACAATGCCTGCCCGCTATGCCCGCTCACCCGCAGCTCCATATCATCACGGCCAGCAAGAGCATCAGCGGCTAATTTTGGCTCAGACTCTACAACGCGGATTGTTTGGGCATCCTTATAAAAAGCCTGCAAAGCCGCTGTAACATCCTCAATCATCGGGACACCGGGGAGAGAAACAAGATGCAAAGGAATGGACACTATCATCCCTTGAGGGAAATGCCCCACTGACGGCACAAAAAGCGGATTGCGCGTCAACCCGCTATAATGCGTCATCTCCGGTAAATGTTTATGTTGTAGATTTAGGCCATATAAAAAGAAAGGCGGGCCACCTTCCGCCTCTTGCTGCTCAATCAACGCCTTACCACCGCCGCTATACCCTGAAACAGCATTGATGGAGATATGAGCATCCATCGGAATAATCCCCGCCTGCACAAGCGGGCGTAATAACGCGATCGCCCCCGTAGCATAACAGCCGGGGTTACTCACAAACCGCGCTTTACGGATACGCTCTGGTTGAGTCGAATCCAGCTCTGGCAAGCCATACACCCAATCCGGATCCACACGATGAGCCGTACTCGCATCCAAAAAGCGCGTCTTGGTCCCGTGCCCTAAGGCCACAGCCTCACGCGCGGCATCATCAGGCAAACACAGCACGGTAATATCGGCCTGCGCCATAAGCTCTTGGCGGGCTTGAGGGTCCTTCCGGCGAGCGGGGTCAATGCTTAATAAAGTCAGAGCATAACGTTCCGCTACGGCCTCAATACGGCGGCGAATCCCAAGCCCTGTTGTTCCAGCCTCGCCATCAATAAATATGCGCGTTGTCATCCGGGCTGCTCCCTCTGGCCTTACCAATAGAACGGCGTCTGTCTTCTTTCATACACTAGCATGATGTGCCCGTCCCGCTCGAACTGGTCAAGAAGGCTCATGCCAATACTGCCCAAAACAAGACGTGAAGCGCGATTATCTTCCCGCGCAACCGCCACAACACGCTCTATCCCCGTATCCAACACAAAATTGAGAGCAACAGCTGCGGCCTCCCGTGCGATTCCCCGCCCTGATGCCCATGGGAACAACGCAAAGCGCAGGCCCAGCCCGCGCCCATCGGGCCGCTCATGCACGCCCGTCATCCCGACAAAGCGATTCTGCTCGATGATGGAGAAAATACCAACGCCACGCTCGGCCCAAAAGGCGACATCCTCAGCCATCTCAGCCTCAGCTTGGGCGCGACTCCGCACCCCGCCCAGCATAGAGCCAAAGGCCGCACCATCAGCCTTTAAGCGGGCCATATCCTCCATATCCGGCCAATTTACAGGCCGGAGGAGGAGGCGCGCCGTCCGCAGCTCACTGCCTGCCACAATGCGCCGCCTTATAACGCATTAGCGCGCGATGGGACGATAACGAATCCGGCTCGGCTCCGTTGAATCCGGGCCTAAGCGGCGGCGTTTATCTTCCTCATATTGCTGGAAGTTACCCTCAAACCATTCCACATGGCTATCGCCCTCAAAAGCGAGGATATGCGTGGCCAGACGGTCCAAAAACCAACGGTCATGGCTGATGACCACAGCACAACCAGCAAAGGATTCCAACGCCTCTTCCAAAGCGCGAAGGGTATCAACATCTAGATCGTTTGTTGGCTCATCCAGCAGGAGGACGTTGTTATCCTCTTTAAGCATCTTTGCCAGATGCACGCGGTTACGCTCACCACCAGAGAGGACGCCAAGACGCTTTTGCTGGTCTGGCCCCTTAAAGTTAAACGCCCCAACATAAGCACGGGAAGGTACAGCCCGCTTGCCAAGATGGATAACATCCGTCCCGCCGGAGATTTCCTCCCACACAGTTTTGCTATCATCAAGGTCGTTACGGGACTGGTCAACATACCCCAACTTGACGGTATCACCGATTTTCAGCGAGCCAGAATCAGGCTGCTCTTGGCCGGTAATCATCTTAAAGAGGGTCGATTTCCCCGCCCCATTAGGCCCAATCACCCCAACAATGCCCCCCGGGGGCAGCTTAAAGTTAAGGTTATCAATCAACTGCCGGTCACCAAAGCCTTTGCAGAGATTCTCAGCCTCAATAACCGTCTGGCCCAGACGAGGGCCGGGTGTGATGACAATCTCCGCCGTGCTGCCAGCGGCATCCTGCCCTGCGGCCAGCATCTCCTCATAGCGCGTAATACGGGCTTTGCTCTTGGCCTGACGGGCTTTAGGCGAGCTGGAAATCCATTGTTGCTCGGCAGCGAGGGCACGCTGGCGGGCACTTTCTTCTTTCTCTTCCTGCGCGAGGCGTTTGCGTTTTTGCTCCAACCATGAGGAATAATTACCCTCGAATGGATAACCACGCCCGCGCTCAATCTCCAAAATCCAGTTCGTGACATTGTCAAGGAAGTAACGGTCATGGGTGATGACCATCACCGTACCTTTATACTCGCGCAATGTCTTTTCCAGCCACGCAACACTCTCGGCATCTAAATGGTTGGTCGGCTCGTCCAGCAGGAGAATATCGGGTTTCTCCAACAACAAACGGCATAGAGCCACGCGGCGTTTCTCACCGCCGGAGAGCTTATCAACAGGGCTATCGGCTGGGGGGCAACGCAGCGCATCAAGAGCAATCTCTAAATGACGGTCCAGCTCCCAGCCATCTTCTGCATCAATCTTCTCTTGAAGTTCGGCCTGTTCTGCCAAAAGAGCCGTCATCTCATCATCAGACATCGGCTCAGCAAACTTCATGGAAATCTCATTGAACCGCTCAACAGCCTTCTTCAACTCACCAAAGCCTTGTGCAGCGTTCTCACCAACGGTCAAGTTCGGGTCGAGCTGCGGCTCTTGCTCCAAATAGCCGATGCGCACACCTTCAGCCGCCCAAGCCTCACCGCCGAACTCTTTCTCAATCCCTGCCATCACTTTAAGCAGGGTGGACTTACCCGCACCATTCACACCGAGGACACCAATCTTCACCCCCGGCAGGAAGGAGAGCGTAATCCCCTTAAATACCTCGCGGCCGCCCGGATAGGACTTTGTGACGTCCTTCATGACATAAACATACTGATAGGCGGCCATGGTAGCGGTCTCCCTCTTAAACGCGCGACAAGAATACAGAAAGCGGGGCCCTGCCCCCTGTTACCTTGGGGCGTTCTCCCAAAAATACAAATACGCCCCCTTATGGAAGCATCATCTGCGCCCGGCAGGACTCGAACCCGCAACCTAGCCGTTATGAGCGGCCAGCTCTAACCAATTGAGCTACAGGCGCATAGACATTCCGTCATGTCGCCCAGACGCACTTTTTTTGCAACCCCTTCCGTATGAAAAACGTTCTTTCTTCCCTCTCCCACCCCCTCATAATGGCTCTGTAATACACATATACAAAGCCGAATGTATCCTTTATTGATAGGTTCATCCGCCTACATAATCAGATCAATGGAGCTTGGCATGGACGTTAGCAAAATTTCCCCCGGTAAAGATGTCCCTAATGACATCAATGTCGTTATTGAGATTCCTCAAGGCTCTCAAGTAAAGTACGAAGTTGATAAAGAGAGCGGGGCTGTTTTTGTGGATCGCTTCCTCTTTACCCCCATGGCTTATCCTGCCGCTTATGGCTTCATCCCCAATACACTCGCCGCTGATGGCGACCCGGTGGATGCCCTTGTTCTCACCCCGGCTGATGTCCTCCCCGGTAGTGTTATCCGTGCCCGGCCTATTGGCGTGCTGAAGATGGAAGATGAAAGCGGGCAAGATGAGAAGCTCATCTGTGTGCCGCATGATAAAATCCATCCGCAATTCAGCACCGTGCAGTCTTTGGACCAACTGCCAGAGATTACCCTTAAAGCCATCGCCCATTTCTTTGAGCGTTATAAGGACTTAGAGCCTAATAAATGGGTAAAAGTCGCTGGATGGGGCGATAAAGCAGAAGCCGGCAAGGTGATTGAAGCAGCCCTCGCCGCAGCGAAGAAGTAAGTTCTAAGCACATTCTTCTTATAAAAGCGGGCTGTCTCTAAAAGGGGCGGCCCGTTTTTTATAAAGGCGTGCTACGCGCAGCATAGCCATAAAAAAACCACCTTGCCCTTAGCAACGTGGTTCTTCTACCGGTCTGGAGCGGGCGAAGGGATTCGAACCCTCGACCCCAACCTTGGCAAGGTTGTGCTCTACCCCTGAGCTACGCCCGCATCAGATTCTCTACCAACAACCCAAACTTTTATCATTTGGAGCGGGCGAAGGGATTCGAACCCTCGACCCCAACCTTGGCAAGGTTGTGCTCTACCCCTGAGCTACGCCCGCATCGCTGGTGGGAGGCTTATGCCCCAAAGCTATCCCTGATGCAATCCCTTATGAAGATTTTATTTTCTAAAATCAAACGGCCATCCCCTTACAACATGGCTCCCCTGCCTGTGCAAAAAGGGAGAACCATCCTAATATTAAAGGAGATTTTTCAGGCCATAAAGTTCCACCATCATGACAGATTCTCTCTTTTCTCCTCACACGCCCGCTCATGCTGTGGATGTTGACCAAAGTAATTTTATGCAAAAGGTCGTGGAGGCCAGCACGACCACACCCGTTATTGTGGAGTTCTTCTCCCCAACATCATCTAGCGCGCAGCACGTCTCGCCCCAGCTCACAAAAGCAATTCAGGCTATGGAGGGGCGCATTACGTTAGCGCGAGTCAATGTTACAACCAACCGCACGCTTATTACCCAGCTTGCCCAAATGGGCTTACCGTTACAAACGGTGCCTCTCCTTGTTGCCTTCTGGCAAGGGCAAGTACGCGACATCCTCCCTGGTAAAGCTTCGGAGTCGCAACTCAAAACATGTCTTGAGGCACTCCTTAAAGAAAGCGGACAAAGCTTACCGGCCTCCGCCCTTTTGGACGCAGCGAAAACAGCCCTCCACTCTGGAGAATGGGCCGAAGCGACCAACCATTATGCGAGCCTCCTCGAAATAGAGCCAGACTCCCCAGAGGGCTGGGCCGGGCTTATCCGCTGTATGATTGGCTTAAATGATCCAGAAGGTGCGGAAGAAGCTGCAAGCCAAGTCCCTGAGCATTTACTGACCGCCCCGCTCATTACTGAGGCTAAAGCGGCCCTCCAAACCTATCTGGAAGGGCAAAAGGCCGCCGGTAAACTCTCCCATCTACGCCAAGCTGTTGCCCAATCCCCCGAAGATACGGCACTGCTAACAGAGCTTGCTACCGCCCTCAATGGTGCAGGACAGCGCGATGATGCAGCCCAGCTTTTGCTGGATATAATCGCACGAGATAAAGACGGGGCTGGGCAGGACGCAAAAGCGCAATTACTCAAACTCTTTGAGAGCTGGGGTATGACTGACCCTGCTACGCTCGCTGCACGGCGTAAGCTCTCCTCGCTCCTTTTCTCATAACATTCTTAACATGCTGAGCTAACGTTATATTCACAAGGGGGACTGTGCGCGTGCTAAGACAACCACCACCGGAAAATACGCAAACAACTCTCAGTAAGCCGCGCCATGTCCCTGCCTTGCAGGACATCACCCTAGCAGACTTGCCCCCACGCGTTGGCCTGCTCCCTCTCGCCGAGACGATTCTACTGCCCCAAGGGCAGCTTCCACTCACCGTTTTTGAGCCGCGCTATCTCGCTCTTTTAGAAGCCTCTTTGGCTCATCATCGTATGATTGGCATCATCCAGCCTCATATGAAGGCACGTTTTGGTGATGAAGCCCCCTTGCTGGAGACCATCGGTACATTAGGGCGTATTACCTCCTTTATGGAGCAAGAGAGCGGGCAGTTCTTCATTACCCTCACTGGGGTCTGTCGCTTCCGCCTCTTGCAAGACCAAACGACAGAGAGCGGCTGGCGAGAAGGACGCATCAATGCCATGCCCTTCTCTCATGACCTACTAGAACCCCCTAACTACACGCTGGACCGCAACGCGTTCTCCAAAGCTTTAAAGGGCTATAGCCAACGCCATGAGCTATCCATCAAATGGGATAATCTAAAGACCCTCAATAACAGCACACTTGTGACTATGCTCTCGATGTTGCTGCCTTTCTCCTCACTCACAAAACAAGCCTTGCTAGAATGTAAGAATCCATGCGACCGTGCCCACAAGCTCCTAGAGGAACTCGCACATTAGGCATCCCGCCTGCATAATAGGATTTGGCTTATGACCTCTGCCCCACCATCCCCCGCCCTGATTGCGCGCCTTGTCTGCCCCGTGACAAAAGGGCCTGTCCATTATGATGCAACGCGTAATTGCATCATCAGCCCCCAAGCACAACTCGCCTTCCCTGTGCGTGATGGCATCCCCGTCATGCTGCCAGAGCAAGCAACCCCGCTTGAGGCTGACTAAACACGACTCGTAACCGTCATCTTTAAGGCTTCTGCCGAGCTTCTGGCGCACCATACATAACATCTGTCCGTGTCTCTGGCGGTGCCATTGGAACACCAGGCGCTCCCCCTGCCGCACTCCGCGGCGCACGGCCTGAGATTTCATCAGGTGTGGGTTGGATGGTCTGAACCACAGGCACCATCCCGCCCCAATAAACAGGTGGTGGGTGATGCACTTCACGAAATGGCTTCTTCGGGTAAGCTTCTGTCATATCCGCTTTGGGTAAATGACGATGGCTCTGCCCTTCATCATCCTCTCTTGCGCAACCACTAAGTACGAGGGCGCAGGCCAAAAAACATGGCCAGACTCCATAACGTACAGCCCAGCCGGGGGCAAAAATACGCATACAGGAAGGGCGAAAAAACCTCGTCATCTCCACCTTATAGCATGTCTATATGATTGACGAAGACCCATGAGCATGAAAAGAAAAAGCATGTTTGACGGCACTCTTTCTTCCCCGCGGCAAAGGCTCCATGCTTGGTTAGATGGTCTTTTTAAAGACCATGCTCTTTTCCGCCTTGTATGGACCAATCTAGCCCCTGTCATACCGGGGCGTGTCTGGCGGAGTAACCATCCCACACCATCACGCCTGAGACGCTGGCGCAAAACGCTTGGCTTAAAGACGGTCTTCAACCTACGCGGGCATCGCCGTTGCGGGGCAGATGCGTTAGGACGGGAGATGTGCCAGCATATTGGCTTGCCTTATCTTGATATGGCCTTTGAGAGCCGCAACGCCCCCCATAAGGACCGTATCTTACGCTTCCATAGCTTATATAAGCAGGCACAATTCCCCCTGCTTTTACATTGTAAATCCGGAGCGGATAGAACGGGCCTTGCTAGCGGCCTTATCATTCTTTTTGAAGGAGGAACGGCAGAAGACGCTCTCAAACAACTCCATTGGCGTTTTCTCCACTTTCGCCATTCCCGCACGGGTGTGTTAGATGCATTTTTTCTACTGTATCAAAAAACAGCCGAAGGCCGCCTAAGCTTCCTCGATTGGCTTCATTATGAATATAACGAAGATGCGTTGCGTACTGCCTATCGCGCTGGCACGTTTAGCCATCTTCTTGCCACATCAATTAAGAAATCATAACAGGACTCTTTAAATCAATATGGTTTTATGGGCGAACAGCCATTTCCCTTATGAAATTAAGGATTTGC
Organism: Bombella sp. ESL0385; assembly: GCF_009725755.1. Lineage (GTDB taxonomy): Bacteria > Pseudomonadota > Alphaproteobacteria > Acetobacterales > Acetobacteraceae > Bombella > Bombella pollinis. The sequence goes on from NZ_WNIJ01000004.1 coordinate 23,977, forward strand.
TGACGATTTCGCTCCTCCTTGATGCTATAATAAACCCTAGCGAGTTCTAAGGTTTCAGGCATCATGAGTAGTTCAATCCCTGCTATTTCTTTTTCTGCCATAGACGCCTCTACTTTCTCTGCAGTTCGCCCTTTATGGAAAGGTGTCTGCTCCTCATGCACGCCAACATTAGCAGCCGTTGTAAAGCCATCCAGCTCATCAAAAAAGAACCCAACCGGCACGCCTAAGATTTTCGCTATCTCATACAGGCGGCCTGCACCGATGCGATTCGTCCCGCGCTCATATTTTTGTATCTGCTGAAAGGTAATACCTAATGCCTTGGCCAGCCTCTCTTGCGAATATTTTCGCAAGCCCCGCAACAAGCGGATACGCTTACCAACATGTGAATCAACAGATGAAGCTATATCAGCCATCACTCAACAACCCCGCTCCCCACAGATTAACCAACTCCCCTCCACGAAGTCGTTAGTAATTAGTTAATCCGAAAGCTACGTCAACGCGTCTTGACTAACGATTCGTTAATATGAACATGTTTTTGCTTCCTCCCGTATCCTCCCCACACAGCCATTAAAACTGACAAAATAGCTAACGTAAAAGGGCCCCAACGCCCAATATATGTAAAAACTGTCCATGCCTCTGCATCAGGTAAAACACGAATCAAAGTCTGCTCTTTACCCCATTTTGTATGGCCTACATCCCGCCCTTCTGCATCATAAATAGCAGACACACCCCGGTTATTAGCAAAAACTACGGGTAAACCCTCCTCCACAGCACGCATCCTGCCTGTTGCCAGATGTTGCCGTGGCCCGGCACTATTGCCATACCAAGCATCATTAGAAATTGTCAGTAACCACTCTGGCCGCTGACCAGACGCTACCACACTGCCAGAGAATATAATCTCATAACAGACCATAGGACCTACACGCCCTATCTGCGGCAAGTCCCACCGTGTTAAGCCCAGCCCCGGCACCACAACGGCCGGTAAAAGATGGAATGGTAGTATCCATGGTTCATATTCCCCAAAGGGGACAAGGCGGCTTTTGTCATAAATCGCCTCAATATGGCCATCTGCTGCAAGAGCGATCAAACTATTATACCAGCGACCCTTCCCCGCACGCCGGTCAGACCCCAACAGAACAGGGGCCCCTGCCGCAGCTGTTGCAATGGTTTGGCGTGCCCATTCATCCTCATCCAACAAACCGGGAAAAGCCGATTCGGGCCATATCACAACGGGGAGATGGCCCGGCAAATGCGCCCGTGCATCGGCCACGGCACGGGCTGTTAGCTGTAGATAAGACTCAAATTGCTCCGATGCGCCATCACGTTCCAGAACATCATCCTCAGGCACATTACCTTGCACAATGGCAATGGCTGGTTTGCCCCCTCCAGAATGATGAGCATGATGCTCAACACGCCACGCACCCCAGCCGCACCATAAAATAGTACAGACACATACACCCAAAGCAGCCCGCCGCCCCTGCCATAGAGCCAGCGATGCCAACACGACCATAAAAGTCAGCCCATCTACCCCTATAAGGGAGGCTGGTTGAATCAACACATCCCCCACATAACCGGGAAGCTCCAGCACGCTGCCAAGGGGATTCCATGGGAAGCCAGAAAAGTAAAAAACACGCGCCATATCGGCCAATGTCCAACTCCCGGCGAATAATAACAGGCGCGGCCATCCCTCTGGTACCAACCTGCATAAAAGAGCAGGGACTATAAATAAGGGGGCAATAAGCAAAGCCACACCGGGGGCTGCGAACGGCACAGCCCACCAAAACTCCTCAACACGCGTTAAGATAGCGTTCGTCAGCCAATATAAACCTGCTGTGTAAAACCCCATCCCGAACAAAAAAGCCCATAACGCCGCTTGCCGTTTAGTGGGGGCCAGACCGACCGCCTGATACAAAACCCCCAAAGCAAGAGGAAGAGCCGGGATAAAGCAAAGCGGCGGCAAAGATAACGCTGCTATACATCCCGCCATGATAAGATATAGGGCACCGCGCCACCCTCCCTTTTGCGGTAGGGAACACAATGCCTTTATCCTCATGTGAAGTACCTTTTAAGTGATGTTTTCAATCCAGCGCATCGCGCAGACGACGCTCATAATGCCGGTAATATTTATCGGCCAGCAACTCGCTTTTTACCAAAATAGCGACATCTGTTGTGTTGAACTGCTCATCCACCACAGCACCATCACCAACATACCCCCCTAAGCGCAAATATCCTTTAATTAAGGGGGGTAATTTGCTTAGGCAGCGGCGGCGGTCGAGCATCGCAGGGTCTGCACGCCGCATATCCACATAACGCTCTGGCAAGGCTCGTACACGCAAAGCAGGTGGGGCTAGATGGTTATGATAAAGCCATGTCAGCTCCTCATCCATCTCCTCCAGCGAGGTACCATGTAAGCTGGCACAACCAAACAAAATATCAATGCGATGCAAGAAAATATAAGAAGCAATGCCACGCCATAAAAGCTGCATCGCCGCACGACCACGATACTCCTTCGCCACGCAAGAACGCCCCACCTCCAGCAAGCGGCCAGAGAAATTTGTTAAGCAAGAAATATCATATTCATCAGCTGTATAAAAATGATCTTGCGGACCAAGCATATCAGAGCGCAACAGCCGATAAGTCCCCACCACAACGGGCTTATCTTCCCCAGAGGCGTGATCAACTACCAACAAATGATCGGCTATCTCATCAAACTTATCGGCATCTAGCTGCGTCTTGAGAGCTTCCTCACTTGGATGCGCCCCCATTTCCCCAAAGAAAACCCGATATCGCAAAGCCTGAGCGGCGCGAATCTCCTCCTCATTAGCAGCAAGACGAACGCCTAAACTCCCACCTCGCAACTCTTGAAAACCACCGTCACGATTAAGGGCAAGACCCGCCAATGTATCCATTTGTTGCCGCGTCTTCTCGCTAGTAACCAAGTCACTCATATCCGAATCCACTTCAGGCGAGGAAGTTATCTCTTCCGCTCTCATATGCTCTAGCACGCTTTTCCTGGTCATATGAAATGACTCACTTCTCATGCCCAGATCGCGAAGCAACGGATGAGTTTTCACCGCCACTCGTGCGCCGCCCAAACAACTCAGCACGATGAGACATAAGATCAAAACCTAATTTAGCCGCAATCTTTGCGAGTAGTCCTACCAACTCATCATTTTCAAACTCAATAACATTACCGCTATCAATATCAATCAAATGATAGTGATGGCCATTCTCACTCGCTTCATATCGCGCGCGGCCACCACCAAAGTCTCGCCGCTCTAATATACCTTTTTCTTCGAGAAGGCGTACTGTTCGGTACACAGTCGCTACAGAGATTCGACTATCCAAAGCAGAGGCGCGGCGATAAAGCTCCTCTACATCCGGATGGTCTTCAGCCTCCGAGAGGACGCGCGCGATTACACGCCGCTGGCCTGTCATTTTTAAACCATGCTTAACGCATAGGCGCGCAATGGGGGAATCCCCCACATCGCCGCCGGACGCAGCACTCTCGCGTCCCATTTTTTTTGTGCTCATCACCATACAGATGATTTACCCGATTATGATGGGGTTTGTCCAACACACATCATAATCGGGACGGTGCCCCCCTTGAGCCTTAATCTATCAGTGAGCCATATAGAGCAATCGTGCCCTTATTGCTCAGTCTTATCCTCACGGCGGCGACCCAAACCAATGCGCCGTGCCAAAGATGAGCGATGATTCGCATAATTAGGGGCAACCATCGGGTATTCTGCTGGCAAGCCCCAACGCTCCCGATATTCTTGCGGGGTCATATTATAAGCAGTTTTAAGATGACGGCGCAGAAGCTTTAATTTTTTACCGTCTTCAAGGCAAATAATATAATCCGGGAAAACGGACTTCCGCGGTGGAACAGCCGGTACAGGCTTTTCCGGCTCTATATCAGCAGGGGCCCCCGCACTAGCCAACGCCCCATGAACGGAGCGAACAAGATCAGGCAAAGCCTCAGAGGCGACATCATGACTACTTACATAAGCGGTAATGATCTGTGCTGTAAGCTGGCGCAGATCCTGCATTTCTGTCTCAGATGACATAAATAGTTGACTCCTAAGAAATTCGCTTGGAACAATACCTGATTACCAGAAAAAGCACAACAATGAAAATCCCCTATGTTGTAATAGTGAAGCCTTATTGCTAACAGAGACCTGCTAACATGTTTATAAACTGTTCAAAATTACAGCTTTAACCTAACATCTTTTCAAGAAACACCATATCATAACATTCTATGGGGAATCTCTTTCACCTACTTCCCCCTTTTTATGGCTCTGTAACTTTTATTCAATAAACCTCTTTCGTCTTTTCCTATGAAAAGCAACACTCACAACATTCATTTTAAATGAAGAAAAAGCCAACTCACCGCGGCAACATATTGTTTTATAAAATAGAACGCGCCCAATCCTTGTGGACCGTATAGAGACGTAAAAAATTGTTAATTAATGTTTAAAACCAAACTTATCTTGCCCTAATCATCATACTGAATCCGTTAAGTACCGGAAAATACGAGCATCTTCACCATCTTGATAATAATGAGGCCTCACCGCTATCTGCTGGAAACCTTCTTGCTCATAAAGAGCGGCTGCGTGCTTATTACTCAAACGGACCTCTAAAAAGAGTGTCATCCCCTCTTGCCGCGCTTTATGCAAAAGGTGGCGTAACATGTATCGCCCTATGCCCCGTCTCCGCCATGCAGGATGAACACCGAGGCTTAATATCTCCCCTTCATCCAACACGGAACGACTGACGATGAAGCCAATCGGCAGAGCCTCCTTTAGTTCATTATTTACACTCTGGGAGGCAACTTTGCAGGCCAACCACACCTCTGCACCGGGCATTGTAAAAATCTGCTCAAACGCAGCTTGTGACCACGGCTCATGCTCCGCAAAAACCGCATGATGCAAGGCAGATAAAAGAGCCGTTGCCTCTACCCCCACTTGCATCATCACAATCATGGCATGCTCGTAAGACAATAATGCACCATCATCCCCTCTCAACGCGGAGCTAGGCGAAGGCCACCAGCAGGAGGCCGTGCTTCGGGCGGGTCGATATAAAGGGGCTCTAACGCATAAGGTTGCGGCGTTTGTAGGCCCTCAATCGCTGCTTGGAAAATGCCTTCCGCCGTGGGGGCGGCTAATGGCAACCGCTCACTCTCACGCCCTAACCGTGCCTCTCCCATCGCGCCTGTCAGATCCGGCAAAGCATCCTCCCCATACACGGCATCACCAGCAATGGCGGGCCATAAACCGGGGGATATCTCTTCCACCGGCAAGGCATAAACCGCATTACCGGGAGGGTCCACAAAAACACGTCCACGCCGTGCGAGGCAGAGAATCGTTGCATCCTTCCGTTGCAGACTCGCCCGCATGGCATCACCCAGACGAACCCCAACACCCTGACATGACCAGCCCCGTGCCAGCCCGGCGGCTAAAGAGAGAGAGGCGCGTAAACCAGTAAAAGACCCCGGCCCGATAATCGCTGCAAGCAAATCGGGCGGGTGAGACCAACCCGCTTGTGCTAGTAAAGCCTGCACTGTAGGAGCAAAACGCTCTGATGCGCCACGCCCTGCTAAGCTCTGCTGGGCGATAACCGTACCGCCCTCCAACAAAGCGATAAGATTACTCAAGCCCCGACCGGCCCCAGCCCCATTTAAAACCAAGCACCGCTCGGGCTTCATAACCACAAGCAGGCCTCATCCATCGGTAAGCGAGGAGCGCGAGGGGGAGGCTCCATAGCCTCATCGGGATAGCCCAAAGCGACTAGAAAATTCGCCCGCCATCCTTTTTTACGGAAGCATTGCTCCTCCACCATCATGGCATCAAAACCCGACATTGGCCGCACTGCCAGCCCTAAAGCCCGGGCAGCCATGATGAGATACGCCCCTTGCAACGTCCCATTGCGAAAAGCCGTCTCATCGCTCAACCCTACATCGGCGGCAAACCAATCACGCAGACCCGGCAATGGGTTGAGTGTTTTAAGCTGCTCGAAAAATAGAGGATCATACCCCACAACCACCAATACGGGGGCGGCCATGGCACGCTCTACATTGCCAAGGGACAAAGCGGGGCGAATCGCCCCGCGCGCTTCTTGGGTTTGTAGAAACGCAAAACGTGCGGGAGAACAATTACCAGAGGTTGGGCCGAGTTTGAGCAAATCATAAAGCTGGTGCAACACATCATCCCCCACAGCCTTAGTGGAGAACCCTTCCGCTGTGCGGCAATGGGTAAAAAGCTCCTCCGCAAGGAGGGGGCTTTTAGGCTGCTCGACCTGCTGTCCGTCAGGCGTTACGCCTGATGGGGGGGATGTTGTCATGAACGTTTACTCCTCTACAGCTTCAACCGCCGTCACCTCTGGCACATAATGGCGTAACATATTCTCTACCCCGTGACGCAATGTCGCACGGGAGGATGGGCAGCCAGAGCAAGCCCCCTGCATACTAAGATACACGACCCCTTCGCGATACCCACGAAAGACAATATCCCCCCCATCACTCGCTACGGCGGGACGCACCCGTGTATCTAACAACTCCTTCACTTGGGCAACAATCTCGGCATCTTCTGGGGCAATATCAGCCTCTGGAGCAGCAATCTCACCTGCAAGAGCAGGAACGCCGCTTTTAAAGAAATCTGTCAAGGTAATGAGAATACGAGGCCGTAGCGTGGCCCAATCTGCCGCATCAGCCTTTGTAACAGAGACGAAGTCACTCCCTAAAAAAACACGCTTAATCTCGCCCAAACCAAATAACGCATCAGCCAGAGCAGAACGCCCTGCTACAAGGCCTGCCTCTGCAAAATCAACCGAGGGACGCGCCCCCGTCACATCGCAACCGGGTAGAAACTTCAATGTTGCGGGATTAGGGGTATCTTCTGTCTCGATCATCATAAGGGTATCTTGTGTCATAAGGGCCTCTCTTATCAGATACTCAACAGGCTGAGCATCTTTTTTATATACGCTAATGCTTTAACAATGACCTTTATAGTCCTATTTTTCTAGACTATATATCCTGCTAGCAAAACAGGCTATGCTTGTCAGCGTTGGCTTTTGCCCTCCTCTATAAAGAATCCTTAGATGTCTGCGTCTATATCTCCCCCCTCTGCGACAACACCCATCACACCCGGTGTTGTTACTGGGGCAGCGTATAAAGCCCTTATACAACGCTGCCATTTGGGCCGTTATGCTCTCCCTGCGGTGAATGTTAGTAGCTCGACCACGGCCAATATGGCCCTAGAGGCAGCGCGGCGGAATCGTGCGGACATCATCATCCAAATCTCTGCCGGTGGGGCGCAATTTTATGCCGGGCGCGGCTTGCCGGATAAGCAACAGGCTCACATCCTTGGTGCTGTTGCTTTAGCACGACATGTTCATCTTCTGGCGCGTCATTATGGTGTAGCGGTCATCCTCCATACAGACCATGCAAACCGGCCTTTATTGGGCTGGTTGGAGGGGCTGATTGAGGAAAATCGTCAGCATTATGGGCAAACAGGCCAGCCGCTTTTCTCCTCCCATATGCTAGACCTTTCTACGGAACCATTGGAGCAGAACATCGCTACCGCCGCCACGCTTTTGCAAAAACTAACCCCTCTCGGCATAGGGTTGGAAATTGAGCTTGGCATCACCGGTGGGGAAGAAGATGGCATCGGTACAGAGCTTACCGGCCATCATGCCGCAAAAAACCCAGAGCTTTATACAGAGCCGGAAGATGTTCTTACCGCATGGAAGGCCCTCTCCCCTTTAGGGATGCTCTCCATCGCGGCCTCTTTTGGTAATGTGCATGGCGTCTATAAACCCGGCAATGTATGCCTCCGCCCCTCTATTTTGCGCGATTCACAGGCTCTTATCGCTACGACATTCCAAACCGAGCCTAACCCGGTCCCGCTCGTTTTTCATGGTGGGTCAGGCTCGGATGAGCAGGATATCCGCCACGCTGTGGATTATGGTGTCTTTAAACTCAATATCGATACTGATACGCAATTTGCCTATGCCCAGGGTGTTGCGACCTATATTGATGCTCATAAAGAAGCTTTTCGCCGCCAAGTGGCACCTGACACGGGACGGCCGCTCAAACATGAATATGATATTCGTAACTGGATGCGCGCAGGAGAAGAACACTGCATCGCCCGCCTCACACGCGCCTTTGATGTCCTCGGCAGCCGTGGGAAAAGCGTTGTCGTCTCTTAGACGCTAAAAGCTAGGGGCTAGAGGGGCGCATCATAGCCCTCAATGCGCCATATGAGGCGGTGTTTGTGGGACACGCTGGCAGGAGGCCGTCCCCACTGTAACATGCTCGCATGAAGGTAAGGGACCATGCCGCCCCGGCAAGGGCCAGAAAAGCTCTATCCCTAATGAAATAGCCACTAAAAGACCCGCTAATAAAGCCCACGGCCAAAAGCGCGGCTCACGACCTAAAAGAGGTGGAATCCCCTGCTCATATTGAAAACGCCGCCCCTCTGCCAACAAGGATTCAGAATCCTGCACAGGCCCGGTGGGGCGGTCCTCATCATCAAAAGGGGCGGGGGAGGAAGGCACTATTCCTTCAACCTTCCAACACGGCTTGCATTTCTGTCCATTCCCGCTTTGTCAGGCCAGAGCTTTCCTGCGTGACGACCTCACCAGCAAGACGGCGGCGTAAGACCTTCAACATCCCAGCGGAGAAGCTATAAGCCCCTAGGCGATATTCCTCAAACGCCTGAGCGGTATGAGGCACCCATGCCTTGAGAATCTCGATCATCTTTTGGGCATAAACGCGAATCTCATATTGCGCGTGGGAATCAGCCCGCAAGGCGAGAAAATGCATCAAATTATGCAAATCAATCTTCCAATACCATTGTGTATAGGTATTGAGGGTAAGGTTAATACGGGCAAGCTCCCGCGCTACGCCCATCCCTTCTGGGTCCAGCATCTCCTCATAATCGCCGTAACATTGCAGCGCATCACGTTGGAGAATGGCAAGCACCTGTTGTGCTGTCTCCGCGCTCAAGCTTTCACCACGGCCTTGATGATTCACCGTACTTTGCGCGGCAATATGAGCAGGCTCTGGGAGATAGAACTCTTTATCCAACACAGAGTAACGCGCGGAATATTCATTCACGCTGGCCATGCGATGGCGAATCCACTGCCGTGCGACAAAGAGCGGGAGTTTCACATGGAACTTAATCTCACACATCTCAAAAGGTGTGGAGTGACGATGCCGCATGAGATAACGAATCAGCCCCGCATCCTCAGATGTTTTACGCGTCCCCTTCCCATAAGACACACGCGCAGCCTGCACGACGGCAGAATCGCCGCCCATATAATCCACAACCCGGATGAACCCATGATCCAGCAACGGGAAAGGCTCAAACAAAATCTCCTCCATCGCAGGGACGGTAGGACGAACCGTTTTATGCGGGGAGGCACGCAACGCCGTAATTTCGGATTGTTGCTCGTCTGTTAGGGCCATGATGTCTCTCCTGCTCACCTGCTTAGCGGAAGCCTTGATGTAGCCTTACAACTGCCCCTCCTGCAAGCCTAACCAGTAGGCTACTCTCTTATCCTTGCTATCGGCGTTAAGAGAGCGTATATCTTCTCCTGCTGGAGGCTTCGGCCTTAGCTATGGCGATAAACGGTAAATGAAATAAGTGTTGTGGACCCGGGGGCAGTGCCCGGCGTCTCCACCATCAACCTTTTAGGTTGGCTTAGGGGGACGAAACAGGCTCGACACGCATGGTAAAGATTTACTTTTTGCCCGGCATTGTACCGCCGTTATCGGGCTAATTTTACAAGTGCCAACGATAACTCTGAGGTGCTCGCTGTTGCTGCATAAGCGATAAGCGCGGTCCGGGGGGCACCGGGCAACAGAAGCCCCCCACCCATCCCCTTTTAAATGTGCAAAACCGTAAAGAATATACGGCTCGACCCTTGCGATTTTATCGTAGCTGTCGCACACCTAGAGAGCTTTTTATGAAACAGGTGAGGGTCCCTCCATGAGTGATGATACCAAAGGCCCAGATGGGTTCGATCCGACCCCGCCCAGCAGCCTCCTCCCTTACGATACATGGCTTGAAGAAGCGCATCGCGAGGTCATGCTCAAAGCTTTAGAGCATATTAGTGTGCATGGCCTGCCGGGGGAGCATCATTTCTATATGACCTTCCTCACCAGATTTCCCGGTGTTGTCATCCCTGCTGCGTTGAAAGAACGCTACCCAGAGGAAATGACCATCGTGCTGCAACATCAGTTCCAAAACCTCACGGTGGATCGTAGTGCGCGCTCTTTCTCTGTGGGGCTTTCCTTTGGGGGGGTGCCCAGTACGCTGCATATCCCCTTTGCCGCCATTACAGCCTTTGCCGACCCACATATTCATCTCGTCCTCCGCTTTACACCTCATTATGAGGAAGAAGCTCCCCCGGCGGAGGTTCATAATTTCCGTCCCACACCGCATGAGCAAAAGCCTGATCATGCGGCAAAAGATGATACACCTACCCCCGCTGCCGAAGGTGCGGAAGTTGTCAGCTTAGCCGCATTTCGTAAAAAGCCCGCGGCACAACATTCAGACGATACCGATGATTCTGACCGCTAAGCAGGGGCTGAGCGTGTGAGCCGTTTTTCCTTCTCATGGAAATCTTACAGCCTAAGATGGGCAGGGCTTGTTAGTCTCTCCGCGCTTATCTCTGGGGTGTTTTTACTACTCCATCTCACAGCGGGGATGATGCTAGGGCCAATGATTGCTGGCATTATTATGTCGCTCAAAGGCCGTGCCGTAACTGTAAAGCCTGTATTCTTTACAATGGCCCAAGCCATTCTTGCTTGTGTGGTGGTCAATAGCATTACGCTCTCTGTCCTGCATCATATTTTCTCACACTGGGCGTTAGTCCTCCTTAGTGTGCTGTCGGTTATTGTAGTCAGCTTCGCCACTGGTGCAGGGCTTGCGTGGTTTGGTGTCATGCCGGGAACAACGGCCCTTTGGGGCACCTCCCCCGGTGCGGCTTCCACTATGGTCATGCTCTGTGGGGCCTTTGGAGCAGATGCGCGCCTTACAGCTTTTATGCTCTATTTCCGCGTTATTATGGTAGCTGTGGCGACCTCGCTTGTCTCATGGGTTGTTGTCCGTACCCATCATGATATTGGGATACCCCCTCTTACACAGGGCAATCTCCTCCCCACCCTCAGCCTTATCATCCTTAGTACGCTCATCAGCCTCAAATTACGGATGCCAGCTTTAGCCCTTTTGCTGACCATCCTCATCGGGACGGCCCTACAATTGAGCGATCTTTTACATATTAGCGCGCCATTCTGGCTGCGTATCCCTGCTTATCTTATTATTGGCTGGTCTATCGGGCTGCGCTTTACGGCCCCCGTATTACGCTATGCGCTGCGTTCCATTCCCGCTGTTCTGCTTTCATCCCTTACGCTCATTATCGTCTGTGCTTTACTAGCCTTTCCCGTTGCCTATTTTGCAAAGATTGACCTGCTCAGTGCCTATCTTGCCACCAGCCCCGGCGGGCTGGATACCATCATCGTCATCAGTGCTAACATCCCCATTGCGTTACCATTTATCATTGCAATGCAGACCGCACGCATGATTGCCGTTGTCACACTTGGCCCAACCATTGCCCGCCCCCTTGGCCGTTGGCTAGAACGCCACGCACGCACCCCTTTGAGCGAAAAGCTCATCCCACAAACAAAAGATTAAGCATAAAAAGGGGGCCTACCTCACCGGCAAGCCCCCATACCGTACTCCCTATAATAGAGAGCAACAAGTGTTAGCTTTCTGCACGCAGCGCATCAAACTCATCAACCATATCAAGGCTATAATCTGACTTTGCCTTCTCTAAATGAGACTCCCAAAGCGGAACGTAATAGCCATACCCGGCAGGGTTTTGGAAGAACCAATGCCGCCACGCATGGAAGACATGGTCATGCTCACGGTAAGCAGGGTCGTCCAGCAAATGACGCGCGGCCGGAGGCTTAGCGGCGTGGAAATGCACAATCGTTGCGCGTTCATCCACACCCCAATAAGGCTTCCAGTTGAAACGAGCTGATAGCGGACTCCAATGCGCATTATAGAAGATGCGCAATAGTTCTTGGTCATATCCTGCAATATGGTCAAGATTTTCACATAAGAAATCCACCATCGCGGGGAGGTCATTACGCATGCGCTCAAGGTTCATCACCATGACCCCGGAGTTCATGTCGCTATAATAATCCTGCTTCCCAAATTGGCCACAGGCCGCGAAGATGGCGGGCTTGCAGAACTCAAGCTGCGGGTCCTTCATGAACATCACATCGCAATCAGTATAAAGAACATACTGATCTTCCGTCTCCAGCAAGGGCAGCTCCAAGCGCATAAACGCCCCAGCAGCGGTAAGGATGTAATTGGGCCATTCCGGCTTTAGGCGACGCTGTGCGTCTAATAAGCGGTCATAAAAATGCAAACGGTGAAAGATAACCGTCACACCCGCAGCCCGCATTTCCCGCGTGAAGTCACATTCATTACCATCAAAGACCATGTGTGGAACCAAGTTCGTATTCTCACGTGCGGAGCGCACGGCAACACGAATACAATCTATGAACCCATGGTCCGGGTCATTAGAAAGCGTTGCCTCTGTAATTGCAAAAAACCACTTCATTATTTAACGTCCCTTAAAGCCGTATAAGCCCTATCGAAATAGTTTGATCGCGCACCACTCTATGCCGATCTATTTAAAAGATGATTACCAGTTCTTAGAAATCAACCAAAACTCTTCTGATGTCAGGGTGATAGTGCCCTGATGCCCTGTCTCCGCAGCGGCTTTAGCAAGAGCATGGATCCGCTCTATCAAGAGAGTCTTACGCTGGGTCACTTCAGATGGCTCCTCTGCCTTTAGGGTCTGCAACGCCTGCTCTGCTACTTTCGCAACACGGCCTGCATCCAACGCGGCATATGACATCCTTCTATACCCCAATCTCTAAGTTCAACACATCACTACCCATAACACTGCATAGTCTTAACGACCTTATAGAAAATCAGAGCAGCGAAGGCTAGATTTATAAGTTAACATAATTTTTACCAAACGCACCTATTTATCTCCATTTTTATAATTTCATGATAAAAAAACCTCCTTTACCGCCTTTGCACTGGACGCCTCCATGATTTGCACTGCTGCTGCCCCTGCACGTATGGTCCGTTTCTTTTTGGCTTTGCTCCTGCCTACTTTGCTGGCGGCCTGTGCCTCCCACCCAACCACACCGGCCATGCCTGTGATGGAGGAACAAGCTGATTATCGCGCTCATGCGCGCTCACATTACACACCTCCCGGGCCCCCTGATGACCCTTGGGGGCCTTATATTGAGGAAGCCTCCAACCGTTTTGATGTCCCCACGGAATGGATTCGCGCTGTCATTCATCAAGAATCGGGTGGGCATCTTTATGATAGTTCGGGCAATTTTATTACCTCTACGCCCGGCGCAATGGGGCTAATGCAGATTATGCCTCCCTCTTATGATGATCTCCGCGCCCAATATAATCTCGGCCCCGACCCTTACGACCCGCACGATAACATTTTGGCAGGCACGGCCTATCTCCGCCAAATGTATGATATTTATGGCTCCCCAGGCTTTTTAGCGGCCTATAATTATGGCCCCGGAAGTTTGGACCATTATCTCCGCCAAAATCGTGCCCTCCCACGCGAGACACGCAATTATGTTGCGGCCATTGCGCCTAAAATCGTTGGGATTTGGCCACGTCAACGCTCGCAAAATGACCTCATTGTCGCCCGCCACGACCGTACAGCGAGGATGAGCCGCCATTATAATCCAGAGGCTGCCCTACCGGCTGATGCCGCCCCAATCGCCGAGCAAGCCGTCCAAACTGCGGAGACGCAGGATATACGCGCCGCTTGGGCTTCACGCGGCTTCACGCCATCACCGGTAGAGCCGGTCGCTCCTCCACTGCAACACACAGCCCCCCAACGGGCAAAGCCGCGGCCAGAGGCCAATACGCTCCGCATCCGCTCTATCCCGCTAGCTGACGCCCCCACCAGCCGTACACGCGCTACAGATATGATGGCGGAATCCACCCATGATTGGGCCATTCAGCTTGGGAGCTATGCAGGGAAAAACCAAGCTCATATGACGGCCACAAAATTACGCCCCCGCATCACCCCCATTGCCGGTGAGGCCGTCATCCACATTATGCAAACACACACAAATCACGGCACGCTCTACCGCGCTCGTTTGACAAATCTTACCCATAGTCAGGCTGTCGATGCGTGCAGACGCCTCCATGGCATCTCCCCTTGTGTAACAGTCCCCCCCGGGGCCCATTTTTAAGCCTTCCCCATCTCTGGAGATGATTTATGGCTAAATCAACGCATCATGTCGGGACGGCTAAACCGCTGCGTTTGGCGGATGATGTCACCAGCACAGCCCGTTATGACGGACCGGGGGAATGCTACCGTTACACCCTACGCCGTGTGTGGGATGAGACAAAACCGCTCATTATGTGGGTGATGATGAACCCCTCTGTCGCCACAGAATATGGAGATGATCGCTCTGTTGCAAAATGCCAGCGTTATAGTCGCAAATGGGGCTATGGCGGGATGTTTGTAGGCAATAGCTTTGCGTATCGCTGCACAGACCAAAAACGCCTTTTGGAAGTCCCAGACCCTATTGGGCCTGAAACAAATCATTATCTTTTAGAGATGGCCGCCCATGCAGAGCGCATCGTGCTAGCCTATGGCACGCCACAAGCCAAAGCACTCCGTGCCCGTGGGCCTGAGGTTGCTTTGCTCTTACTGCGCGCGGGGTACGAGGTCACAGCCCTCAGGCTTAGCCGCAAGGGCCACCGGCCAGAACATCCGCTCTATCTGCCAGAAACCCTCACCCCCATCCCCCTTAGGGAAGACGATTTTCTCTAAAAGTTCTTCTTCCCTTAAACGCTCTCAGCAACCCAGTTTTTTTGCTTGGTCTGACGGCCAATGCCGGGATTTAGACAATTACAGGGGTCCAATTTGCGATAATGCTCCACCATGCTTTGCGGGGCTTGGTAGAGATGGCCTACATTATGCTCAGCAGGATAACAAGCTCCGCGTTTATCGAGCAGAGGCCACATCATAGTTTTTTCCACCTCCATCGGGTCCACACCGGCTTTAACCACATAATCCTGATGCATGACATGGCAGAGGAAGTGCCCGTAATAGAGCTTCATGACTAATTTATCGTCTATCTCTGGGGGGAGTTGCTCAAACCAATCCCAGTCATTACGGCGGAGGGCAATATCCAAAGCCATCATACCGCCCGTCATATGGGCGTGGACGACATTATAACGATTAGCCGCCCCGGCTGCGGCAAAACGATGCAAAAAGGCTAATTTGCCTTCCTCTGCAGTACAGGTAAAGAAGGCCCCTTCACCCTCCCCACCCTCAGCAAAAAAGCGGTCTAACCATGGCTGCACCTGCTGCGCCAAACGGCCTGACACCCGTAGCATGAGGTGATGCTCATAGCGTTTATGATAAGCCATTAAACGCGCGGGGACTTGCGAGGGCAAAAGACGACTTACAGACTGCATCACCCGGTCGCTCAACCCATCAGGCACCCACTGAAACCGGCGAGATAGCGAATCCACCCACGCTTTCGCACGAAATAGCGCAGGTAGATGCTTCGTCCCCAAATAGCGAATCATCGCCACAGTATCCCGCCCGTAATGATCGGTGACCTCAAAAGCATCACGGTGCATATATTCACCAGCGATGGGAAGTTCCTCAAACTCTGTCAACAAGGCACGGCGCACAGTTTCCAGCGTTTTGGTCTGGTTTGTCCCAAGGTAAAATACGGCTGTCTCCTGCGCGGCGGGGAATGTATCTAACCGCACCGCAAAGACAATCAACTTCCCCGCATTGCCAGAGGCCTCAAATAAACGGCCGGGATCTGCATTATACCGGCCCGGCGTCTCTGCATCGACCTGCCGAATCCGCGTTACATAATCATCATCATGGGCTTTTTGCTGACCCGACCAATCAACATCCTCTGGATGATATTGGCCATGCTCTAAGGCTTCTAAAACCTCCTCGGCCGTTTGCGCATTGGGGAAGCGTATGCCTAGATGATTGACCAGATGCAGCTTACCGTGTGCATCTACCTGACCATAAAGGGCCATCTCCGTATAGGCCGGCCCCCGCTGGACGAGTGCACCGCCGGAATTATTACTCACCCCACCCAAGACAGAAGCCCCGATGCAAGATGAGCCAATCACTGAATGAGGCTCCCGCCCAAGAGGCGCAAGCCGGTCCTCCAGCTCGTAGAGGTCTGCCCCGGGGAGGCAGACAACTTGCTTACCCTCCCCAAGAAGCTGAATCCCTTTTAATCGCCTTGTACTGATGAGAATGATGGGGCGGTCATAATCATCCCCATCGGGGGTGGAACCACCTGTCAGGCCAGTATTAGAGGCCTGCATTAAAATGATACGCCCTGCTGCTACCGCAAGCGTTGCCACATGCCATAGCTCGACCAACGAACGTGGAATCACGACCGCTTCCACCTTGCCATCACCAAAGCGAAAGCCCTTACGATACCCATAAGTGGCTCCCTCCGCTGTTAGGACGTTACGTTTCCCAACAACGGTTTTTAGGTCATCAACAATCGCGGTCATGTCATCCTCTTTTTAAGACATTCTTTTAGGAGGTTCCTTCCAGTCAAGAGAGGCCCCACCTCTGTGGCGTTAGCCTTACCGCTCTTTTCTGCCTAAAACCTATAGGGTGCGCCCCATAACTGCCTGAAAATATGTCAAAAGACTGTGAGGGGCCTGTTGATGGGACGTTATTTTACCCGGCCGAATAATGTCTCTAGCCCTGCGCGGTCTAGCCGTAACCATGTAGGACGACCATGAGGACAGGTATTAGCGCGCGGGTGCTGCTCCATCCCCCGTAAGAGAGCCTCCATCTCCTCCTGCTTGAGGATGCGCCCGGCCCGAATACTGCCATGGCACGCCATCCGCGCCATGATGGCCTCAAACCGGGACTCCAAACTATCCGTCTGCCGTGCTGCTAAATCGGGCATTTGGGCGAGTTCTTCGGCTACATCGCGCAGCAACCCGGCAACATCACCACCGCTTAACGGGGCAGGAAGGCTACGGACAAGGATGCTCCCACTGCCAAAGGCCTCAATCTCTAACCCCAAACCGGCAAGCTCCTCCGCGCACTGCAAAAGGGCTATGCTTTCATCATGAGGGAGGTCCACAACCTCCGGCATGAGGAGAGCCTGTGCGGTTATAGCCCCCTCTGCAAAACGCGCACGCAAACGCTCATGCGTTAAGCGTTCATGCGCGGCATGTTGGTCGGTGAGGATTAAATCCCCATTCGGCGCGATGGAGAGAATATAAGTGGCGTGAATCTGCCCAATCGGCACACCGAGAGGATAAGAAGGCGGTACAGTTTGCGGCTCTGATGAATCCGGCTGCACGGCCATCGCACGCTCATCCAACCCAGCAAATGCCGTAGTGTAAGAACGCTGCCCCTCTGCTACGCCCTCACCATGCTGGCTACGCCCCCCTTGCGGAGGTGTTAGACGCCGTACGGAAGGGCCAAACCCAAAATCCCGCGCAGGAATAGTGTCTAACCGTTGTTGGGAAGCGGAGGCGTGGCTTTGGCTTAACTGGGCTGCCTCTTGCCCTGCATGGCGACCAATGACGCTAAGGTCTGCCTGAATCCCACCGCCTTCACCTGCCCCACGCGCAAGGGCACGGCCTACCGCCCCAATCACAAAGCCACGCACCTCGGCCTCATCAGCAAAACGCAGCTCCGTTTTAGCGGGATGAACATTCACATCCACACGCTCTAACGGTACTTGAAGATGCAATAAGAAAATGGGAAAACGCCCACGCTCTATCACAGGCCTATAAGCAACGCGCACCGCTGTTCTTAAAACGGGGTCCACCACGGGACGATGATTGACGAGCATGAATTGCCCTGCCCCCGTGCGCCGGCTCTCCCCCGGCCCACATAAATAGCCGCTTAACCGCATAGCCCCGCGTTGCTCATCCAGATGCAGCAAGTTATCCTCAGGCACCGCTAAAATAGAAGCAACACGGCCCGGCATATCTTGCGGCGGTAGATTCATAATCTCTCGCCCATCAAAGGTAACGCGAAAGGCACATTCTGGCGCGCTAAGGGCAATCCGGCGCATGACGCTCTCAGCATGGCCGCTTTCAACCCGCACGGTTTTAAGAAACTTCCGCCGCGCTGGTGTGGCGAAAAACAAATCCCGCACCACAACGCGCGTCCCTACGCTGCCTGCCGCGGGGAAGGGGCCTTTCATCACCCCGCCTTCCACCGATAACTCCCATGCGGACTCTGCCTCTGCCGTACGGGATACTAAAGATAAGCGGGCACTCGCCCCAATGGAGGGCAAAGCCTCCCCACGGAAGCCTAAAGTCTGAATGGCTGTTAAATTATCATCAGGTAACTTGGAGGTACAATGACGCTGCACCGCGAGGGGAAGCTCCTCCGCATCCATCCCTCGACCATTATCGACAACCTCAATAACGTCACGACCACCACCGCGCAGAGCCACATCTATCCGTGTGGCCCCGGCATCTAACGCATTTTCGACAAGCTCTTTAAGGGCCGCAGCAGGCCGCTCCACCACCTCACCCGCTGCGATAAGGTCCACAACATGATCAGACAAACGGCGAATTACAGGCCGTGCCATATACCCTCCCCGTAAGAAGGCCTCGTAAGAGAGGAGGGCAAACCTCCTTACTTCTTACCGCTTTTCTTTAAAGTAGGCGTAGCGCCTTCTGTAAAGCTCTGCCCTAAAGCCTCTGCCTTTTGGATGCGGCGATTTTCGGCCTCACCATCAACCACACTCCCCGCACGGCCCCCGCGCCAGAAGAGCAGACTATCCACAAAGCCTGCATCAGCATCACCTAGCTCGGCATTAGTCGGTGCATGTGAGGCAGTAGCCGCATTCTTTACAAGGGCTTCTTGGCCTGCACTATCCGCCCCAGCATTAGGATGCAAGGCCGCATCAGGGTCCAGTGTCTCAAGAGCTTGCATACGCGGGCTTTCATCGGGACGGTTCGCACTGGCAGAACCCGGTAGAGCCAGTTGCTCCGATGGTGGCATGGAGAGGGGCGCACGCGTTGTGACCACATATTCATCCGGCAAACTACGCTTCAGGCCAAAGCCGCGCGCAACATCGCTACCAGAACAGCCCGCCAGCGCAAGCCCGACCGAGGCCGTAATCCCCAACCGAACCCCATAACGCATAATTGAAGGAGCAAAACGCCGCATGACAGGTTCCCGCATTGCACTGACAAGAAGATAGCTCAATCCTATAGCCGTCCTACCCTTAATGAGCAAGCCGCTTGTCATTTTATCCATGATGTGACCGCCTCTCTACCAAGAAAGAATCAAGCAGCCACAGCCCAACACCACACACAATGGCCGAATCTGCAATATTAAAAACGTACCAAGACCATTGCCCAATATGGAAATGGAGAAAATCCACCACAGCCCCGTAACGTAGGCGGTCAATCACATTCCCAATCGCCCCGCCAATAATCCCACCACAGGCAACACTTACCAACCGGCGGCGCGAACGTGCCAGCACACATAACAGCCCCAGTACAGCTAAAGCCGAAATGATGATAAACACCCATCGCCCATGCCCTCCAAACATGCCGAAGGTCACAGCGTGGTTCCACACCATCGTAAAATTAAGCCACGGGAAGATCACAACACTCCGTTTTGCAGGGAGGTCTAATCCCTGTAAAATCCATGCCTTACTGATTTGATCCACCAATAAGACGAGCAAAGCGACCACCACCCCAACACGCCGCCAACGCGGCGTAGATTGAGACGTCACAGGCGAGGAAGCCTTCGCCTCACTCTGAGGCTCCGACCCGGTTGGGGACATCATGCGCTTACCGCCTCCACACAGCGCAAGCAGAGATGCGTATGTTCCTCATTCTGCCCCACATCAGGTAGGACACGCCAACAGCGCGCGCATTTCTGCCCATCTGCACGGCGCACCTGTACGGGGTCTGCATCACTACCCTCTTGTAGATGTACTTCCGAAGCCAAGCACAGCGTCGCCCAATCCACACCCTCCGAAGCCGCTTGCTCCTCCGGCGTGAGAGAAAGGATCACTTGTGCTTCCAGCGAGGAGCCAATAAGCCCTTCCCGCCGTGCAGCCTCTAACGCTGTATTCACCCGGCGACGTACCTGACGTACCAGCTCCCAATGTTCGATTAAAACCGGGTTATGCCAGCCATCTTCAGGCACGAAGAAACGCTCTGCATGTACGCTACTTTCCGTCCCAAAACGCGCCTGCCATGATTCTTCTGCCGTAAAAACCAAAGCCGGGGCAAGCCATGTCGTTAAAGCACGATGGAGAATATCCAGCACGGTGCGTGCTGCACGGCGTTTAGGCGAATCCTTCGGGTCGCAATAGAGGCAATCTTTGCGGATGTCGAAGTAAAAGGCTGAAAGCTCATTGTTGCAGAAATTATGCAGCAGCGGGTAAACGCCATTCCATTGATGAGTCTGCACCGCTTCTTGAATACGCTGATACAGCTCGTAAAGGCGATGGAGGATATATTGCTCCAAAAGCGGCAGGGCCTTACGCGCTTTCTCGGTCGTTTTATAGCGTAATGCGCGCGCGGCATCCTCTGGGAACAGCTTATGCAACACCTTATCAGCTGGGGCAGAAACATCCTCCCACCCAAGCGGGATAGCTTCCTCTGCCTCAAACCCCTCAAGCGCGCCAAGCAACCAACGCAGCGTATTACGCACGCGGCGATACAGCTCGCCTTGTTGTTTGAGAATCTCCTTACTGATGCGGAGGTCCTCATTTGTATCGGAGTTCAACACCCATAGGCGCAATACATCCGCCCCTAGAGTCTCTGTAACATCCTTTGGCCCGATTGTATTGCCGAGGGATTTGGACATTTTCCGCCCTTGGCCATCCAGCACAAAGCCATTGGTCACAACCGCCTTATAGGAGGCCTCACCTTCTGCCCCAACACTCTCCAACAAAGAGGATTGGAACCAACCGCGATGCTGGTCTGAGCCCTCCAAATACAAATCAGCAGGGTAATTCACCCCTTCCTGATGCAGAACAAAGCGATGGCTGCATCCACTCTCAAACCAGACATCGACAATATCAAAGACTTGGTCATAATCGTCCGGGTTGCGGCCTTCACCAAGATAAATGGCAGGGTCCGTATCGTACCATGCATCTGCCCCACGCTCTTGGAAGCTTTGCACCACGCGGGCCATGACCTCCGCATCACGCAGCACCTCACCGGTGCGCTTCTCCACAAATACGGCAATCGGCACGCCCCAAGAGCGTTGGCGAGAAATACACCAATCGGGCCGTTGCTCAATCATGCTGGTTAAGCGGCGGCGCGCGCTTGCAGGAACGAAGGTAATATCCTCCAACGCATTAAGAGCTTTCTCCCGCAGGCCGGGGCCGCCCTCATCACCCTCACGCGGCTCCATCGCGATGAACCATTGCGGCGTTGCCCGGAAAATCACCGGCTTTTTAGACCGCCAAGAATGAGGATAAGAGTGGATAATCTCTGCCTGGGCCATCAAGCCACAAGCGGGCCGACCTGCCTTCTGCGCAACCTCGCGTACCTCGGTCAGCAAGCTGCATACAGGCTGCGTAGCCTTAAAGACATGCACACCGCCAAGCTCTGGCATCCACTCCACATAAGTGCCGTTATCACGGACCTCCTCCGTGACTTCCACCCCATGAGCGCGACAGAGCATAAAGTCATCATGACCATGGGCCGGAGCCATATGAACTAACCCTGTACCGGCATCAGTCGTGACAAACTCTCCCAGCAAGAGCGGCACGTCATAATCAAACCCACGCCCCCGCAAAGGGTGCGCAAACACAGCCCCCTCTAGGGCTTGGCCGGGCAAGCTATGCAGCACATTATAGGCGTTAAGGCCCGCTTCCTCCGCAAAAGCTGTAAGACGATCTTCAGCGATGAGCAGCTTGGCCCCCACAGGCACGAGGCTGCCCTCCTTCACGCTGGTAACCTGAATGACGCTATAGAGAATCTCCGGCCCTGCCGCGAGGGCACGATTGACGGGGATGGTCCATGGCGTTGTCGTCCAGATAACTGCAGAGACACCCTCTAGCTTATGGCCCTCTGTCGGGTCCTTCACATTCGGGAAGGCCACAAAAAGCGTTGTGGAGGTGATATCGTGATACTCGACCTCCGCTTCGGCAAGGGCTGTCTTTTCTACAGGGCTCCACATTACAGGGCGTAACCCACGATAAAGCCGCCCATTGAGCAAAAACTTGCCAATTTCTTCTACAATCTGGGCCTCGGAGGAGAAATCCATCGTCACATAGCGATGATCCCACTCTGCCTGAATGCCTAACCGCTTAAAATCCTCCCGCTGGGCCTCGACCCATTTTGCCGCATACTCACGACATTCCGCACGGAATTGGAGGACAGGCACAGCGTCCTTATCCTTGCCTTTTTTGCGATATTCTTCCTCAACTTTCCATTCAATCGGCAGGCCGTGGCAATCCCACCCCGGCATATAGCGGACCTCCGCCCCATCCATCCGATGCGCCCGGTTGATGACATCCTTCATCACCTTATTAAGCGCATGGCCGATATGGATATGCCCATTCGCATAAGGCGGGCCATCATGAAGGGTGAAGATACGCTCCGCCTTACGTCCTGCCTCGCGAATCTGCTCATCTAGCCCAGTCTCGGCCCATTGCGCCAAAATCTCTGGCTCCCGCTTGGGGAGATTCCCCCGCATAGGAAAAGAAGTTTTGGGAAGGAACACCGTACCGCGATAACGGTCTTGTTGTTCACGAAACAGGGTATCGGTCTTCTCGACAGACTCAGACATGGAATAGGCGCGCCCGCTTAATAGCTAAGAAAATACCCCTATTTATGGAGAGATGCCGCCTCTTTGGTCAAGCCCTTGTGGCAAGAACCTCCCGCGCTTGGGCAGCATCAAGAGCGATATGGGCTTTTAAATCATCCAAGGAAGCAAAGCGTTTTTCCTCCCGCAAAAGGGCAACAAGCTCTACTTTTAGTATCTGGCCGTATAGATCCTCATCAAAATCGAAAAGATGCGCCTCTAAGCGACTTTCCTGCCCATCATTAATTGTGGGACGGCGGCCAATATTCGCCACGCCGGGCACAAGACGCTCATCAGGTAAATGAACACGCACCGCATAAACACCCCGTGCAGGCTCGATATGCTCACCAAGTGCGATGTTAGCTGTTGGGAAGCCAAGCTCGCGCCCGCGCTGGTCCCCTTTCACAACCTCCCCCGTAATAGCCCAATAACGGCCTAATAATTCTGCTGCTTTTTCAGGATAGCCTTCCTGCAATAAACGGCGAATCCGACTAGAGGAAATCGGCCCAGCAACATCAGCAAGAGGCGGGACGATGCTCACACCTACCCCATGGGCAACCAGCAGGGCCTCCAATAAGGCCACATCGCCTTCCCGCCTATGGCCAAACGCAAAATCCGCTCCACAGGCCACATGGGCCACATGCAACCCGCCAATCAACACATCGCGCACGAAGGCCTCCGCCCCTATATGAGAGAAAGCCTCATCAAAACGAGCCTGCACAACACAACTTACGCCTTGCTCCTCCAACGCCTGAGCACGCATCTCCGGGCTCATCAACCGAAAAGACGGGTCTTGCGGGCGAAACAGAGTGCGCGGATGTGGCTCGAAGGTCAAAACCCCTAAGCGGCAGCCGGGGCGGGCCATTTTTACGCTCTGCACAAGATGGACATGCCCCCGATGCACACCATCAAAATTACCAAGGGCAATAGCCGCCCCCCAACAGGAGGGCGGCACAGCCTGCCAATTTGTACAGAAAATCATAACAGCTTTACCGCCGTATCAACGCCACAGCTTAGGAGCGCGGAGGGTGCTGAGGTTCATCATCAGCCATGCGGACATCAGCATGTTGTGTAGGCTGGCCTTGAGGAGGAACATTCGGCTGACCGGCCTGCGGGGCCTGCGCTGGTGGGGCAAGACGCTCCTCCGTCTGAGCGGGAGAGGCCCCTTCTTTATCATCCTCTGCCATGCCTTTTTTGAAGGATTTAATCCCTTTGGCAAAGTCCCCCATCAAGCTGCTAATTTTACCCCCACCTCCAAATAGTACCAAAACTATAACGGCAAGGATTACCCAGTGAATCGGACTCATGCTGCCCATAGGACCAAACTCCCTTATAACATTAAGGCCTTCTCCATGTGGCAGGGCCAGCACGATTGTGCAACCCCTCCCCATACATGAAACACCTCAATAATGACGCAAGCCATCCTAACGCATTGGTAAAATAAAGCCATAGGTTGGGTAACGCTCACGCCCCATCTGCCCGGAGGGGCCCCACCATACACGCACAAGCGACCAATCCCCGCGCGCGGAAACATCCTCTACTAGCGCATGACGCTCTATCCGCCCGCCAACCCAGTTGGCATGGTCAACCTCAATTTGCCGCCGCGTACGAATACGCCGTACGACAGACACATGACCATCCGGGATGCGCTTACTTGCCTTAAAAACCAACACGCTCCCCACCGCAGGCTTATGGCTACGCGGATAATGGCCACGAGCCTCCCACCACCATGCTGCCGCCCGACCACGCAATTTGATTGCACTCACCTGCCGTGCATAAGGCGCGCATTGTACCGGGCCATGATAAGACCCCACCGAGGAACTGCTACAGGCCCCAAGGGCGAGACATAACGACACGGCAAAAAGAGCCATAACCCGCCATGTTATCCCACGCATCACCATGATACTCCCCCTCCCTCAAGGCCGATTTATAAGGACCGGAATGCGATAATCATATCCTCAGCCTCCTCGCGCTCCATCGTCAAAGCGGCTTCAGCAATATCATGTGAAAATCCATTACGCGCAAAAATGGCTAGGAGTTTAAGCCGTTCCTTCTCCGGCCTATCAGGCCGTTGAAACGGCCCGATAGCACGCTTACGAGCCAAAATAAGAGCCGCTGTTAATTCCGCCTGACGGGCCTGCTCATCCCCAACCTCACCCAAACTTTCATCCAATGCCTGTTGGATGGTCTCTCGCTCCACCCCTTTCGCTTGAAGCTGCGCTTGTACGCCCCGGCGTGACCGACCCGACCGCGCCAGATAACGCGCTTTTGAACGCGAAAATACAGCATCATCCACCGCGCCTAGCCGTTGCATATCTTCTATAATCTGCTCAATCCACGGTTGGCAGTCTTGCTCCTTGATAGTGATATCTTCGGCGAACATACCGGCCCGTAAAGCCCGTATGCCCCAGCGTTTTACACGCCGTTGCAACATCTGCCGCAAACTTTGCCGCGTGGTGGCAAAGCGGGCCAGATGTGCCAAAGCCGCCTCGCGTAGTTTTTGATAGTCCGGTGCTGGTGGAAGGTCAGACATGCTTTCAGCCTATAGCCTGTCTTGCTCTAAACGTCCAAACTCCCTGCTTAATCACCGCCTGCCCCTAGCCCCGTTCGTGAAGGGACATTTATGTCTGCTCCTCATCCCCACATCTCCCGCTCTGAACGTATAAAGAAGGCTATTACCGCTATTCAGCACCGTTATCCCGGTCCGGGTGGGGCCGTGGCGGTCCTCCATGAAGGGAAGGTTATTGCGTGCCAGACATGGGGCTATGCGTCACTTGAACGCCGAATCCCTTTCACCCCAACAAGTTTGTTTCGTATTTGCTCCATCACCAAACAATTTACCTGCGCGACTATGCTCGCCCGTTATAACGACCCCGAAATCCTCGCCCCTTATATTCGTAAACGCCTCCCCCATCTCCTCTCTGACCCACCAAGCATTGCCCACTTAGCCCATAATCAATCGGGCTTGCGCGATTATTGGGCTGTAGCGATGCTCCATGGTGCAGCGATTGAAGGGCATTTCAGCCCTGCCGATTCTGAGAGAGTGATAGCGGGGACGCGCTCGCTCCATTTTATACCGGGGACATCCTATTCCTACGTGAATCAGAACTTCCGCCTCATTTCCGAAGCGATGGAGGAAGAAAGCGGGCTAAGCTTTGCCTCATTACTCCAAGAGCATATCTTTAAGCCTGTAGGCATGGACCATGCCATCCTCGCCGCCGAGACAACCGCCCTCCCAGACGGGACAACCGGTTATGAAGGCACAAAGGAGGGAGGCTATTGGCCTGCCCGTAATCATATTTATTGGACAGGTGATGCCGGGATGGCAGCCTCTCTTGAAGATATGATCGCATGGGAGCGGTTTATCGACCAACAGCGTGATGACCCTCAAGGCCTCTATAACCGTCTCTGCCCTATTGTACAGTTTGATAACGGCCATAAGGCCCCCTATAGCTACGGCCTCCAGCATGGTAAAATCGCAGGCTACGACATCACCTCACACGGGGGAGCCTTACGCGGTTGGCGGTCTAATCGGCTGCATTGTGCTAAGCAGCGTTTATCCGTGGTTGTGCTTTTCAATCATATGGCCCCAGCCCAACAGGCCGCGGCGGATCTGGCTCATGCCTTCTTAGGTGACGAAGCCGCTAAACCCACCCCCAGCCCTGCACGCTCCTGCCCTACATCCCCCCATATGTTAGAAGGCCTCTGGCTAGATGAGGAAACAGGGCTCTCCGCCCGCATCAGCGCAGCAGAACCGGGGAAATTGCAGCTCCGCTACCTTATGCTGCCGGAAACACTGGATATGATTGACCCTCACCTTGCAGAGAACGGGTCTGTCACGCTGCGGCATATCCACGATAAAACCATGCATACAACGCCGCCTAATAGAACGGAAGGCGCGCATATCCTCATGATTCGCCCGGGGGAAAATCGTCACGCCCTCCTCCGTCCCTACCCCACAACGCCTCAACCCTCCCTAGAGGATCTCACCGGCCTTTATGACTGTGAGGAGCTTGATAACGCCCGCATTACCATTACAAACCAAGGGGGCTTATTATATGGAGGCTTCTCTGGCTTTTTAGGCACTGGACGGATGGAACGGCTAGAACATTTAGGCCCGGATTTATGGGTTCTCCCCTGCCCGCGCGCTTTAGACCATACCGCCCCCGGTGATTGGACACTCCATTTTGAACGCCGCCACGGCCATATCCATCAACTCCGCATTAGCTGTTGGCTGGCCCGGAACCTGATTTATCAACGCCTTCCGAAACATGAAGCGGATAATATAGCCAGAACACCGGCTTAAAGAGCCCTTTTCCCGCATAGAGGAATTGACGCCAGCTCTTTCTCCACGCAGTATAGCATCCTATCCCCCCTGCTCTGCTCCTTCAGACAGGGGCGTTTTCCGTTGGATTAACGGGGACTGGATAGCCATTGTTTTGTCAAAACCGGGAACGCGTCCATCATGATCGCCTCCATCATGCCGAACTATAAACGCTTCGACCTTGCTTTTGAGCATGGCGAGGGCCTCTGGCTTACAGGCACAAATGGACGACGTTATCTTGATTTCGGGGCGGGGATTGCCGTCTCCTCCCTCGGCCATAGCCATCCTGCCCTTGTGGAAGCGATTACCGCACAAGCAAAGAAGCTCATCCATGTCTCCAACCTCTATCAGGTGCCGCAAGCAAAAGCCTTAGCGGACCTGCTCGTAGCCCATAGCTTTGCGGATTCCGTTCTCTTTTGTAACTCTGGGGCAGAAGCGAATGAGGGGCTAATTAAGCTTATCCGCCGGGCACAGTATAAAAACGGCCATCCTGAACGCACGCGGATTATCTGCTTTCATCATGCCTTCCATGGTCGGACATTAGCGACCATCTCCGCCACGGGAAATCCCGCTTATTTGGAAGGTTTCGGCTCCCCCGTAGAAGGGTTTAACCATGTCCCCTTTAACGATATTGAGGCCGTTCGCGCAGCAATCACAGACAAGACCGCTGGCATCCTCATAGAGCCTGTCCAAGGGGAAAGTGGCATCCGTGCTGCAGAGCCTGCGTTCTTACGCGCTTTACGCGCTCTTTGTGATGAAAAAGGGCTGTATTTAGGGATTGATGAGGTCCAAAGTGGGATGGGCCGCACCGGTACATTCTTTGCTTTTGAACATGCTGGCATTACGCCAGATGTCGTCTCCTCTGCCAAAGGGATTGGCGGGGGCTTCCCCCTTGGGGCTGTTTTAGCCCGTGCAGATTTAGCCCAGCATCTCACCCCCGGCACGCATGGCACAACTTATGGGGGGAACCCGCTGGCCTGTGCAGCGGGCTTTGCTGTCGTCAGCGAAATCCTCCGCCCCGGCTTCCTAGAGCATGTCCGCACAACAGGCGCGGCCTTTGGAAAAATGCTCGAGGCTTGTGTTGCAGACCATCCCTCCATTTTTGAGGAAATACGCGGCACTGGGCTGATGCGGGGTTTGCGGTGCCGCATCCCTGTAGGGGAGGTGCTTGAGGCTGTTATGGCAGAAGGGCTCCTCGCCATTGGGGCGGGCGATAATGTATTGCGCCTCGTCCCCCCCCTCATCGCCACAGAAGCAGATTGCGCGGAGGCTTGCACCCGCATCGGGCGTGCAGCTCACGCCCTAAGCAACCAATAAGGAGAGCAGTAGCGTGAGCAACGATTATACCTCATCCCCTCGGCACTTCCTGGATATTAAAGACCATTCCACCGAGACCTTACGCCATATTCTGGACCTTGCGGCCCATATCAAGGCTCTACAGCAAGAACGCAAACGCCCTCTCTGCCCTGGTCTGCCATTAGCCGGACGTGCTTTGGGGCTGATGATGTCCCGCCCCTCCACCCGCACGCGTGTCTCTTTTGAGGTGGGGATGAAGCAGCTTGGCGGGACGGTTAATGTCCTCTCCCCTGCGGATATGCAGCTTGGCCGAGGCGAGAGCATTGCCGATACGGCGCGTGTCCTCTCCCGTTTTTTGGATGTTATCACCCTCCGCACGGGGACAGATGCGAACCTTCGGGAGCTTGCCCGCTGGAGTGATGTGCCCGTCATTAACGGGCTAACGCCAGTCTCCCATCCTGTGCAGATTTTGGCCGATATTCTCACTTTTGAGGAACATCGCGGCTCCATTACCGGCAAAAAACTAGCTTGGATTGGCGATGGCAATAACGTCGCCACCTCTATGATTGAGGCCGCCGCACGGCTAGGCTTCTCCCTGCATCTCGCCACGCCAGAAGGGGAGTTTATGCCCTCTGAGACGGCTGTAAACTGGGCGCGCGCACAGGGCGGTGATATTCAACTCACCCACGACCCGCGCGAGGCTGCCGCGGGGGCTGATGCCATCGTCACCGATACATGGGTCAGCATGGGGGATAAAGATGCTGAAAAACGTCATCAAATCTTCCGCCCTTATCATGTTGATGAAGCCCTCATGGCTCTCGCAGCACCGGAGGCCCTGTTTATGCACTGCTTGCCTGCCCATATAGGGGAGGAAGTCAGCAAGGCCGTGTTTGAAGGCCCGGCCTCTGTTGTGTTTGATGAGGCAGAAAACCGCCTACATGCCCAAAAGGGATTGCTGCTCTGGTGCTTGGGGGAAGATGACCTCTCCGCTTATCAGGGCTGAGAGGGCACACCCCTCTCCCCTCTATCGGGGCCAAAAGGGAGGATAGGACCATGACAAACCCGGTGACAGAAACCACCCCTACAGCCACGACCCGCCCGCAGGATGTGCCAGACCTGACGGTTGCCCATGCGATTACGCCCTTCCATCTCGGCCATGTGCCTGTTCGGGGGCGATTAATTACGCTTGGGCCATTGGCTGATGCCATCCTCTCCCGCCATGATGAACTTCCAGAGCCTGTGCGCGCCCTTGGGGGCCAGGCCCTTGCCTTGGTAGCGGCTATGGCAACGGCTTTAAAGTTTAAAGGCTCCTTCTCCCTACAAGTTAAAGGCGATGGACCGGTCTCGCTCTTTCTGGCCGATTGCACCGATACAGGGGCGTTGCGCTTTACCGCCCGCATGGCAGAGGACTACACCACCCCCCTGCCTGAAACCGCTCCGGGCTTGCTTGGCAAGGGGTATCTGGCCTTTACAGTGGACCAAGGGCCAGAGACGGAGCGTTATCAAGGGATTGTTGGGCTAGAGGGTAAAGACCTCGCCGCCATGGCGACGCACTACTTTCAAACCAGTGAGCAACATGATTGTGCCATCCAACTTTTCTCCCGCTTAACAGAGAGCGGGTGGCAAGCGGGGGCGTTGGTGTTAGAGCGTCTGCCCGATAGCGACCCCGTTGCCGGTAATGATGACCAGCAACATTCCGAGGCGACCATCCAAGACCTCTGGGAGACGGCTTGCACCTTTGCTCATACCCTAAAAGCGGATGAATTATTCGACCCTGCTCTTTCAGCCTCTACCCTTATCACAAGGCTCTTTGGCACATTGGGGGTAGAGCTTGCCCCGGCGAGGCCGCTCTCCTTTGGGTGCCGCTGTAGCCGTGCCCGCCTGCAAGGGGTGTTAGAGCGTTTCAGCACGGATGACCTTGACCATATGGCCCAAGATGGGGTGATTTCTATGGAATGCCATTTCTGCAACACGGCCTTCACCTTCCCTCGTGATAGCCTTACGCATCATACAAACACACTCTCTGCCGAGACGCCATGACGGCAGCACACCCCGCAGAACTCCACAGCCGGGGACAATCCCTCACGCGGCTTTATCCCGGCTGGGAGAGGGGGGAACGCCTCTCCGGCCCTGCGGGTGTGGATGCTCTAATTCTACATCACCCTAAAACAGGGCAAGAGGCGTGCTGGTGGCTCTCCCCTGATAATGAGCTCTTAGCCTGCCATGCCCTTGCCCTGCGCGGCACATGGCGGGATACGCTCATCAAAACATTGGACCCCACTTTACAAACCATCAGCGCAAGTTTGCTGGATGGCACAGCCCCTCTGCCCACAGAGGAAGCCTTACAAAACGAGACACTTGCCCTGCTCCGCACATTGCCTGCAACAGGACGGCTACAGCTCGTCACGCTCTGGTTCCAAACCATGCGCGCGGCTCTGCATGTTATTCCCCCTGCAACGCTTTTAGAGCATGATGAGGAAAGCCCTTTCTCTAAAGACCTCCTCCAAAAGCTCCTCCGCACACGCCCAGCGGGGCCGCATAGTTTAGCATGCTCCCCTTTTCATGGGGGGATTATCCGCACAAATCTCACTATGATATTGGAGCAAGCTGTTGCATGCCGATTTACAGATGACAAAGAGGGCCTAACTTTCTACCTCTTTTGGCCCAATCAAGATGCCGATGAAAGCCCTGTTAAAGACGCCCCCCCTATTCTTTACCTCCCTCATGCCTCTCTTTTGGTGGGGGATAGCACGCTTACACCCCTTGTCCCGGCTTTTTTACTCTCATGGTTTATCGGAACACCACAATGCGTTGAGGACCTCAAACAGGCCCGGCCCTTCACGTTAGAGGATTATGGTGTCGGCCATGCTTCTGCCTTATGGGATAATAGCGTCTCTAGCCCAAAGAAGGCTGGACAAATCGCCTCTAGCTTTCCATTCTCATCCCTATTATGGGAACAATCTGCTCTCTTGCGGCCTCTATCGCCCTTAGAGGATACAGTGCCGGGTGACGTAACGCCCACACCCGCTAGAAAACAGACAAAGAAACCCTATCAGCCTCGTAAGAAGAAACGTAAAAAAGGACGCAAACGCCGGTCATGACCATAAAACGCTTTACCCCTCTCATGCGCTTCTGGCCGTGCATGGCCCTCCTTTGCGGGCTGGCCTTTTTATCAGGCTGTGCCTCTGATGATGGCCATGAGACCTTCCCAAAAACAGATTATAGCTACCTACCGCCGCTGAATCTGAATGTCGGCCAAATCGCCATCAATAATCAAGTCCAGCCGGGTTATGATGATTTAACAGAACGTAGCCCTGATGACCCCGCTCAGGACCTGCAGCTCATGGCGCATCAAAGATTACACACAACGGGAACCTCCGGCACGGCGCAATTTATCGTCACCCAAGCTGAGATGACAAAATCCCATCACAGCTTCAGCGGGACTTATGGCGTAAAGCTTACGGTGGATGACCCAACCCATCAACGCCACGGCTTCATCACCGCACGCGTCCATCGCACCATTGAGGCCTCCCACTCTTATAGTCTGGAGCGCAACCTCCATACACTCAACGCAGCCCTTATGGATGATATGAATGTCGAGCTGGAATACCAAATCCGCAATCATCTTGCCTCTTGGTTGACTGACGCCACCGGCACGCCACTAAGTGCTACTACCGTCCAAAGCCAAGACCTCTCTAGTACAGAACTCCCCGCGTTGGAGGGCAGCACACAACAACATGCCCCCCTCAACAACACGGTTCCCTCTGCTCCTCACCCCACCTCTACAACATATGAGAGCACAACACCGACAAAGCTCCATTCCCCACCGCCGGGTGTTCTCTCCCTACCACAACATTAAACCTACCTCCTCGCTATAAGGTGAGTACATGACAGCAGATTCACTTGTCTTCTGCGAAGATTTTGCTCACCTTACCGCAGCTTTAACCATCTTTTCATCTCCTCAGGTCCGCCCCACGCGATGACATCATCCCCCTCTCACTCCACTGCCCCATCCCGTACTACATTATCGAGGCGGGGATTTATGAGGGGGACTAGTGCGCTTTCTGGCTCATCATTACTAAGCCATACAGCCCAAGCCCATGCTGATTTAGAGCCCCAACAAACCAAAGAGGCGGAGAATGACCCCGCCCATTATGTGCCGCATTTCTTCACAGCGGAGGAATATCGCTTTCTCTGTTATGCGTGTGAGCGGCTTTTCCCAGAAGATGAAAACGGACCCGGAGCAGTCGCCCTAGCTGTGCCGCGTTTTATTGATAAACAAATGCAAACCCCTTACGGACAAGGGGACCTCTGGTACCTCAACCCTCCATTTGTCAATGGTCCCCCAGAACTTGGCTACCAACTTCCCTACAGCCCGCAAGAGCTGTATCGCCGTACGATCGAACCTATTAATACCCATTGTTTGATGACCTATAACGCCCTCTTTGCAGACCTCTCCACCGCACAGCAGGATGAGGTTCTTCATAAGCTTGAGGACGGCGTCTTGCAGTTTAATGATATTCCCGGGGCTGTCTTTTTTGAGCAATTACGCACCAATACGTTAGAAGGTGCCTTTGCCGACCCCCTCTATGGCGGTAATGACGCTATGGGAGGATGGAAGATGATGGGCTTCCCCGGTGCGCGGGCCGATTTTATGGATTGGGTCAACCAGCAAGGGGCCCCTTATCCGCTTGGCCCTGTTGGTATGCCCCCTAATGTTGCCCCCTATGGCCCTGATGCGCTTCATGATGAGGAAGATTAACCACGCATGACAGACCACGTTACACCGCCTAAAAAGCCAGATGTTCTCATCATCGGGGCTGGCTGGGCTGGCAGCATCATGGCAAAAGAGCTAACCGAGGCTGGCCTGCATGTTACCATGCTGGAGCGCGGACATGACCATAGCACGGCCGTAGAGGGCGCGTATCCTGAATCGATTGATGAATTACGCGGGGCGATACGCAAGCGTCTCTTCCAAAAACTCGCACGTACCTCTCTGACCATTCGCAACCGTCCCGACCAAACAGCCCTTCCCTACCGCCAACTTGCCGCCTTTCTTCCCGGCGAGGGCGTAGGCGGGGCCGGGCTGCATTGGTCAGGCTGTCACTTCCGCACCACAGAGGATGAACTGCGCCTCCGTAGCGTAACACAAGAGCGATATGGGCGTCGTTTCATCCCTCACGATATGCATTTACAAGATTACGGGGTGAGCTATCAGGAGCTAGAACCCTTCTTCGATAAAGCCGAGAAAGTCTTCGGCACAGCGGGCGATGCCGCCTCAGTACAGGGAATCCCTACAGGGCGAGGGAATATATTCGCCCCTGATCGTTCCGCTCATTTCCCGCTGCCGCCGCTGGCTGATACTTTCTCCGCCAGCCTGTTCCGCAGAGCTGCAACCGAGGCCGGGTATCACCCTTACAGCATGCCTGCCGCTAATGCCTCCCAGCCTTACACCAACCCATATGGCTGCCAGATGGGGCCGTGCAATTTTTGCGGTTATTGCAGCGGTTATGATTGTTATCTCTATTCCAAAGCGTCCCCGAATGTGAACATCCTCCCCGCCCTGCGGCAGGATAAACGCTTCACCCTCATCACACAGGCGCAAGTGTTGGAAATCCTCTTAGATGATGACCGCAAGACCGCCACAGGCGTACGGTATATTGACCTCACAACACAATCCGAACAGACAATGCAGGCTGACCTCGTCATACTGAGTGCCTTCCAGCTCCATAATGTTCATCTCATGCTCACCTCAGGCATTGGCCAACCTTATGACCCAGTAACGCAAACGGGGGTGATTGGCCGTAACTTCACCTATCAAACCATTACCTCCTCCCGCGTTTGGCTACCTAAAACGCACTTTACCAACCAATTTGTTGGTGCTGGCGGCGGGGGTGTTGCCATTGATGACATCAACCATCCCGGCCTAGACCGTGGGAAAGCAGGCTTTATTGGTGGCTCACCCATTTGGGTAAACCAAGCAGGGACAAAACCCATCAATGCCGCCCTTAGCAGTGGTGGCAAGGGCGCACCCCGCTGGGGACACGCCTATAAAACAGCCATGATTGACCAATATCGCCACTCTCTCAGTATTGATGCCCATGGCAGCAATATGGCTTATCGCGATGTGTATTTGGACCTCGACCCCACATGGCGCAACGCCTATGGCCAACCCATGTTACGCATGACCTTCACATGGAAGGAGAACGACATCCGCATGAATCAATATGCCGTCCAGCATATTGGTCAGATCGCCAAAGCCATGGGGGCCACTAAGATTGCCCTCAATAGCCTCCAACATGGCCAGAACTTTGATAGCCGCCTCTACCAAACCACGCACCTTAATGGTGGGGTTATCATGGGGGAAAACCCCAAAACCAGTGCGGTGAACCGTTATCTACAAAGTTGGGATGTCTCTAATCTCTTTGTCATTGGCTCTAGCGCATTTCCCCAAGGGTTAGGCTATAACCCTACCGGGCTGGTGGCCGCGCTGGCTTATTGGTCGGCTTACCATATCCGCCATACTTACCTCCGTAACCCCGGCCCTATGGTAACCGCATGACCCACATCTCCCGCGCTTCCTTTTATGCGGCCCTTTATGCAGCATTAGGGCTGCTTGCCATTTTTTCCTCCCCCCTCACCATAGCTCGAGCAGACACCCCCATACCGTCTGCTTTGCTAGAGGAAGGCCATTATCAAGCTATCCTCGGCGATTGCGCTGCCTGCCATACAGCACCGGGCCGCCCTGATTATAGCGGGGGCTTACCCTTTGAGCTGCCCATCGGCACGATTTATTCAACCAATATTTCGCCAGATCCTGTTCATGGCATTGGCCGCTATAGCGAGGCAGAGTTTGCCCGCGCTGTCCGGCTTGGGGTGCGTAAAGATGGCTCCACACTTTATCCCGCTATGCCGTACCCCTCCTATGCGCGGCTAAGTGATGCGGATATCCACGCGCTTTATGTTTATTTTCAACATGGTGTGGCCCCTCAAGCGGTAGCTCCGCCAGAGAATAAAATTAAGTGGCCGCTCTCTATGCGTTGGCCACTACGCGTTTGGCGGTGGCTCTTTGCCCCTAGCATTCGCTATGCCCAGCAACGCACCAATAGCCAATTCACTGACCCAACCTTGGCACGAGGGGCCTATCTTGTCGAAGGGCCGGGCCATTGCGGGGCCTGCCATACACCACGCGGCATCGCACTGAATGAAAAGGCCCAAACAGCCCAAGATGGCCCGCTCTTTCTCTCCGGCGGTGGGGTTGTAGAACAATGGGTTGTCCCCTCCCTGCGGCAAGAAAATCGCACCGGCCTAGGCCGTTGGAGTGAGCAAGATATTGTGGACTTCCTCCGTACTGGTCGCGCTCGCCCCGGTGCCAGCTTCGGAGGCATGACGCCTGTTATCATCCACAGCACCTACGCATTTACAGATAACGACCTCCACGCGATTGCGCGCTATTTACGCACACTAAGCCCCGCCCGCCCAGAAGCCCCTTGGGTTTATGACCCAAGCACGGCAGACGCCCTACGCCGGGGTGATATCACCCAACCTGGCGCACAAACTTATCTGGACCGCTGCGCAGCTTGCCATCGCAGCGATGGGGCTGGTTATGGCACGGTCTTTCCCCCTCTAGCAGGAAACCCTGTCGTGATGACGGATAATCCCACCTCGCTCATCCATATCATCCTCGCGGGCGAGACAATGCACCCCCTCCCTACCGCGCCCTCTGCCTTTACGATGCCCGCTTTTGGCGATACACTCTCTGACAAAGAGGTCGCAGAACTTATAAGCTTCATCCGCCATAGTTGGGGCAATCACAGCAGCAGCGTTAGTGAAAGCGAAGTACGACGACTCCGCCAGCATCTGGCTCATCCCACTACATCGCCGACCCTACCGAAGAACTAAAGCAATCAGCCTTCCTTTTAGGTGAAATTCTTGTAATATAAACTCATAAAACTACGCTTTATCTGTAGAGGATATGTGAAATGGAAGGAGCTATCTTCTCTCATTTTATTCCCTATACCCCCGGCTTACAAAACCGTCATAAACTTGACTAAAACAGTATTTAATACGCCGCTCCGTCATTTTTGTTTAAATTAAGACTAACACTCTTTTGCCTCTGCAATAACAGGAAACCACCTGCATCATGAATGCCATTGTCATCACCGCGCTCAAGCGGCCTCTGACCTTTGTGGTCTTGTCGATCTTGATTGTGATGTTTGGGGTAATGTCTGTTTTTAAAACACCAACAGACGTCTTCCCTAATATCAAAATCCCGGTCGTCTCAGCGGTATGGACCTATGGTGGGATGCTGCCAGAAGAGTTTGCTGGCCGCATCATCTATAATTACGAACTTATGGTGACCTCTACCGTAGAGGGCATCGAGCATATGGAGTCCAACTCCTATTACGGGCGCGGGATTGTCACCATCTTCTTCCAACCCGGGACGGAGATTGGCGAAGCAGAGGCAGAAGTAACCGCAATCTCTCAAACAGTCATCAAGCAGCTGCCGGTGAATATCCCAGCCCCGATGATTATGCGGCTGGATGCCTCCTCTGTCCCCGTGATTTCGCTGCAAATTACCTCCGACAAGCAAACACCATCCGACCTTTATAAATTAGCGATGATTCGCGTCCGGCCCCTTCTCGTCACGGTAGAGGGCGCGGTGGTACCGCACCCTTATGGCGGGATGGATAGTTTTGTGATGGTCACGCTGAATCAAGACCAGCTCCGCGCTCATCACCTCTCAGCGATGGATGTGCAAAATGCCATGCATAATCAAAACATCGTCCTCCCCGCTGGTGACCAAAAGATTGATGCTGTGGATTGGATGGTCCAAACCAACGCCACCCCTAAGAGCATGAAGGCTATCGGCAATATCCCCGTCAAACGCGTAGGCAATGCCGTCATTTACGTGCATGATGTAGCCGATGTGTATCGCGGCGGGCATCCACAAACCAACCTTGTGCTGGTCAAAGGCCGACAAGGCGTTGAGGTTGTCGTCATGAAAAGTGGTGAGGCTTCCACGCTAGATGTCGTGGATGGTGTGAAAAAAGCCCTCCCCCGCCTACGGGCCGTCTTACCAGATGATGTCAATGTCAGCATCCTCACAGACGCCTCCATCTTCGTGAAAGACGCGATTAAAGATGTGGTGCGGGAGATGGTCACAGCGGCCTTCCTGACCGGGATTGTGGTGCTGCTCTTCCTTGGCTCGTGGCGGTCCACCGTCATTATTGCCACCTCTATCCCGCTGGCCATTCTCTGCTCTGTCATCGGGCTAAGCTGGGCTGGTGAATCCATCAATGTCATGACCCTTGGCGGGCTGGCTCTCGCTGTTGGTATCCTCGTTGATGATGCCACGGTGATGATTGAAAATATCGATACCCATCTTGAGATGGGTAAAGAGCTTGAGCCTGCTATTATTGATGCAGCGAATCAAATTGTCACAGCGACCTTTGTTTCCACCACCTGCATCTGCATTGTGTGGCTCCCTCTCTTTGAGCTTGGAGGGGTAGCGGGGTATCTCTTCCGCCCCATGGCAGAAGCGATCATCTTTGCGATGATTGCCTCTTTTATCCTCTCCCGGACACTCGTCCCCACCATGGCGAAATATCTGCTCGCTAATCATAACCATGGCCATGATATTCCAGATAAAGAGCAGCATATTGCCGATAGCAACGCCGCTGCTATAGCCGCAGGCCACCCTGCCCAACGTGGAGATGGGACAGATAGCCATAACCGTTCCGCTCCCCTACCAGCACGCAGCGGCTTTATGGGAGCTTGTATCCGCTTCCAACAAAGCTTTGAGGAAAAGTTCAATCTCTTTCGCGATAGCTATTACGCTCTCCTCGTCCGCTGTGTGGAGCAACGTAAGCTCTTTGTCGGGGTGTTCTTAGGGCTTTCTGTCCTCTCTTTGGGGCTCTACCTCACTGCGGGACGGGACTTCTTCCCGGAGACAAAATCCAACGCTCTACAAATGCATATGCGTGCCCCACTAGGCACACGTATTGAGGTTGCAGGGCGTATCGCTGCCCTCGTCTCTGACCGTATCGAGCGTGACCTCCCCGGCCAAGTGGAAGAAATTGTCAGTAATTGCGGCCTGCCAGAAGGGGCGCATAATCAGGCCTTTATCCCAACACCTACCATCGGCACGCAAGATTGCGACCTGACCATCGCCCTCAAAAATGAGGCCTCCCCGGTATGGGATTATCGTGCCCTACTGCGTAAAGACCTCTCCGCGCAATTCCCCGGTACGGTCTTTACCTTCCAACCAGCGGACCTGACAGCCAAAATCCTCAATTTTGGCTCCCCCGCGCCGATTGATATTCAAATTAACGGGCCAGATATTGCCGATAATTACGACTATGCGCGTAAAATCATCGCCCGCTTACGTCATATTCCCGGCACGGCGGATGTGGTCATCCAGCAAACGATGAAAACACCCACCTTGATGATTCGTGGTAACCGGACCTTCAGTATGGCCACCGGCCTCACCGAGGCCGACCTCGCCAATAACCAGCTTATGACACTCTCCGGCTCCAGCACGGTGGACCCGCAATTCTGGCTCGACCCCAGTAATGATGTCACCTTCCCGCTCAATACCTACGTCTCTCAAGACCAGCTCACCCATTTGAGCGACCTGCTGACCATCCCCGTCGATAAAGGCGATGGCAACCCAACCGGGACGGGGGACCAGTTGCTCGGCAGCATCAGCACTGTTGTGCCAACAGGCACACCGGGCGAGGTCTCACATTTTAACTCCATGCCCGAAGTTGATATTTACGTCTCGACCGAAGGGCGCGACCTTGGGGCTGTGCTGGCAGATGTTAAGCAGGTCATCGCCGATACCAAGCCCCTCCTGCCCAAAACGGCTGCAACAGACATCCACGGGGCAGCGGTGACGATGTATAGTGCTTATAGCCAACTCGTCCTCGGACTGATGGTCTCCATCGTGCTGATTTATCTGCTCATTGTCGTGAACTTCCAATCTTGGACGGACCCTTTCATCATCATCACCGCCCTACCCGGCGCGTTAGCGGGGATTGCATGGGCCTTATTCCTCACCGGGACACGCCTCTCCGTCCCGGCTCTGACGGGGGCCATTATGTGCATGGGGACAGCAACGGCGAACTCCATCCTCGTTGTATCCTTCGCAAGAGAGCGGATTGAGCTCCACGGCGATGCCCTACGCGCTGCAACAGAGGCCGGGCGAGAGCGTATCCGCCCCGTGCTGATGACAGCCCTTGCTATGATTGTGGGGATGATCCCCATGGCGACCTCCAACTCCACCAATGCTCCCTTAGGCCGGGCTGTTATTGGTGGGTTGATTGTCGCCACACTCTCCACGCTCCTGTTTGTCCCCTGTGTTTACGCCATCATCCATAACCGTACTGCCTCTCATAAGGAGACCATCTAATGGCCAGCATGTCTCGCAACCGTAAATTACTGCTCGGCCTGATTGCCTTAGTGCTGGGCCTTTACATTGCCTCATTATTGATAGGC
The DNA here is from genome assembly GCF_009725755.1 of Bombella sp. ESL0385. Lineage (GTDB taxonomy): Bacteria > Pseudomonadota > Alphaproteobacteria > Acetobacterales > Acetobacteraceae > Bombella > Bombella pollinis. The sequence continues at coordinate 63,980 of NZ_WNIJ01000004.1, forward strand.
CGCATCGCCCATATGGCCCATCTCCATAACGTAGCGGAGGAAAGTGCCGTCCCCAATGTCGCGGTCATTCTGCCTCATAAGGCTGATAGCAAGGTAAGCCTCACCCTCCCCGGCACGATTGACGCATGGTACCAAGCCCCCATTTATGCTCAGGTCTCTGGCTATGTGAAAATGTGGTACAAGGATTACGGGGCTGTCGTTCATCAAGGCGATGTCTTAGCCGAGATTAACGCCCCCGCTTTGGATGCCCAATATGCCCAAGCGCGTGCTGACCTCGACGCCCAACAGGCCCGCTATAATCTGGCCTCTGTCACGGCTAACCGTTGGCGGGCCATGGGCAAGTCCCAGGCTGTATCGGGCCAGTCTGTCTCTGTTGCCACAGCGGATGAAAAAGCCGCCCTCGCTACATTAGAGGCCGCCCAACGTAACCTGGACCATTTCGCCGCATTGGAGAAGTTTAAGCAAATTGTCGCGCCTTTTGATGGCGTGGTAACGGAGCGTTCCATCAATGTGGGGGATTACGTCAATAGCGGTGGGGGCCAGCTTAATGCCACCGGTGGCGCGTCTGAGCTGTTCACCGTGGCAGATACGCACCGGCTGCGCTTGTTCGTCTCCGTACCGGAAATCTTCTCCTACATGCTGACAGACGGCCTCACAGCGCACATCCATGTCCCGCAATATCCGGGCCGGACTTTTGAAGCCAAGTTCCTCACCGCCTCGCTCGGTTATGACCCTAACACACGGACAGCCGTCTCCGAGTTCACCTTGGAGAATAGCGACCATGCCCTCTGGCCGGGGACCTTCGCCTCAGTCGAGCTGAAAGCCAATAATAACGCGGCTCATTTGCTGAAAATCCCCACCGGTTCGCTCGTCTTTCAAGAAAAAGGCATGCAAGTTGCCACGGTGGATGCAAAGAGCCATGTGCATTTTAAAAATATCCGCGTTGGTAAAATGGCTGATAGCTCTACAGAGGTCCAAGCGGGACTTAATGCTGATGACCGCATCATCAATAACCCACCGGCTGACCTACTAGAGGGCGACCCCGTCCATATCGTCACCCCTGCGCGTGGTTATAACCAAAGCGGCTGGGAAGAATCCGGGGATGATGACTAATGCCTAGCATGACAACCACACCCTCCACCCTCGCCAGCCCTGTACAAAAAACACGCCATTGGCTGGGGCGGCTTGCCCGCCATACAGCCCTTGGGAGTGGCCTGCTGGCCCTCACCGCCCTGGGCGCGTGTGACCTCGCCCCACGCTATGAGCCTCCGCATTTTGTCGTACCTGATAGCTGGCAGGGCCAAGCCCCTTTTGCTGTCGCCCAGCCAGCTGATGCCACCTTACCTACAAACTGGTGGACCCTCTTGCATGACCCGCTCCTTGATAAGCTAGAGGACCGCGCCATTGCCGAGAATGGCGACCTCCAAGCTGCGGCGGAACGCTTCCTCCAAGCTCGCTCTTTAGTCGCTAAAGCACGCGCGGGCCTTCTGCCTCATCTCAGCCTTGATGTAGGCGGGTCTGATAATAAACAATCAGCCGATAGGCTCTTTCGTAACGGGGCTACGCTAACCCAAACGCAAGAGGAATATGCAGGCCTGGCCTCATGGGAGCCAGATATTTGGTCCTCCATCCGTAACCGGGTGAGAATAAACCGGCAAGCTGCTCAACAATCGGCGGCACAATTTGCGATGGCACGCCTCAGCTTGGAGGCCGAGCTTGCAAGTGATTACATCCAGCTGCGCGGCTATGACGCACAGATTGCTATCTATCAGCAATCCATCGCCTATTATCAGCGTGCGCTTAATGTCACACGCACACAACTGAAATATAAAGCCGCCCCCCGGTTAGACCTCGCCCGTGCAGAGGCACAGCTCTACACCACACAAGCCGCGTTATATGACATCCAAGCCGCCCGTGAGGTGACAGAACATGCGATTGCTGTCCTGACCAATAGTGCGCCTTCTAGCTTCCATATCGACCCGGTAACGGCGTTGGACTTCCACCAACCTTCAATCCCCACCGGGGTGCCATCAGCCTTGCTGCAACGCCGGCCTGATATTGCCAGTGCAGAGCGGGAAATGGCCCAAGCAAACCGTGCTATCGGCATTGCGCGCGCCGCCTTTTACCCGCATTTCTCCCTTAATGCGGATGCAGGCTTTGAGGCCAATGGCTTCAAGCTGGCCAATCTTGCCAACTCCCTCTGGACATATGGCGCACGGATGAACATCCCCCTCTTTGATGGCGGGATTCACCGTGCTGAGCTGCAACGCTCTTGGTCAGCTTATCGGGAAACACGGGACCAATACCGCACGACCGTCCTCTCGGCCTTCCGCGAGGTGGAAGATGGCCTCTCCCGCACCAATCGCCTTGCGTTGGAGAACCAAGCCCTCCAAAAAGCTGTTAATGCGAATATGGAGACCCAGAATATGACCATGACGCTCTACCAAGGTGGGGTCGGCACATATCTGGATGCTATCTTCAGCCAAGAAAACACCCTCCGCAGCCGCATTGCGCAAGTGGAAGTTGCTACACGGCTTTACCAAGCAGATGTTGCCTTAATCCGCAGCCTTGGCGGGGGCTGGGATGTAAAAGACCTCCCCAATATGGGCGAGACCCTCTCGGTCGGGGCCTTCCAATATGAAGGGCTGCACCACCCCAAACAGGTGGGGGATGTCCATGCCTCCGAGCATCCCGAAGCGCATGAGGACCTCACTCATGATGCCCCCGATGCTGTAGGCCGTGGCACCAATGCTCATCTCAAACCGTTGCCCATTGGGGCCATGCCGTAACGCAACACCCGCCCCATCGTGATGGTCTCACGTCATGATGGGGCATAGTCTTTTCTTCCTATTACCCCATACATCTGATAAGCCTGAGAGCACGTTCCTCATCTTTTGCGAAGGAGATGCTCTCTTATGGCGCGCTCCCCCCATTCAGCGAGTCCAGCCCGCTGGGCTGCTGTCATTCTGCCACCTTTATGCTTGGGTGGCTTTCTGGCGTGGTCGGCTGGCTTATTAACCCCGGCCTCCATCTCGCCCTCCCATTTTATGCAACGCTTCCATAATGCTGGGGCCCCTAATACAGGATTCCGCCGCGCCCATGCCAAAGGGATGTGTGTAACAGGCTGGTTTGACCCCTCACCAGAAGGCCGCGCCCTCTCCCATGCAGGGGTCTTTAAAGGGGAGCATCTCCCCGTTATCGGGCGTTTCTCACTCGCACCCCCGCTGCCTTATTTGCCCGATAACCCTAACATAGCCCGCAGCTTAGCCTTGCAGATTCGCACACCTTCGGGGGATGATTGGCGCATGGCCCTTGTTGATGTGCCTTTACAATCCATGCGGGACATTGCTGATGCTTACGCCTTCTTCAAAGCCGCACGGTTAGACCCTGTAACCCATAAGCCAGACCCGGAGGCAGTTAAGGCCTATGCCGCCCAACGCCCTTGGCTAAACACCGCCTTTGAGCAAGCAAAAGCCCATCAACAACCATCCGACCTGACAAACGATACTTATAACAGCCTGGACAGCTTCATCCTGACAAATGATGCGGGGAAGAAAACAGCCGTCCGCTGGGCTGTACAGGCAAAAGAGCCTTTCCGCCCGGCTGAGGGAAGCGGTGCGAATGATGGCAATTACCTCTTCAAACGCTTAGTGCAAACGCTTGATGAACGCCCCCTAAGCTGGGATATTGTGGCCACCATTGCCCGTGAGGGCGACCCGGTGAACGACCCCAGCCAACCTTGGAATGACGCAGACCAAAAAGTTACCGTTGGCACTGTAACCTTCACCAAAGCTTATAGTGAGGATGAAAATCCCTGCGGCCCTATGGTCTTTGACCCCACCATCCTCCCAGAGGGCATCAGCGTCTCGCAAGACCCTTTACTCGCCCTGCGAGCCTCGGTGTATATGAAGTCTTACGCAACACGCTCTGCTGAGCATAAAACGCCGAGCATGGTCACCCCTAACGATGTCGCCAACCCGACCCTCACATCAGACGAGAAGGGCCAGTAAGCTATGTCACTTCCGCAAAATACGGGTAAGGCTGCGCCCTTCCCTCGCCTCTCCATCATGCTTCATTGGATCATGGCCGCACTCATCCTTGTGATGCTCTTTGTCGGGCTGTTTATGGCGCATATATCGAGCATCCATTATGCGGGCCTCTTTACATTGCACCGCACGGTCGGGTTCCTCCTCCTACTGCTCGTGGTCATCCGGCTTATTAACCGCTTTACCAATCGCACACCGCCCCTCCCGGCAGACCTCCCCAGCCCCATGAAGCTCGCCGCCCATCTCTCCCATATCCTGCTCTATGGCTTCATGTTCGCCTTACCGCTGGTTGGCTGGGCTATGCTCTCAGCCGGGGGCTACCCCATTACCTTATGGGGCGGTTATCACATTCCGCCTCTTATGGGCTTTCATCCCCATCTATGGGGTGCGCTACGCTGCCTACACAGCCTGCTCGCCTATGGGCTCATCCTCCTCATCCTCGCCCATATCGGAGCAGCCCTACTACACGGCGTCATCCGCCGCGATGGTGTCATGGGCTCCATGTTAGGGCGGTAACCAATCCCAATTTGGCACAAAACACATAAAAAAGGCGGCCCTTTTACAGGACCGCCTTTTCCTTTACCCAAACGGTAAGTAGTAAGCCTCAGAAAGGAGCATCAATATCCACGATATTGATGAGCTTGTGGTTCACAAACTCCTTAATACCAAGGTCGATAAGCTCCCGGCCATAGCCGGAGCGGGCAATCCCACCGAAAGGTAGCTCGGCCTTTGTCCCGGTTGGGTGATTGATGAACACCATACCAGTACGGATTTTTGCAGCCACACGAGCACCACGGGCTTCGTCCTTTGTAAAGACAGAGCCGCCAAGCCCATAAGGGGAATCATTAGCGATGCGGATAGCATCAGCCTCATCTTTTGCCCGATAAAGCTGCGTAACCGGGCCAAAGAACTCCCAATGGCGTGCCTCATTCGTCTCATCCAGCCCTGTCATAATCATTGGCTGGAAGAATGCCCCCTGATTGGGGATAGGCAGAGGAATTGTCTCAACCTGTGCCCCATGCTTTTTGGCCTCTTCCACCTGGGCACGCAAATCATCAGCCGCTTTTTGGGAAGAGAGTGGCGCAAAATTGGTGCTTGGGTCTAACGGATCACCGGCCTTCAGCTCAGAGATGCCTTTTTTATACAGCTCCACAAAACGGTCATAGAGGCTATCCACCACGATGATGCGCTTGGCAGACACACAAACCTGCCCTGCATTCCAATGGCGGCCAAACACAGCCCATTTGACGGTCTTTTCTAAATCAGCATCATCCAACACGATAAAGGCATCACTACCGCCTAATTCCATCGTGGCTTTCTTCAACGCTTTACCGGCAATCCCTGCCACGACCGAGCCAGCCCCTTCCGAGCCTGTCAGGGCCACACCGCAACTACGCGGGTCATTCAGCACCATTTCCGTATGATGACGGGCCAGATAGAGATTCTGGAACAAGCCTTTCGGTGCCCCTGCTTCCTCAAACAACTCCTGACACACCGCCGCACATTGCGGCAAATTACCAGCATGTTTGAGGATGACCGCATTCCCTGCAGAAATCTGCGGTGCTGCAATACGCACCACCTGATAATAAGGGAAGTTCCACGGCTCAATCGCCAGAACAATGCCCTGCGGCTCATACACAATCTTTGGTCGCCCAATGGCAGGGTTAGAGACCTTCAACTCCTCTGGCTTCAGAAGGTCTTCTGCATGCTCGGCATAATATTCGCAAATCTCGGCTGAGAGAATGACTTCTGCTTTGCCTTCAGCCAGCACCTTGCCCATCTCTAAAGCAGCAAGACGCGCTAATTTATCAGCATCCCGGCGCAATAAGGCTCCAAGAGCTTTTAAAACCTTCGCCCGCTCAGCAAAGCTTGTTGTCCGCCATGCCTCATAAGCCTCATACCCCCGGGCTAGTGCCGCTTGGACCTCTTGGTCCGTTGCCTCGGGGAATTGTTTGAGGACCTCATTCGTATAAGGATTTGTTGTTGCGTAAGCCATAATATACCTCTTTCTCTTGCCCTAATTTTATAGAGCGCGTTCCAACACTTTGCGGCTAATTTCTGGGGTAATTTCCTCCCCTTCCCCCAAGGCTGTCATGCCGTGGTCTTTTAGCTGCGTGATGATAGGCTCAATCCCCTCATGGCCAATCTCATAAGCTGAGAGACGAACAGGAATATCCAACCCTTTAAAGAAGGCCTCAATCTGAGCAATCGCCGCATCAATCCGCTCATCCTCAGAGCCATCCTTTAGCCCCAGAACACGCGTTGCATATTGCAGCAGCTTCGCCCGCTTCTGCTCCCGCCGCTCCTTCAACATAGCCGGCAGAACAATGGCTAGAGTACGGGCATGGTCAATGCCATATTTCGCCGTGAGCTCATGCCCGATAGCGTGCGTTGCCCAATCTTGCTTCACACCAGCCCCAATCAGACCATTAAGAGCCTGTGTTGCGACCCACATCAGATTTGCCCGCAGGTCATAATCATCAGCAGGGGCTTTTGTGATGCGCTGTGCAATATCATGCAGACTGAGCAAAAGCCCTTCTGCGTAACGGTCCTGCACCATCGCATCTTGCGGCAGGGTCATATAAGCTTCCATCACATGGACGAACGAGTCCGCCACACCATTGGCCACCTGACGCGGCGGCAAGCTGAAGGTGCGTGTAGGGTCCAAAATGGAAAAAGTCGGGAACACATGCGGGTTAGAGAAGGCAAGCTTATCGCCTGTTTCCTTGCGGGAGATCACAGCAATATTGTTCATCTCCGAGCCCGTAGCAGGCAAGGTAACAACCGTCCCCAAAGGCAGAGCCTTTTTAACCGTTTGCCCCTGCTTTAACAGGATGTCCCACGGCTCACCTTCATAAGGTACAGCAGCCGCAACAAACTTGGTGCCATCCATAACGGAGCCACCACCAACTGCGAGGAGGAAATCCACCTTCTCTTTACGCGCAACCTCAACAGCCTTCATGAGGGTTTCGTAAGTCGGGTTGGCTTCAATCCCCCCAAACTCGCAGAAAACTCGCGACCCAAGGGCTTTGCGTACCTCTGCCAATGTGCCGGTCTTCTCTGCACTCGCCCCACCATAAAGGACAAGCACGCGCGCTTGCGGGCTAAGCTGCTCATCCAACTTGGCAATCATCCCTTTGCCAAAGAGAATCTTTGTCGGGTTATAAAACTCAAAATTATCCATAGCATCCTCGCTGATTCTGGACATACACTAAAAATAGACCGGTCATCTCGAAAATGAAAGGGGGGCATCCTTAAAAAACCCTCTCATTACAAAAAACTCATATTAATAACCCTATTAGGAGGCTAATAGCTGCCGCGTTGCCACAAACGCATCCTCAAAAGCGGTTTGTTTATGCGTGACCTTCACAAGCAAGGTCGCCCCCAACCATGTTTGATACACAACAGATGCCGCTAAACGCGCAGGCAGAGCCTTTGTGATGGTCCCATCCTGTTGGCCTTCCTCCACCATGCAGGCAAGCCGCGCAATAATGGCCGTTGTCCCTTCCTCCAAAATCAACCTCATGCGCTCGGAAAGGTCGGAGACTTCTGCCGCTAATTTAACGACAAGGCATTTCTCACTCAAACAGCCATGTTGCTGCGCGTCCACCCAGCATTGGCAATAGGCGGATAATTTCTCAAAGCCCGTCTTGCCCCGCTCGGCAATCAAAGCATCCAGCTTTTGGAGATATTGCTCATTATACAGCTCTAACAATGCCGCACCGAAATGCTCCTTCGATTCAAAATAATGATAGAAGGAGCCCTTAGGAATCTGCGCCGCCTCTAAAACTTGGCTTAACCCCACAGCGGAAAATCCCCGCTGGCTTATAAGCGGGCGGGCCGATTCCAAAATACGCCGGCGCGCTTGTACATGCTTCTCTGCCACTGTCATGCTTTCATCCCCTATCAAAAACAAGCCTATCTGTCCAGAATTGAAATAGACTGGTCAGTCCACATCATTCCTCTGGACGCTCCCACGCTCCCCTCAGTATCATACGCGCTGCTATGCCTGTTTCATTCACCCCGTCATCTTCTTCATCCTCTGGGCCACTTTGGCATTATCGGCGCATACATCACCCTGATATTCGGGAGATGAGCATGGCATATGGTGCAAAACTGGCCCTCCCCTTGCATTTTCATCAAGAAGACCAACTCGCTTTCCTCCTAACGGGGTGTCGTCATTTCCTATTTCCTCATCGCAGCGTCACTCTTACAGCGGGGCAGGCTTTGCTCATCCCCGCTGGTACACCGCATCTCTCACGTGATGATGACCCTGCCCGCACTGGGGACACATTATGCCTCAATCTCTATCTCACACCCCACCGTTATCACGACCCAGCCGATTGCGCGGCCCTCCTCCAACAATCTGTTGGGGAACGCCCCACTCACATCACCATCATTCCCGCACCGGCTTTACCCCTCCCTATGCAGGATGGCACCCCCCTTCATTCTATCCAAACCCTTGCGCGAGAAGCTGGAATGAGTCGGGAGGCCTATTCCCGCCGCTTTCAACGCCAATACGGCGTAACCCCGCAGGCTTTTCGGCTTCTATGCCAATTAAACGAGGCTAAAGCGCAACTCCGCACAGGGATAAACAACGTGCAAGCGGCCATGAATACGGGTTTTGCAGACCAAAGCCATATGGGCCGGCTCTTCCACCGGACCTTTGGCACCACACCGGGCCGCTATCGTCAGGACCCCACCATACCTCCACTTACCCCCGCACCGCTTTTATAAAACAAATAAGGTCACATTCCTTCTATACCGTGACACGGCCTCTCTAGCATGATGACGCACCCATTCTGTCTCATCATGAGGATAACTTATGAGCATCTCTTTCCACGGCCTGAGTGCCTTTCCCATTACCCCTATGCAACAGGACAAACCCGATGAGGCACGCTTTGCTGCCCTCATCACCCGGTTGGTGGAGGCCAAAGTGGATTCCATCGGGGCCCTCGGCTCTACGGGAAGTTATGCCTTCCTCACCCGCACGGAGCGGGAAAAACTAACACGCTTGGCCGTCAGCCATGCGGGTAGCATCCCCGTCCTTGTCAGCATTGGAGCTATTCATCTACGCGATACACTCCTACTTGCTGAAGATGCCCAAAAAGCCGGGGCAAAAGCCCTTCTTCTCCCCCCTATGAGCTACTTTCCCCTACGAGATGAAGAGGTCTTTACACTTTATGAGACTGTCAACCGCCATGTCTCCGTCCCGCTCATTGTTTATGATACGCCCGGTACAACGCAGTTCCATTTCTCCGATGCGTTAATGCAGCATATTTGCAAACTTTCGCATGTCCGTTCCATTAAGCTCCCTAGCGGCTCCCCCACCGCTGAGGAAGCTGCTGCACGGATGGCACGCCTCCTCCCCACCCTACCAGAGAGCATCACCCCCGGCATTAGTGGCGACCCAACCGCGGCCCAAGCCCTCATGCATGGCGCGCACATATGGTACTCCGAATGGGGCGGCTTGTTCCCTCGTCTAGCCCGGCACCTCACCGATGCGGCCCTTGCTAAAAATGAGGCTGAAATAACCCGCATTGAGGCGATATTCGCGCCTTTCTGGGCTATGAGTGCCCGTTATAATGGTTCACTACGCGTTATCGCCTCTGCTGCGGAGATTATGAATCTAGCAGGGCCGGGTGCGCTCCCACGCCCATTGCAAGGTGTCTCGCAAGACGATTACGACCAGCTCGCTACCCTCATCCACACACATCAACCCGCGTAACCCCTCACCCACAGGCCCCGGTATAACGAACGGGGCCTGTATGTTTTGACCCAATTTATGATAGCGTGGGGCTATGTTCATCCGCTCACACGCCCCCATCTCTCTGTTAGCTCTCACTGTAAGAGCCGTGCTGGCTTTGGCCATCTTATGCCCTGCACTTGCTATCGCAGGCCCTTGTATGCCGCTAGACGCCCTCCAACCCCCGCACGCCAACACGACAGACCCCACCCAACCTTTCTATATCGATACATCCGGCTTAAGCGGCAGCGGTGTTATGCCCATTCATGACCCGCATAACCCACTTTATCCCCCTGCGACCGACCTCCCCGATGCCACACTCCCACCCCTCACCAAAAACGGTAATTACATCTTAGGCCCTACCCACACACTCCCTGCGGAGTGGAACAACACCCAACCCGCACAAGGCCGCTTTATTCGCCTTACCCTCTCATCCTCTCCTAAAAGCGGCTATAATCCCGGCATCGCCCGTGATGAGGCAGAGCCTTGCGCAACGGGGGTTCGCAATATGTCCACCAGCCACGCAGGCGACCCCTCACGCCTAGACGTCCCCGGTGCCCATCCCGCCCCTTGGCACCGTAGCGTTGATATTTACATCCCGCCCCATACACCAACAGACCATCCCCTCCCCTTTCTCATATTTGGTGATGCAGGCGATGACGGTATTTATCCGGGGCATGACCTATTCTCTTTGGTTGATGCCCTCATCAAAGCGCATCGCATCCCCCCGATGGTCATCATTGGTGTTGGTTCCGGCGGGGGTGATGCCCAAGGCAGCGAACGCGGGCGCGAATATGATACGATGTCCGGCGATTATGCCGATTGGGTCGAGGCCCATATCCTCCCTCTTGTAGAGGCAAAGGCTCACCTCCATCTCTCCCATAACCCTGATGACCGCGCGACCATGGGCTTTAGCTCTAGCGGGGCCGCAGCCTTTGCCATGGCATGGTTTCGCCCCACGCTGTACCATCGGGTCCTGGCCTATTCTCCCTCTTTAGTGAATCAACAATGGCCGTATAACCCCGCTCTACCCGGTGGGGGCTGGCAGCTCCATTCCCCATGGGCAGGCACGCCGCAGGCTATACCACCCCACCCCGGCGCGGCCCTCATCCCAGCAAGCCCACGCCTGCCTTTACGCATTTGGTACGAGATGGGCGACCAAGACCTCTTTTACCCCGTGCACCCTATGCCTGATGGGATGCATGATTGGGTCCTCGCTGGCGAAAATCTCGCCCGTGTCCTTGCGGCAAAAGGCTATGCGTATCAATTTATCATCTCACGCAACGCCCAGCATGTCGATGGCCCCACAATAGACCAAACCCTCCCAGAAGCCCTAGAATGGCTTTGGCGGCCAAATCCCACACCCCGTCACAACTGACGATGAAGCAACGACCCTAGGTAAGTATCCCCGCAAGGCGGGGAAATGAGTCTGCCAGATCCCAAAGGGTCAAAAGATCGACCTTCACGATTTATGTGCAAGAACGCAGCAAACAAATCTTGAAAGGTATGACTTGCGGAACCATAATACGTGGAGTGGAAAGATCGCTTCAGTTAAAAAACAATCTCTCCACTGGACCTACAAACGTCTAATCAGTGGGTGACTTCAGAGCGGCCCCTAACGCCTGAAGCACCGGTGTCTCCCGCAAAAGCGGGGGATACCGGCCCCCAATCTCTAAAAAACTACTGCATCACAATCCATCCCCGCGGGGGCGGGGAACATTGTTGATACTATGCAGGAGCTGCCAGAATGACCGGTTCATCCCCGCGGGGGCGGGGAACATTAGTGGCGTCCGTCTGGCGTTGTTCCGGGCGTCGGTTCATCCCCGCGGGGGCGGGGAACATGCGGCTGAGAAATCAGGCCGCACACTGGCGGACGGTTCATCCCCGCGGGGGCGGGGAACATCATTTACTGCGAAGACTGTTACGCACAAGGTCCGGTTCATCCCCGCGGGGGGCGGGGAACATGCGGCAATGCGAATATTTGCAGCGTCCCCGACCGGTTCATCCCCGCGGGGGCGGGGAACATAGTGATTTAGACGTTGCAAGCAAAATTTACCTCGGTTCATCCCCGCGGGGGCGGGGAACATCAATCAAGAGAATTAACAAGCAACCCCCCGCCCGGTTCATCCCCGCGGGGGCGGGGAACATTGTTTTTAGAAAAAGACCCTCCATCAAAAGAACGGTTCATCCCCGCGGGGGCGGGGAACATAAAATGGGCAGATTTGAAACCTAATGCGCCCGCGGTTCATCCCCGCGGGGGCGGGGAACATAGAAAAATCGCCCGCAAGAGTTTCGTGATTTTCGGTTCATCCCCGCGGGGGCGGGGAACATGTCCTTTTTGCGGTGGAAAGGCGGGCTTTACTCGGTTCATCCCCGCGGGGGCGGGGAACATGCTTCATAAGCATTAGTAAGGATAGATGGGGCCGGTTCATCCCCGCGGGGGCGGGGAACATTCCAACAATTTGTAGATAAAGTCGCGCTGCGGCGGTTCATCCCCGCGGGGGCGGGGAACATCGGGTCAACTGCCTTGAAACGTGCGAGGCAGCCGGTTCATCCCCGCGGGGGCGGGGAACATCTTCTTCACTCTCATTTCTATACCCGGAAATACGGTTCATCCCCGCGGGGGCGGGGAACATTTCCATTCCCGTAACGTATGAAAATCTTTACGCGGTTCATCCCCGCGGGGGCGGGGAACATGGGAGACAGGCAGGATGGCGTTGTGATGCCCCCGGTTCATCCCCGCGGGGGCGGGGAACATATTCTAAATAAATGTTTTGAAAAAGACAGACAAGGTTCATCCCCGCGGGGGCGGGGAACATTTGTCTATGGCCAAGTTCCTGAACGAGACGGCCGGTTCATCCCCGCGGGGGCGGGGAACATCCCCGGAGAGAAAGCAGACCCTGCCAAAGGGACGGTTCATCCCCGCGGGGGCGGGGAACATAGGGGTTGTTACGAATGCGTAAATAACGCCGTCCGGTTCATCCCCGCGGGGGCGGGGAACATGTCGCTTGCAACGGTTTTTATTCTTGCGATAGCGGTTCATCCCCGCGGGGGCGGGGAACATTGGTTAGCCGCCGGCCTCTTTGTATCCAGAACCGGTTCATCCCCGCGGGGGCGGGGAACATGTCTGATAGCAACCGTTATAATATTTCCCAATCGGTTCATCCCCGCGGGGGCGGGGAACATTCATGCTAAAACGGCATTTAATCGAGGTTTTCCGGTTCATCCCCGCGGGGGCGGGGAACATGAGTTGCTCGTCTCAATCCAGAAAGGCCGCGCCGGTTCATCCCCGCGGGGGCGGGGAACATATCTCAAGGGGGTTCGTGGTAGCCTTACCCTGAGGTTCATCCCCGCGGGGGCGGGGAACATACGATATGCCGGTTTTCCGGAACGTGGTGCCGCGGTTCATCCCCGCGGGGGCGGGGAACATATTAATTATCCGGGGGTTTTATTTTATTCTCCCGGTTCATCCCCGCGGGGGCGGGGAACATTGCCGAACTGACAAGAGCAACGAACTGCCAAACGGTTCATCCCCGCGGGGGCGGGGAACATTAATGTGAAGGACGGGTGCATGGGCGTGGGCTCGGTTCATCCCCGCGGGGGCGGGGAACATAATTTGACGCAACGTTGTGCAAAACGTACTAGCGGTTCATCCCCGCGGGGGCGGGGAACATAAAGTCAAGGTTTAAGAAGCAGAGGCGGCGCGCGGTTCATCCCCGCGGGGGCGGGGAACATCTTTCGAAACTTTTGGGGAGGCGACTGATTACCGGTTCATCCCCGCGGGGGCGGGGAACATTAATGCTCTTAAGAATCGTTCTATTCCCGTAACGGTTCATCCCCGCGGGGGCGGGGAACATTTCCTTATTTCTTCTGCCAGTGCTTTTTTAGCCGGTTCATCCCCGCGGGGGCGGGGAACATTTTATTGATATGTTTAGAGATATTTCGGATATCGGTTCATCCCCGCGGGGGCGGGGAACATCATAATACAAACAAGGTCTTCCACATCCGCTGCGGTTCATCCCCGCGGGGGCGGGGAACATTAGCACGTCATCGGGCAAATGTCAAGGCATTACGGTTCATCCCCGCGGGGGCGGGGAACATACGCCTCCACACCCCTCTAAAGAATATTTGAGCGGTTCATCCCCGCGGGGGCGGGGAACATGAAAGTTGAAAAGGTATGCGATGTTTTCAAAACGGTTCATCCCCGCGGGGGCGGGGAACATGTCAAGATGGGTCTCACCCGTGGCCTCACGTGCGGTTCATCCCCGCGGGGGCGGGGAACATGAAACCTGGCCCGCGGTCAAATATTGTGTCAACGGTTCATCCCCGCGGGGGCGGGGAACATGGTATTTTTTTAATAGCGGCGGGAATTATAGGCGGTTCATCCCCGCGGGGGCGGGGAACATTCTGGCAACCGTCTGGCCCTATGACACTCTCCCGGTTCATCCCCGCGGGGGCGGGGAACATGTGCTGGTTTATAGTTATTCTCAAATAACGTGCGGTTCATCCCCGCGGGGGCGGGGAACATCTCTCATTTCTATATCCAGAAATGCTCTCCTCCGGTTCATCCCCGCGGGGGCGGGGAACATTTTTCTCCGCTGCTGCTGGGCTTGGGAGGTATCGGTTCATCCCCGCGGGGGCGGGGAACATTCTTTTTGTGTCCACGCCTTAACCCGAACAAGCGGTTCATCCCCGCGGGGGCGGGGAACATTGCAAAACGAACGAGCATGTCAGTCCCCGGCGCGGTTCATCCCCGCGGGGGCGGGGGGTTCATCCCCGCGGGGGCGGGGAACATACTTCTTAAAACCAACTGTATTATAAATCTTTTTCAATTGTCAAAGAGCGTACCAACATAAATTATATTTTAAGAATTATCACCTCCCTCCTGTTCCGGGCGAAACGAGACAAGCTCTAACCCATCAAAATCAACGGGCATGCGGCGGTTCCGCCCTGCGGTGCGAAAGGCATAGCCTTGGTCGTTAGGCACATGCCAGACCATGACAGCATCTCCCAGCCCTAAGCCAGCGAGCACTTGCTCCCATATCATCTCCCGTGTGCGAGCGGAGTAATCACCCACATAAACACCAGCGCGTATCTCCACCAACCAAGCGGCGAGACGACCACGCAAGCGTGGCGGAGCATTCGTAACCACGACAACAAGCATTAGCGGTGCCCGGGGTCGCCAAAAGGTTCATCCTCAAACGCGACGGGTACGGCCTCTGGCGGAGGGTCAGGCCGAGGCAAGCCACCAGCGGAGAGAACCTCCTCTATGGTAGGGATAATCTTCTGCAACAAACGCTCTTTGCGGAACTTATCCCGGCAAGCGAGCCTTACGGCACGATCTGGTGCCATATCCAACCGGCCCCGCTCTGCTTTACCCGCAATGCGAAAAGCCTCTGGTATGACTGTATCCATCTTAAAAATATCAGCCACATCATACACAAAGGAGAGCGGCTTCCCACTATGGAGAAACCCCACCGCTGGGGCATAACCAGCGGCCAATACAGCGGCCTCGGACAAACCATGCAAGCACGCTGTCGCGGCGGAAAGACATCGATTAGGAATATCGGAGCCATCCCAATCTTTCCGGTCATAAGAGCGGCGTTTCCAGCTCACGCCATATTGTGCCGCCAAAAGAGCGTACCCTTCCCGCACGCGCGCGCCCTCAATACCGCGTAATTGCTCGACCGATCGCCGTGCTGGTGGGTCCTCCTTAAAGCGCAGCTTGTACATTTCCCGCACAACGCGCAAACGCGCTTCGTCATTCAACGCCAAACTTGCTTGCCAGAGCAGGCGATCAGACCGCGCTCCGCCGGGTTGGCCAGCCGAATATAACCGTACCCCCGCCTCACCTACCCATGTGATGAGCGTCCCCACACGCGCGGCTAAACATACTGCTGCGTGAGAGATACGCGCCCCCGGCTCCAGCATAATACCTGCTAATCCACCAACGGGGATTTGCGTCCGTGTGCCATCTGCATTCACAGCAACGAAGGCACCATCCAGCACATCAAGTTGGGCACGCTCAACAAAGATGAGCGAAGCACGGTCTTTAAGCGGGATGGGCTTTGGCGGGGCAAGACCGGGTAACCCACCCTTCCCCGCCCCACTCATATAACCCGCCGGATGAGCATAAGCCCACACCCAAAGGCCTTTGCGCGGCCAAAGCCTTTACCCATCCTCTCCAAAAAAGCTTGAGGGTCCGTGACCTCTAACTGCCCTGTCAGGTCCAAGATACCGAATTCTGGCTGCTCTTTGCCACGCCGTTTATCAAAACGTGGCAGCCGCTCCACACGGTAATCCTCAACCTGCATATTTTCCAACACAAAGCCAGCACTCTCACCTTGGCGGGCAAGCCATGCTTGGCCCTCTTGCTGCGCAAGGCCCATACGCTTTGCTGCTCGTTCCTCTTTCGCCACGGGATAAAGCGCATCCAACACAACATCAACACGCTTGCCCGTATCACGCTTCATCCGTGTTGCGTTGACTTGTAGTTGAAAGCGCAACCGGTCCCCCGCCTGCAACTGAGGGGCAAAAGGCTTGACCACCGGTTTTTCAAAAAGCTCATTATCATCCCGTGGTGGGCGCGGCGATAAAGTGATAAAGCTCCCATCGCTCTCTGCCCGCCAGAGGAAATCCCGCTTTTGGTCGGGGTCTGTCGCAAAAGCAGACCATAACATATTATGCTGAGCAGACCGCCTGTGTCCCGCATCGGGCTGTTTTAACGTATCCTCCAAAACACGCACGACAGGACTACGCGAGAGGCGAATACGGCTTAAATACCACTCCATTAGCGCGCCTCCCCCTTTGTCTCTCCGGCTATTTGTGCCTTAATCGACACCGAGCGCAGAGCAACCTCGCGCGCAGCAAAATGCCAGCGTTGCCGGTCTAACGGCACATCATGCACAATCTCACGCGGGGCGTGTTCATCACTATGCGCGCCATCCACCACGAGGGTGCGTGCCTCTAATTTGCCCTCCTCCCCAAAGGACGAAAACCAATGTGGCACCCTCGGCACTATTATATGCCCCAAAGCGTCCTCCACCGTATCCGCTTCTACGATTTGCGGGTGTGGTGGTGCAGCAAGCGGGCATGATTTCCGCCCTAAATAGAGCGTAAAACACGGCTTCTTTAAGGCAGCTTCTATAACCTTCAAGCCTTCACCCTGTACGGCGATGCCATAGAACACCCCCGCCCGGTAGTCACGCAGCGTAATGCTCGTCTCTACCTTGTCCCCCGCAGCTAACAAAGCCTCCGGGCGCGAATTGGGCTTCTTCACCGCAGCGGATGGCACAGCTTGGATTGTATGAAAATCCCGCACCCCCTCACCGCTTGCAAAAATCGCCACATCAATCTTCAACGCATCTAACAGCGAGAAATCACCATCACGCGGAATGCCTAAAGCTGCCCCCATCAAACCAATAAGGGCGGAGCGACCGGGCCAGAGCAGCGACCCGCGCCGCTCATGCCCGGCAAGTTCGCCCATCGCCCCAAGAGAGGCTGCGAGCGAAAACACCAGATAAGAAGACATCACGCACCCCGCGCGGCTTCGCCTGCAAATGCAGCAATCTCTTCCAATGTCGCGCCATCATCATGACCAACATGCAGCTTAGCTTCTGCCTCCCAGCATGGACCATAGGCTCTATCAATCGCCTCACGGGTAGCTTCCAATTTCGTAACGGATTCACCCAGCAAGTCCTTGCCTTCCACAGCCTTAAAGAAGGCACCAGACAAATCACGCGGGGCTTGCTCGCCACGCTCTGCCAAAATGTAATGAGCGCGTGGATGATGAGCAAAGCTGTTCTGCTTACCGCTAGGCGTCGCTTGCGCTAGACCTTTTGCCAAGGCCTCCAACGCTTTAACAGCAAGCTCTTTATCACCCGCTAGATTTTCAATCAAAAGGTCCACATTCACGCAGACATAGTGATAGAATACGCCAGAGCCAAAACCGGTCTCGCCAATATGCGCGGCCCCCGTCTCATCTGCTTTATTGAGGTCATCCACCGCAGAGAACCAGTCTTCTTGCTCTATAGACCGGTGCGTCGTAAAAGCGTGAGCCACTTGCACAGCGGCATCCCGATTGAAGTCCGCATCAGAGGCCAGCATACGTCCAAACATAGCCACATCCACCGCACCATCAGCATTCCGAAGAACCCGGTTTTTAAGGTCTTTATCCTTCGGTAATTTCTCACCTGCAGCCGCAGATTCAGCCAATTCATAGGCCAATTTCTGTTCTTCTGGAGAAATAAAAGCTAGTGTCGTAGCAAGCTTATCGCCGGACTCTTTCCCTGCAGATTCTAATTTACCGAAAATACCCGCAACCTCTTCAGCAGTTTTATGAGCAACCGCCTCTTTGATGCCACTCTTCACCAAATGTTCGACCAACTTACCGTAAAGACGCTTCGTCCGCACCCCCATATGACCCGCAAG
Source organism: Bombella sp. ESL0385 (assembly GCF_009725755.1). Taxonomy (GTDB): domain Bacteria; phylum Pseudomonadota; class Alphaproteobacteria; order Acetobacterales; family Acetobacteraceae; genus Bombella; species Bombella pollinis. Next base: position 82,202 of record NZ_WNIJ01000004.1, read on the forward strand.
ATTCTCCGCAAAGAAGGCACTCTCCCGCAACGCGCGCTTGATCGATTGTGAGGAGTGCCGCAAACGCGTCTCACCACCAATCACAGCCTGCTTCGGCCGCCCCATATCGTCACGATTAGGATTAGATGGGCCGTATGTCGTCAAAAGGTGGAATTGTACAAAAACAGTCATGCTAAAACACTCACTCTATCCATCAGGTAAAAACAGAAACTCAAGCTTGGCTAGGCTCAGCCTTCTTTTCAGAGTCAAACGGAACCCCGAAATAGTCCAAACACCAGCGCGTACGCGTTTGATCGCCCCAAAACATCATATCCCCTGCAAGGCGCGCCACATTACATTTCTCATCCGCCGAAGTGACGGCACGCCGCAATAAAGACGCGACCTCATCTCTCTCTGCCGTGATTAATTGCTTAAAGCGCATATGCGACATCACAGGGGTTTCATCTGCGCCCTTTAACCGCTTTGCTAAGCTATCGGGCACATTGTGACGCACAAAGCTAATAACATGCAGCGTCTGAGCAAAAGGCTTTAGCTGATGCTCTCCTAAACCCAGCGTAACAACCAGCCTAGAGACGGTCGGCTCAAACAAAATATCAGGATATGTACTGCGGCGTAACCGCGCACTTAAGGCACGCGCTGCACTTTGCCGTGCGTCACGACTACCCGCTTTTTGGGCTTTACCCTCCGCCTCATCCTCAGACTGGCCCTGCACGCGCGGGGCGATATAATTCCTCCACCATTGGAAAATTTCCTCCCCGATTGATCGTTTCTCACTCATGCCGCTTGCCCCTTCTTCTGCGCTTTTGTTGTAGGAACAGGAAGACCTAACTTCTGGAACAATGAAGCCCCTGTTTTTTTGCCATGGCCATGTAACGCTATGCTCAAGAACTTCCGCGCCTCTGCGATCGCCTTCATCTCCTTCATGCCACGCTCAGAGAGTCCTGGTTTGGCTAAGACATCAAATTGAGACAAAGCTTGATCCCGCATCTCACCCAACCACGCCTCGGCAGGGTTACCACCTTCGGCTATGTCGCGAAAATGCTCATAAAAAGCCGGTTCCGTCTTGAGATAAAACTCCTCCCGCTGCGCGTCACGCGCTTCCCCTTTATCCAAAAGAGACGCTAAAGCCTGATGCAGCATAGAGGCCACCATCTCCGCGGCCTCGATGAAACGTTTCACACGCCTTACCGCTTCAGCCGAACAAATCTGCATTGGTTGACGTGAAAAAATAAAATCTAGCGGGCTCATATTACTCATAGCCCAACCCGCGACGATAACAGACACTTGCTTCCCTGTTGGTCTGTCCATCCCGTCCCATTCTTGAAGAATTAAAGCCCGATGCTCTAAACCCTCTTCATCCTCACGAGAAGGTTTCCCTACAATAAGGACACCCAGCCAATTACGGTACCCAAACCGCCCCGCACGCGGGTGCCGGGGAAGTGGCATTTCTCCGGACTTCATACGATAATAAGGACTAAGAGGATGCTGCCACCCTTCATAATTCGTCCCGTAAGGTTTTTGGATAACCCCCGTTATCCCCTGTTCATCCCCTACAAGACGTAGGCGGCGGGGCATGCCAAAAAAGGCTTCAACCGTAAAGGGAGGAGCCTTCTCATCCTTACCATCATTAGGCCGTACAGGCCCCTTCCCCTTCTCTGATGTTCGAGTCGGGCGCATCCACGGGAGGTCCTTCATCATAGAAGGCTGGCCGAATGGCACATTCAACCACACTAAATCCCACAATGTTTTGCCGGGGTCTAAAATCGTCACGAGCGGGCCACCACCACGCATAGAGGTCCGATTCCCCGCACCACCAGCAGGCGCAAAATCCTGCAAGGTGTAAAGAGCCATGGCCGCTTCTGGCAACGTCAAACACTTATATCGATGCCGGTGGACCATAAGGTCCAGATTTTTCCGCATCGTCTGGCCGCCAGCACTATCGATAAATAACATATCAACAGGATTAGGCGCACCATCAAGCTTGTCATAATCCTGCAAGAAACGCGGCCCATCCCCCATTAAAAAGAAAGCCGGAGCATAAGCCTCCAACGCGGTCTTTAATCCCTCCGGGTCGGGCTTTGTACGTGCCTTCCAATCCTTCTTATCAGAAGGCGGGGTTGCCATATAAACAAGCCCAATTAATAGCTCCAGGCACGCAACGTTAAAATCAGGCCTAGGCCAATCGGGGAATAGTACATCACTCTCCGCTATTTGCCACGGGGCAATCACCCGGCGGCCCTCTTTACATTTTACAGGAATCCACGGATCCGTGATGAGATTCAACAACGCTAAGCCCTCACAAACTATTCAAACTAACCGTAAAGAGAAATCTTACCCAGCGATAGCCACATAGTCACAACGCTGAGTTGATAATAAATACTATCTCTTTTCATCCTCTTTATTGTAGAATACTAACCCGTTATCTCTGTCATAATGCAGTCCCGCACAAATATCGCCTTCAGGCTCCTGCACAGGGCATAGCGTAACGCTGGCTTGCCTCCATTGAGGCCAGTCTTTCTTAATAGCCTGAATCGCTGGGGCAGCTTGGTCTGGCAATTCAAGGTGCGCTACTTTAGCAACCCGCACAGAAAGCTCCGATAAGTGCCATAAAGCCTTCTCATCACCATTGGTACTGCCATCAGCCTGCGCCCAAGGGCGTAAGCCTGCCTCTGTATAACGCGCTAACATTAATGTTCTCGTCTCATCACCCAGACGTGTCGGATAACACGCATCATCCGCTCCATTGCCAGCCTTACGATAGCCATCCCCTAAAGCGACAATATTTTGATAAGCTAAATTATTAGCCGCTGAATCCTTGCCCCATCTTTCATTTTCCGCATTCTCTAAAACGGGCGGTACCGGCTCGGCTTCATCCCCATGGACAGCCTCAATAAGGCTCCGCAAGCCTTCTGGAGCTTCAATTTGCCCCGTGCGGAATAAAACAGAGGCCGTTCTCCACATATCAGGCAGGGGGTACACCCATTCCCCCTTACCCAAAGCCCCTTGTAGCCAACGCTCGCCCTCTATCACCGCAGGGTCAGGTGAAAGAACCTTCAAGATTGGTGCGGGCACGGGCCGATTTGCGGCAGGACGACGGTCCATATGCCGCCATAACCGCCCGACACGCTGTATTAGAGAGCCCATAGGCGCAAGGTCCGAGACCATGACATCAAAATCTAGGTCTAACGATGCCTCAACAATTTGTGTCGAGACCAAAATAAACCCGTCACGCCCAGTGCCATCACGCCCCACGCGGGAGAGAACCTCATGCTCCAAACACTTACGATCGCATAACGCAAAACGCGCATGCAAAAGCCGCGCCTCTATCCCTTGCTGGCGCAAAGCCTCTACCGCGGCAATAGCATCATCAACCGCATTGCGCACCCATACACAAGCCGCCCCCTTTGCCGCACATTCAGCAAGATAATGTACGGCTTCATCCATAGTGCCGAGACGCTCTACCTTTACCGGGCCTTTTTGGGGACGTTCATCCGCTGCAAAAGCAGTAACGGCCTCACCACCTGCTACGGTTATCGCGGGGTAGGCATAAGACTGCGCCTCACCACCATATGTGGCCAGTAATTTTTCCCGCCACGTTAAAGGCAATGTCGCCGTTAATAAAATGGCCGAGCCCCCCATCGCCCGATGCATTTTCAACAAAGCCACTAGCTCTTGCGCGATATAAGGCTCACCCATCTCGTGAACCTCATCCACCACTATAATTTTTGAGGATAAGCCATAATGCCGCAATGTTTGAAACCGCACGGGGAGAACCGACAACAACGCTTGGTCAATCGTCCCGACACCAACATCTGCTAACAAAGCGCGCCGGTTATCATGGGCCAACCATGCAGAACTCGTAGCCTCATCATGTGGTACATCCTCGCCCGTGCGGCTTTGCCCCAACACTAAATCTTGAAAAGGGACCGAAAGACCCGCCCGCCCATGCGCAAGGGTAAGGGTTGGCTTGTCAAACATCTTACCAACGCTTTGTTTAACACGCTCAAACATCGCATCGGCCGTTGCCATAGTGGGGAGGGCAAAAAACAACCCTCGCCCCTTCCCAGCCAAAGCCATACGTTGCGCCAAAAGCAATGCCGCTTCCGTCTTACCTGCCCCAGTTTCTGCCTCCAAAATGACCAAACTAGGACCATCCGGCAAAGGCACATCAACACACGCGGTTTGTAGCGGACGCAGCGCAAAGGAAAATAACGCCTCATCCCGCGCGCTTGTGCTGCCAAGCCCTACCTCCTGCACAGCTTTACGCGCTGTCTCACGGGCTTTCTCTAAGTATACTTGCGGCTCCAACCCCGGGGCTAGCGGAGGAAAATAAAATGTGTTCGACCCAACCCAATCCGCCGCTGTGCAGAAACCCGGTAACCACCATGATAGGCGGATAGCATCCTCCTCATTCAGCTCCGCTAAAGAGGCTTCAGGCCAAAGCGTACGGAATAGTTCTAAAACCTCCGACGCACTCTCCGCTCCCTCACCAAATTGTTCTAAACATTCATCATACTTATCCCCTTGCAGACTCACTTTCGGAGGACGACCATGATGCCCGGCTATGGACGCGTATAAACAACGCCGGACATCCTCCTCACCACCAAGCCATTCCTCCAAATACTCATCTTTTTCATACAGGAAGATTTCTGTGAGTTCCCAATGCCGAAACTCCTGAGCTATCCCCTCCCGCAACATAGCGCGAAAGCTCTCGCTAAACTTACCGAGGTCATGCAACCCAACAAGAGCTACAAAAGCCTGTTTAAGAGGCGGTGAAAAGGGGAAAGGCTCAATAAGCACTTCCGCCACTGCTGCGACATCAAGGAGATGATAAAGCGCGGGATGCTCAACATCGCTATCAGGGAGAGGGCTTTTAGCAGGCCACTCCATAACAGACTGCATCATACCCTCTCCCCATTATGTATTTATTTTGCTTGAACAGGATAGAGAAAACTATCCATCAAAAAGGGCGTAATTGAAAAGACAAAAATATTACGATCCCCAAGCTTGGATGATTCTTTTGGTTTATCAAACGCGTACCCGGTCTCTACATTCTTCAATTTAAACGTATATTGCTTACTGAAAAACTGATCACTCTCGCTAAAGGGCTTCGCTGAGGCGTTAAATGTAAGCTTTACGCTTTTATCTTCTGCCTTAAATGCTTGTGCATCGAAGCTAAAAGCCATCTCTGAACTATCAATCTTACCTTTATTATTGTCGGACATCTGTACAGGCAATGTGTTAAAGGGCGTCACATCCTCTGCCACTTTCTCTATGTCATATCCTTGATTACGAATCATATTGATAAAAACACGCTCACGCATGTTCCGGCCCTTCCAAAACTCCTCTTTAGTTGCCGCCGTAATAGAGGTCGTCCCAGCAGGAAGAGCCCTAAAGGTCTGCACCAAACCCAAGGCTTGCCGAATATCCTTCATACTCGCCCGTGCTTTCTCTGCTGGTACGGAGATGCGATACACCTCCACAACCACCAGCGCGCTAGCCTCTGTCCCAAAACCGGAGGGCTGATTATCCGCCGCCGCAATCTTAAACATACCATCAGCCTGCGCTGGCATGGCACTTAATGAAAGAATAAGGCCCAATAGATAGATAAGTTTTTTCATCTCAACATCTTCCCTGACACATCGCTCCATATTAGTAACAAACCTACTCACAGCCCTTATATATGTCCAGAAAAGAGCAAACACATCACATTGATATCCCTTCTTTTTTAAGAACATCATGCAAATACGCGGTTAACGCTGAATTAGTCTCCTTCCTACAAACAAGAAGACGTATAAATATTTTTATGATCATTAGAAGAGATACTAAAAGAAAAATAACATCTCCCCCTATAGAAATAACAAAATCTGAAATTAATAACGCAATAACATATAAAATTACATATAATATGAACTCCCTAAAAAGAAATCTAACATAATCACCTGCTATAAAAATGGATTTTATCCCAAAATAAGCACTTTGCTGCGAATTAATATTATACAGCATCAAATACGTGCTGTTAGGGTCTCCCTTTTTCCCTCCCCGTATCAAAATAGCTTCCTGTCCATCCCGACATTTAAACTTTATATTACCAACATGCACTTCCTTCCCATTGGGTGAAACGATCCAAAAGGTTTGATACCGCCTTATAAAAGACGATACCCCCCAATCTCCATTTCCCACATTACGAGACGAAAAGGAGTTACCCTGATTATGAGAAAAGAATGTTGTTTCATGCCATTGCTTTTGCCCACGAATAACGCCCCTCTGATAATCAAACCAGACGGGCGTGCCCCTTATCATATATTCCATCATCTCTATTCCTTATTAGAACTCACTCTATAAACTATTCCTGAAAACAAAATAAAATCAACACTCTTATAGGGTATACTTAAAATCAAAAAGGATCGAACTCACTATTTTAGCAAGTGATAACCTAAATAAGGAAAACTTATACTGTGTTTATACAAGAGTAAGCTTCATCAGATTTTACTGACCTGCAATGCGGGATAAGCTTATCACAGAGGCAAGGCTATGTTTTAGTGGTGTGTAGGTTTAGGGATTTATCTGGGATTTGTGTGTGGTATTTATTGGATGCGGGGGTAGGATTTGAACCTACGACCTTCAGGTTAT
>NZ_WNIJ01000005.1 GCF_009725755.1 Bombella sp. ESL0385
ATCCCTTCCAGTCTCTACTTATTAACCAATATTCAATTCTCAATGACCACCCAAACAACCCCAGAACTCCCGCCCCAGCGCCGCCGGTAGAGCGCCTTATACCCACACCACAAAACCCACGCAACCCGATTCCTTAAACTTTCTCAAAGTTTCTTCACATAACCTTCAAAAAACGCAGAAAACAGCCAATTATTAAAAAATCACTCCCCCTCACAAATCACCCAATGCCATTCCTAAAAACAAAATCCCTGTGAGCCTGAACATAAAAAAAAGCCGCCTCCTTCACAGGAGACGGCATTCTCTTAAATCATGCACTCTCTAAGCTTAAAGAGCCATGAGGTCATGTTGTTGGACTTTTTGAGCCACTTCAATCTCAGCACGGACAATCTGAATCTGGCGACTCAAGCTCTCGCGAAGCTCGATTTCATCAGGCCCAACGCTTGTCCATTGGCTTTTTAGCTCATTAAGCGTCTGACGAGCATCATCAATGGAGAGGTCCTCCAAAGCGCGCACCGAATCGGCGAGAATCGTGCAGTGGTCTGCTGTCATATCGACAAAACCACCCCCAACGAAGCAACGCTCCAGAACCTTGCCATCCTGATACAAGGTGACAACCCCACCGCGGAGCTGCAACATCAATGGGGCGCGGCCTGGCATGGCCGCAATGTCCCCCTCAGTCCCCGGAACAACCACCATATCGACCTCACGGTCGGTATAGCGTTTCTCCGGACTCACAATCTCGGTGCGAAGCGGCATGGATCAACCCTCCTGCTTCATCTTCTCGGCTTTAAGCTTAGCTTCCTCGATGGAACCAACCATGTAGAAGGCACCTTCTGGCAAATCGTCACACTCACCATTCACAACAGCCTTAAAGGACCGCACTGTATCTTCCAGAGCGACCAGCTTCCCCGGAGAGCCCGTAAAGACCTCAGCAACATGGAAGGGCTGAGACAAGAAACGCTGGATACGCCGTGCGCGACCAACGATAAGCTTATCTTCTTCAGAAAGCTCATCCATACCCAAAATTGCAATAATATCTTGCAATTCTTTGTAGTTCTGAAGCGTGCTTTGCACAGCGCGTGCGACTTCGTAATGCTCTTCCCCCACAATCTTAGGATCCAAAGAGCGAGAGGTGGAATCCAGAGGATCAACAGCTGGATAAATCCCCATCTCAGCGATGGAACGGTTAAGCACCGTTGTTGCATCCAAGTGGGCGAAGGTCGCGGCAGGAGCCGGGTCAGTCAAGTCATCCGCAGGGACGTACACAGCCTGAACGGACGTAATGGATCCCTTCTTTGTAGAGGTAATGCGCTCCTGCAATGCGCCCATCTCTGTTGCCAAGGTAGGCTGATACCCCACGGCGGAAGGAATACGCCCTAACAGAGCAGACACCTCAGAACCGGCCTGTGTGAAACGGAAGATATTATCCACGAAGAAGAGAACATCTTGCCCTTCCACATCACGGAAATATTCCGCGACAGAAAGGCCCGTCAAAGCAACGCGCGCACGGGCACCGGGTGGCTCATTCATCTGCCCATAGACAAGGGCCACTTTGGAGCCGCCATCACCGCCATTTTTATCAAGCTTGATAACGCCTGCACCCTGCATCTCGTAATACAGGTCGTTCCCTTCACGCGTGCGCTCACCCACACCGGCGAACACAGACACACCACCATGCGCCTTAGCAATGTTATTGATAAGCTCCTGAATAATAACGGTCTTACCAACACCAGCACCACCGAAAAGGCCAATCTTACCACCCTTCAGATAAGGGCAGAGAAGATCGATCACTTTAATCCCCGTTACGAGAATCTCCGTATTGGCGGCTTGCTCCTCAAAAGATGGGGCAGGACGATGAATCGGAAAGCGTTGGTCCGTCTTAACCGGGCCGCGCTCATCGACAGGCTCACCAACAACGTTCAGGATACGGCCTAATGTTGCTGGCCCAACAGGAACAGTAATCTGCTCCCCTGTATCGGTTACCTCTGCCCCGCGGGTGAGACCATCGGTCCCCTCCATAGCGATACAGCGAACTTGATGCTCACCAATTTCCTGCGCGACTTCCAGAATAATGGTTTGGTCACCATTCTTCACATGAAGTGCATTCAGAATATGGGGTAGCTTGTCCGTAAACTGAACATCCACCACAGGTCCACGAATCTGGGTGATCCGTCCGACACCTACGCCGGCATGGTCAGCAGAGCGGTTGATTCCCTCAGACATCAGATTTCTCTCCTGCATGATCTCAGACGGCTTCCGCGCCGGAAATAATTTCGATCAGCTCATTAGTAATGTTGGCCTGCCGCGTACGGTTATATGTAAGTGACAGACGCTCGATAGCCTTGCTCGCATTACGGCTAGCATTATCCATAGCCGTCATACGAGCCCCTTGCTCGCCAGCGGCACTCTCTAAAAGTCCAGAATAGAACTGTACTTCCAGATTGCGCGGTAGAAGCTGCGCAAGCAACCCGTGGCCATCAGGCTCAAACTCATAAATGGCACCATCCTCCCGCTTATTAGCGGCGGCACCATCATTTTCCACCACGGGAAGCGGAACGAGACCAAGCTTCTCCGCATCTTGTGTCATCGCATTCACAAAGCGATTCCGCATGAGTGCGCAGGCGTCAATCTCCCCAGCCTCGACCATCTCCGTAACCTTGTTGGCCAATTTCTGAGCCAAGGCATAGGCCGTTTTTTGAGTGCTGGCATCGTTATGAAGCGACTCTACAATGAGGTCGGGGTAGTAACGCTGAAAAACATCCGTCCCCTTACGCCCGACTGTGAGCAAACGCACTGTGCGCCCCTCAGCTTGCAAAGCTGCAATCTCCTGCCGGGCGAGACGGATGATATTGGCATTAAAGCCACCCGCCAAACCACGATCGGACGTCACAACCACGAGGAGATGCACATTATCCTTACCTGTCCCCGCTAGTAGCGGAGGCAGAGTAGAGGGGTCCATCCCCTGAGAGGCCGCGGCTAACTCACCCATCATACGCCGCATTGTATCGGCATAAGGGCGGGCTGCTTCGGTTTGATTCTGGACGCGCCTCAATTTCGAGGCGGCGACCATTTTCATTGCGCTGGTAATCTTCCGGGTTGATTTAACCCCGGCAATCCTCCCGCGCAGTTCCTTCATTGAAGCCATGACCTAAATCCTCAGGCCGTAAACCGTTTGCCGAAAGCGTCTAGCAAGGACTTCAACGCGCCCTCGCTCTCCGGTGTGAGCTGCTTCTCTGTATGAATCTTCTCCAAGAGGTCCTTACCGCTACGGCGGACTTCCTCCAGAAGGGAAGCCTCATAAGAAGTCACTTGGTTCACGGCAACAGAGTCCAAATAACCATGCGTACCAGCGTACAACACCACCACTTGCTCAGCAGCGGAGAGTGGCGCAGTTTCTGGCTGTTTGAGCAGCTCCACCAATCGGGCACCACGGTCTAGCTGACGGCGCGTAGCAGGGTCGAGGTCAGAAGCAAACTGAGCAAAAGAGGCCATCTCACGATACTGAGCTAGCTCTAGCTTGATGCTCCCAGCAACCTGCTTCATCGCCTTAATTTGCGCTGCCGATCCCACACGGGACACGGACCCACCAACATTCACAGCAGGACGAATCCCTTTATAGAACAGGTCTGTCTCCAAGAAGATCTGCCCATCGGTGATGGAAATCACATTGGTAGGAATGTAAGCAGATGTATCACCGGCTTGCGTCTCAATCACCGGCAGACCTGTCATGGAACCGCCACCGCATTTATCGGACATCTTGGCGGAACGCTCCAAAAGGCGGGAATGGAGATAGAACACATCCCCGGGGAACGCCTCACGCCCCGGCGGACGGCGCAGAAGCAAGGACATTTGACGATAAGCAACAGCCTGCTTGGAAAGGTCATCATAGCAAAGCAGGGAGTGCATGCCATTATCGCGGAAATACTCACCCATAGCCGAGGCAGAATAAGGGGCGAGATACTGCATTGGTGCGGCATCGGAGGCTGTCGCGGCCACAACGATGGAGTATTCCATCGCCCCGGCTTCTGTCAGCTTACGCACGAGGTTTGCCACTGTGGAACGCTTCTGCCCGATAGCAACATAAATACAATAGAGCGTCTTTTTAGGGTCACCCTCGGAGTTTACAGCTTTCTGAGCGATGATTGTATCAACCAGAATGGCGGTTTTACCTGTCTGGCGGTCACCAATCACAAGCTCACGCTGGCCACGCCCGATAGGCACAAGCGCATCAATGGCTTTAATCCCTGTCTGCATAGGCTCGCTAACAGACTGACGAGGCATAATGCCTGGGGCGCGGACATCAGCGCGGCGATATTCAATATCATCCTTAATGGGGCCACGACCATCAATCGGGTTCCCCAACGCATCCACAACACGCCCTAGAAGCCCCTTACCAACGGGGACCTCCACCACTTTACCCGTCCGCAGGACGGTATCACCCTCGCTGATGTCATCGCCATCACCAAAAACAACGACACCCACGCTATCATTCTCAAGGTTGAGGGCCATGCCGCGCACGCCACTCCCCTCAAACTCAACCATCTCACCGGCCTGCACATTGGTCAGACCATAGACACGAGCAATACCATCCCCAATGGAGAGAACGGTACCCGTCTCTGACACGGCTTCAGGCTGATCGAAAGACGCGATTTGCTGCTTGAGGATTTCTGAAATCTCGGCGGGACGGATATCCATCACGCGGCTCCCTTCATGGCGTTCTGCAGACGGGCCAGACGCCCGGCGATCGATGTATCAAAAAGAACAGAACCAACACGCACCGTCATACCCCCTAAAAGGGATTGATCGACACGCTCGGTTATAGCGACATTGTTATAGCCAGCCTGCTGGAGACCGGCGCGAAGAGCTTCGCGTTGGCCATCATCCAGAGGTTGTGCTGTCGTTACTTCTACGGGTACTTCTCCGCGCTGTTGTGCGTCTAAGAGAAGAACGGCGTAGAGAATCTCATCTAAGCCCGCAAGACGGCGTTGCCGTGCGATAAAACCGACAAAGCGGCGTACCGCGTCCCCCAACCCTAAAGCTGAGACAAGGGCCTTCACCACACCTTCTGCCTGCCTAAGGTCAAGCCGAGGGTCAGCCAACGCGATACGGAGATCCTCACATTGAGCAATTGCATCACGCAATAAGCCCACCTGCTTCAGGACATCCGCTGTATCTTGTCTGCTGTCCGAGAGATAATCCTCAAAGGCCTTTGCATAACGCTGCGCCACTTCTCCGGGCGTTCTGACCTGCTTATCCTGTGCAACCGTCACGGGCTCATTCCGTCTTCATGAGGTTCTGCTTGTTGGCCAGTTTCCCAGCCCCCTGACCGGTACGCCCCAAGACGATGCCATACGATATGACCCCTCCTAGAACCGGAACCCGGTCAGCGTTTCGTTCATAACCACTAACACGGCCTTTACCGCCAACGCAACTACGCGCCCTACCCCGCTATGCCCCCTCATGAAGGGGTAAGATACCCTCTAGGACACAGCGATTTACCCCCTCTTTATCGCCTCATCTTATGAGAGAAAAAATCTATCCTTTTAAGGGAACGCAAAAAGGCAATACGGCCTAACAACCCCCTGAAATAAAGCTGTTATTGCAACAATAAGGCCTGCGTACAACCCAGAAGGAAAAGCGTAGATAAATAGGAAAACAGCCCCCCTCAAAACCCTGCTGAGAGAAGGCCATATCATCTTGCTGCAAAAGCTGCCCTTGCACAGGAAGCATAGCGGCACTGAATTTATAGTTTATGAGGAAATGCTGGAGCGGGCGAAGGGAATCGAACCCTCATCAGAAGCTTGGAAGGCTACTGCATTAGCCATTATGCTACGCCCGCTCGATGCGCTGGGGCTTATAGCTCATCCCGCTTCTTCTATGCAAGAGATTCTCCCATAAGAAGGAAATAATAAAGTTTTTCTATTTTCATGCTAATTTTCATGGAGATAGCTCTTGACTTTATAGCGTTCTCGTTATCTTTTCCTGCCCATCATCCAACCGCATGGAAGGATGGTTAAGGTCGATTCGACCCTGAAGGGGTGTAGCTCAATTGGCTAGAGCGCCGGTCTCCAAAACCGGAGGTTGCGGGTTCGAGACCCTCCACCCCTGCCACGTCATACCCTGCCTGAACCGCTTGCCTTACAATGAGGCAAGCTGTGATGGCCGCAGTCGATTTGAGGATAATGGTGTCGGTCACAAAGCCGAAAGGCACTTCGCCGAAAAGGCCCCCGGCCCAGAAAGGCCAAGGATTCAGCCTTCGCAGATATTTTGCAGATGTTCGTGCCGAGGCCAAACGTGTAACATGGCCCACACGGCGCAACACTATTGTGACGACGGGTGCCGTGTTGGCAATGGTCGTTGCGACCTGCATTTTCTTCTTTATCGTGGACCAAGTGATTGGTCTGGGAATCAGTAAAATCTTGGGTATCGGAGGCTAAAGAAACATCATGGCAAAGCGTTGGTATGTTGTGCATGTTTATTCAGGCTTCGAGAAAAAGATTGCCGAGCATATCCGTGAGCAAGCCGATAAAAAGGGCTTGAGTGACCAGTTTGAGGAGGTTCTTGTACCTTCTGAGGAGGTTACGGAGGTGCGCCGTGGGCGCAAGGTGAATGCGGAACGGAAGTTCTTCCCCGGCTATGTGCTGGTGAAAATGGAGCTGACGGACCAAGCGTGGCATCTCGTCAAGAACACGCCCAAAGTAACGGGCTTCTTGGGGACGCGTAATAATCAGCCAACGCCGATTAGCAATGCAGAAGCTAAGCGCATCCTCCAGCAGGCACAGGAAGGTGTGGAACGTCCACGCTCCAGCCTCAGCTTTGAAATTGGTGAACAAGTCCGCGTCTCTGATGGGCCTTTCACCTCCTTCAATGGCAGTGTTGAAGATATTGATACAGAGAATCAACGCTTGAAGGTGAGCGTCTCCATCTTTGGACGCTCCACCCCAGTTGATCTTGATTATAATCAGGTTGAGAAGCTCTAAGAAAGCTTACCCGTCTTTCTTCTCATTATAAAAGCCACCTGCACTTTCTCCTAAAGGGCGGTGGCTTTTTTATTAAGCTATCTACCTAAAACCCTCTACGAATCGAGATGATTCATAGAGGGTTCATCACATACCAAGCTAGATCTGTTAGTTTTTACCGTGTGGAAGGCGGCAAGCTAGATAACAGCTGGATCGTTTGGTCTGACAGTGCCCCTAGCCCTTCTGCCAATCGAGCTACCAACGCAGTCTGCCCTCCCATTACAGGTTGAGACGATACCCATTGCACTGGGACCGCACGCGCCTCTGCCGGTGATGCCCCTACGCGATGCGCTGACAACACGCCTTTAATAATAGCATGGTTTGCATCATCTTCCTCAAACCGGGAGAGGCTTAACTCCACAAAGGCTCCTGGCCCTACCGCTACCGATTCATTTTGTGAAAACACGATATGACCCGGCAAGCGTTGGCGCAGATTCGCAACTAACGTATGGCCTATCATCTCATTAAGCGGCTCGCTCCATGCGGCACCGGGGATGATGTGGTCCTGCGCGTTGCGTGTTACTTGCACAATGCCATCTTTATCCAGCCGCGCCGTTACTGATGGCGTCCGCACCTCAACCACTTGCGGCACTGTCATCCCCACAAGGGAGGGTGCAACCACCCCCTCCTGAGGGGCCAGCACATAATAGGCGGTTGGCCCACTACTACATGCGGTAAGCATAACACCACTTCCCACGCAGACCGCACCGAGGAGGGCCAAACGCCCCCCCTTCTTACGCAAAAAGAGCGAGGGGATATGAGAAAACTTCATCATAAATCAATGCTTCCGGCCAACGATAAGGGACGAAGGATGACGGTCCAGATAATCTGCTAGCATCTGGAAGGAATGGGACATCCGCGTCAGTTGTACAATAAGGGCCTCAATATTTCGGCGGGCATCTGTATCCCCTCCATAAGCCCCAAGCAGGGTCTTTGCTTGGCCCAAAGCCCCATTGAGATTCTCCATAATCGCAGGGAGATTCTGGTCTGCATGGCTCAGCAAATGATTCAACGACTCTAAAGAGGCCCGCAAAGCTGTAAGAGAGCGCGCCGTATCAGGGCTACTGATTCGCTCATCACTATGGGCTAAGAGGTCGCTCAAATGCTCGCCTATTTGCGTCAGCGGCATGGCAGAAATCTTATTCGTAATCGTGGAGACAGACTGAAGGATACCATCCATACCACCCGGTTCGCTGGGGATAACAGCCACTCCCCCTTCAAAAGAGAGAGTGGCAGGCTTCCCGGCGGCCTCATGAACAAAAGTGAAGGCAATCATCGATTCCCCTGTCAGGAAGCTGACATTCTGGACCGAAGCCCGCATCCCTTCTGCAACAAAATCGCCCAATAATTGGGACATATTCTTCGGGTCGCCATCGCTTTCCCCAACAACACGTTCGGGTTCTAACTGCATCTCAACACGCACGCGAGGATTATGGGATTTATTACCCAGCTCCAGATGGACACCTGTTACTTGGCCAATTTGCAGGCCAAACATGGTGACCTTGCTCCCTTCTGTTAGCCCACCAACGGCTGCATCAACATAAGTAACTACCCGTACACGGTGCCGATACCGGGCATTATCAGCGTCATCCTGCGTCTCATAAAGATGAAACACGGAATTAGACGCCGCTACAGGTGTATCCTCATCCTGCACTTTATCAGGCCGCCCAAAGGCAACACCGCCAGACAGCAACGCTTGAATGGATTGCAAACGAATCTTCAACCCACCGGGGCCAAAACCAATCTGCATCCCAGAGACATTCCAAAAACGGCTATCGGTCCGCAAATAACGGTCATACGGGGCTTTAACAAACACGCGCAACAGCAAGGGACCTTCACCCCCGGGAGGTACAGTATATCCCAGCACCTCACCTACCTGCATATCACGGTAGAAGATAGGCGCACCCGGCCCAAGAGAGTCCAGCTTGGAGGAGACCAACCAATACATGCTCCCCGGCTGATCAGACCGCACACCTGGAGGGTTCTTCAACCCCTGAAAATGGCTTTGATACCGCCCCCCTTTTGGATCGCCGGGGTCCATCGCAATATAAGCCCCGGAAAAGAGCGTATCCAACCCAGTAATGCTCGTCCCATTAATACGCGGGCTTACAACCCAAAAGCGCGTATGCTCATTTAACGCGCGGGAATCGATACCGCTCATTTGGACGGTAACATCAGCATGGGTCATGTCTGGGCTTAGCGTGACAGACTGCACAACCCCCAAGGTGACGGCCTTGTTTTTCACCTGTGTTTGGCCGGGGATAATGCCATCAGCGGCATCAAAGGAAATAACAATACGCGGGCCCATCGTGGCAAAATGCTGCCATGCCAACCAACCTGATATGCCCAACGCAATGACAGGAATAATCCAAAGAACGGAAAAGCGGGCTGGGCGGGTCTCCCCGGCTACATCACGCCAATGGCCCGGATGTTTCTTATGCTGCTCGTCACTCACGCTTTTTCGGGCTCCATATCCTGTAATGCCGGTTTATCGCTTTCCCCTTTTTGCGAGGCGCGATCAAACGATTCTTGATTATACCCTGCGGCATCCCACATGCAGCGTGGGTCATACAAATCCGCTGCGAAAATAGTTAATACCACCACCATGGCAAAAAAGACCACACCGGGCTCGGCCTCAACACTTGCCATAATGCCAAAGCGCACAACAGCCGCCAAAATGGAAATCATGAACACATCAATCATCGACCAACGGCCAATAACAACAACGAGTTTATAAAGCCGGGTAAGTCGCCTCAGCCCTGCAAGGCTCGCCTTCCCACGATATTGGCAGATAATCATCAAGCCCAGCAGGACAATCTTTAAAACGGGCACGGTGATACTCGCAAATAAGACAAGTAAGGCTAGAAAATAAAGGTCGGATTGCCAAAGCTGTATCACGCCAGAGATAATTGTGCTGGGATGGCCGTGGCCCATCCTGATAAAGGCCATAACAGGCAATAAATTAGCGGGAATGTAAAAAATTAACGCTGCCAATAAAAATGACAAAGCAGCGCGTAATCCGTTGCGCTTCCGCCGCCGTAATATCTGCCCACAACGAGGGCAATCTCCCATATCGCGCTCATCATCCACAACATGCCGTGCTACAAAGCTCATACCGCACGCATGGCAGGAGAGCATATGCTTCTCCGGTGGGATGATGCGGTTTTCTATCTGATACACACCTAATTTACGCCGCTGCTGGACAGAGCGATGATGCCAGATCATCTCTACATCGAATGTAGAATCCATCGCCGCCATCAACAGCATCAATCCGCCCAGCAAAAACACCCCCGGCTGGAGTGTAACAAGAGCGAGGTCCACCAATTTGGTATAAGCCACCAAAACCCCAATAACGAAGACCTCTATCATGGACCATGGGCGTAACCGCTCATACCATGCCATAAGCGGGCGCACCCATAAGGGCATCTCACGGCGTGACGCTCCGTATAAAATCACCGCCATAAGACATAGAACAATGCCAGGCATCAGCACGCTTGCAAGCAATACTAGAATACTAATTCCACCAAAGCCTTGTCGGGCCAGCTCCATCGGGCCGCGATAAAGCGATACCGTGCTCTCCCGCCCATAGACATTGATCGTCAAAAGCGGGCTGACCAATAACACAATGTACAGAGCCAAAGAGGCAAGGCAGAAAATTAACGGCCCGCCAATCTCATCAGTTTTACGGCGGCGGGCCATTGTCTCCCCACACCGTGCACAAGTCAGCACATGACCGGGCTTTAACGGTGGAAAATGCTGAAACAGGCCACAGCCAGCACATTCATGCACGCCTTCCACAATTTTAAGATGTGGCTGCTCGCTCTCCTGCCGTGTGAAACTCAAGGACCCGCCTTGGATCCACAACCCCTTATGAAAATGGTCTTTTCTAAGCATCATCTTCTCATGCTCTGTTGCGCGCCTCTCTGCAAGCCTCCTTCGCCCTCTTAACAAGAAATAATTTTACCCATACCATTGCCCCCCTTTGTAATTTTTTGTATAGGCTCGACCGGACGCCGACATAGCTCAGGGGTAGAGCAACTGATTCGTAATCAGTAGGTCCTCGGTTCAATTCCGAGTGTCGGCACCATGTTCCTTATAGGAGCAACGCGCTATATGATTGCGACCGTGCCGTCATTTTTGCCCGGACACGCTATCGCCATCCTCCCAGCAGATTTTGGGCTAGTCTGCTTCTTCGCTATCCTCTTTTTGCAATATCGCCGTTACGTCAAACGCAAGCGCAAAGCATGGCTTGTGTTATGCCGCCTGATTGTCCAACACCAAAATACGCTCGCACAACGCCGCCAGACATGTTTGACGAAGGATCATTACGGTATCATCCATAAAAAACGTTGGAATACGGAGCTGGACTATTTTTGCCGCGCTATTTTATGTCCGGCTTTAAACCAGCAGACACTCGGGCAATTTTGGCCTATCCTCCAAAAGCCTATCATGCGGCGTATTCATCGGGTTACAAAAACTCTCCTCAAACGCCAACAAAACGCCCTTAGCCAACTCCAAGATAGCGCGTCAGACCTTCCCCCAGAACAGTTCACGACTGCTATGGACCCGCTAGATTATGAGCGTTTTTGTGCAGGGTTGCTCTGTAAAGCAGGCTGGAAAGCCGTAGCAACCCCACCGGGGAGTGACCAAGGGGTGGATATTCTTGCCGAGCAAGCGGGTATTCATTTTGTTGTTCAATGCAAGCTTTATACACGACCAGTCGGCAATAAGGCCGTGCAGGAGATTTTTACAGCACGCCAGCATCGTCATGCTCATTATGCTGCTGTGGTCTCTAATGCCGGTTACACACGCTCCGCTCGGCAATTAGCCCACGCAACGGGTGTGCATTTACTGCATCACAGCCAGCTTACAACCCTGAGTCTTGAGGACCTCCAGCCCGCCTTAGCCTAATACCAGACATAGAAAAGGCCGGCTCTTACACCGGCCTTTTCTCCCTTCAGAGCCGCTAAGCTTTAGGAGGCTGCTGGGACGCGGATCAAATGGTCAAAGGCGGAGAGAGCGGCTTTTGCCCCTTCACCCATAGCGATGATGATCTGCTTATAAGGCACCGTGGTCGCATCACCAGCGGCGAACACGCCGGGGATGGAGGTACGGCAGCGTTCATCAATGCCAATCTCACCGATGCGGGACATCTCGATGCTGCCACCTTTCAGCCAGTCTGTGTTCGGCAACAAGCCAATCTGCACAAAGATGCCGTCAACATCGATGCTATGCTCGCTATTATCCTTCACATCCTGCCAGCTTAGGCCCGTCATCTTACGGCCATCACCACGAATCTCGGTTGTGCGTGCATTCACCACAATATCGACATTCGGCAAGCTACGGAGCTTATTTTGCAGCACCTCATCGGCTGTTAAGACCGGGTCATATTGGAGCAGCGTCACACGGGAGACGATACCGGCGAGGTCAATAGCCGCTTCCACACCGCTATTACCACCGCCAGCCACAGCCACCGGACGTCCCTTAAAGAATGGGCCATCACAATGCGGGCAGTACGCCACACCGCGTGTACGATATTCTTCCTCGCCCGGTACGTTCAGCTGACGCCAGCGAGCACCCGTTGCCACAATGATGGTACGCGCCTTAAGATGCGCGCCGCTCTCCAGCACGATCTCATGCAGCCCACCTTCCTTCTCAGCAGGGATGAGCTTTGCTGCACGCTGCGCCGTAATGACACGGACATCATAGCTACGAACATGCTGCTCCAGATTCTTCGCCAGAGCGGGGCCTTCCGTCTCCGGTACAGAGATAAAGTTCTCAATCCCAGCTGTATCCATGACCTGACCACCAAAGCGTTCAGCCAGGATACCGGTCCGCACACCTTTACGCGCGGTATAAATCGCCGCAGCACAGCCTGCTGGGCCGGAGCCAATCACCAACGTATCAAACGGGGCTTCATCATTCAGCTTCTCAGAGGCTTTTGCAGCACCCTCTGTATCAATCTTAGCCAGAATCTCCGGCAGTTCCATCCGCCCGGTGGAGAAACGCTCCCCATTGAGGAAGACTTGCGGCACAGAGCGTACATCACGCTCATTCACCTCATCTTGGAACAACGCCCCATCAATAGCGGTATGATGGATGTTCGGGTTAATCACGCTCAGCGTATTGAGAGCCTGCACAACATCTGGGCAGTTATGGCAGGAAAGGGAAAAATAGGTCTCGAAGTGGAACTCACCCTTTAGAGCCTTAATCTGCGCAATCTGCTCAGCCTCAACTTTTGGGGGATGACCACCCACCTGTAGCAGAGCCAGCACCAGAGAGGTGAACTCATGCCCCATTGGGATACCGGCAAAACAGACCTGAACATCAGAATCCGCAGCACGAATCACAAAGGAAGGACGGCGAGAGTCCGTGCCATTATCTTGATAGGAAACTTTATCAGAAAGTTCGGAAATTTCTGTCAGAAACTCCTTCATCTCACGGGACTTGTCGCCCTCATCGAGGGAGGCAACAAGCACAATATTATGGCGCAGATGCTGGAGGTACCCTCTCAGCTGGCCTTTAAGATCATCGTTCAGCATGATTCTCTCCAGAAGCTCTGGTGCTCAAAAACACTCTGTTAAGGCCATAAGCCCTATGAAAAAGGAGGCGCGCCACAGCACAGCACGCCTCCCCAAAAAGGTGGGGAGAGGCCCCCACCAATATCCCTTAATAGGATGTGATCAGATCTTGCCGACTAGGTCCAAAGAAGGGTTCAGAGTAGCTGTATCGCCGCCCTCTTTCCACTTAGCAGGGCAGACCTCACCAGGGTGAGCTGCAACATACTGAGCGGCACGGATCTTATCGAGCAGCTCCGCAGCACTACGGCCTACGCCCTCGGAAGTGATCTCCATGTACTGGATCTTCCCTTCTGGGTCGATCAGGAAGGTCGCACGGTCAGCTGTGTGGCTACCATCAGCACGCAGAGCATCGAAGTTACGTGCAATATCACCAGAAGGATCGCCGATCATGGTGTACTGCACCTTCCCAATAGCTGGGGATGTGTCGTGCCATGCTTTATGTGTGAAGTGCTTATCGGTGGAGACACCGAAGATCTCTACACCCAGCTTCTGGAATGTAGCATAATTCTCAGCGAGGTCTTCCAGCTCTGTCGGACAAACAAAGGTGAAGTCAGCCGGATAGAAGAAGACGACAGACCATTTGCCGCGTAGGTCCGCATCGGAGACCTGAAGGAACTTACCATCACGGAAAGCCTGAGCGGTAAAAGGCTTAATTTCGGAACCAATAGCAGGCATGGAGACCTCCTCATTTACTAACAAAGTGTAAACTTCCACCGAACTTGTGGAGCCCCTCATGGGAGCAACCGAAGCGCGAGAAAGTCAAGCAAGTTTATTGGTACCCCACCCTAAGGGTAACGTCTAATTGAGAGTTATTATGAGTATAATTAAGAATCATTATCAATCTTTCATTCCTTTCCATCTTTCCCTCTTGGCTCTGCCTCCAACTCCGCTTATGGATAGACTCTATGTCCTACGTTCCTCTCTCCGGTTTGTCCCTACGGGACATCGAATATGTTGTCGCAGTTGATGATCTGCGTAATTTTTCCCGCGCGGCTGAGCGTTGTGGCGTCAGTCAGGCGGGGCTTTCTGAGCAAGTACGCAAGCTAGAGCAGCTTCTTAACGTTACTTTGTTCGAACGCTCCCGCCGGCATGTTGCCCCCACGCCAGAAGGTGAACGACTCATCGCCTTAGGGCGCGACGTCCTCGCTTCTGCTCGCAATCTGCTAGAAGTCGCTCGCGCTCATACGGGGCCGCTGGATGGCTTGCTGCATATCGGCGTTATCCCAACCTTAGGGCCTTATTATATTCCCGGCCTTCTCCCACGGTTGCGGCAAAAATACCCTCAGCTCGGTTTGCGGTTAAGCGAAAATACAACGCCAAACCTTGTTCAGCTTCTCCGCCAAGGTAGCCTTGATGTTGCCTTTATGGCACCAACCACCGCGACCGAATCGCTAGAGCATGCGCCGCTCTTTCAAGAGCCATTCTTAGCTGTGTTCCCAAAAGACCACGAGCTTGCCCATAAGAAGAATCTCTCCATCAATGACCTAGCACGCCCTGATTTGCTCTTGTTGGAGGATGGCCATTGCTTGCGTGACCAAGCTCTCTCCCTCTGCCCCAGCAATTTCCGCGCCCAAGACCAGCGTCTTGCAACTAGCTTGGAAATGTTATGGCACATGATTGGCGCAGGAGAAGGTTTCTCCCTCATACCGCGCCTTGCTCTTAATAATCGGCATGAGTTTGAGGGGCTTGTTACGATTCGTGAACTTAACGAGGCTGAAGCCCGGCGGACAATTAGCCTTGTCTGGCGTCCATCCGACCCACGAGCAACCTCCTTCCGTGAGTTAGCCAACTTCCTCCGCGTTGCCACGCCAGAAGGATGCCTCCCCCTGCCCAAAACAAAAATCCCTACCACCTAAAAGCAGAACAGGACATATCATCATAAAAAGGGGGGAAAGAGCCATGGCTTCTTCCCCCCTTTTTCTTATCCATACCCTGCATATAGCACGAAGAAGGCCGGGTGGATTATGATTCACCCGGCCTTCTTCATCTATAAAGCGGAAGCCCCTCTTAGCTCAGAGCCATCAGCTCCGCATTACCACCAGCAGCCGCCGTATTAACGCTCACTAGCTTCTCTTGCACCAAAGCTTCCGGCTGAAGGGTGGAGCCATCTGCCCAATAGACCAACGGTACAGGGGCATCAGGATTTTTAAGCTGGTCCGCCACAATCTGCCACAGCCCCTCATGCGCACTCTCAGCGAGAATGACAGAGCATGCCTCAACATCTTCTAACGAATCAGCAGGATGAATTGCCTCCCGTAGGACATCTGGCATGGTCTCCAACGTCTTAATCACCGCAGGAGCAGCAAGAGCGATGACCTCATTGCCACAGCTAATGGCATAGCTGATCATGCGCTTTAGGCCCTGCTCCGTCTCTGCCACAGCGAGGACGCGGCCCCGTGGCTCCAACGTGTAAGTATTGCTCTCCCCAACCGGGGATGGCAGCGCAAGCTTGCAGGAAAGCAAGCCATGATCCATCCAAGGTGTGACCTCATGAGCTAAATCACGATCATTCGTGCCCAGCCATAGCAACCATGAGCGTGCCATAGCCGGCATTGCCCCCGGTTGTGCGAGTGGCGTCCGTGGAGCATCTGCCAACTGGCGGCGCAAGGCCAACGGCCCCCCAGCCTTTGGCCCTGTGCCAGAGAGGCCATGCCCACCAAAGGGTTGCACACCCACAATCGCCCCAACAATATTGCGATTAACGTAGATATTCCCTGCTTCAACCCGCTCCACAAGGAAGTCAATGCGAGAGGCAACACGGCTATGCACACCAAAGGTGAGGCCATACCCCCCTGCATTGCTGCGTGTGATAAGGGCTTCTAGCTCATCACGTTTATAGCGTAGGACATGCAGCACAGGGCCGAAAATCTCCCCGCCAACATCAGCGATGGAACTCACCTCAATCAAGGTTGGTGGCACAAACGTCCCCCCTTGTGTTTCCTCCTCCACGGTTGGAGCTTGGAAGACAGGGTGATTCCGGCGGCGTAGAGCCTCGATGTGATCGTTAATCCCTTTGCGAGCGACCTCACTAATGACAGGCCCAACATCAGTTGGCAACTTGGCGGGAATCCCAATCCGTAACTCCTCCATCGCGCCTTTCAGCAAGGAGATGATACGATCCGCAGCATCTTCCTGCACGCATAGCACGCGCAGAGCCGAACAGCGTTGCCCCGCACTATCAAAAGCGGAGGAGACGATATCCTTCACCACCTGCTCTGGCAAAGCGGAGGAATCGACAATCATCGCATTCAACCCGCCAGTTTCCGCCACAAGTGGAACAGGCTGACCATTGCGGCCTAAACGGCCATTCAACTGACGTGCAATAATCTGCGCAACAATGGTAGAGCCCGTAAACATCACACCACCGATGCGCTGGTCTGCCACCATGGCCTCCCCGACATCCCCTTCACCGGGAAGGAACTGCACAACCTCCTCTGGTACACCTGCCTCATGCAGAAGCTTTACAGCTTCCATAGCAATCAATGGGGTTTCCTCAGCCGGTTTGGCGATGACGGTATTCCCCGCAGCCAAAGCAGCGGACACCTGACCAAGGAAGATCGCTAACGGGAAGTTCCACGGGCTAATGCACACCACAGTGCCTAGGGGGCGGTGCGTCTCATTATTAAACTCCCGCCGGACTGCCCCGCCATAATAACGCAAGAAGTCGATCGCCTCACGGACCTCAGCCACAGCATTGGGGTAGGACTTCCCTGCCTCACGCACGGCCAACCCCATATAGGCAATGTAGCGTTCCTCCAGCAAATCAGCAGCGCGCTCCAAAATCGCACCACGTTCCTCAGCTGGACGTGCGGCCCAGCCTGCAAAAGCTGCTTCTGCAACATCTACAGCGTGGCGAATATCCTCAGGCACCGCAAAGGTCACTTGGCCGACCTGATCCTTACGCTCCGCAGGGTTTGTAACGGGATGAACCGGACGCGTCGCCTCATCCAAACCGGGCACTAGCGGATAAGCCTCATACTGCTCTGGCAGGCTGTAAAGCACCTCGCCAAGATGGCTCAAAACAGGCTCATGGTTCAGGTCCATACCCTTAGAGTTTTGCCGCTCTGGCGCGAACATATCGAGCGGTTTTTTAATCTCAGGGTGAGGGGCTCCCACAGGGCTGTAAGAGCGCGTAACCTTAACAGGGTCCTCCACCAATTTTTCTAGCGGAATGTTGGGGTCACCAAGCAGATTGATGAAGGAGGAGTTCGCTCCGTTCTCCAATAGGCGGCGGACGAGATAGGCCAACAGCGTGTCATATGTCCCCACCGGGGCGTAAATCCGACAAGGCCGGTTGAGGTTCTTTGCCCCCACAACGCGCTCAAAAAGGGCCTCACCCATGCCATGCAGACATTGGAACTCAAATTGCCCCGGTTGGAAGTCCTGACCAGCCATTGCGTAAATCGTGGCCACTGTCCGCGCATTATGTGTCGCAAATTGTGGGAAAATCGCATCCATTGCCCCTAAGAGCTTACGCGCACATGCAATATAGCTAACATCCGTATGGCATTTACGCGTAAAGACGGGGAAGTCCGAAACACCATCAATTTGAGCCTTCTTCAGCTCGCTATCCCAATACGCCCCTTTTACGAGGCGAATCATCACACGGTGATGCGTCTCACGGCCAAGGGCGATGATGTAATCCAACACAGCTGAAGCGCGCCGCCCATAAGCCTGCACAACAAAGCCGATGCCATCCCAATCCGCCAACTCTGGGTCGCGGCACAAAGCTTCCAGAATATCGAGCGAAATATCCAGCCGTTCGCTTTCTTCAGCATCAATATTCAAGCCGATATTGTAATGCTTCGCCCGCACAGCGAGGGCTTTTACAGTTGGCAGCAGCTCCTCCAACACGCGCTCACGCTTTGCCCGCTCATAACGCGGATGCAGGGCAGAAAGCTTAATGGATAGGCCGGGACGCTCATAGACATTCTCACCCTTAGCCCGGCTACCGATAGCCTCCAACGCTGCATGGTAAGACGCCTGATACCGCTCGGCATCGGCATGGTCCAACGCAGCCTCACCCAACATATCGTAGGAATAGGTAAAGCCTTGCGCCTCACGCTTGCGGGAATCCTTCAATGCGCCTTCAATAGTCTGGCCGAGGACGAATTGCTGGCCCATCATCTGCATTGCAAATTGCACGGCCCGGCGGACAATCGGCTCCCCACGATCACGCAGCAGACGGTGAATCACGCCCATACGCCGCTTAGGCGCAACGAGACGGCCGGTAATGTCCAACCCCCATGAGGCTGCATTGATGATCAAGCCACGATCACGCCCCATATGAGAGAGCCAGTCCCCCACACCAACTTGGTCCCGAATCAACGCATCACGCGTGGCATAGTCTGGTGTACGCAGCAAAGCCTCGGCCATGCTCATCAGAGCCACACCCTCCGATGAGGCAAGGCTGAACTCTTGCACCAAGGTCTCAACAAGGCCTGGCTGGCGATGATCGCGCAGCGCACGCGCTAGAGAAAGCCCAACTTTGCTGGCGATTGCTTCCTCATCAACGCTCATCTCAGCGGCTGGAATCAAAGCCTCAACGCAGGCTTGCTCTGGGTACCGGATTTTCTCGGCAATGGCCTTCCGCAGAGCGGAACGTTCCGGTAATGAACCAAAATGACGTACAAAATAAGCCATACCAAACCCTCAAGCTGATAGCGTGATAATCACTTCCCGTTGTTGGTGGAGAAAGAACTTCTCTACCTCCAGCCAGACCATGAAACATAGGGGGTTGTCCATATCCAAAAGGAAGATTTGTGCAAAATATATTTTAAAATCGAAACATTCCTAAAGCGTGGCCCCCTCTAAGAGGCCAAATAACACCTTCAGAGCCCACTTTTGCGCCCCTCTTTCGCAAAAGCGACTCTTTTCCTCCCATAAAATCAATAAGATGTGATTCATATAGAGAGCGTTTAGGCGAGAATAAACCCACCACCCAGAACACGCTCCCCCTCATACATCACACATGCTTGCCCCGGTGCGGGCAAAGCGGGCTCTTCGAGCTGAACCTCTGCCCGATTCCCCTCTAAGGGGCGTATAAGGGCTTGACGCAACCCCTCACGCGCGCGTAGCTGCACTCCGCAGCGCACGCCGTCTGCTGGGGCATCAATCAGCCAATTCATATCCCTTAGCTGGACGATGCGGCGGCTCTCATCATGAATGACCTTCTGACGCGGGCCAACAATAATGCGGCGGGAAGGCACATCAATCGCCGTGACCATCTGACGTTCCCCCGTACCGGTATGAATATCCCCCAACCGGCGGCTCTGCCCCACAGTGTAACGCGCAATCCCCTCATGCTGGCCCAGCACATTGCCGTGCTCATCTACAATATCGCCCGGCCCACCAATCTCTGGTCGCATCTTCTCCACCAATGTGGCGTAAGAGCCATTCGTCACAAAGCAAATATCCTGACTATCGCGCTTTGTCGCCACATCCAGCCCTAGCTCCTCCGCTAAGGCACGGACATGAGCTTTATCGGGCATCTCACCAAGGGGGAAGCGGAGGAACTCCAACTGTTCCCGCGTTGTGGCAAAGAGAAACCAACTTTGGTCTCTATCCCGATCCACAGGGCGGTGCATCTCCACCCCAGTAGGGCCCTCAACCCGGCGGACATAATGGCCAGTCGCCATAGCCTCGCAGCCTAAATCCCGCGCCATTGTCAGGAGGTCCGTAAACTTAACGCCCTGATTACAAGCCACACAAGGGACAGGGGTTTCTCCCCGGGCGTAAGAATCGGCAAAACTCTCAATAACGCTATCGCGGAAGCGGCTCTCCGCATCAATAACGTAATGAGGAAAACCGATTTTCTCCGCCACTAAACGCGCATCCATAATGTCCCGCCCTGCACAGCAAGCCCCCGGCTTGGCGGGGCCGCTATGGTCGTAAAGCTGTAAGGTGGCCCCGATGACCTCGTGGCCTTGCTGCTTGAGCAACGCTGCCACAACAGAACTATCGACCCCACCAGACATAGCTACAAGGATGCGCATAACGCTTACCTTACCCCGCTTTGGGAAGATGAACGACAAGGCCATCCAGCTCATCTGTCATGATGATTTGGCAGCCAAGGCGCGATGTTTTCTCCAGCCCAAAGGCAAGGTCGAGCATATCTTCTTCATCATCGGTTGGGCTGGTGAGTTTATCGGCCCATGCTGGGTCCACGATAACATGGCATGTCGCACATGCTAGGGAGCCCTCACAGGCTCCTTCAAGGTCGATATTATGCTCATGGGCAATCTCCAAGACGGAGAGACCTGCCTGTGCCTCCACCTCATGGCGGCTACCATCACGCTCAACAAAAACCATCCGTGGCATAAACCCTCACTCCCTCTGAAATCCACGCAGGCGTGGTTAACCACCTGTTAAAACCTGCCTAAATTGAGCCACTGCGCGCTCCACGTCATCTGCTGAGGTAAAGCGTCCGACCGAAAGACGCAAGCTCCTGCGTGCTTCTCTATCGGTCAAGCCCATTGCCTGCAATACATAAGACGGCGCACCAGACGCTGCCGAACATGCTGAACCAGCCGAAAAAGCCAGCCCCGGCAGGGATTTCATCAAGTCTTGAGCCTCCGGCCCCTCAGGTAAGCAGCAATTCAGCACACCCGGCAGATGCGGAGCTTGGCCGCCATTAAGCCGCGCTGTTGGGCAAAGCCTCTGCATAGCCTGCCAAAGCTGGCCGCGCAATGCCATAAGGCGCGGCACCTCCTCCGGCTGGGCGGCTAGGGCAAGACGTGCAGCGACAGCCATCCCCACAATGAGCGGGACAGGCAATGTGCCAGAGCGCATACCACGCTCCTGCCCTCCACCAGAGATTAAAGGCAATAGCCGCACACGAGGCCGCCGCCTTATATATAACGCTCCGACCCCTTTAGGGCCGTATAGCTTATGGGCCGAGAATGAGGCGAGGTCGATCCCCTCTAAACTGCATGGCAATTTGCCGAACATCTGGGCCATATCAACATGCAACAACGTCCCTGCTTGCTTGATAAGCGGCATAAGCTGGGGGATGTCGTGGACGATACCTGTCTCGTTATTCGCTGCCATGAGGCTTACAAGCGCGGTTGGTGTTTTTAAGGCCTCGGCTAATCGGTTTGGCTCTACACGCCCATCAGGCCCTACGGGGAGGATAATAGGCTCAAACCCTTCATCTGCGAGGGAGCGCACAGCCTCCAACACGCATTTATGTTCCGTTGCGGCTGTAATAACACGCCGTCTTGTATCGCCCTGCGTCTTTAAGAACCGCACCGCCCCTTTTATGGCCAGATTATTGGATTCAGTCGCCCCCGAAGTCCATATCACCTCATGAGGACTCACCTGCAAAAGCTGCGCCATCTCTTGGCGGGCCTCCTCTACGGCCTCCTCCGCCGCACGGCCAAGCTGATGCACACTCCCAGCATTGCCAAAGGACGCCGTAAAATAAGGCAACATGGCCTCTATAACACGCGGGTCACAGGGGGTTGTCGCGAGGTAATCTAAATAGATAACCTCCTGCTTATCCGCCTTCATGACGTAGTACGATTATTTTGTAAGAGGCCACGCTCGGCAAATCGCTGCGCCATACGGCTATAAGCCTGCCCAAAGGCACGCACATGCTCTGCTTGCACATTCCATGGCAGAGAGATGCGAATCGCCTGCCCCGCGCCTTCGCCTTGCCCCATAGCCTCCAACACATGGGAGCGCGCCACTTTGCCGGATGAACAGGCCGAGCCAGCAGAGACGCAATAACCCTCGATATCCAAGGCCATAAGCTGCATCTGCGCCGCTACACCGGGTAGAAGGGCACTCACCGTATTCGGCAAGCGCGGGACGTCACGGCCCATAATGACCGCCCCTGCATGGCAGCAGATGGCCTCTAGCTCATCACGCAATATCTGCAGGCGACTCCATTCTTGCTGCTGGCTTTCCACCAACGCAGCGGCCATGCTGAGATGCGCTGCAAGGGCGGGGGTACCCCCGCGCCGTCCACGCTCTTGCCCCCCACCGGGAAGAAGGGGGGGTAAGGGCCGGTCCTCTGGCAGAAGAAGAGCCCCCGCCCCCATTACCCCACCCATCTTATGGGCAGATAAAGCAAGGCTCGCCCCTACTAACGCCCCTGACGCCACGGCTTGAGAGAAAGGGTCTGTCCCGCTCATCCGCCCCGCTGCTTGCACCGCATCAATATGCAAATGCGCTCCGTATTGGCGGCATAAAGCGGCAATATCCTCCAACGGTGCATACACACCCGTCTCATTATTCGCCGCCATAATACATACGAGCGCACCTGCCTCTGCTGCATGAGAGGCAAGCTGTGTTTCCAAAGCTGCACATTCTATGAGACCATTTTGATCCACCGGAATCACGCATGCCCCCGGCGCGGCTTTACGAATGGCGTCATGCTCGGTCGCACCGATGAGGATAGGCCGCCCTATCGCATGGCCAAAACCATGCACGGCAAGCGTATTCGCCTCTGTCCCACCGGAGGTGAACACAAAGCTATCCGCCTCTCGCCCAAAGGTCCCAGCAAGCTGTTTGCGTGCTTGCTCTAACATCACACGGGCCTTACGCCCTGCTGTATGCACAGAGGCAGGATTACCCAGCTGGGCAAGCCCCTCATTCAACGCCTGTTGGGCTATGGGGCGTAACGGCTCTGTCGCATTAGCATCCAAATAAAGCAGGTTGTGCTGTGAAGGCGGGGCATGAAGCATGGAGACTCCTCCTCTTTCTGCTGCCTCTGATAAACCTGACCCCTATAAAGAGACAAACATAATCTGATTTACTTTTTTGAAAAAACCGGCATGTGAGAGTCGATTTTACTAGAAATTAGTAAAGCAAAACCGATATACAACGCCGATATACCTCTCCCGGCTTGGTGTCCATCCATCTGCGAGGGGCGCAAAATCATGCCCGGTCCCACAAAGGCCGGGCATAATCGGTTCGTACATCACCTTACCCTCCATATTTTAGGGATGGTCAGGGTGGACAATAAAGATGAGAGACGCATGCCTGAAGTCATGTTCGCTGGCCCTGATGGGCGGCTCGAAGGCCATTATCACCATTCCGAAGACCCTAACGCTCCTCTCGCCCTTGTCATCCACCCCCACCCGCTCCATGGCGGGACAATGAACAACCGCATCACTTACACCATGTATCGGCGTTTTCAGATGATGGGGTTTTCCGTCCTGCGTTATAATTCCCGCGGGGTTGGTCGCTCTCAAGGCCGTTATGATGGCGGTATTGGGGAAATCTCCGATGCAGCAGCTGCTCTGGACTGGATGCAGATGATTAACCCCAACTCCTCGGAGTTGTGGATTGCTGGATATTCCTTCGGGGCCTTTGTAGGGATGCAGCTGCTGATGCGCCGGCCAGAAATCCGCGGTTGGATTAGCGTTGCCCCCCCTGCTGATGATTATGACTTCAACTTCCTCGCCCCCTGCCCCTGTAGCGGGTTAATGATTGCTGGTGGGCGAGATAACATGGCCCCAGAGCCTGTCATCCGTAAACTGGTTGAGAAACTCAACACACAAAAGAATGTGACGGTGGATTATCGCCTCTTCCCAGAGGCAGACCACATCTTCTCCCAGCAAGCGGAGCTGATTGCCGATGCGTTGGAGGACCATGTCACCACCCGGCAGAGAAACCTCTTTGCACCAGAGCCTGCCTCTATCGCCGCCCCCGCGCTAGAACATGATGCAGAGCCAGAGCATGAGGCAGAAGCCATCGGCTAAGCGATCCCCCTTGCTATAGACTTCAGAAAAGAGCTTTTCCATGACCGACATCACACTTAAAAGCCCCTTCCTGCAAGAAGCTCAGGCCCGTGGGATGATTTTCCAATGCACTGATTATGAGGCGTTGGATGCTCTTATGCAGGAAGGCCCCATTACGGCTTATATCGGCTTTGACCCTACAGCTGATTCCCTGCATGTGGGTAATGCGATGTCGATTATGATGTTGCGGCTCTTACAAAAGCACGGCCATCACCCTATTGCGCTCATCGGTGGGGGGACGGCGAAAATTGGTGACCCGTCCTTCCGCGATGAAGCCCGCTCGCTGATGAGCAACGAGACCATCACCCATAATCTCGCAGGGTTGCGCGCCTCACTGGGGCAATTTTTGGATTTTGATGATGGTAAATGTCGCCTCGTCAATAATGCGGATTGGTTGGATAAGCTCTCTTACATCAGCCTATTGCAAGATGTTGGGGTGCAATTCTCTGTCAGTCGGATGCTCTCTTTTGAGAGTGTGAAGCAACGTCTTGAGCGTGAACAGGGGCTGACCTTCTTAGAATTCAACTACTCCATTCTTCAAGCATTCGACTTCCGGGAGCTCTATCGCCGTCATGGGGCCATCCTTCAGATGGGGGGCTCTGACCAATGGGGCAATATCGTCTCCGGCATTGACCTCGCTCGCCGTACCGATGGAGCGCGGCTATTTGGGCTGACAACACCGCTTGTTACCACCTCCTCCGGGGCTAAGATGGGCAAGTCCGCCAATGGGGCGGTGTGGGTCCGCAAGGAGCGGCGGCCTGTATTTGATTACTGGCAGTTCTGGCGCAATACGGAAGATGCGGATGTAGGCCGCTTCCTCAAAATGTTTACCGACCTCCCCGTGAAGGAATGTGAACGCCTCGGCGCGCTGGAAGGAGCAGAGATTAACGAAGCTAAGAAGATTCTGGCTACAGAGGCCACAGCCATCTGCCACGGCCGTGCTGCCGCTGAGGAAGCCGCTGCAACTGCCCGCACCGTGTTTGAGCAAGGCAGCACACAAGCCGCCCTGCCAGAAGTCACCCTGCCTGCTAGCCTATTTGCCGAGGGTGTGCCTGCCTTTAAGCTCTTTGCAGAGGCAGGCTTAGCCGCCAGCGGGGGCGAGGCACGCCGCCTCATCCGCGGAGGTGGTGCCCGGCTGAATGATGTCGTCATCAAAGATGAGAATCAAACCATCACATCTGCCGACCTAACAGACGGCACGCTAAAGCTCTCCTCCGGCAAGAAGAAACATATCCTCATCCGGGTAGGGTAGCAGGGTAGCCCCTAAAGGGGCACATATTCCAGCACCCATTCCACCTTTTGCTGGCAGCGGGGGCGTGTCTCGGCCCCCTCCTTCTCCGTTGTAGGTGACGTTAACGTCCGACCGGGACGGGAATAAACGACAATCTGGCGCGTTTCCTCCGGTGTGCCGCGGCCCATATAAAGGTCGTCCTCCACGGCTATCTCTCCACCTGTTTGATGAAAACGCCATATCTCGGAGGCTGTATGGAGGATAATCTCCTCATCCTCGCGCTCTACCCGCACATCAGGATGAATATGGAAGCGCAACGCAAAAGGCACATCACGCTCCCCTTCCACACGCTCGCAGCCGCGTAACTCCTCCCCTGAAGGGTCTAAGAAAAGCGAGCGGGACCATATCACCCCATGAGAGGGATAATAGCCATTATGAGAGAGATGCACGGCGTCTGCTCGGCCCTCTCGCTCTTGCTGGCAGCGCACTTGTGAAGGCCGATGTGTTATATGACCACCCGCCCCAAACCCTGATGAGGACTCTCCTTCAACAATCAGGGCTGTATGGGCAGCAGACGAGCGCAAGGCGCGTTGCCATCCCCCGCCCATAGCAGAGCCACAATTTACAAATAATCGCTGCCGATGATGGGAGAACTCAAAAGACAATGTCCCCGCATGGGCCATACGGTCCAACCCGCGCGGTGGGGGTGGGGCTGCATCCACCAATAAAAGGGCCCGCCCTGCTGTAAGCCGCACAAAACCACCTTGGCTCAAACTCGAGGCAACAATGCGGTAACGTTCAGCTTGCTCTAACAAAGCGGTAATGGCTTTTGCGCCATGTTCCTGCGCGCCATTAAAGAGAGCTAGCCCCCCATCGCCATGGCAGAAAGCCCGCAATACTGCACAAGCCCGCCCTAGAGCGACAGAGACGCACTCCGGTGGCAACCATTGCAAAACACCGAACATCCCTTGAATCGCAGTAAGTTCCTGCACGCAGCGATATTGGGCCTCCGGGCTGCGCTCTGCCGCAATACCCTCCTCCCCCAACAAGCGGGTCAGCACATGGGGGAGTTGCTCCTCAAAGCGTTTGAGAAAGCCATCATAATCAGGCACCGCCATATAGACAGCTAACAACCCACGCAGAGCCGCAAGCTCCTCCCAGCCTAATGAGGAAAGAGGCAACATTGCCGAGAGCCGCCGTCCATCTTTAACCGCAGCCTCTAACACAATATGCTGTGTGTTCGCTGTAGCGGTGGAGAGGCAGAACTCATAATGCCCAAACCAATTTGCTAAACGGCGGCCTATCACCCCACCTTCCCGCGCGATGGGGTCATTAGGAGGACGGTCTGCCCATGAAGTGACCATGGAGCGCGCTAATAACCGCCCTCCATTTGTGCCGAATGTACGAAGGTCTTTCAGCCACTCAAAGCTATACACCCACCGGCGTACATCTTCAGGCCAATTATTCTTTTGCCAAACATCCCGCATTGGCAAGCGATAGGTCTTTTGTGCAAAACGGAACACACCACCCGTCAATAAAGCGGCTTGGTCAATGTCCCCTTCTTCACGGTCTTGATACAAACAAACAGGGCCAACTTCGTCCCGCTGACGGGCTGGCAGAGAGGCACATAATAGCCGAATATACCGCCAGCAGGACCTAAACAAGCCGCTCCCCTTCCATCAAGCGCGGCGTGCGGGGCGGGCTACAGCGCGCATCCCCTCTATAGCGGCTTTGCGGTCACCCTTACCAAAAATAGCAGAGCCTGCCACGAGCATAGTCGCCCCGGCCTCCGTCACCAACGGGGTTGTGGTTTCATCAATCCCACCATCAACGCCTAGTGTAATATCCCGCCCGCTCCTACGGATCATCTCTGCAAGGGTGCGGATTTTAGCAAGCTGACCATGCAGGAACTTCTGCCCCCCAAAACCGGGATTAACCGTCATAACCAAAATAATATCAACCATATCCATCACTTCGGACAAAGCCTCTGGTGGGGTTGCAGGACAAATCGCCACCCCTGCTTTACAGCCTAAGGCATGGATGGTTTGCAACGTCCGATGCAGGTGAGCATTCCCCTCCACATGCACCGTAATATGGTCTGCTCCCGCTTTGGCTGTGGCTTCTAAATACGGGTCCACAGGGTCAATCATCAAATGAACATCAAACTTGGCCTGACTATGTGGCCGCAAGGCTTTAATGACGGGCATCCCAAAAGAGATATTAGGCACAAAATGCCCATCCATCACATCAAGATGCAACCACGGGGCCTCCACCACCGCGCTCATTTCCTGACGCAGATTAGAGAAATCAGCAGCAAGCAGGCTCGGTGCAATTATGGGCATAAGACCCCCATTATAAAAAGGACAAAACGCATAGGCTTGATATTGGCAGAAATAGGCATTTTTACAAGAGAGCCTTGCACTTGAACAAAAGGGCCTTTCTCTGCTAACGAAGAGCACATGTTCCGAGGGGTGCCTTCATCTGCAAGGCTGAGAGGATGGGCAAGGCCATCCAACCCTTTGAACCTGATCCGGTTCGTACCGGCGAAGGGACAGGAAAATAGCATGGATGGAACACCCCCATCTTCCCCTGAACTAACGCCAGCCCAGCGAACCTTCCCTATCGACCTCTCGAAGGTGAAGATTCTATGCGCTTATCTTTTTCTGGCTTGCGGGCCCTCCTCTTACTCCCCTTATGTTGCCCCAGCTTAGCCTTGGCTGAGGAGCAAACAAAAGGCCAACAGACGCACACGCACACACCAACACATCCCACCACCTCACATCCCCATGATGTGCAGGCAAAAGAGGTGGAATATATCACCACCCATGCCACAACGGAGGTCACCCAACGCGGTGGGGGGTTAATCCGCCCTCAACATGGCACGCAATCCATCAGTGAGGTGGGCCGTAGCTATATGGATGTACAAGCCCCTACGGCTTCGGCTTTTCAGCTTGTCTCCATTTTACCCGGTGCAAATGTTGCTACCTCCGACCCTTTTGGCATTTCCCCTAATACGAATATCAGTGTCCGTGGGCTAAATGGGGATGCTATTGGCTATGTCTTAGAGGGTATGCCCCTCAATGATATTGCCTCTTATGGTGGGTATCCCAACCAATTTGCTGATACAGAGAATTACAGCACTGCTGGGCTGCAACAAGGCTCCTCCGACCTGGATAGCCCCGTCCTCAATGCCGCTGGGGGGGTGATGAAACTCTCCTTCCTAGACCCGGCCTTTAAACCCGGCGGGTTTGCCTCTTTCTCATATGGCTCTTTTAACACGCGGCGCGGCTTCCTCCGGCTTGAGACAGGCGAGATTGGTCATAGTGGCGTCCGCGGCTTTGCCTCTTACTCCAACACCCATACTGATAATTGGCGCAGCGGCGGGTACGATACCCGCCAGCATATTGACTTCAAGCTCCTTAAAGAATGGGGGCAGGACAATCGCGCAAGCCTTGTTGGGTCATGGAACAGGGCCATCACCAGCTATTATCCCTTCACGTCCCTCAAGGATTGGAAAACATACGGCACCCATAGCGGTGCCCTTACCCACCATTATGAACCCGGCGATAATAGCTATAATTACTGGCGGCTTTCCCGCGACCCAGAGGAAACGCTCTATGTCGGTGCGCCTGTGCATCTGCGCTTTAACCAGCGTTATAGTTTTGACATCACCCCTTATGCTCAAAGTGCTTATGGTAACTTCCCGTACGGCTCCCAGCTCTCTGGTACAGGCAATTATTATGGCACCCTGCCTGTCTCTTCCCTCCCTTTAACCGATAATCAAACCGTCCGTTCCGAATACACGCAGCGTAGCTATCGCGCTGGGGTGAATATGGCCTTCCATGCCCGGTATAAATGGAATGATTTCGTCATGGGTTATTGGTATGACTACTCCGATGATAACCAACGCCAGCCCTTTACCACCGTTAATGATGATGGAAGTTCGGCCAATATTTGGGGCGATAAACGGCGTGACCGTGTGCTAATGCCCAATGGTAACCCTTACCTTGCGGGGGCCTTTCATACTATGTCGCAGGTCAATGCGCTGTATATAGGCGACCATATCTCCCTCATGCAGGATAGATTAGCGATGGATATTGGCTTTAAAGAGGTCATGATGCATCGTTGGGGAACAAATGACGTCCCCGGCCCTCAGCGGACCATCTCTAGTAATAAAGCCGAACCACTGCCGCGCTTTGGCATGAGGTGGAACTTTACCAAGCAGGACCAGATCTTCCTCAACGTCAACACCAATTTCCGCGCCCCAACAGCCTCCAGCTATTACAACCAATATGCTGGGACAGATGCGAATGGCAACGCCAATGGCTCCCTCAGCAAAGCGGGGACAAACCATCTTAAAAATGAATATTCCATCGCAGAGGAGTTCGGCTATCGCCGTACGGGGGAATGGATTACTGCGAGCGTGACCTTCTTTAACTACAATTTCCGCAATCGGCAGATTAAAACAGGGGAGCCCAATAACCCCAATATCTCCACCTCCATCAATGCGGGGAAACAAACCTCACGCGGGGTAGATGTAGAGATTGGCACACGCCCTTGGCATCATCTCAGCCCCTATGCCTCTTTTGAATATCTCCATGCCACCATCGATAGTAACATTGCCGCTAGGGGGGACCTCCTCCCTACAGCAGGCAAAACGGCTATCCGTAGCCCTCATTTCCAAGCGGGAGCGGGGTTACGCTATGATGATGGACACTTCTTCAGCATGGTGACGATGCATTATATGAGCCACCAATATGCCACCTTTATGAATGATGAGCGCATCCCTGCCATCATGACGGCAGACCTTGCTTTGGGGTACCGCTTTAACAATATCGGCGTACTCCAAAAACCCACCTTGCGCCTGAACCTGAGCAATTTAAGCAATCAACGTTACCTCTCTGGTATTAACAGCACCGCTTTTAACGCTCATACGACAACCGGCCTGCATGGGACGCGCATTAAAGGCTCCAGCCCTGATTACTTCATCGGCAGTCCCTTTGCCGCCCTTGCAAGCTTTACAGCGGGGTTTTGAGCATGTCTGCACGCCCCCTTGGCTTAGAGAGCGGCTATAATAGCTGTGTGTGGCCCGCCCTTACGCGCGCTGATGTAGCAACTCTCTTGCCTCATTGGGGCATGCATCCCGCTAACGATCCTATCCTCTGGCATAGCCAGCGGCCCTTTTCTGCCTCGGCCATCATCGCGTTGCAGGATGGCCAGCATATTTTCCTCAAACGGCATGGGCGGGCTTTGCGCTCCGCCCGCACAGTGACAGAGGAACATCGCTTTGCCCAACATCTCGCAGCGCAAGGGCTAGCCGTATGCGCCCCACTCCCCATGGAGGATGGCACCACCGCCAAAGCAGAAGGGCATTATGTTTATGAGGCCTTTCCCCTCTTTACCGAGCACGATGCTTATCGCGGGCTTGAATCATGGCGGCCTTATAAAAGCACGCCCCAAGCGGACTCTAGCGGGCGGCTCCTTGCCCAATTACATCACGCTAGTGCGGGGTATGACGCGCCCCCGCGCCATAATCCCCCCCTCACCTCCATCCGCCATCCCCTGCTCGGGCCATCCTTAGACGATACACTCCTCCCTTGGGCA
Organism: Bombella sp. ESL0385; assembly: GCF_009725755.1. Classification (GTDB taxonomy): domain Bacteria; phylum Pseudomonadota; class Alphaproteobacteria; order Acetobacterales; family Acetobacteraceae; genus Bombella; species Bombella pollinis. The sequence goes on from NZ_WNIJ01000005.1 coordinate 31,184, forward strand.
GCACAGCAAAAGGGCCTTACATCACTTTACTCCCTTGAGGATGTACGCTCTGACGTTCTGCCCCTTTTAGAGCCATTTCATCAGACCTTACGCCCCCTCTTACCGCATGACCGCCCCCTTTGGGGACATGGTGATTGGCATGGGGCAAATCTCTTATGGCAGAATGAGGGGCAAGACCTCACCGCCGTGCGTATCTTCGATTTCGGCATGTGTGACCAAACCAGTGCCGCTTTTGACCTCGCCGTGGCGATAGAGCGTAGCTTCATTAGCTGGCTCGCCCCTGACGGCTCCCCCACCGTGCATGAGGAGCAGCTACGCGCCTTCCTCCACGCTTATGATGCCCAACGCCCAAGAAGCCTCGTAGAACGACACCTCACAGCACGCTGGCTCCCCCTCTGCCATGTGACCTTTGCCCTCTCTGAAACGGCTTATTACGGCCATACGCTCCATAACCAAGCAGCGGCAGAGATTTCTTGGCGGGATTATCTCATCGGCCATGCAGAATGGTTCCATTCCCCCACAGGGCGTACCCTCCTAAACATGTTGGAGGCATGTTAAATGATGGAGCTTATCGCTGCATGCTTTAGTGCAAGTGGGGTATGGCTAACCGCCCAACGCTGCCTCATCGGCTGGCCAATTTCCCTCCTAGCGACCTTTCTTTATGGCTGGGTCTTTTTCCATGCCCGCCTTTATGCCGATACCATATTGCAAGGGGTGTTTAGCCTCACCATCCTTTATGGCTGGGCTTTATGGGCACGGGATAAAGCACGGCAAAACACCCTCCCGCCCCAGCCGCTGGCCCTCAAAAAAGCCATCATAGAGACGCTTGGCTTTTTTATCCTCTCCACCTTATGGGTTATAGCCCTGCGCTGTTGGAGTGACGACCCAGCCCCCCTCCTTGATGGCGGCCTAAGCGGGGCCAGCTTACTCGCCCAATTATGGACCGCACGGCGGCACCGCATAAGCTGGCTGCTCTGGGCAGGGATTGATGTAATTTATACAGGGCTTTTCTTCAGCCGTTCGCTCAGCATTACCGCTTTGCTTTACGGGGGCTATACCCTTCTCGGCCTCTATGGCTATTGGCGGTGGAAGGCCTAAAAAGCGACGACCCTTTATTGGGTCATCCGGTCCAGCTCCTCAGGGGTGAGACGCTGAATCCGCACCGCTTTACCTGTGGAATCATAATAGACAATCGCCGCACCGCGCCGCTCGGCATAGCCATCAGGCACGCCACTCTTTTTACGAAAAATCAACCGCCCATGCTCTGGCTGAATCGTCACCTCATCCCCGCGTGGGACAAAATGGAACATGCTGTAATCAGCATGAACACGCGGCAAGCTGGTTTTGGGCATGGGCTTACGCACAACACTATCTAGCCCATCAGCCCCATCATCAGCATAACTAAGCCCCGCACTGCCTATCATCAGAGCCATCAGCCCTAGCCCTAAACCGAGCGTCTTTACCAAACCCATTGCCTCTCTCCTCACCCACCGCAATGCGGCGCGTACGTTACTTCTGCCCTTGGCTCTTACGGCTCCACCCCCCACCTAATGCACGATAGAGGGTTACCATATTTTGGAACCGTGCCGCCTCCACAACAATACGGCTCTGCTGGGCTTGGTAAAGCTGACGCTCCTGCACCAAGGTGGTTAGATAATTATCGATCCCCGCATGATAGCGCATCCGGGCGAGGTCGTAAGCCCGTTGGGTTTGTGTCTCTAAAACAACCATATGTTCATCTTGCCGGCGATAAGTCTCCCGCGCTGTCAACGCATCGGATACTTCTCGAAATGCCGATTGCACGGCTTTTTGATATTGCGCCACATTCTGCGCAAGCCGTGCTTTTGCTGTCCGTAAGTTCCCCTGATTCACACCCCATGTGAGCAAGGGGATGCTTATATTAGGGGAGACACCCCATGTTTCTGCCAAATGGCTAAAGAGCTTGCGAAATTGCAGCGAGCTTGTCCCCTCATTCGCTGTAAGGGTTACCCGTGGGAAAAAGGCCGCCCGCGCCGCACCAACGGAGGCATTCGCCCCCAATAGCAGATGCTCTGCAGCCATAATATCAGGCCGTTGCTCTAAAAGGTCGGACGGCAAACCCGCCGGTAATTCCGCAATCATCGTTTGTCGGCCCATCGGCAAAGCCGGGGGCAGATTCGCCGGCAAGGGCGTGCCGACTAAAAGTTGTAAGGAATGTTCATCATCAGCAACGGCCCGCGTCTCTTTCTCCTCATCAGAGCGTGCTTGCTCTAACTCCGCCGCACTTTGGGCGAGAGTGAGCGCATCTAACTCATCATGCTTAAACTTAAGGTCATTCAACCGCCATGTATCGGCCCGCGTCCGCGCTGTATTGCGCGCAAGGTCTAGCAATCGCTTATCAGCCAACCATTGAATATACGTGCTTGCCACCTGCGAAACTGTCGTCAGCCACAGGTTACGCAGATTCTCAGCCGCACTTAATGTTTGCTCCTGCTGGGCGCGCGCCATATTGCGAATACGCCCCCATAGGTCAATCTCGTAAGATGAGAACCCAATGGATGTCTGATAAAAACGCAATGTAGAAATTGAGCGACCAGAACCCGGCGCAAAGGCAAAGCCCGCCGTATCCGATGGCCCCACATATTGGGCTCCCCCACCAGCCGAAATGGTCGGGAAAAGGGCGGCATTCTGTACTTGATACTGCCCACGCTCTGCCGCGACTGCCGCCATCTGCGCGGCGAGGTCTCGGTTATTGGTCAAAGCCAGAGTGATAAGGGCCTTTAAGCGGGGGTCTGTAAAGAAATCCTCCCACCCAAGGTCGGAGACACGCTGATGTACCGGCTGGCCAGGCTTTAACTCCGCATCGGCTGGGTATTTCTGCGCAACGGCGGGGTCTGGGCGGTGATATTTCGGGGATAAATTGCACGAGGCAAGCAGCATACTGCCCACAGCCATCACCCCGTAAGTGAGGCTCCGTTTTGTGCTATAAAGGCTCATGCTTGGCCTCCTTCCTGCCCAGCTTCATGCCGCTCTGAAAGACGTTTGACGCGAAAAAGCCGCAGCACCACGACAAAAAAGATGGGGACGAAATACACAGCCAACACCGTTGCCGTAATCATCCCCCCGACAACGCAGGTCCCAATCGCTACACGCGCCGCAGCCCCGGCCCCGGTGGCAATCGCCAAAGGAAACACACCGCATACAAAGGCGATAGAGGTCATCAAAATAGGGCGTAAACGCTCTTGCCCCGCTTTCAACACAGCCTCTTCTAACGTATCGCCGCTTTCATAAAAGGCCTTGGCGAATTCAACAATCAGAATGGCGTTTTTGACAGCCAACCCAACAGTGGTCAGCAACCCGACTTGGAAATACACATCATTGCTCAGCCCTCGCCATAGGGTGGAGGCAATCGCCCCTAAGACACCCAAAGGCAGCACCAGCAATACGGAGAAAGGAATCGCCCAACTTTCATACAAAGCAGCAAGGCAGAGCAAAATCACAATCACTGCCAGCGCGTAAAGCGGCCCTGTAGCATTGCCAGAGGCTAATTGCTCAAAAGTGAGACCTGTCCATTCATGCCCGACGCCGGGGGGCAGCGTTTTTAGGATGGCCTCTATCTCCGCAACGGCACGACCAGCACTTACCCCTGCCGCAGGTACACCCTGAATCTCGTAAGAATTAAGGCCGTTATAATTCTCCACCTTCTGCGGCCCTACAATCCAATGGCCAGAGGCAAAAGCATTAAAGGGCACTAACTCGCCAAGATTATTGCGGATATACCAGCGATTGAGGTCTTCTGGCCTCATGCGGGCAAAAGATTCACCTTGGATATATACCTGTTTTACACGGTCATTCCGGGTGAATTGATTCACATAAATCGAGCCTAAAGCCCCTTGAATGGTCGTATTAATATCCTCGTTGGTAATGCCCTGCGCGTTAGCTTTCTCACGGTTTAAGTCCAACACAAATTGCGGCGCATCTTCCAACCCCATTGGGCGCACAGCCACAAGCAACGGGTTCTTCTTCGCTTCATCAAGCAATTTATTACGCGCCGCAAGGAAGGCTTGATGGCCAATATGACCATTATCCTCAAGCTCTAAGTCAAAGCCAGTCGCATTACCAAGCTCCATCACCGCAGGAGGATTAAGAGCATAAATCTGCGCCGCAGGGTCACCAGCAAAATGCTTCATGATCTCACTAGCAATCGCCATACTGGAATGTTTATAGCCCGGTCGCTTATCCCATGGCTTCAGCCGGATAAAGAACGCCCCAGCATTTTGCCCCTGCCCTGCAAAGCTAAAGCCATTCATCGTAAAAACAGATTCGACATCATGGCTATACGTCTTCATCACATAATCGGTGATGCGATGGTTAATCACCCCCATCTGTGCATCAGTAGCCCCCGGCGGCGTGCTAATCTGCCCAAAAATAAGGGCTTGGTCTTCATCAGGTAAGAAGCCTGTTGGAACCTTGAGGAACATATAGCCCACAAGCAGCGTCAGGCCTAAAAACACTAACATCGCCGGGAGCCGTAAACGCAATAAATGCCGCACCCCGCCTATATAGCGATGCGTTAGCCACTCAAAGCCATTATTAAACCAGATCGCTGGGCGAAAATGGACCTCATGATTGGTTGGCTTTAACATCGTAGCGCAAAGCGAGGGTGTCATAATCATCGCTACGAGGACGGACAACCACATAGCCGCCACAACCGTGATAGAGAATTGCCGGTAAATCACCCCGGTGGACCCACCAAAAGCGGCCATAGGTAAAAAGACCGCTGTAAGGACCAACACAATCCCCACCAACGCGCCAGAGATTTCATCCATCGATTCACGCGCAGCCTCACGCGGGGGGAGATGCTTCTCGCTCATCACACGTTCGACATTCTCCACCACCACGATGGCATCATCCACCAATAGCCCCACTGCGAGGACCATAGCCAACATCGTCAAGGTGTTGATGCTGTACCCCATGATGGACAGCAACCCAAACGTCCCCAGCAACACCACCGGCACGGCGATGGTCGGGATTAATGTCGCGCGGAAATTTTGAAGAAAGACGAGCATCACGACAAAAACCAGAATGATGGCTTCCACCAATGTCTCAATCACTTCCTCAATCGAGTGCGTGATGAAAGGCTCCGTATCCAGCGGGTAAACCACCTTCACCCCTTTAGGAAAGAACTGGGAGAGATGATTAATCTCCGCGCGCACGGCATCTTCTGTCACCATCTGGTTCGCCCCGGGGGCGAGCTTGAGGGCTAGGGCTGTGGCGGGTTCATTATTATACCGGGATGTGAAATTATAGCTCTGTGAGCCTAGCTCCACACGCCCAATATCGCGCATCCGCACTTGGCTGCCATCTTGTTGGACCTTCAGCAGCATATCGCTAAATTGCGCCGGGTCTGTCAGGCGGACAGGACCGATGATAGTGGCATCAAACCCTACAGATTTTTGTGCTGGTAAGCCGCCTAGCTCCCCTGAGGCAACCTGAATATTCTGATTCTGCACCGCATGCTGTACATCAGCAACTGTCAGGCCATATTTATACAGCTTATCAGGGTCCATCCAAATACGCATGGCATATTCGGAGCCAAAGAGCGTATGGTCCCCCACCCCAGAAATACGCGAGAGAGGGTCCATCACGTTAGAGGCCACGTAATCGGAAAGATCCTTCCCGCTCATGCTGCCATCAGTGGAGATAAAGCCAATCACCATCATAAAGTTCTTGGCAGCCTTTGTGACACTCAAACCTTGATTGACCACTTCCGGCGGAAGGCGCGGTTGGGCAAGCTGTAATTTATTTTGCACCTGCACCTGAGCAATATCGGGGTTTGTCCCTTGCTCAAAGGTTAGGTCAATTTCCATATGCCCATTGCCGTAAGACTGTGCCGATAGATACTCCAAATGGTCCAACCCGGACATTTGTTGGAGAATCGGCTGCACCACCGTGTTATTCACCGTATCGGCAGAGGCCCCGGGGTCGTCCACCGCAACGGCAATTTGCGGTGGGGCAATCGTAGGATATTGGGCAATCGGCATACGGGTGATGGAGACACCACCCACAAGCATAATAATCAGCCCAACCACCCACGCAAAAACAGGGCGGTCGATAAAGAAACGCGATAAAGACATACGCTCTTACTCCAGCCCCAACTCGGCTTTATCGGCTTCATGAGGCTTTACTGTACCTTCGGCCCGTATCTTCTGTAGCCCAGAGATAACCACAGCCTCTCCCTCACTCAGCCCATGTAAAACGTGCCAATTAGCCCCTATGGTCTGCCCCACCGTCACCATCCGCAAATGAACATGATTTTGTTTATCCACCACCATGACATAAGGCTCTGCTTTATGGGTCCTCTGCACTGCTAATTGAGGCACAAGGAGCGCGTTAGGGTCGCTGCCCTCCTTAATATGGGCATGCACAAACATCCCCGGCAAAAGCAATTTATCAGGGTTAGGCATCACCCCGCGTAGGACCAATGTCCCTGTTGCTGGGTCCACCGTGACTTCAGAAAGTTCTAGCTGGCCTGTATGCCCATAAAGGGAGCCATCAGGCAGCTCTACCGTTACAGCAGCATCATTACCTTTACGCTCTAACTGACCAGAGGCCAGCTCCCGCCGCAGACGTATCATATCTTCTGCAGCGAGATTCACATCCACATAGATAGGGTCTAACCGGGTCACAACCGCAATCGCATCACTCTGATTCGCCGTTACCAGCATCCCTGCTGTGTAAAGCGTCCGACCAATGCGCCCATCAATCGGGGCATAAACATGCGTATAGTTAAGATTAACCTGCGCACTCTCCACCGCAGCTTGGCTCTGCACAACCTCTGCATCCGCTTGCCGTGCTGTCGCCAAGGCATCATCATATTCCTGCCGACTTACCGCCCGCGCGCCCACAAGGGATTTATACCGCCGCAACTGCGCATGGGCACGAATGGCACTCGCCTGCGCTTCCATCAACCGTCCACGCGCTTGGTCATACGCCGCTTGGAAGGGAGCAATGTAAATCTGGAATAATTGCTGCCCAGCTTTAACGTCTTTCCCCTCCTCAAACATACGCTCGACCAACACGCCACCAACCTGCGGGCGAATCTGTGCTTGCTCATAAGCTTCCACACGGCCGGGGAGGGAGGTCTCCATCGGGACATTTTGCTTATGCAAGGTCACCACAGCGACCTCTTGCACGGCAGCCTTATGCGGGGCCTTTTTCTGACAGCCCGCTAAAAAGGTGGTGCCTAGTAACATTGTCCCGCCCAAAAGAGCCATACGGGACAAACAAACAGCCGGAAACACGCGACATATGGACATAAATGACACTGGCTCTCTTAGGATTAGCAAAACCGAAAACTATACCTACAGGCAAATAACGCTACCTGCATCAGGGTCTCTCATACTTTTATACACAAACCATGCAGTGCGAGGAAACTAATAAGTTTCCATCTGTCAGGTCAAGCTCTTTTCCTATAATGAAAGGACCACTATAGCCTCTATCTCATCTGTCAATAGGAGTATGGTGCCATTTCTACCCCTCAGGATTTAGACCGCCGTAGCACCATCCTCAAAGTGGCCTGCACTCTATTACAGGAGCAAGGCTATCACCATACCACAATGGACCATATTGCCCACCAAGCGGGCATGTCTAAAAAAACACTCTATCTCTTTTTCCCGTCCAAACGGAATCTCATAGAACAACTCATTCTGGAAGAATTATTTCCCCCCTTTACACCTGCCCCTCACCCTCATGAGAGCCTTGAATCCCAATTACGCCTTATGATTTTTCAGATGGCTGATATTTTCCTCTGTGAAAAACGCCTCAGCCTTCTCCGCACGATTATTGGGGAGACAAACCGCTCCCCCTCCATCCAACAACTCATGACAGAGCTTTTTCACCTCGCAGGCAGTAAAACGAACGTACAAAACTGGCTACAAGCCCAAAAGGAGGCAGGCACCCTCACCTTCGCTAATGCCACCGATGCCGCCGATCATCTCTTTGGCTTGACCATTGGCGGGCCAATGCTCTCCCGCCTTGCCCATTGCGGAGCAGCACGCAACAAGGCCGATTTGCAGCGTTATTTAGAAGAAGGATTACGCATTTTCCTACATGGCTGCACCCCTCTCCCCCTGTCATAAAAACAGCTTATTATTACGCCTCTGTAATTGGTTATTAAAATCTCGCTTTAAACTCATCATCCATTGGCAAAGTCCCAAGGGTTAGTTATAGAATCTATTCGTATAACACATAGCAGACCATACAGGAGCGAAATACTAACCCGCGCCCTTCTCCGCACACAGCCCTATCGCAGGATGAACGCATGACTACACCCTCCTCTGATCAAACCACCCCAGACCCAGCCTCCACCAGTGATGAGGGGTATCAAAAAGATTTAAGCCGGCGGCATGTCCAAATGATCGCCATTGGGGGGGCGATTGGTACAGGCTTGTTCCTTGGGGCAGGCTCGCGCCTTCAGGTCGCTGGTCCATCTTTGGCCATCACATATGCTATTTGCGGTCTCTGCGCCTTTATGATTCTCCGCGCTATGGGCGAGCTTGTAATGTACCGCCCAAGCAGTGGGAGTTTTGTCACCTATGCTCGTGAGTTCCTTGGGGAAGGAGCCGCCTATGCTGCGGGGTGGTTCTTCTTCCTCAACTGGGCGATGACGGGCATTGTCGATATTACCGCCATTGCGCTTTACATCCATTACTGGCCCATTTTTGGGGCCATCCCTCAATGGTTGATTGCCCTCGGTGCGCTTGTTGTTGTCGGGGCGGTAAACCTTACCGGTGTGCGTTATTTTGGTGAGATTGAGTTCTGGTTCTCTCTTGTTAAAGTTCTCACCTTAGTCATCTTCCTCACAGTAGGCGGCTACATCCTTCTTAGCGGCACCCATGTTGGGCCTTACACCCCGGGGATTCACCTCATCACACAGTCCGGCGGGTTATTCCCCCATGGGGTTGTCGCCTCATTAATGCTCATCCAAGGTGTGATCTTCGCTTATGCCGCAACAGAACTCATCGGCATTGCTGCTGGGGAGTGCGATAACCCCCGCAAGGTCGTCCCCAATGCTGTGAACAGCGTCATTTGGCGTATTATTTTCTTCTATGTAGGCTCTGTCACCCTGCTCGTCTGCCTCATGCCTTGGTCAGCCTATCATGCTGGGGAAAGCCCTTTTGTGACCTTCTTCCACAAGCTTGGCCTACCTGCCTCTGACAGCATCATGAACTTTGTGGTCCTCACGGCAGCTCTTTCCAGCCTTAATTCCGGCTTATATTCTACAGGCCGCATTTTACGCGCCTTAGCCCTCGGCGGGTCTGCCCCTAGTGCCATGAGCAAGCTCAACCGTAATGCTGTGCCTTATGTCGGCATTGGTGTGACGCTCTTTATCTATCTCGTGGGTGTTTTGATGAACTACCTATACCCCACGCAAATCTTTGAGATTGTATTGAGCATCTCCTCTCTTGGTATTTTGGGTACATGGGCGACCATTCTGCTCTGCCAACTCCGCCTGCATCGGGCCATTAAACGGGGACGGATTGCCACTACCAGCTTCTCTATGCCCGGTGCCCCTTATACAGGTTGGCTTACACTCGCCTTTCTCTTGCTCGTACTGGTGATGATGGCATTTGATTATCCCTCTGGCACCATCACTGTTGGCTCTATCCCCATTCTCGCTCTCATTTTCTATGGCGGGTGGGTCTTGCTCAAACGCAACCAGACAGATGAAGACGAGGAGGATGGCTCTACAGAGCCCTCCTAACGAGGCCGCCATACCATTTTAATTAAAAAATCCCCGGTTAGCCCATAAGCTGACCGGGGATTTTCATAACGTGATACAAAACTTAAAGAGAAAAGCTTACACCTCTTTGCTCACAGCACGGATTGGGTTTTCCCCACGGGGCCGCTCTGGTGGTAAATTCTCCCCTGTGACAGCATAGAAAACACGCTCTGCTACATTGGTTGCGTGGTCACCAATGCGCTCCAGATTTTTAGCAATAAAGAGCAGCTCCGTGCAGGCGCGAATATTGCGCGCATCTTCCATCATATATGTGACAAGCTCACGAAAAAGAGCCACATAATGCTCATCCACCCCACGGTCCGCGTGCCACACCTCCATCGCCATAATCGGGTCATGTTGGATGACAGCCTCTACCGTGCGGCTCAGATTATCCCGCACAAGGCGGCACATACTCCGCAAGCCAGAAAATGAAATCTGCGCCTCACTAGAAGCCGCTTTAATCGCCTTCCGCGCAATAGAGGCCGCATAATCACCAATGCGCTCCAAATCTCCGGTGATTTTCAACGCGGCGACAATCTCGCGCAAATCCGCCCCCATAGGACTACGCAACGCTAAGAGGCGAATCACAAGGCTTTCTACCTCACGCTCTAGCTCATCCACCTCCGGGTCGCGGCGCGTTGCCTCGTCAGCGGCGGCTTCGTCATGCTCGGCTATGGCAGAGAGAGCAAGCGTAACTTGTTCCTCCACAATATGTCCCATCTGCCCCATCATAGTACGCAGCTGGTCTAGCTCCTGCTCGTAGCTTGAAACAATGTGAGAACGCTCATGTGGCATAATCTTTCTCCCTTCCCCGCTTAACCGAATCGACCGGTAATATAATCCTGCGTCTGCTTCTGACGCGGGTTGGTGAAAATACGATCCGCCGTGTCCATCTCAATCAAACGGCCTAGATAAAAGAATGCCACTTGGTCCGCACAGCGTGCTGCTTGCTGCATATTGTGCGTCACAATAACAATCGTGAACTCCTCTTTAAGCTCATCCAGCAATTCTTCAATCCGGGCGGTGGAGATAGGGTCCAAGGCAGAGGTTGGCTCATCTAACAAAAGAACCTCAGGCCGGGTGGCAATACTACGCGCAATGCATAAACGCTGCTGCTGCCCGCCTGATAACCCCGTTGCTGGCGCATGGAGGCGATCACGCACCTCATTCCACAAGGCCACGCGTGTAAGAACATCCTGCACGCGCGCATCCATCTCCGTACGGCTCAATTTTTCATGCAGACGCACACCAAAGGCAATGTTCTCGTAAATCGACATCGGAAAAGGCGTGGGTTTTTGAAAGACCATCCCAATACGCGCACGCAACATATCAAGACTAATCGAATCGTCTAAGATATTGCGCCCATCAAACATCACCTCCCCCGTTGCCCGTTGGCCGGGATAGAGATCGTACATCTTGTTAAAAATCCGCAACAAGGTGGATTTTCCGCAGCCGCTCGGGCCTATCATGGCGGTAACGCAACGTGCGGGGAAGTCTAACGAAATATCATGCAAAGCATGGTGGGAGCCGTAATAAAAATTAACCCCCCGCACAGAAAGGGCGACCTCCTGAACAGGCCCATCGCCTGATGACCCGGTGAGATGCTCGGTAAATGGCATCGAAGCAGACATCATGAAACTCTCTCTCCTAGACATCAGTGACGGGATGAAAGCCGCACAGTGATATTGATAAGAAGCACGCCAAAGGTCACCAACAAAGCCCCCGTCCATGCCAGCTGCACCCAGTCTTCATAAGAGGCCCCAGCATATTGGTAGATAGCTATTGGCAAGCTCGCCATAGGGCGATTCATCGCTGTGGACATGGTTTGATTGCCCAAGGATGTAAATAAAAGCGGTGCCGTCTCCCCACCCATCCGCGCAAGTGCGAGAAGAATCCCCGTCAGCACACCCTTCCGCGCGGAGCGTAAACAAAGGAAGATAATAACACGCCACCGTGCCGCCCCTAAGGCCGCTCCAGCTTCCCTCATCGCTGTAGGGACGAGTCGGAGCATATCTTCTGTCGTGCGTACAATCAGGGGCAGAGCCAAAACCGCCAAGGCTAATGCCCCTGCTAGGCCAGAGAAATGGCCCATCGGCACGACCAAGAGCTGATAGATGAACAAGCCTATCAAAATGGACGGGGCAGACATCAACACATCCGCTACAAACCGCACCCCACTGGCGAAATAATTCCCCTTCCGCCCATATTCGGAGAGGTAAATCCCACACATCAACCCAACAGGGGCCGCCATCAATAAGGCCAAGCCCGTTTGGATCACGCTGCCGATAATCGCATTGGCTAACCCCCCGCCAGATCCGGGCGGTCCCATTGTACGCGTCAATGTCGCCCAAGAGAGACCCTCTAGCCCATGGCGTAAGAGCGTCCATAAAATAGAGACCAGCACCAAGAGCAGGATACACCCTGCCATAACACTCGCCCCTGTAGCGAGATTATTACAAACACGCCGCCGCACAGCCTTGCGACTAGGCCGCCAATCATCACGCGCGGGCATAAGAGCGGACTTCCCCGTCTTCATGAGCGTTTCCCCCGTAGCAAGCGCGCCAACACGAGGCTAACACAGGACAAAACCATAAGAATGAATCCCAACGCCATCAGTGAGGAAAGCCGTAAAGACCCCGCCGGACTTTCTGGGAACTGTAGGGCAATCAAAGAGGCCACCGTACTGCGTGGGGCAAAGAGCGACCAGCCAACACTCGTCACATTACCGATGATGAAGGTCACCGCCATCGTTTCACCTAAGGCACGCCCCATCCCCAGCACAATCGCGCCAATCATCCCATTACGCGACCATGGCACGACAATCTTGCGCATCATCTCCCAGCGTGTGGCCCCAAGACCATAAGCACTCTCCCGCAGCATGGGCGGTACAGCCCCAAACACATCCACCATCACAGCGGTGATGAAAGGCGCAATCATCATCGCAAGGATAATACCCGCTGTGACAAGCCCCGTCCCCACGGGCGGGCCTGAGAGAATCGGCCCTAATATGGATGTATGGCGAAAATGATGATTTAAAAAAGGCTGAACATCACGCGCAATGAAGGGGACAATCGTCTGGAAGCCCCACATGCCGAAGATAATAGATGGCACAGCCGCCAAAAGCTGGATGGTTGTCCCAACAATTGAGGCAAAACGTGAGGAGGCAATATAAACCAACCAAAAAGCCGTCCCAAACGCCAGAGGGACGGCAATTAACATCGCAATGACTGTACTAACAACAGTGCCCAATAACGGGGCTAGAACCCCATATATATCCTTAACGGGATTCCAAGACGTTCGTGTAAAGAAATCAAGCCCAAAAGCGGTGAAAGCCTGCCATCCCCCTGTTGCCATCAACAGGATGAGACCCCCTAGCGAGGCTAATACAAGCATCGCACATAGCCAGAGCAACCCGTGGAAGACCGTGTCAAACCCAACTCTATGGTGAGAGGAACGCGTTACAGGCGTCATGCGCATCTATCTGAAGCCTTGGCCATTTTAACATCAACGGCGACCACCACCATTAGTGCCGCCCCATTTCGTGCATTAACGCCCTCATTGGCAAAGAACAACCGCTCTGAGCAGCAATTAAGCCAGTTTCACGCATCATGGCTGGTTTTTTTATTAACTTCCCTATAATTTAGGTGAGACGGTCATCCATCTGCCACACTTATATTGCAACTTGATGACAAACTTTGTGTTTTACACCTTTAAATAGGAGGGGTCTTTGCCTGTCAGCCAATTCCGAGGTTATGTTGACGTCATAGACACCCATAGCGGCATTATCCGCGGATGGGCCATCAATTTACGCAACCCATTCCGACCTGCTCAGATCCATGTCATCATGGATGGTCAGGAAGTCATGCAAGTATTATGCGACCTCCCGCGCGAAGATGTCCGCATGACATTACACACACCGAGCGAGAAGCTGGGCTTTCAATTCACACTCCCTCAGGCCGCTTTTGATGAAGAGCCGCATGAAATCTCTATCCGCTTTGAGGACCGCTCGGCTCTGCCCTTCCCTAATGAGGAGGACCCCCTAACCCCTCATGAGGTCATCACCTTTACCCAATGCCCCCGTACAGATTACAAAAGTTGTATTGATGGGTTGCATGAAGGGTTTTTGCGCGGCTGGGTCATTGCCCAACATCGCCCCACTGAAGCATGGGAGGGCAATGTTGTTATCTCTGTTCAGGCAGATGGCATCTCTCTAGGAACATTCCGCGCCAATCATTATCGTGGCGATGTTACAGAAGCCCTTCATTGTGAGCCAAATTGCGGTTTTGAGGTACCCATCCCTCAACAATTCCACGATGGTATCCCCCACACATTCACCGTTACCACCCTGCCAGACCACACCCCCCTTGCAGGCAGCCCCTTTATCACAGCCTTAGTGGATGACCAGCTCACCGCCAAGTTGGTACAGATTGAGAACACCATCGCTAACCTCCATCGCCAACTCACTACCTTACGGCGAGAGACACATAACCTCATCCCCAAACGGCCTCTCAACCTCCAACATTATGACCGTTGGGCGCGCCGTTATTATGCCCATCTTAGCGAGCAAACCGCCCTCCAACGGCAAGCTCATCCCCTCAAAGAAACTCCTCTTATCTCCGTCCTCTGCCCCACATGGCGGCCTGATGAAGATGATTTCCGGGCTGCGGTAGAGTCCGTTATTGGGCAAACCTACCCCCATTGGGAACTCATCCTTGTTGATGATGGCAGCGAATGCCCCCGCACGACAAAGCTCATCCAAGATTATTGCAAGAGCGATAAACGCATTCGCTCTGTCGTCCTGCCGAAGAATCAAGGCATTGCTGGGGCTACCAATGCGGCCATCAAAGCGGCCCGTGGGGCATATATCGCCTTTTTTGACCATGACGACCTCCTTGTTGATGTCGCTTTGGAGCGCATGGTCCGCGCTGCCCTAACAACAGGGGCTAAACTGCTTTATTGTGATGAAGATAAAGTGGATGCCGCAGGCCATTTCCTAGAGCCTAACCTCAAGCCCGATTACGATTACCGCTATTTGTTAGGCTGTAACTATATTTGCCATCTCACTGTTATGGAGGCCGATCTTGTCCGCAAAATTGGCCCGCTAGAAGGGCAGTATAATGGCGCACAAGACCATGACTTCCTCCTCCGCGCGGTGGAACTCATCTCGCGCGAGGCCATCCATCATGTACCGGAGATTTTGTATCATTGGCGCAAAACGCCTAACTCCACCGCCAGCAATATCGGCAATAAGAGCTATGCTGTAAAAGCGGGGGTTGAGTGTGTGACAGCCCATCTCCACCGCCAAAAGATTAAAGCCACTGTTAGCTCTATCGATCGGCTAAGCCTATATGCCATCCAATGGCCCTTCCGCAAGCAGCCCTCTGTGAGCATCATCATCCCCTTCCGTGATCAGCTAGAGATGACGCGTAATTGTGTCGAGTCTTTGCTCGCCTCGCAAAAATATCGGCAATTTGAAATTATTTTGGTCGATAATTTCTCTGTAGAAAAAGATACACTCGCTTGGTTGGAGAGCGTCCAGAATCATAAAAAGGTCTCTGTCCTGCGGGTGGAGGAACCTTTCAATTATGCACGTCTCAACAACCGTGCAGCCTCTCAAAGCACAAGTGACCAGCTCCTTTTCCTCAATAATGATGTTATCATCACTCAGCCAGACTTCCTCACAAATATGGTTCATGAGGCCCTCGCCTCACCAAAAATTGGGGCTGTAGGGGCACGGCTTTTATACCCTAACGGAACAATTCAACATGCTGGGGTCGCTGTCGGGCCGGAGGTCATTGGGGTACATGTTCATCGCCTCCAACCCAATACGGATTTCGGCTATATTGGGCGTATTCGCCTCACCCATGAGGTCACAGCGGTAACCGGTGCAGCTCTCATGGTCCCACGGACCCTGTTTGATGAAATCGGCGGGTTTGATGAAACCTCCCTCGCTGTGGCTTATAATGATGTCGATCTCTGCTTAAAAATCCGCTCAAGC
Organism: Bombella sp. ESL0385; assembly: GCF_009725755.1. Taxonomy (GTDB): domain Bacteria; phylum Pseudomonadota; class Alphaproteobacteria; order Acetobacterales; family Acetobacteraceae; genus Bombella; species Bombella pollinis. Next base: position 46,945 of record NZ_WNIJ01000005.1, read on the forward strand.
GGACATACCATCATCTATTGTGCCACAGCCGAAGCCATCCATCATGAGAGTTACTCCCGCGGGAGCGATGATCGCCCCGAACATGAGGCGCGCTTCTTTCACGAAAAACAAGTCATGTTTGAACGATGGAAAGAAAATTTACTCTTTAAAAATGATCCAGCATACCCACATTACTTCAGACAGGACCTGCGGACCTTCTTTGACCTCCGCAACCCTGAGGATATATAATCCAAGGGCGTGAGGAAGAAGCCTGGGAGACGTCCCGCCCGGTTTCTGAGTGCCTTCCCCCATTTAAGGGGGGAGGCCAATATCATAGAGGAGCGATATAATGAGCAAGATTCACCATTTTCACACAAGCAACAACACCCCAGACAACACAAAGAGCGTCTCTATCGAGACACTTAATGCCCGTCTGGCAGACCTGATCGACCTCGCGTTGGTCACCAAGCAGGCCCATTGGAACCTCAAGGGGACAAACTTCATCGGCGTACATGAAATGCTCGATGGCTTCCGTGGCGGGCTTGATGGCTTTATCGACACCGCTGCTGAACGTGCGGTACAGCTTGGTGGCGTTGCCCTCGGCACAGTGCAGACAGTGCATGACCACACAAACTGCGCCCCTTACCCCACAAACATCTTCACTGTTCTCGACCACATCAAAGCCTTGGCAGAACGCTATGGCGTAGTGGCCAACAAAATCCGTGAGGCCATTAAAACAACGGCCGAGGCTGGCGATGATGATACAGCGGACCTCTTTACAGAGATTTCCCGCGGTTTGGATAAGAACCTCTGGTTCCTAGAGGCTCATCTTCAGGCTGAAGCTGGCCCGCGCTCCTAAGGCGTATAAAAAGAGGGAGCCGCTCGTCAAGCTAGCTCCCTCTTTTATAAAAAAGGCGTGCCCCCCACGGAGGACACGCCTTTTTCTTTACCTTCCGCTTTACAACGATAACGCTAAATGGAGTCGCGCAAAATAGAAGGGATCTTCCTGCAAAACATCCCGCACACGCCGGCCATCAGGCAACACCTCATTCTCCTGCACCGAATCCGCGGGCATGAAATCCTTACGCCATTCACTCACCGTTGTCTCGGCTAATAAGCTTGGGAAAAGTGGCTCTGGCTCTGGCTCTGGCTCTGGCTCTGGCTCTGGCTCTGGCTCTGGGGAAGCAGCTTGAGGAGAGGCTTTTGGCTTATCAAGCCCTAGAGACGCCATAATCGCGCGAAAATCATTCTCTAACAAACGGCCGGGAACAGTCCCACGCTCACGCTGTGCAATCCACTCTCGCGTTAGCTCCCTAAGAGTATCTTTCCCCGGCCCATGTGCATCTGACCAACTCGCATAAGCAGCCTCTGCTAATTGGGTACAATCATCCTCAGTAAGTTTCTGCGGCGGGGATGATGGCGATTTTTTAACAATCCATCCCCCTACCAACCCTATTAAAGCCGCTTTATCCATCTCTGGCATCTTATATCGCCTCCCGGCCTGTCATTTTACTTATCAGGGCCTCATATTGGGCCAGATACTGCTGCATATCCAAGGTCTTCTCGGCTCTTTGGCGCACATTATGGCTCAACTGCGCCCCTAATGTACGATGTTCCAAAAGATTCAAAATAGCCTCGCTTAAAGCATGCGGTTTTAAAAAAGGTACCATCAGAGCCGTTTCCCCATGGGTAAGATATTCTTGCACGGGGGCTGTATCACTCACAACCAGAGGGCACCCTAACGCCATAGCCTCTCGCAAAGACCATGATAGAACAAAAGGATATGTTAGATAAATATGAGCATCAGAGCGTTGCAACACACGAATCATCTGCTCACGCTCCAACCACCCTACAAAATGAATCCGTGAGAGGTCTAGCTGGCCCTCAAGCTCCTTTAACATCTGCTCACGCCACGTCCCGCCACCTACAGGGGGCACACCATAACTTACATCATCCCCCCCCATGAGGATGACCCGGCAATCAGGCCGAGCCTTTAACAAAGCAGGCAAGGCGCGCATCATACTATGAAAGCCACGATAAGGCTCCAAATTGCGCGCGGCGTACGTCACCAATGTTTCATAAGGCGCGACCACTATCTCACCAAGCTGAAAAGGCTCCCGCTTTATCATAGGGTCCGGACGATAGCGCGTAAGGTCCACCCCTTCATCTAACAAAGTAAGCTTATCATGCGCCCATTGCGGATAAGTATCCCGCTGAAAACGCGTTGGCGTTTGCCCTAATCCTGGCCCTGCTAAAGCCTGAAGATTGACCGTATTCTTACAGCGAATCAGCAGCTCTACATTCTCTGGAGGAGGGAACTCAGGGTCAAACCCCGTATCCCGCCCTGTCAGACCATAATAGAACTCAAAATATCCCAACAAGGGCACGTCTGGAAACACAGACTCTAGATTCAACAACTCACCCCAGCCATGATGACCGATGATAATATCAGGCTGGAAACCAAGCGTCTTTAAGGAGCGTGCTACCGCCGCCACTGCCTCAGCACGGCGAATCGCGTAATCAAACTCCCCTACAAAAGGATGGCTCTTACCGCGCTCCAACTCCGGTAGGCGGTACAAAACCCGCCTGACACCGGGAATGTCTGGCCCTTTACCAGCGGTAAGAAACACGACATCATGCTCAGGGTTACGCCCTAGCCGTGCGACAATATGAGCATATTGCGCGGGGAAACTCTGATGAACAAAAAGAAAACGCACCCGTTCCCCCAGCCAACCTTAGGCCATCACGCTTTAGCAGACCGCGCCCGACCCTGCGTACCGCTTGCTTTAGCAGACCGCCGCCGCGCAGGCACCAACTTGACACAAAAAGCCTCCAGCGGAGCAAGGCTCTCTGCCTGGAGGGCATCATCATCACTATCTGCGAGGCTTACTTCTGTTCCATCGGTAAAGCACGCTACAAGATCAAGCGACCATTTTTGTGCAGCCTCACCCTTTAAGCGTACACGCAACCCTAGAATCGGCAAGGACATCCCACGAGAGCCACAAAACTGCCCGCCTTCAGCCCATGGCGACAACCAGCCACGCCCAAGAACAGCCTGATATTCTATATCTTCTGCAGCAACCCCTTCCTCAGATGGAGTGATGGAGAAGCCCTCAATCCACCGTTTGCTGCCTTTTTTACCAACCCATTCCCCCACGGCACAGCCAACATCACCATGCCGCTGCACATGAGCTACAACCTCATGCTTACTCGCCCCGGCTGCACCAGAGACAGACGCTTGGCTCTGCCCCCCTTCCCCAGCAACGGGAGCAACAGCCTCACCACTCACTTGCCCAGCTGGTACACCACCAATCAAACGAATCACCTGCAAGCGCGGGGCCTCCCCACCTGCCTGACCATCTTGATATGTTGTGACCATAATCCCCGCTGGACCACGGCGGATGCGCACCAATGCCGCACTATTAGCCGCTCCCATCCAGCCATCCTCTGCAAAGGTGACAACCTCTACAGCATCAGCCGGGGAGCCCGGCGCACGGGAGATGCGAATCCCCGGCAGACCGCTTGGTCCGGCCTCTGTCTGCCCCGGCGCATGGAACACGCAAAACACCCCCGCATCCAACGTCATCACATGCGCACCGGCCTTGAGGTCCGTAATATGATGACGGGGTTGGTCTTTCTCTTTGTCGGGCATGTTTTCTCCAATAGGCCGAGACTACAAAATACGAAATCTTTATTCGCACAGAACAAGTTGGTATGTCACCTCCAGAATACCTTATTTTAACCCTTTCTGCAAAATCATTATATTTCAAAAGGTTGTTATGCTATCCGTGCGTCATAAAAAACGCTGCTAACCGCTCCACTGGCATCCCCAAAGGGATGATCTGCCCCCATTGCGGCCCAGCTTGCTTAATCCGCGCAGCAGAAGCCCCAATATCAAACCCCACCACAGCCAAACCAGCCTGCCATAACCATCCCAACGTATAACACCATGTTTCTGGCGCGATTGAGGCAATAAAGCCGATATCTGCATCCGCATCTCGCAACAACGCCATTGTATCAGCTTCCTCATACGCACCTGTCACGCTTACCCCCGCTTGCAAAAGAGCATCGTCATCATGTGTGCCCCCAATCAATATCAAATGCAGAGGCAAAGCATGCTTTTGGATATACTGCCCTAATGTCAAAATAACGTCATATCCTTTCCACCGGCTAATACCGCCGAGAATCACAATCCGTCTTGGCCGCCCCCGTACTAAAAAGTAATCCTTTACTAACAGCGCGGAGCGAGCATGTATCGTTTGGTCATCCTCCAAAGCTTCACAGATAATGGACCTTGTAAGCGACACATGACGTGCCAAGCGTTTTGCTGCATCCTCACTAGGGGCTACAATCCGGCGCGCTGCGTTTAATTCCTTTGTTGAGCGAGCAATTAAAGCGGGCAGACTTATCGCCTCATCCAACGGGACATTGCCCTCTGCCAAGCACGCCTCACACCCGGTGAGAGACGGCTCCCCACAATAACGCCCTTCCTCATTACACAAAGCGATACGGGGGCAGAACCATATATGATCATGCACATAGACCTCATATGGCACACCCAATTTATGATGCAGCTGCCGCATCCCCGGCTCATGCCCTAATAAATGATGCCAAATGACACATTCCACCCCCATCTCCTGCAAAAAGGCCACCAAAATGGGATAGTCCTCTGGCAAAGCGAAACGAAGATTAGGGACCACAAGCCCCTCAACCGGGCTTACAACCCGGCACCCCTCCATCGTAGGCTCGATAATGAACGGTAAAAGCCCCGCTTTACATAAACGCACCGCATGTTCACGCACGGCGCGCGCGACACCCCCACCGCCCCGATGTTGGAGCAACACCACCGCGCTGGAGAAACGCACCCGATGCTGGGCCATGCGCTGCCAATCCAACTGCCGCCAGAAAACACGCAGCGGCTCCGCCTGCTTCCACCGCTGGATCGCGGCATCATAACCGGGATAAAGGCGATTCAGAATCGTAAGATTCCGCTGCAAAAGCGGGCTGCCTTCGGCCCCGAAAGAGCCATGACCATAATGCAGAACATACACATCCGCCCCCACAAGATGCGTAAAACCTGCCTCACTAGCCCTTAGGCAGAAATCATTTTCCTCCCCATAACCTTGCGCAAAATACGCCCCTCGTAATCGTCCTACCGCTTTAAGACACGCAGCCGAAACAGCCATGCAAAACCCATTTGCTGTCGGTAAGCTCACATGAAGTGGCATGGCCTCCGCTTGTTGTTGGCACAGCGCATCTAGCGCGGCGGCTTCTTGCACAGATGGAGCGGGATTGTCACGATTCGGCACCGGGTAAGAGGTCAACCCGCCTGCATTAGAGAGCGGCGTGACCGTCCCCACCCCCGCTTGGCCCAACCAACGGCGCAATCGTTCTACCCACGGGCCAAAGACAAGCGTATCGCTATTAAGCCAAATGACATCCCACCCCTCTGGCACCAAAGCAAGGCCGGTATTAATGCTCTCCACAAACCCTTGATTACGCTCATGACGCTTAATCCGCACACGCCCCTCTTGTGCGAGAGAGAGGAGATACGTACGCAAAGCTACCTCTGGGGACGCATCATCAATAATAATAACCCGGCATGAAGGGGGAATGGTCGCTAACACGCTTTCTACACAAGCTTGCACCATAGCTTTATCCCGATAAACAGGGATAATCACCGCGCATCCCGCTGCTACCGTGCTTTGCTGCCCCTTGCCCACATACTTACGCGCCTTCCGGCAACCTTCCCGCGTCCAGCCTTTCCGCTTATTCCCGGTAGATGAGGGCGATTGCATCAACTGCACAAGGGCCGGGTCTAACGGCGCGCCCTGTAACAACCTGCCATAACCATCATAAAAGCCCGTCCGCTTTACCGCTAAATCTGGCCATGCTTCATAGGGAAGGTAAAACCCATAAGGACGCTGCAAAAGAGCCGTGCTGCTAAAGCCCTCCGCTAGCCCCTCTATCTTTATCGGTACTTCATGACCATCCACCCTAATAGTGGGCACAGCCCCCGGCTCTCCGGGGTACCATAACCATCCGCGTACCCCTTGGGCCTCTGGCGTGATGAGGGAATGGCAGCGTATCACGGCCTGAAGGTCAATCTGGCCTCCTAACATAGTATGGCCATCACAAATAATACGGAGGCGTTCCCCACGCCACCACGGGCCTTTCTGTTGAGGGACATGCTCTGCGAGGTCATACATACCACTAGAGAACGGCCCTAAAGGGACATCATCTAAAAACACCGTCACCAGTTTTCTAACGCGCAGCCATAACACCCCCGCGCACGACAATGATGCCCATCCAACAGCCTTTATAGAGGCTACAATGCCATCCATGAGCACATCATGCCCGTCCCCAAGGCTATTACGCGCTAAAAGCTGCGCCATAACGCGCGCAGCATCCACCGCACGTCCTTGCTGCGATAACACGCCTGCAAGGGCCAATCCCGTTTCTCTCACCCCAGATTGACCCCATAAATCCTCTAACCGAGGAAGGGCCTTGGCCAAAAACCCTCCCTCCCATAACGCCATAGCGTATGTGAAGCTAAGCGTAGCAGCCCGACCAGAGAGACGCTCAGCCCGCCCTAGCCAGAATAACCCATCCTCCAACTCCCCCTGCTTGATGCACGCCATCCCTTTGGTGAACATCTTGTGCAACTCTTGGAGATGCTGCGCCTCCCAACGCGCTTCCTCCTGCGGGGTACAAAACCGCCCATAACCGGGAATAAACGTAACAGGTGTCTTCACGATACCGCGGGGGCAGAAGACGATGACGGCATCTCCTCCAACAAGGCTTTCGCACGTTCAACCCCTTGTTGAGCGGCCTGTGTCAACCAGTAGCGGGCTTGCTCTACATCTTGCTCACCGCCTAGGCCTTTAAGCCAATAACGCCCCAACATCATCTGCCCTAAACCATGACCCCGTTGTGCGGCTTCCTCAAAATAATGCCGCGCACGGGGCAGGTCGGCAGGGACATTATGCCCACCCCCATACATCGCCCCAAGGGAGAAATACGCCTCTACCAAGCCACCCTCTGCCGCTTGATGATACAGCTCCAACGCGCGGGCATGATCCTTTATGCCATTCACCTGCCCCGTCACAAAAATCTGCGCCACACTCGCGCAAGCTTCTGGCATACCCTGCCGCGCGGCTTTCTCCATCCACATCAGCCCATAACGCTGATTTTTGGTTACACCGCGCCCCTCAAATAACATACGGCCATACCAATATTGAGCATTCACCACACCTTCCCGCGCAAGCCCAAACCAATGGAAGGCATGCCGCTCATCCGCTGTCGCCCCAATCCCTTGGGCTAAACAGACGCCCAAATTAAACGCCCCTAAAAGGTCACCCCCCTCTGCTTGCTGCCGCAACCGTTTATGAAGGTCCGCTCGCTCCTCATCAGGACGCACAACACCTGCGAGTACAAGATTCCCAAAATCTGCATCGGCATGCTTATCACCCCGCATGGCCGCAAAATTAAACCAATGCGCCGCTTTGGCCTCATCCCGCACAACGCCTGTCCCGGTAAGATATAACACCGCTAGAACACGCGCCGCTGATGTATGATTTTGCTCAGCAGCAAGCTCATACCACCGGGCGGCCTCCATAGGGCGATGAAGAAAATCCTCCCCACGGATATATAAATCCCCTAATAAGGCCGCGGCCTCCGGGTCTCCCCCATAAGCAGCCCGGCGCAACCATGTTTCCGCTTGCACAGGGTTAGGCGTAACCCCAACACCTTTCAGCAACATCAAGCCATAACGTGCTTGGGCTGACGGAATCTCTAACTCTGCGGCTTGCTTATAATAGGCTGCTGCTTTTTCGGCATCACGCTTCTGCCCGCCAACACCATGCTCATACAGCCAGCCCATCGCCGCATTGGCGATTCCCACACCACCATCTGCTGCCCGCTGCACCAAAGCCATCGCATAAGCACGCTGAGCATCATCTACAGCTTCATCCAGCAGGATAAGCCCTAGCCCCAAAGCTGCTTGTAAGGACCCGCCCCGCACAGCTTGCCCATACCAATGCCGTGCAGCCTCATTATCCCGCACATCTTCAGGGCCATGATTAAAAATATGCCCTAATAAAGCTTGGGATTCGACATGCCCTGCCTCAGCCCCACGCTCCGCCCAAAAACGGGCCTGCGTAAAGTTAGGCGCGTATCCTTCCTCCTCACCTTCCTGAGCGGGGTCATAAAGCCCTCTCTCCACAGCAGCAGGGGTTGTAGGGTCAAAATCAGACGGTAACCCCATGGCGCATAAGGTCGCCAAGGTAAAGCAGGCCTCTACCAACCCTGCTGCTGCCGCGCGATACGTCCATCGGGCTCCTTCCTCCAACGAAGGCGGCGTGCCTTGCCCAGCAAGATAGCATTGCCCGACCTTATACGCTGCCTCTGGCACACCAGAGCCTGCCAGCCGCGCTAGGAGGGAGAAGGCTTGCGTGGCCTTCCCCCGCTCTTGCAACCGCTGAGCACGATTCAGCTTACGGGGAACGGAGTTAAAAAATTCAAAACGGCCCGCCATGACTATACCCTCCCTTTATGAGGGTTCCTTCATACCATCTGTTGCAATCGGCACAGCACGACTAAACAGATATTCCAGAATCGTCCGCTTACCAACATCAATATCCGCCGTAATGGGCATACCAGGGCTTGGATGGAAGAAGGACGGCTGACCATGCAACGTATATTTATCAATCTTCAACCGAACACGATAGAAAATCGCTGCTCCGCCTGACTTCATCAACGCAGATGGGTCTATCCCTGCGCGGATATTCCCCTCCACCATCTCCGGCGGCAAGAACGTATCGGCACTAATAAGCCGAACCGTCCCTTTAGCCCCGCCATATTGCACATAAGGAAAGCTCGCGAATTTAATAATCGCATGATGCCCCTCCCGCACATAGGCACTATCCTGCGGGCTCATAATCGCCTCAACTTCCATCCCTGTATCGGTTGGCTCCAACGTCATCACCCGCACAGTGGGCGAAACCATAGACCCAACAGAAATCGGCGCAATGGTAAGGACAATTCCATTTGCTGGCGCACGAAGGTCAATATCCTTTTGGGCTTCACGGCCCTTACGATATTGGCTTCTCAACTGGTCCAGTTTTCGCTCATCTGTCACAAGCTGGTTATAAATGCTCACCATCCATGAGTGGACATAGCTATCACGCTGAGCTTGGAGAGCTATAAGGCGGTTTTGTGTTCCCCCCACTTCCTGCTGAGCAGCAATGAGAAGCCGCTCTGTATCCATCACAGCATCTTGCGCCCCAAGGGTAGATAAGCGAGAGCCTACAGCCTCCTTCTGTTCACGTTGGCGCATATCCAGCACAGCACGCGTTACACGCAGCTTGCTGCTATACATCGCGACATTGCCCTTAGCGGCCTGCAAATCATTCTGCATCCCTGCAATGCGGCGATCATAATCCTGCAAATGCGCTTGATAATCAGCCTGCATTTTAAGGAAGACTTCCTGCTGCTGGAGGGAGGCAGGGACATTCATATCCACATGATATGTCTGATTGCTCGCCTGCGCTTTAAGCCGTACCACCTCTGCTTGGAGAGAGAGCATCTGAGCGGAAAGATTCTCCATATCCGCATCGCTCAATGTAGGGTCCAGCCGCGCCATAACCTGCCCTTTACGGACATATTGCCCCACACTGACATTGATCGTCTTTACACGCCCCATAGCTGAGGGCTGAATAATCGCAATAGGCTCTGTCGAAATAAGCCGCCCAGTCGCCGTAACCACCTTATTAACCGGGAACAACCCCATCGCTGCAATAGAGGCCAAGACCAACGAGCCAACAATCCAAATGATATAACGAGCCGAAGCCGTCATGGGCATATTAACAAGCCCTAGCGTTGGGGAGTGGAACTCCAACAACGCAACGGGCATGTCATGCGGAGCGTACGGATCATCTGCCTTACGCGGGCCCTTTACGCTTACTGCCTCCATAGAGGTATCAGACACATCTTCCCGCGTGCCTCCATCGCGCTGGGGGGCGGGGCTGGTCGATTTATGATTACTCATCAGTCCTGCCCTCCTGCGGGGTGATTATCGTCTCGCGCCGCCCCGCGTGAGGGGGACGATTCTGCTGCTTCTAAATGCCGATTTTGCTGTAACCAGAGTGTTCGATACACATCACAACGCTCCAACAAGGTTTCATGTGGAGCAATATCCACAACACGCCCTTGGTCAAGAACAGCAATTTGGTCACATTTCACCAAAGAGGAGAGGCGATGGGAAACAATCACCATCGTCCGCCCCTTTGCCAGATTTTGCAAATTCGCATTCACCAAAGCTTCTGATTCCGGGTCCAGAGCGGAGGTTGCTTCATCCAAAATCATCAATTTAGGGTCGGAAATCACAGCACGCGCAATCGCCAAACGCTGCCGCTGCCCACCGGAAATATTGGTAGAGCCTTCCTCAATCCACGTCTCATAGCCCGCAGGCATACGCTCAATAAACTCCTCCGCTCCAGCTAGGCGGGCTGCACGGATAACATCATCCAACGTCAAACCCGGTCGCCCGGCGGTGATATTATCGTGAATCGTGCCGCGAAAGAGGAAGTTATCCTGCAACACAACACCAAAAGACCGCCGCAAATAATGCAAGTTAATCTCGCGCAAATCGACCCCATCGAGACGGAGATACCCTTGATAATTACGACTCACCCCCTGCAACAGGCGCGTAATGGTAGATTTACCGGATCCAGACCGCCCCACAAGGCCGAGCATCGTCCCCGCAGGAACCTCAAAATTAACATCAGACAGGGCCTTATTAGCCGCCCCCGGATAGGTAAAGTTGATGCTATCAAAACTAAGAGCCCCTTTGATAACAGGGCGCATCCCATGAGTAAGAGCGTATGTTTCTGTCGGCTGGTTCAATACCGCTCCCGCTTCCCCAAGCGAAACCGTAACTTCATTGATGGATTCCATCAATTTAGCCAAACTCACCAGCGGGGCGGCGACACGTCCGCCCAGCATCATAAAGGCCATAAGTGCACCGCCCTGCATCGTGTCAGAATCGGTAAGAACCAAATAAGCCCCCACTAGGATAATCCCACGATTAATGAACATATTGAGCGGCTGCACCAACGTATTCACCCAATTAGACAAACGCTGGGAGGCTAACCGCCAATGAATCACCGTGGCCGTGCGCTCATCCCACTCTGCCCGCCTTGTGGCCTCTAAAGCGAGCGTCTTAACCGTCCGAATCCCCGCAACAGTCTCATATAAAGTCGCCCCGCGCTGCATCTCTGCCCGCACCATCTTCCCAGCAACGCGGCTAACAACGGGGAGCATGATAACAACAATCAACCCGATGCCCCCAGCACAAAGCAGGGTCAACCACGCCATAGTGGAGCTCATATAAAAGAGAACGGGCATCACAACCATTAGCATGAACATATCAAGCAGGGTGTTCATCACCTGCCCGGTCATAAAGTCACGTACTTTGAAGATGGAATGAAAGCGGCCTAGCACCTCACCAGCCTGCTGCCGCTCGTAGAACTCCAACGGCAGAGCCAACAGACGGTTAAACGCATGGAGGGAGATACGCGCATCAATGCGCGTTGTGACAATGAGCATCAGCTCTTGCCGAGCATAAGTCAGCAAAATCTCATACAAGCTGAGAATCAACACAAAACCACTCAAAGAGACCAATGTCGCCATAGAGTGATAATTGATAACCCTATCAACCACCTGCATGACAATCATCGCTGGGAAAAGCCCCAACACACTGACAATCATAGAGGCAAAGATAATATCCCGCAGGCCTTTCTTCTCCCGCAGGACCATCTTGGCAAACCAATAGAAGTCGAACACCGCATCGGATTCCGACTCATCAGACCGCCGTTTGATAAGAACAACATCGCCCGTCCAAAGCTGCATCAACCGCAGCTCATCGACAGGGACAGGCGGCTCTCCTTCCCCCTTCAACGGGTCACGCAGCCAAACAATCCCTTTCTCTGGGTCCGTACGGACTAGCAGGCCCGCAGAGCCATCACGAAAGAGAAGCACCACTGGCGGCGTATAGCCTAACTTGACAAGGTACCGCCACCGCAGGCGCATCCCCTTGGCAACCGCCCCATAATCCCGCAACCAACGCACCAATGTCGCTGGAGAGGGGGACGATTCCCCCGGCTCTGCCGCGAAGTCGCGTAGATCCAGCTCTATACCATGGTAACGCGCTGCGGCCATAACAGCCCGTAGGCGAATATAGACCGGATTTACCCGCTCGGCCTTCTGCCCAGAAGCCTGCTTGCCAGTTGGGGGCTGGTTCTCCACAGAATATCCTTACCTTATCTCGTCTACTATGATGGGGTTTATACGTACACACCCCTAGTTTATATTCTATTAAGCGCGAAATCTATAATGTGTCACCCCAGACAGCAAGGGCACAAAACCATTCCTACCCCTTTTTAGCCTATATGACCCTCCTTTCATTTTACAAACAGCCTCCCTATGTGACAAAAAACGGCCTCTAGGCCTTCATCCCTCCCTCAACTCCTCGCCGCTCAGCTATCCAAAGGTAGCCGTCATGCTCACAACCCCACTTTATACACGCCATTTATCAGACTTCTTCCATAAGCCCATCACTCCATTACCGCCGCCTGCCCCACAGATTATCGCCCTTAATGAGACCTTAGCCCATGATTTAGGGTTGGATGTGGCCTGGCTACACTCCCCTGCGGGAATTGCCTTTCTCAGCCAAGGTCTTTTGCCCACCCCATCCCCCCAAAGCCCCGTTGCGACCGCTTATGCTGGGCATCAGTTTGGCCAATTTGTACCCTCTCTGGGCGATGGCCGCGCCGCCCTCATTGCCGATTGCCAAGACCAAAACGGCACTATGATGGAACTCCAAATTAAAGGAAGCGGGCGGACCCCCTTCTCCCGTGGAGGGGACGGTAAAAACACACTCGGCCCTGCCCTGCGTGAATATATCGTCAGCGAGGCTATGCATGCCCTTAACATCCCCACAACACGCGCCCTAGCAGTCCTCACCACGGGAGAAACAATAGAGCGCAATAGTGGCCCTGTCCCCGGTGCGCTCATCGTCCGAGTAGCACGCAGCCATATCCGGGTAGGCAGCTTCCAATATGCTGCTGCTCATGGCGGGTTAGAGCGTGTGCGTGACGTAGCGGATTTTACAATCCAACGGCTTTTCCCCCATCTTGCTGAGGAGGATGGACCAACACGTTATTATAATCTGCTGAAACTGGTTATCCAAAAACACGCAGCCCTCACTGCCCGCTGGATGGAGGTCGGCTTCATCCATGGGGTGATGAATACCGATAATTGCGCCCTCTCTGGCGAAACTCTCGATTACGGTCCTTGCGCCTTTATGGACCGTTTCGACCCGATGAAGCATTTCAGCTTTATTGATAAAGATGGCCGCTACGCTTATGGCCGCCAACCAGCTCTTGCCCTCTGGAATCTTAGCCGCTTAGCAGAATGTCTCTTTCCTTTGTTCGATGAAGATGAACACCGCGCTATTGAGCAAGCACAAGAGGCCCTGCATGAGTTTGATCACCTCTTTCATCATAACTGGCTCTCAGGCTTTCGCCGTAAACTAGGTCTTGAGAAGCAAGACGAGCACGATATTCGCCTATTAGAACATCTGTTAGAAACCATGCATACTGGCCAAGCAGACTTCACCAATATATTCCGTATGCTTAGCTCTACATCCGTGGCGGTGGAAGGACACTATCATAATGTACGAGACTTATTCCCCACTAATAAAGGCCATTTTGACCTCTGCCGGACAGAGCTACTCCACCGCCTTACGCTAGAAGAACGCTCCCCCAAGGCACGGCAAGAGGCCATGCAGGCCACTAATCCGCGCATTATCCCGCGTAATCATCAAATAGAAAACGCACTTTCCCAAGCTCTCAAAGGGGACTATCAACCCTTCCATCGCCTGCATGAGGCCCTCAAAACCCCCTTTGCCGAGGCAGACGATGCCCTTACTGCCACCCCCTCACCAGAGGAGGAAGTGCGTTACACATTCTGCGGCACATAGGTAAGGTATGGGTCAGCGCAACCGAGATTTATTGCGTTAAATCCCGCGCACGCCGCATAGCTTGCTCTAACCCTCGCGTAGAGAAAAGCAACTTGACCGGCTGACCAGAAAAACTCAACGCCGTAAATGTCCCGATATTATCTTTTAAAAGCGTGCGCCATTGCCCATCATCAAATGTAAGAGGCACAAGGCAACCTGTCGGCAAACAGGTCGAGAAGGAATAAATATCCCCTACCGGCTGAGAGGCGTTGGTTAGGGTTAACCCATGCAATAAATCCAACCCGAAGGAGACCGTCACCACACCACGCACTTGCTCGCCATCAGGCTCTAGCCGTAAACTCATCACACTCTTATGAGTATGAACATCAATCGCCCTTTGCGTCGCCACACATTTGACCTCACCGCTTTTATTAGTCCCACCCGGTGCTTGGCAGGCAAGCTGCCAATCTTGATAGGTCTCTCGTAGAAATGGCACCTTATCAGGCAAGCTTGTTGCTGCATGAGATACCGAGGCAACCCCCAGCACTAGCAGGCTAAACACGCCATATTTTATAAGCTGCCTCATCATCATGCCCTCTCCCATCGCTATCTTTCCGATGTTCTTATTGTTCCCACCAATGGCGTTGCGCCATTTTTGCGGCCTGCCCAAGGTCTGTCTTCAACGCAACATCGCCCTGCGCCGCTTGGCGTAATTGCTCCGTCTGCGCTTGTTTCTGCGCTAAATCCGCTTTGACGAACTCATCCTCATGGCTCACACGGCTCTCCAACATTTTGAGCTCAAGCTGCTGTTTCTGCAACGCAATAGCACGGCTTGCCTCACGATATTGCCGGTCATCCTGCCAATCCGTCTCAGCACGCGCACGTTGTGCGGCAGCAATACGCGCTGCATAAGCCTCATCCTGTTGCCGCTGACGCACTCGTGCTTGGGCCGCCCGTTGTGCGGCTTGCTGCTGCGCAACCTCCAAAGAGACGCGGCGTTGGTCTTGGCTATCCTGAATCTGGCCTAAATGCTCTAACTGTGTGGGGTCCATCGCTTGTGCATAAACCGCCCCACCATAAAGAGCCAGAATAAGGCTAAAAGCACAGCCTACAGCCCATCTATTATGCCGCATCATTCACCCTCCTTCACACAGCTTTACCGGCGCGGACATGCCGCATTAGGCTGAACACGCGTCCCCGTCCCCCCTGTGGAGACCAATAACGCCGTACCGGGCTTATATTCGCATGTCCGTCCCACTTGGGTGGAAAGAAGCACCTCCCCACCTGCACGGTCCTGATAGGCAATCGTCACACCTTTAACGAGTGTATGATCACCTACAACCTGCCCGCCAACAAGGGACCCACCAATAGCCCCACCAGCACCAGCAGCCAAACCGCCACCCCAGCCAGAATGACCCGCACCAACGGCCAAACCGCTCCCTAAAGCTGCCCCTACAAGGCCACCTACAATCTTAGCGGTACGCCGATTACGCGCATTATCAACATTAACACGCGCCACAGAGACAGAGATAATCTGTACAACACGGCCCCGCTGCACGGTATTGACTTGGGATTGATCATACACATCAGGCCGTGATTCCTGCCCCGGTGTCTCACATGCCGTTAAAGCCAAAAACGGCACAACCAGAACCGCCAACAAAGCACGCATCTTCACCATGATGTCTTCCTCAATCCTCATACAATGCCCACATTAGCCGTTCTCCATTTATTTAGGTGAGAATAGCCCTATAGATAACCATCCCTTTAGATACAGGTAACTTAACGTCAAGTGAGTTTTTTGCAATCTTCCCAATAAGATAGCCTGCCCCCTTGTCTCCCTTCCTCCTTTAAGGGACATTACCAGCTCATCATGTTCATCCTCTTATCCTAACGGCCCTATCACCCTTAACCTATGAACACTGCCAGCACCCTCCCTCATCTCTGGCTACCTTATAGCCAAATGCATACCGCTCCCTTCCCGGTTGAAGCACAAGCAACCTCTGGTAGTACCATCACCCTTGCTGATGGGCGCACCCTCATAGATGGCATTGCCTCTTGGTGGACAGCCTGCCACGGCTATAACCACCCTTCCATACGCCGCGCGCTTATCACACAAGCTGAGCGCATGCCCCATGTCATGTTTGGCGGTATGGTCCATCAACCAGCCATAACCCTTGCCCAACGGCTCGCCGCCCGCTTACCGGGCGACTTAGAGCGCGTCTTTTTTACAGATTCTGGCTCTGTCGCGATGGAAGTCGCAGCGAAAATGGCCATTCAATATCATCTCAATAAAGGCCATACAGGACGGCACAAGCTACTCTCCTTCCGCGGGGGCTATCATGGCGATACCCTAGCGATGATGGCCATTTGTGACCCTGAAGAAGGAATGCACCGCCTCTTTGGCGCAGCTTTACCGCAGCAAATCCTTGCAGACCTCCCAACCACGCTCGCACATTCCGCCGCTTTGGAGGCCCTCCTCGCCCGACAAGGCCATGAAATCGCTGCTCTCATTGTTGAGCCTCTCGTCCAAGGGGCGGGAGGGATGCTCTTTCACACCGCAGAAACCCTTCGCCAGCTCCGCCGCCTCTGCGATTCTTACGGAATTTTGCTGATTTTGGATGAAGTCTTTACCGGTTTTGGCCGCACAGGCACCTTCTTTGCCTGCGAGCAAGCCGACATCACACCAGACATCATCGCCCTCTCCAAGGCCCTCACAGCAGGGACCATGCCACTCGCCGCAACAGTGGCCCGCAAAACAGTTTTTGAGGCTTTTCTCTCGGACAATCCCCTCCACGCCCTCATGCACGGCCCCACCTTTATGGCCAATCCACTCGCCTGCGCGGTTGCTAATGCCTCGCTTGATCTTTTCGACCAAGAACCCCGGCTAGAGCAAGTCCGCGCCATTCATACCCAAATGACCCATGAGCTAGAGCCATGCCGTCACCTACCCGGCGTGCGCGATGTCCGCACTCTTGGGGCCATTGGCGTTGTAGAGCTTGAAAGATTAGATGACCCTGAAGCCCTAAAACGCGCCTTCCTTAAAGAGGGCGTATGGATACGGCCCTTCCGGCGCATTATTTACCTTACCCCCGCCTTTACCATCACCTCAGATGAACTCACCCACCTCACTGGGGCTATAAAGCGTGTCCTAAAAGAGCATCTAGGATGAATCACCTTCAAAACGCTCTCCATGCCGCTCTCCAAGAGCGTGACAAGCACCATACACGCCGCCATCTCACCCCAATGATGCGGCAAGGGGAACGGCTCATCCGCCAAGGGCGCGCCCTGATTGATGTCACCTCCAACGATTATCTCGGCCTCGCCCATCACCCCCTATTACGCCACCGCGCCGCAGAGTGGGCGGAGCGTTACGGCACTGGAGCACGGGCCTCCCGCCTTGTCAGCGGGACCTTGCCCCTCCACACAGAGCTAGAGGCTAAACTTGCGGCTTTTAAAAAGAGCGAAGCGGCTTTGCTCTTTGCCAGCGGATGGCAAGCCAATGCCTCCCTCCTGCCAGCCCTCAACCAGCTATCGCTTCGCCAGATGGGCCATCCTGCGCTCTTTTTTATGGATAAGCTTAACCATGCCAGCCTTCATCAGGGCTGTTTAGCAGCAGGGGTACGGCAAATCCGCTTCCGCCATAATGACCTCACCCATTTGGAAACCCTCCTCCACCGCCATGCCTCCCAACCGGGCTTAAAGTTCATCATCACGGAGAGTGTTTTCTCCATGGATGGCGACCGAGCCGATATTGCCGCCCTACGCGCCCTCGCTAAACGTTACGAAGCCTTTCTTTATGTAGATGAAGCCCACGCAACCGCTGTACTAGGGCCAGAAGGGCGCGGCCTTACCCAAGGCATGGCCGATATTACCATGAGTACAGCCAGCAAAGCCCTCGGGGGGATGGGGGCCTTTGTCACAGGCAGCCGCGCCTTATGTGATTATCTACTCAATCACGCTTCCGGCTTTATTTACAGCACGGCCCTGCCTCCCGCTTGCCTTGGTGCTTTAGACGCAGCGTTAGAGCTCGCGCCCCACTTAGAGCATGAGCGTTGCCACCTCCAAAAACAAGCCGACCGTCTCCGCTCTCACCTTCAAGACGCAGGCTGGAATACGGGGGCCTCTAGCACGCACATCATCCCCATTATGGTTGGGGAAAGCCACACCGCTTTACAGATAGCCCACGCTTTGGAGGCACGCGGCTTTCTCAGCGTGGCTATCCGCCCGCCAACGGTTCCCCCCGGCACAGCCCGCCTCCGCATCGCTTTAACAAGCCAGCTCTCTACCTCAATGATTGACCAGCTCGGCGAGGCCCTCCTCTCTAGCTTGAGGAGCCATGCCGCCTGATGACCACTCTCTATTATCTTCATGGCTGGGGGTATGATGCCCATTTTTGGGAGGGGCTGCACACGCATCTCCCCTCATGGCAGCATATCTGTGCTGATGCAGGCTATTTTGGCTCCCCTGCTCACCCCCCATTACCAGAGGTTCCCTTTTGGGCCGTTGGTCACTCCGCAGGGGCCTGCGCTTTGCTCACGTTACGCTCCCCTCTCTGCCGTGGGCTTATCAGCTTTAACGGCTTTGCTCGCTTTACCGCAGCCCCCGATTACCCAGAGGGCCTCCCCCCACGCATTATGCACCGCATGATACGGCAATTTGAACGCCAGCCTGCAACCGTCCTGCGGCAATTCCGCCATATGTGTGGGGAGCCAGACCCCACCCTACCCTCAACACTCAATCTCCCCGCTTTAACGGACGGTCTCACCATGCTCGAGACGATCGATCACCGCGACCATTTGCCTTATTGGCAGGGGCGGCTTTATAGCCTCCATTGTGTGGATGACCCCCTCATCCCCGCGCGTTCCGGCATGGGAGCTGCGGCGTGGGGAGTAGAACGCACAGGCGGCCATCGCCTCCCCCTCACGCACCCACAAGAGTGTGCAGCCTTTCTCACACGCATCATCAACGCTTCCTTATGACAAACCACCGCAAAGCCACCATCACCGCCCGCTTTGATGCCGCCCATCATTATGAGCAAGCCGCTTCCATCCAAAAACGCTGCGCCACAACACTTGCCTCATGGATTAAGAAAGAACATCGCACGGAAAAACCCAAACATATTTTAGAGTTCGGCTGTGGGACAGGCTTACTCAGCCGCGCCCTCATTGAGGCCTTTCCACAAGGTCATTACCACCTCACCGACATCGCCCCCGCTATGGTAGAGCGCACCCGCTACCACTGCGCCGCCCTACCCGCGCACATACGCTGCTATGTCATGGATGGTGAGGCCCCCCTCCCCCACCAAGCCCCGCCAGAAGGGTTCGACCTCATCACCTCTAATCTTTGCCTCCAATGGTTTGAGGACCGCGCCCGCGCTTTCCAAGCCCTTACACAGCTTTTACGCCCCGGCGGACGGCTTATGGTCAGCACCTTACAGGCAGGCAGCTTGCACCAATGGCGGGAAAGCTGCCACGCCACCGCGACCGCTTGCGGTGTGCCAGACTACCCTACCCTCACCCAGCTAGAGCAAGACTGGCCCGCTCATGGCCGGGGTGTCTGGCGGGGTGAAGCCATGCACGACCCTATCCCATCTGCGCGGGACTTCCTCCAAGGCTTGCGCCGCATTGGGGCCTCCCTGCCACGTCACACCCATCGCCCTGCCGCCCAGCTCCGCAAAGCGATGCGGTATTTTGATGCCCATTACGACCATGTGACCTATCATGCCGCCTTCGGCCTCTTCCAAAAGGGAGTGTAACCCATGCTCTATGCCCCTCCTCCCCCACTGCCACCCCACCCGCCAAAAGGCGTCTTTGTCACCGGGACGGATACAGGAATCGGCAAAACGCTCATCAGTGCCGCCCTAACACGCGCGTGGCATGGAACCTATTGGAAGCCCTTCCAAACCGGCCTTGCTGAGGAGCCCGGCGATACTGAGACCGTCCAACAGCTTACAGAACTCCCCCAAGACCATATCCTCCCCCCAGCTTACGCGCTGCAAGCCCCGCTCGCCCCCGCTGCTGCCAGCGCGCTTGAGGGCATAACCCTCCACCCCGAACAGCTTACCCTACCAGAAGCCCCCCACGCCCCCTTGATTATAGAAGGCGCAGGCGGCCTTATGGTGCCACTGACGAAGACTATGTTGATGATTGACTTCATCGCCCAACTTGGCTTGCCCGTCATCCTCGTCACCCGCAGCAATTTAGGCACACTTAATCACACCCTTTTAAGCCTTGAGGCCCTGTATCAACGTGGGATTCCCGTCCTTGGCTTCATCACTAATGGGGTCGAATCCCCACAAAACACCCAGATATTGGAGGATGTAAGCCATTGTCGGCCTCTCCTCCATGTCTCCCCACTAACGACCACACCTACCGCTACCACACTCCGCCACATAGCCGCTCAACTGCCCCCTTGGGAGCATTACTGGCGACCTAGAACGGCTTAGCCCTTAAAAAGCTACATTTTTTTAATATATCTATCCGTGCAATGCCCATTCCCTCCCCCTTCCATATCAGGGTAAAGAGAAGCAAATTGCAGAGATATAGATAGGGTTTGTCAGTATCATCATGAAAATCACACGGCGAACGATAGTTAAAACAGGCGTAGGCTTAGGGGCAGGGCTTGCTCTTGGTGCAAGCTCCGCACGCCATGCTCATGCTGATGATGGCTCCGCTACCCCATTTGATGACAGCACCGTCCGCACATTAGCGCGCGACCTTGCCTCTAAAAGCTACAAGCCCCCGCGCAAGGACCTCCCCGATGCGCTGGCTCATATGAATTTTGACCAATTCTCTGCCGTTCAGTTCAATTCAGAAAAAGCATTATGGAAGCAAGACAACCTCGCTTTTGATGTTGAGTTCTTCCCGCGCGGGTATCTCTATAAGCAGCTTATTGATGTTTATGAGGTCCATGACGGTACAGCACGCCCTGTTAACTACACGGCCGATATGTTCACCAGTAAAGACCCTTCCCTAAACCTGACCGGGGGGGAAGGCTTCTCTGGCTTACGCATCCGTTATGCCCTCAATCATCCCGGTGTGATGGAAGAATGTGCCGTATTCCTCGGGGCATCCTATTTCCGCGCGGTTGCTAAGGGGCAAACTTACGGCCTCTCCGCCCGTGGCTTTGCAAAAGATACCGGCACCCCAACGGGGGAGGAGTTCCCCACATTCCGCAGCTTTTGGTTGGAGAAACCCGTCCCCGGTAGCCAATCTCTCATCCTCCATGCGTTAATGGATAGCCCCTCCCTTACGGGGGCCTTTCGTTTCACCATTCGCCCCGGTGAGACGACCCTCTTTGATGTCCAATCCTCCTTCTTCCCCCGCACGGACATCACAGCGGGAGGAATCGCGCCCCTAACAGGCATGTATTATTTTGACGCAAATGACCGGACCCACATTAATGACTGGCGGCCTGCTGCGCATGATAGTGAGGCCCTCCAAATATGGACAGGGGCAGGCCAAAACATCTACCGCCCACTCACAAACCCAACCGACCTTCAACTCTCCTCCTTTAGTGATGCAGGGCCTTACGGCTATGGGCTGATGCAGCGCAAACGTAATTTTCACGATTATGAAGACCTCGCCCTCCATTACGAAAAACGTCCCTCTTTATGGGTCGAACCTATTGGAAATTGGGGGGAAGGCGGCGTTCAACTTGTCGAAATCCCCACCCCTAGTGAGGTCAATGATAATATCGTCTCCTTCTGGCGGCCTAACCAACCGCTAAAAGCAGGGCAGAGCTATAACTTCACCTATCGGATGTATTGGGGGTGGGATACGCCTTGGCCAACACATCTTGCGCGCATTCATGATACACGCGTCGGTGCTGTAACCGACCATCCAGAGAAAGTGCAATTCGTCCTCGATTTTGACGGCGAACCCTTCCGCACCCTCCCCAGTGACACAGCTTATCATCTCCTCGCCCAGAGCTCTGCGGGGGAGATTTCTGCCATCACCATTATGCCTAATCCGGAAATTAATGGCGTGCGCGCCTTCTTCCAACTAGACCCCGGAGCCGCCAAATTATGCGAGCTGCATGTCCAACTCGCCAGTGCCCAAGGCCCCCTTTCTGAAACATGGCTCTACCGCTGGACCGCTTAATTACCCCATGACCAGCCCTCACATCACTACCTTCCTGCCACCTGAATCCCCCCTGTCCATGCCGGTGCAATCCCTCCATAAAGCACCGGAGCGACATGGGCGGGCCTTCTGGCGGCTACCGACCACACCCACCCTCCTCTGGCTACGCCGCCTCTTTGTGTTTGGGATGGCCTTTGCGCTGACAGCCTATAGTGTTGTCAAAATCAATGCCGTTTTTAACTCACTCGGCACAAGCCTCCTCGGGATGGTGATGCTAGGGCTATTTACCATCCTCAGCTTTTGGATCTCCCTCTCCTGCGCATCAGCCTTAGGCGGGTTCTGGTCCATGCTGCGCCATGGTGGGCTAGGCCTTGGCATCCGCCGCACCGGCCCCCTGCCGGAGCTAAAAAGCCGCACCGCCATCTTGCTCCCCACTTATAACGAGCCACCTCAACGCGTGATGCTCAATCTCCGCGCTATGCTGAAAAGCTTGCAAGAGACAGGCCGTGGCGAGCATTTCGACATCTTTATCCTCTCCGATACGACCAACCCTGATATTTGGGTGCAAGAAGAACAAGCCGTGCTGGACCTCCACCAACACGCTTACGCACGCCAGCATCTTTTCTATCGCCGCCGCTTTAAAAATACGGACCGCAAAGCCGGCAACATTGCGGACTGGGTCACACGCTTTGGTGGGGCTTACCCAGCTATGCTCACCCTTGATGCTGATAGCCTCATGGATGGCAGTCTCATTGTCCGTATGGCTGCTGCAATGGAGCAGCATGAGCAAGTCGGGCTCATCCAAAGTCTCCCCGTCATTGTGGGAGGGCAGACCCTTTTTGCCCGCCTACAACAATTCGCCGGACGCGTTTATGGTCCGCTCATTGCTCAGGGCATTGCCTGGTGGCATGGCTCAGAGGGCAATTATTGGGGCCATAACGCCATTATCCGCACTCAAGCCTTTGCCGAGCAAGCTGGCCTCCCCCATCTGCGCGGCAAGCCCCCCTTTGGTGGGCACATCCTTAGTCACGACTTCATCGAGGCCGCTTTGATGCGCCGTGGCGGCTGGGCCATCCATATGGTCCCCGGCCTTATGGGGTCTTATGAGGAAAGCCCCCCCTCCCTTACCGACATCGCCGTGCGGGACCGCCGTTGGTGCCAAGGCAATCTCCAACATGCGCGCATCCTTTTTACAAAGGGTATGCACTGGGTCAGCCGCTCGCACATGTTGGTAGGGATAGGCTCTTACATCATGTCCCCGCTTTGGCTGCTCTTTCTCCTTTTTGGGATTTTGATTGCTTTACAAGCGCATTTCTACCACCCCGAATATTTCAGCACCCAACGCAGCCTCTACCCACATTGGCCCCATGTGGACCCCATCCTGGCGCGGCTGGTTTTCATCCAAACCATGGTTGTGCTGCTCGCCCCCAAGGCCCTCGCCTTCCTCGCTATTTGCTTTGATAAGCAGGAACGTCAACAAGCGGGCGGGGTCATACGCCTTTCTATCTCCATTATTTTGGAGACCCTTCTTGGTGCGCTCATTGCCCCCATCGCTATGCTCATCCAAACCTCGGCCATTCTCTCCATTCTCTTAGGCCGCGATTCCGGCTGGTCTGCCCAAAATCGTGATGATGGTAGCCTGCCTTGGGGCGATACAATTCGTAAATATTGGCTTTATAGCCTCTTTGGCCTCGTCCTCAGTGCGGCCGCTTGGTCGGTCTCTCTCGCACTTTTCCTTTGGATGCTCCCGGTCTTGGTTGGCCTGCTCATTGCTATTCCTCTTGTCGGGCTAACCGGTAGTCGCATTTGGGGGACATGGGCCCGCAAAGCGGGGTTACTCCTCATCCCAGAAGAAACAACCCCTCCGCCCATCCTCCAACGCGCCGCTGAAGAGCGCAACCACCCTCACCCTGTTATTTTAGAGGCCTTTCACGCTCTGCGGAGCAATACAGCCCTACGGCACGCCCACCTCGCCACGCTACCCCCACCGCGCAAAGCTGGGGAGCCTATCTCTGTTCCCTTGCTCACTGGTTCCCTCAAATTGCAGGAAAGCCCAACGCTCGAAATCGCCCTCGCCCGCCTTACCCCTGCAGAGAAGGCCGCCGTCCTCAGCTGCCAAAGCAACATCGCCATCCTCGCAGACCTCCCCGTCTCCTCGCCCAACCTCACTGATGGGCCTTATGGCTCTTAGCCCCTATTATTTTCCTCTTCCCCCATTGTCTTACTCTCAAAAAGGCCCATCTCTGGGGGGAAGGCATACTCGTTGCTACGAGCTAGGCCTTGTCAGACAACCCTAGAAGGCCCGCAACCGGTCGGGCCGGGAGCTATGTTGATGTCCGTTAATGTCGTTTACAAAACCACAGCCCGCGCTACCGGTGGCCGTGATGGCTCTGCCGAAACAACCGATAAGAGCTTCCACGTCAAGCTTGGCGTCCCCAAAGAAATGGGCGGCGATGGCAAGGGAAACAACCCAGAGCAGCTTTTTGCCGCTGGCTACGCAGCTTGCTTCCTCGGTGCTATGAAGTTCGTTGCTGGTGAGGAGAAAATCGACATCCCAGCCGATACCCATGTGCAAGCCACCGTTGGCATCGGCCCCCGTGGCGATGGCGGTTTCGGTCTTGAGGTCGCTATCGAGGCCTCCATCCCCGGCATGGATCGCTCCAAAGCGGTTGAGCTACTGAAGAAAACCGAGTTCGTCTGCCCCTACGCCAACGCCACCAAAGGCAACATCAAAACAACTGTCACGCTGGTCTAAATAATTAGAATTGCTGTGATACACAAAGGCGCATCCACCTAGGTGCGCCTTTTTATTGAGCTAATCTTCTACATTTCTCGGTCTATTATATCCAATAATATCCCAAATCCATACTAATAATGCTGCATCAGTACTGCAACGCACACTGGAATTATAAAGAATTGCATAAAAATAGTTAACAAATAAATATTTATATATTTTCTATCATGATTGCTAATGCAATTATAATCATCTTTCCAATAAGATTTTAAACACCTAAAAAATAATGCATACATATATATATTAACAATAGGACAAAAGATTGCTCGTGTTACATCTTTCGCTATATAAGAAAAACCTTTTTGATAAGTCCAAGCTATTATATCAAATGCACTCACCGACATAAGAATAGGCAATATTGGTATCATCAAAGATAATATAAGCGTAGACCCTACTTTAAAAAAGAAAAGCATAAACAAATGTAATATGTATATTAATAAAATTAACCTTCTCCCATATTTATAAACCTTACGCTCTGGAAAATATAACCCTACCCTCCGAAAAAAGATAAACAAAATTACTATTTCTATAGAGATATAAAGTGCTGTAAAAAACAGATTTCTATAAAAAATCTCAATTAGTAGATTGAACAATAAAATAAAAACATTAGTATATGCAATCTTTTTAAATGAAATCATCTCTTATACATCCTTTTCCCTAGTGTAAGCTTATCTGCCTCTAATCCTACAGAACTCTCACCCATAAAGCTCATAAACTATTTGCAGCCCCCCTCCAGACCTATACCCCTCTCACAACAACATGCTTACCTTAATAAGGACAATATATAATGTTGTTATTTTTAGAAAGTAACCATAGCCTAAATCAACATCTTTTATAAAAAACCTTTACATATTTCATATGCTTCATACAAACCATTCTTATCGTCTCTTTTATCAATCTTTTGAAGAAATATAACTTTTGAAGTTTCTATCGTATCCATATAACTTGGTCCGATACGCTGCAGCACGGGCATCATCAATGCCCTCAAACACACTGCCCACAACTTGTCCCACAAGCTGCGTCCCTAGCTGGCTGGCCTGTAGTTGGTTTTGGAGTTTCTGCGCATCAAACTTATTGGCTAAAGCCTTATTGGCATGCTCCACATCACGGCTATAGCTCCCATTCTGGCTCTGGGCATTGATGGTAATATTGCCACTAATAGCAGACTGGCTCTCGCTGCTCTCATCATGTGTCCGGCTACTACCTATCATGCCCGCACTATTGGCAACGCCATTCAGCCCAATAGTCCCCAGCACGCCGCCCACGCTGCTTAGCATGTCGCTGCCAATATCTAGGCTGGCACCAGTACTCCTGCTCTTCCAAGCTGAAACATTTTTGACACTTCCCGCCGTCAGGCTCTTGGTATTCAGATAATTCTTGCTCTTATCCGCCGTGCTAGAAATCACACCGGCTGTCAGGCTCGTATCACCCGCAACATCAACACCAATGCCCTGATTACCCGCATAAAGCCCTGAAAGCGTCTTCCCAGTGGAAGCAAAGTGATCTTTTATGTTTTGCCGCTCGAAACTCCCTCCGAGCCCGAACTCGCCACGTGTCATAATCGGTGCCGAGGCATGCGCGCCCGCTTGCGTAGTGTGGCTCCAAAAGTCAGATACATTTTGCGGGCTTATAATGCTTAACGCCCGGCTTTGCGCATCAATCCGCTGCGCCATTACTTCTGCCCCATTTAGGGCAATCACGTCCCCAGCATGAAGATGCACTCCATGCGTGGCAGAAATTACAGTATCCTCAGCCTGTCGATTATACGACTCTTGGACCTGTTTTTGTGTCTGGAACGATGCCTGCGCACTAAAGCCAAAATTGGTTGCCCCTACATTTGCCTCCGCACCAATCGAGGCCGAGCTACTCTTGTGGCGATTGTACGAATCATTAAGGTTCCAGCCTGCATCAAGGGCGATATCCTTCTGTGCATCAAGGGTAATGTCCTGCCCTTTCAGCTGTGCCGCCGTTAGATGAATGATGCCGTTATCTGGCTCATTCCTATCACTCCCGCGCGCTACTATGCTCAGTTGACGCCCTGCTGTTGCGCTTGCTCCCTCAACTGTATGACTATTTTGCTCTGAGTAACTCTTACTACTTCTAAAGCCGATACCAGCCTTGATCCCGACAAGGTTCGTACCCATCGGGCTTTTCCCCTTGCCAACACCGTTATACAGACTACCTGCCGGGGCCAAGGCCCTCTCACTTAGTGCCTTGGCAATCCCGCTTCCAACGCCATAAGCACCTTCCATGGCGTTAAGCGTCTTGAGCATCCCGCTGCCCTTACCGTGGACTTGGCTAGCAGCAATAGCCGCTTGCATCGCCTGCCCCGTTAAGGAATCATCCGATATGCCGAGAAAGCCACCAATAAAAAACGTCTTTTTATTTCGTACCTGCTTAGAATCTTGAGTACGATCATGGAAGCCAACTAATGCTCCATCCACGGCAAGATCACGCCCAGCACTAAGCGATGAGGCCGTCAGATTCACAGCTTTTCCAGCCGTAATGGCCAAATCACCTTGTCCTGCTGAAAGAGTACTGGGGGTCCAATCCGTACTCTCCCCTGTTATCGTGAGATGTGATTTCCCAAATCCGGCTGAAAATTTCCTCTCTTTACCTAGGGAGACACTAAAACCGGACTTCTTGCGATCAAAATAAGAGGCCGTTGTGTTCTTCAACGCATCAATACTAAGCGCGCCACCAACGGTTAATGCTGCGTTCTGTCCACCGCTAACCGTGCCTTTGATGGACATATCCGCACCAGATTTCAGCACGATATTATCATTAGCGGCGACAAGACTACCAACCTCACTCGTACTGTCAGAACTCTGGACGATAGTCTTTTTACTCAACAAACCATGACTAACGCTCCGGCTATAGCTATGCTGCTCATCCGTTACAGCATTGAGGGCTAGATTATCCTTCGCTTGCAGAAGCGCATTCTTGTCGGCCATAACGCCAGAGCCTGCCAAGGTAAGGTTCCCCCCCAAGGCTGTCACCTCCACCGTCCCGTTGCCCATCACGCTGGAGCCGTAATTCTTCACAAAGCTGCCCGTCTGCGTGAAATGATGTCTCCTCACCCCACCTGACCCGCGAGCAGCCAGACTATCCAGCGTAACATCACGCCCCGCTACAAGGCTGGCATCACTTCCAGCACTCAAGCTACCCGCCTTGAAGGTGATGTCCTGCCCCGCCTGCAACTGCGCCTTACCACGGGCGAGGATACTGCCTTGCTGGACCATCTCATCCTGCATGCCGCCTACAATGCGCTGCTGGTTTAGCACGCTCTCATTGCGCAGATTGCCATGCAGGGCAGCCAAGGCCACATCATTACCGCTAATACTGCCCCCCAGATTGGCTAAATCACCTGCTATCGCGGTAATACCCAACCCATCTTGAGCGGTAATCAGCCCACTATTGGTCACCTCATTTGCCGAAAGCGTAATCGTCTTAGCGGCTATCACCCCACCAGAAGCAAGCTGCTCCTCCCCGGGGGCGAGATAGAGTTTAGGGGCCAACACCATCTGGCCATCTACATTAACAGGCACATACCAGACGATGCTATGTGTCAGCTTCTCCTGTTGCTCCGGGGTTAAGGCCACACCGAAGGTTAAACCAAGCTCCTTGGCCTGATTGGCCGCATTATCCAACAAACTGTGCATCTGTTGGTCGGCTGTCTGGTACGTCCCGCCCAAAAAGACCTGCCCCGTAGCCGAGACAATCTGCTGCTGGATATAGCGGGCATCAAACCCACCATCCCCGAGGAAACGATAATCCCCCATGGAATGACCAAGACGCCCCAACAGATAATCCGAGCTATGAAGGCCCGCAAAGCTTGCGTAACGAGGGTTCGTCTCCAAAAGATAATGCACAGAAGGAGAACGATTAGGCACAAAAAGCGTATGCCCAGCAGAAAGACTATCCAACACCCCGCTAATCCCTGCGGAAGGCAAGGTTTGGGTAGGTCTATCGCCACTATTAAAACCCGGGAGAGAGGTGAGGTTATGGGCTTTTGCGGCATCAGCGGGACGAACCGGGGTCAGCTTATCACTTTGCAGGCCAGGTAATGACACGGCACTATGGCCAGAGAGAGGGGCCGTAGCATGGGCAATCTTTGTGCTGTTATTAATCGCCCCAGTGAAATCCCCCGCTATAGTACGGCCTGCCGTAATACTGCCCTGCACGCCGGGAAGTTGGACTGTCGGCCCCCATTGCTGCGCCGGCGGCCGGTAACCTTTCTTACCACCGGGGGTAGAGCCGGTAAAAGCTGGGTCAGCATGGCTACTATCCCAGCCACAACCTGCATGGTCATCACAAGAAAGGAAAAACCGCCGCTCGTTCTGATAGCCAATATTATTGAGAGCCCCACCACTAAGGGCAACATCACGCCCAGCCGCCAGATGACCCCCATCATTAAGGATGCCGCCTGCACTGGTAATTAATAGGTCCTGCCCCGCTGAGAGCAGAGGCTCGGCACTCTTAGCACTCGTATGGGTTTCTTCCTCATAGGCATGGGCAGCCCCACGACGCCCACGGGGATGTTTATGCGAAACCAACAACCGCACATAACCCGTCCCCTGTGTCCCTTGGGCGTTCAACAGACCCTGAGGGACAGCAATATCCGCATCCCCATCACCCCGGCCCTGGCTCCAGAAGGTATGGCGGGATTGTGCAACCTGCGTGCCTTTAAGGATAGTATTGCTCAGCTGATCCGCCAAAATAACAAGGTCACTCGTAGCCCCAGAGGCGGTAATCTGGCCGGATTGATTGTAAAGCCCTGCCATAGCCCGACCATTCGGCCCACTAAGGGCAATACTACCATTATCAGCAAGGATGGCCCCCTCGCTATTCGTCAAGGTGCCCGGTAGGGTCAACCGTACCCCGCTAGCCCCTTCCATCACCCCCGTATTGCGCAGGTCTCCCCCACTCGTAACAGACAGTGCCCCTCCCTGAGCGGAAAGCGCGCCATCATTGCTCACGCTACCCGCCGTGAGCTGAATACCTCCCCCCGCGCGAATCCCCCCTCCCTGAGCGATGCTATAAGCCCCCGGCAAGCTGACATCCACATTACGCCCAGCCTGCAAGACCTCACGCCCAACCAAAGAAGCAGTCGTAACAGTAAGGTCCCGCCCCGCTATGAGCTGATCCAAGCCGTTCAACCCCGTAACAGCAAGGCGAAGGTCCCCCGCACTCTCCACAAGCCCTTGGCCATTCTGAAAATCTGTCAGGCTGTCGCGTGCAGAGGCAGAGGGAGTACCATCACCTCCCCGGTCAATCACCAACCCATGAGTGGGGGAGAGTGCCACCAATCCGCCCCCGTCATTCAGAAGCTGAGCTGTGGCTAAATGCAGGTCTCCCGCATTTGCCTGTATCACACCCTGTCGGTTATCAATCTGCCGACCTATAACCGCCTCAACCCCTCCATTACCGTAAATCAACCCGCCTTTATTCGTGAGCTGCTCAGCCTCTAGATGCAAAGCATCCTGTCCGGTAATGATTTGCCCGCTATTGGTAATGTCATGCCCATGAAGATGGGCCGCACCATTCTGACTATAAATAATGCCCTTATTATTCAGCACGCCCTCTGTATGCAGGCTCAACGTACCGTTCTGTGTAGCAATGTGACCGGCATTCTCTAGCCCATCTTGGCTATGAATCTCCGCCTGCTCCCCGGCATAAACGTGCCCTTGTGCGCCAAGCTGGATAGGCCCTGTCTGATGCGCCACCACATTCCCAGAAGCCGCCATAGTGCCATTAAGAACAAGATTACCCCGCCCATCCAAATGCATATCACCGGCATTAGCGGCCATGGTGCCATCCACCCGTACACCAGCCCCGGCCTCATTAACGATCATATAGATGCTATTGGCGTACAACCCGCCTAACGCAGCAGTATCAACAGCTAATTCCGGCTTTTTGCGCCCATCATCCGCCAAGGGTGTAACGGCATTGCTGCCATAAGCTACATGATTACGCCCCAGCACAAGGTTAACCCGCTGTGCATTAACCTGCCCGTCAATCTTCACGCGCCGCGATAAGATGTCTAACACTGGCACAGTGGCAAAATCAGCCCCCTGCGCCCCGAAATGCACCGTACCACCCGCAATGGTAAAAGCCTGTAACCCGCCCTGACTATTCAGCTCTGGATGACCCGTAGCCAACGTGACACGAGACGTATTGATAAAGCCACAGCCATTGCAGGTTAGCCCGTTCGGGTTAGCAATCACCACCGCAGCCTGCTTCCCTGCCACCTCGGTATAACCCAATATCTGGCTGGGCAGTGGGCCTGTCACCTCATTAAGGATCAGCCCCGCCGCATGGCCGTGCAGTTGGGTATTACCCAACACCACACCGCCTATCTTCGTTTGAGTATCATGAGTAGCATTATTAAGGATTACACCACGCTGAGGCACCCCATAGGCACGGAACATATTATGAGACACACCCGCCCCGTTGGGCTGGATGATATTGATCTGGTCAAGTCCGTTTTGGGTCTTATCCAGCACGGGATGGGGACCATGGCCAGCCGGGTCCACCACAATCTGCGGTGGGGCTTGCTGGGCTAATGCCTGTGTGGCCGTTGAGGCCATGAGCAGCACAGAGGCACAAAAGAGATTCACAATCCGCTGGAACAGGGAAGGCCCTACCATGTCATCATGTACCTTTTGATTCTCTATCATCTCACTCACATCCGTATCCCAGCACTGAAGAAGGTAATCAGCCCCTCAGCAGGGAGCGGGCCACGGGCGATGGCATGGGTCAGCATCACATCCCAAAAGAGCACCCCGCTTGCCTTACGGATGCCAAGCCCTACCCCCGCCATCTCGCCGCCTTTCAACACCGCTGGGGTCGCACGCGAGGCAAAACCGGCGCGCACCACGCCAAAATCCAGCGCGCCGTAAAACTGCACTCCTTTGAAGAAAGCGCGACAAAACCCAGTGTAAGGGCCACATCTCAGCGTATCCGTCTCCGGTGAGAAGGAGAGGTCATTACGCATGTACCCACCATTATTGCCGACAAACGCCTGCTCCAGAAAACCGCGTACCGTATATGGGCCGCCTACTTGCAACTCATTGGTCGGGTTCTGATCATGAGAGCTAACCTCCCCATGCATGGTGGTATGCCAGAGCCAGCGCGCAGCAAAAGGCACATAACCATCAATATCCAGCATGGGCTTTACATAAGCACGATGTGGCTCATTCCAGGCGGGATGGGCGTAGTAATTCCAACTCCCCGCCCCGTCTATACCAATCTTCACCCCGCCTGTAATATACCAGCTACTCCCCCAGACATGGAGAGATTCACTAATATTGGCATTTACGTAAGCTTGCCGCCCGCTCTGGCTCCAAACATTGGTATGATCTACCTGCGAACCGAAGCTTTTGCGCTCAAAAGAAACCTGCGCGGTAGTCACGCCCGTATTATTCCGCCATAGCGTACGAGAAAGCCCTAGCTGCCAGTCCATTCTTGAGCCAGTAAGGTGATAAATATCCGTTCCCGCTAAAAGTGGATAAGCATCCTGCGACTGCCACCACGAGCCAAAAAACGTCCAATATCCAAAGGGAATTGACCCATTCGCTGAAAGGAAGGACGTACCTCGTGCCCCATGATTCGGCCCGCGTAGAGAGTGGTCATATTCTACCGACCACATATCTAACAAACCCAGCGGGTTCTCCGCACTCAGCAGCGCATGACCAACCACTCGGCCTGTCGCCTTCTGGCCGTTATTATCCGCCCAGAGCTGACCATGCAGGATGTTCTGCTCCGGCGCATTGACCGTCACGCGGGACGTACCGGGCTTCGTACCGGGGCTAATCTTCATCTGTGCACCAAAATGGGGCAGGCGGTTCATCTGCTCCACACCTTCCTCAAGGTCGCGCAGATTGAGAATATGCCCCTTCAGCCCAGGGAAGGCCATGACATCAACTAACCGCCGTGCCCGACCCTATATATCCACCCCCTCAAGCTGCCCCTCCACCACCGTGACGGTAAGCGTACCGCTGCTTAATGTCTGCTCCGGCAGATAAGCGCGAGAGGTGATGTAGCCATGCTTTACATAGGCCGCATTCAACTGATTTAGCAGAGCATTGAGGTCTTTTACCGCAAGGCATCGCCCCTCATACTCAGTGGCGATATGTTTAAGCTCTCCAGCAGGGAGATGCTGAGCTCCATTTATATTTATCTTATGAATGACCATGCAGGCCGGGGACGCATCTTGCGGCGTTGGCTGTGGGGCTATCTGCACATTAGCCGTAGGAGGAGGCAGGGAATCTAGCTGCTGCTGATGCTGACGAAACCGCTGAAACTGATCCTGAGCCGAACCCGGCCCAGCAGGTAAGCCAGGTAGCACAGGCGGTGTTGAAGGTTCTGCCCGCCCAGGCTCCGTCAGACTAGACAATAACACAGCCAGGAGGATGCCCCAGAGGAAAAGACGTACCCGCCCTTTTCGGTCCTCTCTCGCAGGCAGCATCCATCGCTTTATAGCGACCCGCAGGCCCTGTAATTTGCCACAATCATGATACATAATTATAAATGGGACCGGCCACCTCAAAGCGACCAGACGAGGCTAACCCTCTCCCTGCTCCCCGATGTCTTAACGGCGAAACGGGGATTGATGGATCCAGCTTTCAAGCTGGTCCAATGCGGCAACGGCGCCATCCATGACGAAATTGATGGTCAACGTACCACCCACTACCTTATCCACCATAATATGCCCGTTTTTACCTGCTCTGAACTCCGCAACCTGCGCTGTAGTCAGATCCAGCGAGGCCATACAGCCTGTAGACACACAAGATTGCCAACGCAGAGTAATAGGGCTGTTGCCATCCAGAGCGAGGCGCGGTTGGGTTAATAAAGAGAAAGCCAGCGGCACTACAACTGTCATCCGCCAAGGCCGGCTGGAGAGAGGCGCACTTACCGTATTTTCAGTCGCGCGGGCGAGGATGACTGCGCCTAGAGACTCGGCTTTACCGCTCTCTCCCTGCATCATTAGGCTTTGCTGCATCAAACAGAATTGCGGCCCCGCTGCCGGATTAGTCGGGGGAAATAGACAACGATACCCCCATTCCCCCGCAGTACCGGACATCACCATCGGAGAGGTCTTCGCCCCATCACTAGCCGCCACTGTCGCTACCGCACCAGCAGGTGCCGCATAAGTAGGGAGCGTATTAAAAGCTAACCCCCATACCATGCTTCCCAAAAACAAGAGAAAAAAGCTACAGCTAGGCTTTTTCATCTCGATTTTCATCGC